>JBFOMG010000006.1:0-61412 GCA_040830725.1 Rhizobiaceae bacterium
AAACCGTATGCGTTTCAGGCGCGGCCCTGGGAACTGAACAAGACGGAATCCATCGATGTGATGGACGCGGTCGGTTCGGCAATCCGGGTCGATACGCGTGGCCGCGAGGTCATGCGCATCAGGCCGAGGTTGAACGAAGCGGTGAACGAGGAATGGATTTCCAACAAGACCCGCTTTGTCTGGGACGGGCTGCGATCGCAGCGCCTCGACAAGCCCTATGTACGCAAGGGCGGAAATCTGCAGGCGGCTGAAGCGGCGGGTGCGGAAGTGCCGCGTTTCTGTTTCCATGAGCGGTTGTCGATTGCCGGCAACTGCCGCATGTGCCTTGTCGAGGTGAAGGGTGGACCGCCGAAACCGGCAGCCTCCTGTGCCATGGGCGTTCGCGATCTGCGGCCCGGTCCGAATGGAGAACCGCCGGAAGTGTTCACCAACACGCCGATGGTCAAGAAGGCCCGTGAAGGCGTGATGGAGTTCCTGCTGATCAACCATCCGCTGGATTGTCCGATCTGCGATCAGGGTGGTGAGTGCGATTTGCAGGATCAGGCCATGGCTTTCGGTGTCGACGCTTCGCGCTACGCCGAGAACAAACGTGCCGTGGAAGACAAATATATCGGCCCGCTGGTCAAGACCATCATGACCCGCTGCATCCACTGCACACGCTGTGTCCGTTTCACCACCGAGGTTGCGGGCATATCCGAGCTAGGGTTGATCGGCCGCGGAGAAGACGCCGAAATCACCACCTATCTCGAAAACGCCATGACCTCGGAACTGCAGGGCAATGTCATTGATCTTTGTCCCGTCGGCGCGTTGACCTCAAAACCCTATGCGTTTCAGGCGCGGCCCTGGGAACTGAACAAGACGGAATCCATTGACGTGATGGACGCGGTCGGTTCGGCAATCCGCGTCGATACGCGTGGCCGCGAGGTCATGCGCATCATGCCGCGGCTGAACGAGGCAGTGAACGAGGAATGGATTTCAGACAAGACGCGGTTTATCTGGGACGGATTGCGGTCACAGCGCCTCGACAAGCCCTATGTACGCAAAGGCGGTAAACTGCAGGCGGCAAGCTGGCCCGAAGCGTTCGCCGCCGTTAAATCTGCGCTGGATGGCGTTTCCGGCGACCGCATCGGTGCGGTTGCCGGTGATCTCGCGGCGGTCGAAGAAATGTACGCGCTCAAACTGCTGCTGGCGTCACTTGGTTCGGCTAACACCGATTGCCGCCAGGATGGCGCAGCGCTTGATCCGGCTATGGGCCGCGCCAGCTACCTCTTCAATCCGACAATCGATGGCATTGAGGATGCCGATGCGCTGTTGATCGTTGGCGCCAATCCGCGCTTCGAGGCATCGGTGCTGAACGCCCGCATTCGCAAGCGCTGGCGCATGGACAACTTTCCAGTCGGCGTCATCGGTAATGTTGGTGATTTGCGCTATGACTATGAACAGCTCGGTGCCGGACCGGAAACACTGAAGGAACTGGCATCGGGCAAGGGCAAGTTCTTCGCCACGTTGAAGAAAGCCGAGCGCCCGATGATCATCGTCGGTCAAGGCGCGCTGTCCAGATCCGACGGTAAAACGGTTCTGTCGCTTGCGGCGGAAGTTACCAGGAAGTCTGGCGCGTTAACGGCTGACTGGAACGGTTTCGGCGTCCTTCACACCGCCGCGGCTCGCGCCGGCGGCCTGGATATCGGATTTGTCCCGGGTGAGGGCGGCAAGGATGTCTCTGCCATGCTCGGTGACACGGATGTGTTGTTCCTGCTCGGCGCCGATGAACTCGACATGAAAAAGACCGGTGATGCATTCACCGTATACATCGGAACCCACGGTGATGCCGGTGCCCATCGCGCCGATGTGATCCTTCCGGCTTCGACCTACACCGAAAAGTCGGGAACCTACGTCAATACCGAGGGCAGGGTGCAGATGACCAACCGCGCCGCGTTTGCACCGGGCGATGCCAAGGAAGACTGGGCCATTCTGCGCGCGCTGTCCGACGTGCTTGGCCACAAACTGCCCTTCGACTCGCTCGTCCAGCTTCGTGCCGGTCTCTACGAACAGCATCCGCATCTGGCGCAAATCGACCAGATCGAGTCCGGCAATGCCGACGATATTGCCAAATTGGCCGGGACAAGCGGACGCACCGGCAAATCAGCATTTGCCTCTCCGGTCAAAGACTTCTATCTGACAAACCCGATTGCGCGCGCCTCCGCGGTAATGGCGGAATGCTCGCAACTCGCCGCAGGCGGGTTCAAACAGGCAGCGGAATAGGGACAGATATGGAACTCTTCTTTATCACCTATGTCTGGCCAGCGATCATCATCGTCGCACAGTCGGTGTTGGTGCTGGTGGCGCTCCTTATTTTCACCGCCTTCATCCTCTGGTTCGATCGCAAGGTCTGGGCCGCTGTCATGTTGCGCCGCGGTCCGAATGTCGTGGGTCCCTGGGGGCTGCTGCAGTCCTTTGCCGATTTCCTCAAATTCGTCGTCAAGGAACCGATCATCCCGTCCGGTGCCAACAAGGGTGTCTTCATCCTGGCTCCGGTGGTTTCTGCCGTTCTCGCGCTGGCCGCCTGGGCCGTCATACCGTTTGATGAAGGTTGGGCGGTTGCCAGCATCAATGTCGGTATTCTCTACGTTTTCGCCATCTCCTCGCTGGAAGTGTACGGCGTTATCATGGGCGGTTGGGCGTCCAACTCGAAATACCCATTCCTCGGTGCGCTCCGCTCCGCGGCCCAGATGGTCTCCTATGAAGTGTCGATCGGCTTTGTCATCATCACGGTTCTGCTCTGCGTTGGCTCGCTGAACCTGTCTGACATCGTCCTTTCACAGCAGGACGGACTTGGAACCCGCCTTGGCCTTCCCAATACGTTCCTGGACTGGCACTGGCTCGGCCTGTTGCCGATGTTCGTCATCTTCTTCATCTCTGCCTTGGCCGAGACCAACCGTCCGCCATTCGATCTCGTGGAGGCTGAGTCCGAGCTCGTTGCCGGCCACATGATCGAATACTCATCGACGCCCTATCTGCTGTTCATGCTGGGTGAATACATCGCCATCCTGTTAATGTGCGCGCTGACGACAATCCTGTTCCTTGGCGGCTGGTTACCACCATTTGATTTTGCGCCGTTCACCTGGGTTCCAGGCGTTTTCTGGTTTGTGTTCAAGTTGACCGCGGTGTTCTTCATGTTCTCCATGGTCAAGACCTTCGTGCCGCGCTACCGCTACGATCAGCTGATGCGTCTTGGCTGGAAAGTGTTCCTGCCG
Source organism: Rhizobiaceae bacterium (assembly GCA_040830725.1). Taxonomy (GTDB): domain Bacteria; phylum Pseudomonadota; class Alphaproteobacteria; order Rhizobiales; family Rhizobiaceae; genus JAWKWH01. The sequence continues at coordinate 3,255 of JBFOMG010000006.1, forward strand.
ATTTCGCTGTTCATGGTTGTCGCCACCGCTGCTGTACTGAAGTTTACCGGATGGGTGGCGTGATGGCGGTCAAACTCATTGGTGCAGCGATCGGTCTGATTTTGGCGGTGGTCGAATTCGCCTTTCTGCAGCGCCTGTCCGAGCGGGTGGAATTGGCGGATACGCGCAAGGTGCTGCGGGTGGTCGGGCTCGTTCAACTGCTGATCCTGCCGCTGATCGGCTGGTTCGTTGCGCCGTTGGTGATGGGAGACGCTTGATGAACCTGATCGCACAGGCTGCCAAATCGATGCTGCTGGCTGATTTCGCCGGCGCCTTCGTCCTTACAATGCGCCAGTTTTTCCGGCCCAAATACACGATCAACTACCCGCATGAGAAAGGGCCGGTTTCGCCCCGGTTCCGCGGCGAACATGCACTGCGGCGCTATCCCAATGGCGAGGAACGCTGTATTGCCTGCAAACTGTGCGAGGCGATCTGCCCGGCGCAGGCGATCACCATCGAAGCTGGCCCGCGGCGCAATGACGGCACGCGCCGCACGGTTCGCTACGACATCGACATGGTCAAGTGCATCTACTGCGGCTTTTGCCAGGAGGCGTGCCCGGTCGATGCAATTGTTGAGGGACCAAACTTTGAGTTCGCGACGGAAACGCGCGAGGAACTTTACTACGACAAGGACAAACTGCTCGCCAATGGCGACAGATGGGAACGTGAAATCGCGGCCAACATCGCAATGGATGCGCCGTACCGCTGAGTGAGATTTGCCGGCGGGATTGGCGCCGGTGGGAAAGGAAATCGGGGGACCCGATGCTGACAGGATTAGAGGCGATATTCTTTTATCTGTTCGCCTTCATTGCAGTCGCCGCGGCCTTCATGGTCATTTCGGCGCGCAATCCGGTGCACTCCGTGCTGTACCTGATTCTGACCTTTTTCAACGCCGCAGCTCTGTTCCTGCTGACCGGCGCAGAATTTCTCGCGATGATACTACTCGTCGTTTATGTCGGTGCCGTCGCCGTGCTGTTCCTTTTTGTCGTCATGATGCTGGATGTCGACTTTGCCGAATTGAAGAAGGGCGCGCTGCACTATGCGCCAATCGGCGCCCTGGTTGGCATTGTACTGGCCGCCGAACTGGTCATCGTGGTGGGCGGATATGTCTTTTCGCCGGAACTTGCGCAAACCGTCGCCAAGCCGACACCTGATATTACCGAGCGGCATAACACGGCGGCGCTCGGCGACATTCTCTACACCGACTATATTCACTTCTTCCAGATTGCCGGCATGATACTTCTGGTGGCGATGATCGGCGCGATCGTCTTGACGCTCCGCCACAAGGAGAATGTCAAGCGCCAGTCGATTCCAGCACAGGTGGCTCGTACGCCTGAGACGGCCATCGAAATCAAAAAAGTCGAATCAGGAAAGGGGATTTGATATGACCGTTGGTATCTCCCATTTCCTTACGCTATCGGCGGTTCTGTTCACACTCGGCGTGTTCGGCATTTTCCTGAACAAGAAAAACGTCATCATCATTTTGATGTCGGTCGAACTGATCTTGTTGGCGGTCAACATCAATTTCGTTGCGTTCTCTGCCGTGCTTGGCGACCTGGTCGGGCAGGTTTTCGCACTGTTCGTACTGACCGTAGCCGCCGCAGAAGCGGCAATCGGCCTTGCAATTCTCGTCGTCTTCTTCCGCAACCGTGGTTCGATTGCCGTTGAAGATGTCAACATGATGAAGGGGTAGGGGACACTTCATGTATCACGCCATTGTCTTCCTGCCCCTGATTGGCTTCCTGATCGCCGGCCTCGGCGGCAAATCGATCGGTGCCAAAGGCTGCGAATACATCACTTCCGGTCTGTTGGTGATTTCGGCAATCCTGTCCTGGGTTGCTTTCTTCTCTGTCGGTTTCAGCGATCAGGCCGGCGCGCAATCGATTCCAGTCCTGCGCTTCATCAATTCGGGCGGACTTGAGGTCGACTGGGCGTTCCGCATCGATACGCTGACGGTGGTGATGCTGGTGGTCGTCAATACGGTCTCGGCATTGGTGCATATTTACTCGATTGGCTACATGCACAACGACCCGCACCGGCCGCGCTTCTTCGCTTATCTCTCATTCTTCACATTCGCCATGCTGATGCTGGTGACATCGGACAATCTGATCCAGATGTTCTTTGGCTGGGAAGGTGTGGGCGTTGCGTCCTACCTGCTGATCGGTTTCTGGTTCAAGAAGCCGAGCGCCAACGCTGCGGCAATAAAGGCGTTCATCGTCAACCGTGTTGGCGATTTCGGCTTTGCGCTGGGCATTTTTGGTGTGTTCGTGCTCTTCGGTTCGGTAAACCTCGGGACCGTGTTCGCAAATGCGGCAACCTACCTGCCTGAGCCCGGACAGGCCGTGGTCGAAGGCGAGGTGGTACTCAATTTCCTTGGATATGAGCTTGGCCGTGAGACCGCGCTCACCATTGTCTGCCTGTTGTTGTTCATGGGCGCGATGGGCAAATCGGCGCAATTCCTGCTCCACACGTGGCTGCCGGATGCCATGGAGGGCCCAACTCCGGTCTCCGCCCTGATCCATGCGGCAACCATGGTCACCGCCGGCGTCTTCATGGTCGCCCGCCTGTCACCGCTGTTTGAACTGTCGCATACAGCGCTAACGATCGTGGTGATCGTTGGCGCGACGACTGCATTCTTTGCAGCGACGGTGGGACTGGTCCAAAACGATATCAAGCGGGTGATCGCCTATTCGACCTGCTCGCAGCTCGGCTACATGTTTGTCGCGCTGGGTGTCGGCGCGTATGGCGCGGCGATCTTCCATTTGTTCACCCACGCGTTTTTCAAGGCGCTGTTGTTCCTTGGATCCGGTTCGGTAATCCACGCCGTTTCCGATGAACAGGACATGCGCAAGATGGGTGGATTGCGTACTTTGATACCGACAACCTACTGGATGATGGTCATCGGCACGGTTGCTCTGACAGGTGTCGGCATTCCGGGCACGATCATCGGTACCGCCGGGTTCTTCTCCAAGGACTTCATCATCGAGAGCGCGTTTGCTTCGCACAATCCTGCTGCGACCTATGCCTTTGGATTGCTGGTGGTCGCAGCGTGTTTCACCAGCTTCTACTCGTGGCGCCTTATTTTCATGACGTTCCACGGCAAGCCGCGCGCTTCCGCCGATGTCATGCACCACGTCCATGAATCGCCCCAGGTCATGCTGGTGCCGCTTTACATTCTGGCCGCCGGCGCATTGTTTGCGGGCATCATATTCCAGGATCTGTTCTTCGGTCATGAATATGCACATTTCTGGAAAGAATCCCTGTTCACCCTTCCTGGCAACCAGATTGTAGGGGAGTTCCACCACGTGCCATTCCTGGTGAAGCTGAGCCCGTTCGTCGCCATGCTGTTGGGACTGCTGGTCGCCTGGCATTTCTACATTCGCTCACCAGAGTCACCGAAGCGGCTCGCTGAACAGCATGACGGTCTCTACAAGTTCCTTTTGAACAAGTGGTATTTCGACGAACTGTATGACTTCCTTTTCGTCAATCCGGCCAAGCGCCTGGGCCACTTCCTGTGGAAGCGCGGAGATGGCTGGCTGATCGACGGTTTCGGACCTGACGGGGTCTCTGCCCGTGTGCTCGACATGACGCAACGCGTGGTTCGCCTGCAGACCGGATATTTGTACCACTATGCCTTCGCCATGCTGATCGGTGTTGCCGCACTCGTCACCTGGATGATGCTCGGGAGCGCTTTCTGATGACGGGTTGGCCAATTCTATCGACGGTCACGTTCCTGCCGCTGGTCGGCGCGTTCCTGATCCTGTTGATCCGTGATGACAGCGAGATCACGCGCAAGAACATCCGCCATGTCGCGCTGCTGACGACGGTTTTCACCTTCGTGCTGTCGCTGTTCATCTGGATCGATTTCGACAACTCCGTACCCGGATTCCAGATGCTCGAAACCTATGAATGGCTGGATTCCGGTATTTCTTACCGTATGGGCGTCGACGGCATTTCCATGCTGTTTGTCATTTTGACAACCTTCCTGATGCCGCTGTGCATACTGGCCTCGTGGCAGGCGATCGAGCACCGCGTCAAGGAATACATGATCGCGTTCCTGATCCTGGAAACGCTGATGATCGGCGTTTTCTGCGCGCTCGATATTGTTCTGTTCTACGTGTTCTTCGAGGCGGGTCTGATCCCGATGTTCATCATCATCGGTGTTTGGGGTGGCAAACGCCGGGTTTATGCATCATTCAAGTTCTTCCTCTACACGCTGCTCGGTTCGGTACTGATGCTGATCGCCATTATGGCGATGTACTGGCAGGGGGCTCAAAACGGCATGGCGAGCCCGACCAGCATCCCGGACCTGATCAGTTCGGTCGCCTCTGATCCGGATTTCTTCCCGGTTCAAATGCAGTGGTGGCTGTGGCTCGCCTTTTTCGCATCCTTCGCAGTTAAAATGCCCATGTGGCCGGTGCACACCTGGCTCCCCGATGCGCACGTTGAGGCACCCACTGCGGGTTCGGTCATCCTGGCCGGCATTTTGCTAAAAATGGGTGGCTACGGTTTCCTGCGCTTCTCACTGCCCATGTTTCCATTGGCGTCAGCGGATTTTGCGCCTTTCGTCTTCGCACTCTCCATCGTGGCGATCATCTACACGTCGCTGGTTGCGCTGATGCAGGAGGACATGAAGAAGCTGATTGCCTATTCGTCAGTTGCCCATATGGGTTACGTGACCATGGGCATCTTTGCCATGAACATGCAGGGTATTCAGGGCGGCATCTTTCAGATGCTGTCACACGGGCTTGTTTCTGGCGCGCTCTTCCTCTGCGTTGGCGTGGTTTACGACCGAATGCACACGCGCGAAATTGCAGCCTATGGCGGGTTGGTCAACAACATGCCGAAATATGCCGTCGTGTTCATGATCTTCACCATGGCCAATGTCGGCTTGCCGGGCACATCCGGCTTTGTCGGCGAATTTTTGACGTTGATGGGCGTTTTCCGCGTCAACACCTGGGTTGCGCTGTTTGCGACAACGGGTGTGATCCTTTCGGCTGGCTACGCGCTGTGGCTTTATCGCAAGGTTATATTCGGCGCGCTGGAAAAAGAGAGCCTGAAGCAGCTGCTCGACCTTAGCCCGCGCGAAAAAGCGGTGATCTATCCGCTTGTGGTGCTGACCATCTTCTTCGGCCTCTACCCGGCTCCGGTATTTGATGCCACGGAGGCCTCGGTTAATGCGCTGGTCATTCAGGTCAACTCGGCCGCTGAAACCGTGGCGGCTTCACCCAACGTGGCGCAATAGGCGGGAATGAATTCATGACACCGGAACTCAGCCACAGCCTGACACTTGCCACACCGGAACTCATCCTGGCCGTTGGTTCAATGGTCCTGTTGATGATCGGGGTCTATTCCAATGACCGGGCCAATTCGACCGTCACCGGTTTGTCTGTGGCGCTTCTGATAGCGGCCGGCGCATGGATGATCGTCTTCGCACAGGACGGCTCTGCTTTTGCGGGCGCCTTTGTGGTCGATTCATTTGCCCGCTTCATGAAAATCCTGACGCTGATCGGATCCGTTGTGACCATGGTCATGTCAGTCGGTTTCGCCAAAGCCGAGAAGTTCGACAAGTTTGAGTTTCCGATACTGATCGTGCTGGCGACGCTTGGCATGATGCTGATGATCTCGGCCAACGACATGATCGCGCTCTATCTGGGCCTGGAACTGCAGTCGCTGTCGCTCTACGTCATCGCCGCGATCAACCGCGACAGCGCGCGATCCACCGAAGCCGGATTGAAGTATTTCGTGCTCGGCGCCCTGTCTTCGGGCATGCTGCTCTACGGCATGTCGTTGATCTATGGGTATACGGGCCACACAGGATTTGCGCAGATCGCTGCGGTGGTCGGAGAAGGTGAGCGCCAGCTTGGCCTCGTATTTGGTCTTGTTTTCGTGCTTGCCGGGCTGGCATTCAAGATTTCCGCAGTTCCGTTCCACATGTGGACACCTGATGTTTACGAGGGCGCACCAACACCGGTAACGGCATTCTTTGCTGCAGCGCCAAAAATGGCGGCGATGGCATTGATCGTTCGCGTCACAGTCGGCGCATTCGAGCCTGTTTCGGCAGATTGGCAGCAAATCATCACCTTCATTGCAATCGCATCGATGGTGCTGGGCGCGTTTGCGGCGATCGGACAGACCAATATCAAGCGGCTAATGGCCTATTCATCCATCGCGCATATGGGTTTTGCACTGGTCGGATTGGCAGCCAATACGTCCGAAGGGATTCGTGGTGTAGCTATCTACATGCTGATCTACCTGGTCATGACGCTTGGTACCTTTGCGTTCATTCTGGCGATGCGGCGCAAGGATGGGAACGTTGAGACAATTGATGACCTGTCGGGAACGGCCGCTTCCAATCCACTGATGGCAACGGTACTGACCATACTGATGTTCTCACTTGCCGGCATTCCGCCGCTGGCCGGATTTTGGGGCAAATGGTATGTCTTTTTTGCCGCTGTTAACGCGGGTCTTTATCCGCTGGCGATCATTGGTGTCCTCGCTTCCGTCGTCGGTGCTTATTACTATCTGCGCATCATCAAGATCATGTGGTTCGACGAACCGGTCGGTGAATTCGTGCCGATGGCTGGCGAGTTGCGGCTCGTTCTAGGTTTGTCCGGTGCCTTCGTTCTGTTCTACGTCCTGTTTGGCGGTCCGGTGATCGAACTTGCCGAAGCTGCGGCAGCGACGTTTGCCCTGTAAGCGGTTTGCGCGCCCTTCCGCAGCCAATCCCAAACCTTCACGGCTGGCGGCATTTGGCGCTCGCTGATGTGGGATCTACAAACACCGAAGCATTGCAATTGGCTGCCGACGGCGATCCCGGTAATCTTTGGGTCACGGCAAATCGCCAGCTTCGGGGCAAGGGCCGAAATGGCCGGACCTGGGTATCAGAGGCTGGAAATCTCTATGCGTCGCTGTTGCTGATCGACCCGGCAACCAGAACCGCGATCACAAATCTGCCACTGGTGGCAGCTCTTGCCGTTTACGAGACGTTGAAGCCGTATTTCGCAAAGACGCCGCACGCACTGGCCATCAAATGGCCTAACGACATCCTGGTGGACCGGCAGAAGATCAACGGCATTTTGCTCGAGAGTGCTGGATTGAGCGGTGGGCATCTGGCTGTGGTGATCGGCTGTGGCATCAATTGCGTACATCATCCCGAAAACCCGCTCTATCCGGCCACCGATTTGGCGGCTTGCGGTATAAATGTGGATACGGGGACGTTGTTCGAACAATTGTCCGAGGCATTCGCCAAAAACCTGTCATTGTGGAATCGGGGGGCGGGGTTCCACATAATCCGGGAACGATGGCTGATGGCGGCTGGAGGAGTTGGCCGGCAGGTGACTGTCAATCACGGCGATCACTCGATTACCGGCATGTTTGAGGAAATTGACCAAGACGGATATCTCTGCCTGAAACTTGACGATGGCTCGCGTCAAAAAATTTCGGCGGGCGATCTGTTTTTTGACCTTGAGGAAAAATAATGGCCGGAAAGAGCGACGAACTGGTGTTTTTGCCACTTGGCGGAGTTGGCGAAATCGGGATGAACTTTGCGCTGTACGGCTATGGTCCCGCCAATGCGCGGGAATGGATCGTCGTGGATTGCGGTGTCACTTTCCCCGGTCCCGATCTTCCGGGCGCCGATTTGGTTTTGCCCAACATCGATTTCATCGCAGGCGAGCGCGACCGGTTGCGCGGTATTGTCATCACCCACGCCCATGAAGATCATTACGGCGCCTTGCTGGCTTTGTGGCCAATGCTGCAGGCGCCTGTGTGGGCAACACCATTTACCGCAGGTCTGCTGGAGGCCAAACGCGGCGGCGGTCACGATGGTGACGCCGACATTCCCGTCACGATCTACAGCGCAGGGGAAACATTTCAGGTCGGACCGTTTTCGATCGAAGCGGTTTCGGTCACTCACTCCATTCCCGAGCCTGTGTCTTTGGCAATGACGTCGCCCGCCGGAACAGTGATCCATACGGGTGACTGGAAGATCGACCCGGCACCTTCGCTGGGGCAGCCGACAGACGAAGAGCGTTTCCGGGCGCTAGGGCGCGACGGCGTCCTGGCGCTAATCTGCGATTCCACCAACGCCATGCGCGAAGGAATTTCGCCGTCGGAAGAGGAGGTCGGCGCTTCGCTGAGGCAGATCATCGAAGAAGCGCCGGGAAGGGTGGCGGTCACGACATTTTCTTCCAATGTCGGGCGGATCCGCTCGATCGCCGAGGCTGCGGACGATGCCGGACGAAAAGTGCTCATTCTCGGCCGTTCATTAAAGCGCGTCATCGACGTCGCCGACGAACTCGGTTACATGCAGGGAATGCCTGAGTTTCTTTCAGAGGAGGATTTTCAGTACTTGCCCCGCGATGAGGCTGTCATCATTTGTACTGGAAGCCAGGGCGAATCCCGCGCAGCGCTGGCCAAACTTGCCCGTGACGAGTTGCGAAACATTTCGCTCGGCGCTGGCGACACAGTCATCTACTCGTCCCGTGTCATTCCCGGAAACGAAAAACCGATTCTCGAAATCAAGAACCAGCTGATCGAGAGGGGAATCCGCATCATCGAAGATGGCGATGCGCTTGTTCATGTCTCCGGCCATCCGCGCAAGAACGAGCTCGAACAGATGTACGATTGGGTCAAGCCCGAAATCTCTGTACCCGTCCACGGCGAGGCAGCGCACCTTGTCGCCCACGGCTCACTGGCTTCTCAGGTGGGCGTTCCTCAGGTAGCCCAGGTTCGAAATGGCGACATACTCCGGCTGTATCCAGGCCCGGCAGAGATCGTCGGCCAGGTGGAAAATGGTCGCGTGTTCAAGGACGGCCGCCTTATCGGCACCTATGACAGGGTCGGCATTCGTGAGCGCAAGAAACTGTCTTATGTCGGCCATGTGGCGGTGAATGTGGTGCTGGACGACCGTTTCGAACTGGCAGGTGAACCTGATCTGGTCTCGATCGGCATCCCGGACGAAGATGCCACGGGAACCGACATGGACGAGATATTGCTCGACGCGGCGATTGGCGCCATTGAAAGCATTCCCCGGGTGAGGCGAAAGGATCTCGACAAGGTCGCCGAATCCGCTCGCCGTGCCGTGCGCGCCGCGTCAAGGGATTCGTGGGGCAAGAAACCGGTCGTGACGGTATTCGTCACCCAATAGACGGGGAGAATTGATCGATGCTTGGACGCCTGAACCATGTGGCCATTGCAGTGCCGGACCTGGCCGCGGCCTCGACGATTTACCGAGATACGCTTGGCGCGAACGTGACCGAACCACAGGCACTTCCAGAACACGGAGTCACGGTCGTGTTCATCGATACCGGCAACACCAAAATCGAACTGCTTGAGCCGCTTGGAGATGATTCGCCAATCGCCGCTTTTCTCACCAAGAATCCGTCCGGTGGCATGCATCACGTTTGTTATGAGGTCGATGATATTCTTGCCGCAAGGGATCGTCTCAGGGAAAAAGGGGCACGGGTCCTCGGTGACGGCAATCCCAAGACCGGCGCCCATGGCAAGCCCGTTTTATTCCTGCATCCGAAGGATTTTACCGGAACACTTGTTGAGCTTGAGGAAGTCTAACCGCAAATGAACTGGGTGTTGGTCGCCGCCGTTTTCTTTGTCGTCTGGTGGGTGCTGCTTTTTGCAGTGCTTCCCTTCTCCCTTCGCACGCAGCAAGAGGATGGCGAAGTCACCTTGGGAACTGTGAAAAGCGCCCCGCGCGGACCGCATGTGCTGCGCGCCATGTTGCGTACGACCATTGTGACATTGGCTCTGTTCGCAGTTTGGTACGTCGCAGTGGAGTATGTGGGGCTTGGCCTTCAATCCATTCCACGCATAGTGCCGGATTTTGGCGGCTAGTAGTTCAAAAAAAATGCAAGGCATGTGCCTTGCAATTTACGCGTCCCGATCAGTGTTCCGGTTTCCCGGCGGCTGCGTGTTACCGCGCCTAGATCGCATCCTCCCAAGACTTTGACCGCGTGAGGCCGACGTTTCCGGCGGCTCTTGTTATGATTGCGAATTTTCTAAACCAATCGGGATGCGGTGTCATCAAAAAAGTTGATTCGTGACGGTAAACGCCGCAGTCGCGGGGTTGGCGGCATTTGTGCCATTTGAGCGGCTTTGCAATCGGTCACGAAATGGCTATGAAGCGCCAGTAACAAAAAAACCGTGTTGGTCGCTGATTCAGACCGCGTCTTCCGATAGTTCACTGAAGGTTTCACATGCGTCTGTCGCGCTACTTTTTGCCCATACTGAAAGAAAATCCCCGCGAGGCCGAGATCGTCTCCCATCGCCTGATGTTGCGAGCGGGCATGATCAAGCAACAGGCTGCGGGAAGCTTCTCGCTGTTGCCACTGGGATTACGCGTGCTGGAAAAAATCAATCGCATCATTCGCGAAGAACAAAATCGCGCTGGTGCCGTCGAGATTTTGATGCCGACCATTCAATCCGCTGACCTGTGGCGGGAGAGCGGGCGCTACGACGACTACGGCAAGGAGATGCTGCGGATCAAGGATCGCCACGATCGCGACATGTTATTCGGTCCGACCAATGAGGAAATGGTCACCGACATTTTCCGGTCCTACGTGAAGTCCTACAAGGATCTGCCACTCAACCTGTACCACATTCAGTGGAAATTCCGTGACGAGGTCAGACCGAGATTTGGCGTAATGCGCGGGCGGGAATTTCTGATGAAGGATGCCTATTCCTTCGACCTAGATTACGAAGGCGCCAAGGCTGCGTATAACCGCATGTTCATCTCGTATTTGCGCACGTTTCAGCGGGTAGGATTGCAGGCAATTCCAATGCGGGCCGAAACAGGGCCGATTGGCGGCGATTTAAGCCACGAGTTCATCATCCTGGCAGACACCGGCGAGAGCGAAGTATATTGCCATCGTGACTATCTCGGATTGGAGGTTCCCGGAGCCGACACCGATTTTTTTGACAATGACCATATCGAGAATATCGTAAAAACCTGGACCACGCCTTACGCGGCGACCGACGACATGCACGACGATTCGGCCTGGGCCGATATTGCAGAAGCGGATCGACTGGCTGCCCGTGGCATCGAAGTTGGCCATATCTTCCACTTCGGTACCAAATATTCCGAACCGATGGGAGCAACAGTGCAAGGGCCGGATGGCAAGGAACATGCCGTCTCGATGGGCTCTTATGGTATCGGCCCGACCCGTCTGATGGCTGCCATCATTGAGGCGTCTCATGATGAGAACGGCATCATTTGGCCAGGTCCTGTTGCGCCATTCGATGTGGTTGTGATCAACATGAAACCTGGAGACGCTGATTGCGACAAAATGTGTGGAAGCCTCGAAGCATCCCTGGAATCCAAAGGCTATGACGTTCTGGTAGACGACACTGATCAGCGTGCGGGTGGCAAGTTTGCTACAGCCGACCTGATCGGCGTTCCATGGCAAATCATCGTCGGACCGCGCGGTGTTGCGGCCGGTGAGGTGGAAGTGAAGAACAGGCGTACCGGTGAGCGTGTGTCAGTCGCGCCAGTAGAGGTCATAACTTCGATGAATACCGCCGCATGAGTGTTACCTCACCTATCAACGGCAGCGCCAAACCCTTCGGGGCTTTTGAGCGCATGGTCGCCTGGCGCTATTTGCGTTCACGGCGAAAGGAAACGGTGATATCGGTCATCGCATCGATTTCCTTTATCGGCATCATGCTTGGTGTGGCCACGCTGATCATCGTCATGGCGGTGATGAACGGTTTTCGCGCAGAACTCCTGTCGCGCATTCTTGGCATCAACGGGCATTTGATCGTGCAGCCGATCGACAGCCCCCTGCATGACTACGACGAGTTGACCACGCGATTTGAGGATGTTGAAGGTGTTCGCTTCGCCATTCCGATTGTTGAGGGGCAGACCCTGGCGTCGGGTAATATCGGTGCCGGTACGGGTGCGCTTGTCCGTGGCGTCCGTGAAAGCGATATTCCCAAACTTGAACTCGTTGCAAACAGCGTCAGGCAGGGAACGTTTGACAATTTCGATGCTGCAGAGGGCGTGGCAATCGGCACCCGAATGGCCGACAATCTCGGTATTACGCTCGGCGATTTCCTTACCCTGATTTCGCCTGATGGGGATATCACACCGCTCGGGACCACGCCGCGCGTCAAAGCCTATCCTGTGGTGGCGATCTTCGAAGTCGGCATGTCGGAATATGATGCCAGCATCGTTTTCCTGCCGCTAACCGAAGCCCAGCTCTATTTCAACTCCGAGGGGATTGTTCAGTCGATCGAGATATTTGCAGACGATCCGGACGCTGTTGACGAACTGAGGTCGCCTGTTGAGGAAGCGGCAGCCCGGCAGGTGTTGCTAACCGATTGGCGACAACGTAATCGGACGTTCTTTTCCGCCCTGCAAGTCGAACGCAATGTCATGTTCATGATCCTGACGCTGATTGTGCTGGTTGCTGCCCTCAACATCATTTCCGGTCTGATCATGCTGGTCAAAGACAAGGGCCACGACATTGCCATTTTGCGTACCATGGGCGTGACACGTGGCTCGATCCTGCGCATATTCCTGATGACCGGTGCTGCAATCGGTGTGGTAGGGACAATCGCCGGGGTCGTTCTTGGAATTGTTGTCTGCCTGAACGTGGAATCGATCCGCCAGTTTTTCTCGTGGCTCTCAGGCACAACGCTGTTCAATCCGGAGCTTTATTTTCTCAGTCAGCTGCCGGCAAAAATGGACCCGGGTGAAACCCTGACCGTCATCGCCATGGCCATCATCCTTTCCTTCATCGCCACTTTGTTTCCTGCCTGGCGCGCTGCAAAACTCGATCCGGTCGAAGCGCTGAGGTATGAGTAATGGCGGGGCAAGCCATACTTGAATTGCAAGGAGTTGGCCGGCAGTACGAGCAGGGCTCTCGCACGCTGAACATTCTCGACGGTGCGGACTTCGTGTTGAAACAGGGAGAGATGGTAGCGCTTGTTGCACCATCGGGCGCCGGCAAGTCGACGCTGTTGCACATCGCCGGCCTGCTGGAACGCCCGAATGCGGGTGACGTGCTGATTGCTGGCGAAAGCTGCGGCCGGTTGAATGATGATCAGCGCACTGCCAGGCGCCGCGACGATATCGGCTTCGTGTATCAGTTCCATCATCTGCTGCCGGAGTTTTCGGCGCTGGAAAACGTCATGGTGCCGCAACTTGTTCACGGGCTGACCAAACAGGCGGCAGCCGAGAGGGCAGGGCAGTTACTCGACTATATGAAGATCGGCGAACGCGCCGACCATCGCCCGTCCGAACTGTCTGGCGGAGAACAGCAGCGTGTGGCCATTGCCCGCGCCGTGGCCAACGCTCCACAAATTTTGCTCGCCGACGAGCCGACCGGCAATCTTGATCCGCAAACCTCTTCATACGTGTTTGACGCATTGGAGGCGCTGGTTCGCCAGTCGGGTCTTGCGGCGTTGATCGCGACTCACAACCATGCGTTGGCTGAACGCATGGATCGGCGCATTACGTTGAAGAATTCCAAGATCGCCGACTATCAGCTCGACTGAGGATCACCGCTTCGGAGCAGCGCCTCCGATCAATCCGGTTACCTCATCGGCGGCGTCCTTCACCTTCGAGCCGATCATTTCCAGGTCGTTATCCGGGAAGCGCACCGTCGGTCCCGAAACCGAAATGCCGGCGACTGGTTCACCAAAGGCGTTGTAAATGGTGGCTGCGACGCAACGCATGCCCAGATAACGTTCTTCATTGTCGAGCGACCATCCGCGGTCACGGATCGCTTCCAGGTCGGCATTGAGCGCTTCGGCTGATGAAAGCGTTTTCGGCGTGTGCGGTTCCAGTTTCGAATTCCCGATGATCGTGCCGGCCTTTTCCGACTGCATGCTCGCAAGCAGGGCCTTGCCGATGCCGGATGAATGCAGCGGACCGCGCGTCCCGGGTCTGAAAAAAGCGCGGATTGGATTGTGAGCTTCCACCTGGGCGATGAACACGACATCACCGGCGTCAGCAATCGCCAGATTTGCAGTCTCCCCAGTCTCCTCCATCAGCCGCCGCATGGTCTTCATCGCTGCTTCGACCAGGTTTGAGCGAACCAGATAGGCGCTTCCGGCGCGGAACGCCTCAATTCCGATCGACCATTGCTGGGTCGTGTCGTCGAGTTCGGCAAATCCCTGGTGTTGAAGCGTGGTCAGGATGCGGTGTGTCGACGAAGGCGGCATGTCGATGCTTTCTGCCAGTTCGCTGAGTGTCACGGCGCCGCTGCGGGCCAGTTCCTTCAAAACCGTCAAGCCCTTGTCCAAGGCCCTGATCGTGCTTGGCTGCGGCGGGTGGAACAGCGATTTCGGCCGCCCGCGGGCTCTCTTAGGAGGCGATCCCATTTTGATATTTTCCGGTAGCCCTTGCTCAAAACGAAATTTTGCAAGCCATATTTTCCCAAAAACGAGAGAAAATAAAACTGCATAAGTTCAATGTGTTATCACGATAATTCCAAAAATGGAAAATCTTTTCAGAAAAATTGCAAAAATGGCTGATCGGTGTAGGATTCTGGGCAATTCCAAATCCGGAGAGATTGCCATGACTGGCCAGAACCCTGTCTTCATTCCCGGGCCGACAAACATACCCGATCGCCTGCGCCATGCCATGAACACGCAGACGATGGATCACCGCGCGCCTGATTTCGTCGACTTTTTCGAGCCTCTGTTCAACGACCTGAAGAAGGTCTTCAAGACCGACACCGGCGTCGTCATCACCTTTCCCTCAAGCGGAACCGGTGGTTGGGAAGCGTCGATCACCAACACGCTGTCGCCGGGCGACAAGGTATTGGTCGCCCGCTTCGGAATGTTCTCCCATCGCTGGATTGACTTGTGTCAGCGTCATCGTCTGGATGTCGAAGTCATTGAATGCGAGTGGGGAACCGGCGCTCCCGCCGATGTTTACGCAGAGCGCCTTGCCGCCGACACAAACCAGGAAATCAAGGCCGTTCTTGTCACCCACAACGAGACGGCAACCGGCGTTAAAAGCGACATCGCCGCAGTTCGCCGGGCAATGGATGCGTGTAACCATCCGGCCATGCTCTATGTCGATTGCGTTTCATCGCTTGCCTCGATGGATTTTCGCATGGACGAGTGGGGCGTTGATCTCGCCGTCTCAGGTTCGCAAAAGGGCTTCATGCTGTCGACCGGCATGGCCATTGTTGGTGTCAGCCAGAAGGCGCTGAAAGCCACCGAAACCGCTGAATGTCCGCGCTGTTTCTTCGATTTCCGCGACATGCTCGCGGCCAACGCCAAGGGCGGCTACCCTTACACGCCGCCGATCCAGCTGATGCACGGGCTGCGCGAAAGCCTCGACATGCTGACCGAAGAGGGCCTTGATAACGTATTTGCCCGCCATCACCGCATCGCCGAAGGTATCCGACGCGGTATCGCAGCATGGGGATTGAAGCTCTGCGCTCGTTCGCCTGAACTTTATTCAGACACGGTCAGCGCCATCTACGTCCCGGATGGATTTGACAGTGATGTGTTGACAAATCTTGCCTACGACAAATATGGCGTTTCCTTCGGTGTCGGACTGGGCCACATGGCCGGCAAGGCCTTTCGCATAGGGCATTTGGGCTCTCTGACGGATGTCATGGCGTTGTCGGGACTGGCCACGATCGAGATGGCCATGAAGGACTTAAACTATCCGATCGAGCTGGGACAGGGCGTTTCCGCCGCTCAGGATTACTATCGCAACTCCGGTGAAATCGCCGATGCAAAAGCAGCTTGAGGCCGGCATGACGGACATGATTATCCCGACCTATGACGACATGCTGGCCGCTAATGAACGCATCCAGCCCCATATCCGTCGCACACCGGTCCGCACTTCGGACTATCTGAACGAACTGACCGGCGCACAGCTGTTCTTCAAATGCGAGAACTTTCAGGAACCGGGTGCCTTCAAGGTGCGTGGCGCCACCAATGCCGTCTTCGGGCTTGACGATGAGCAGGCAAAGAAGGGCGTCGCAACGCACTCGTCGGGCAATCATGCTTCGTGCCTGTCTTATGCCGCCATGCTGCGGGGTGTTCCCTGCAACGTGGTCATGCCGCGCACCGCGCCGCAGGCAAAAAAGGACACGGTGCGCCGCTACGGCGGAAACATTACTGAATGCGAACCGTCAACTTCTTCCCGTGAAGAGACGTTTGCGAAAGTCCAGGCGGAAACGGGCGGGGATTTCGTACACCCCTATAACGATCCGCGTGTCATAGCAGGGCAGGGAACCTGTTCCCGCGAACTCGTTGAGCAGACAGACGGGCTCGACATGGTCGTCGCTCCCATCGGCGGAGGCGGCATGATTTCGGGTACCTGCCTGACACTTTCGACCCTGGCGCCGGAAACCAGGGTGATTGCTGCCGAACCAGAACAGGCGGACGATGCCTATCGCAGCTTCAAGGCCGGATACATTATTGCCGACGATGCACCGAAAACCATCGCTGACGGGCTGTTAGTCCCACTCAAGGACCTGACCTGGCACTTTGTTTCAAACCACGTATCGGAAATATACACCGCGTCTGACCAGGAAATCATCGATGCGATGAAACTCACCTGGAAACATCTGCGGGTGGTCATGGAACCATCATCGGCAGTCCCGCTGGCAACAATTCTGAAAAATCCCGATGCTTTTCGCGGAAAGCGCGTCGGCGTCATTATTACCGGTGGCAATGTCGATCTCGACAAACTGCCCTGGATGTAATTTCGAGACCAAGGAGAACAAAATGAACGCACCAGTCAATTTCAGCGGCCTCGAAGTCGGTTATGACGTTCCAGCCGTCCCCGGCATGGACGAAAAAGACATTCAGACCCCGTGCCTGGTTCTCGATCTTGATGCGCTGGAGCGCAACATCAAGAAGATGGGCGACTATGCCAAGGCCAACGGCATGCGCCATCGAGTCCACGGCAAGATGCACAAATCGGTCGACGTCGCGAAACTTCAGGAACGTATTGGCGGTGCGGTCGGCGTCTGCTGCCAGAAAGTCTCGGAGGCTGAGGTATTTGCCCGCGGCGGTATCAAGGACGTGCTGGTATCGAACCAGGTTCGCGACCCGATGAAAATTGACCGGCTGGCACAAATTCCGAAGCTGGGCGCGCGCACCATCGTTTGCGTTGACGACATCAACAACATCGCGGACCTGTCTGCAGCGGTGCAAAAACATGGCACCGAGCTCGAAATCTTCGTTGAAATCGACTGCGGCGCCGGACGCTGCGGTGTAACGACCACCGAAGATGTCGTTGCCATTGCCAAGGCGGCAGATGCGGCACCGGGACTGAAATTCACCGGCATTCAGGCCTATCAGGGAGCGATGCAGCACCTTGATAGCTACGACGACCGCAAAGCCAAACTCGATATTGCCATCGCCATGGTCAAGGATGCGGTGGACGGCTTGAAAGCGGCAGGGCTTGAGCCGGAGCTCGTTTCAGGCGGCGGCACCGGCAGCTACTATTTTGAAACCGGTTCCGGGGTGTATAACGAATTGCAATGCGGCTCCTACGCTTTCATGGATGCAGACTACGGACGAATCCTCGACAAGGACGGCAACCGCATCGATCAGGGAGAATGGGAAAATTCGTTCTTCATCCTGACCTCGGTCATGAGCCACGCGAAGGAAGACAAGGCCATCTGCGATGCCGGTCTGAAAGCGCAGTCAGTCGATTCCGGATTACCATTTATCTACGGCCGCGATGACGTCGAATACATCAAATGTTCCGACGAACACGGGGTGATTTCCGATCCTGATGGCAATCTGAAGGTCAATGACAAGCTGAAACTGGTTCCGGGCCATTGCGATCCGACGGCCAATGTTCACGATTGGTATGTCGGCGTCCGCAACGGCAAAGTCGAAACGGTGTGGCCGGTTTCGGCTCGTGGCAAAGCATACTGAGTTGTCACGATGCTGATTGTCCCTGAATCCGAGATTGCCGGACTGGTTTCCGCCGAGGATGCCTACGGCGCCGTCGAAGCGACATTCGCGGCCATGGCACGTGATGACGCCTACAACTTTCCCGTGGTGCGCGAAGCGCTTGGAGAGGGCCGGCAATATGGTTTCAAGTCCGGGCTCGACCGGGCGGGTTCGGTGCTCGGCGTCAAGGCCGGCGGCTATTTCCCCGGCAACGCGGAAAAAGGCATCCCCAACCACCAATCGACCGTCTACCTGTTTGATCCCGATACCGGACGCCCGACCGCGATGGTCGGAGGAAACCTGCTGACAGCTTTGCGCACGGCCGCATCGTCGGCAATCTCAATCAACCGGCTGGCACGGCAAGACGCAAGAGTGCTCGGAATGATCGGCGCCGGTCATCAGGCCGGTTTTCAGTTGCGGGCCGCCGCAAATCAGCGAACCTTTGAAAAGGTCGTTGCGTGGAATTTTCATCCGGAGATGCTTCCGGGTCTGGAGAAGGTGGCAAGTGAAATCGGCTTGCCGTTCGAAGCTTTGGAGAGGGAGGAAATCGGGGGAGAGGCCGATGTGATCATATCGATCACATCGGCCCACGAAGCTTTGATGATGCGCGACTGGGTAAAACCGGGAACGCACGTCGCCTGCATGGGAACGGATACCAAGGGCAAACAGGAGGTCGATCCGGCGCTGGTGGCCGCGGCGACGGTCTTTACCGATGAAGTTGCCCAGTCGGTCACCCTCGGAGAGACCCAGCACGCGGTTGCAGCAGGACTGATCGCAGAAGGGGATATCACACCGATAGGTGACGTCATCAACGGCAACCATCCGGGCCGAACCGGTGAAGATGAAATCACACTGTTTGATGGCACGGGTGTCGGACTGCAGGATCTGGCTGTTGCGTCTGTCGCGGCAAGGATTGCGGCCGAGCGCGGGCTTGCACAGGAAATAAGCCTCTGATCATTACCTGAACTTGCGCAGCCGGAAGTCTTGAGCCTGTCAGCGGCCCATGCCACACATGGCCGAATGTCGGGTGGAAACAAACAACAATTGATTTTCAGGAGTTTGAGGAGCCCTGCGGCGCCGCATTTGACCGCGCTGACATCGTTATTACTTACATCACCGGCAAATGCTCACACCTCCGAACAGGCCTTTGTTCTGCTCCTGCCAACGGGCATCTACACAGTTGCCGGTGTCAGCGTCGTCGCGGTGACAATGGGCATCATGGCTTTGTTGCCCAAAGGCAGCGAACGGCTGGCTTTCGGTTCGCGAGGCTTATTTGGATTACCCCGTTCTGATTTGACTGCCGCGACCAGTGTATTGTCCTTCGGCATGCTACTTTGCCTGATCTGGATCGGATTTACCGGTTCGCCCAGTCCGTTGAAGAATCTGCTGCCGCTGGTTTTTTGGACGCTGTTTTGGATGGGTTTTCTCACCTTGCAGGCAGTTTTCGGCAATTTGTGGCACTGGCTAAATCCCTGGACCGGACCCTACCGGCTGCTCCCGAGACGCCTACGCGAAGCCGAAATAGCTGATTTGCCGGAACGGTTTGGTTCATGGCCCGGAGCAGTTTTGTTCCTCGCATTCGGCTGTTTCATGCTCGCCGATATTGCGCCAGAAGATCCGTCAAGGCTTGCCACGATCATCGCCGCTTATTGGGTGTTCACCTTTATCTGCATGATCTTGTTCGGTGGCGAGCGGTGGCTGGCGCGGGGCGAGTTTCTCACCATGCTACTTGATCGCTACGCACTGTTGTCGATTTTCGCACGCCGTGACGGGCAATTGCGCGCTGGTATGCCTTGCTGGCAACTCATCGAGTCCCGTTCTGTTGCATTCAGCGTCGCGGTTCTCGTTTTACTTCTGCTTGGAACAGGCAGTTTCGACGGCGTGAACGAGACGTTCTGGTGGTTGGCGAAAATCGGAATCAATCCGCTGGAATTTCCAGGCCGCTCTGCAGTTTTTTGGCCAACCACTATCGGACTTTTGGCGGCAAATGCGCTGCTCTTAGGTGCCTTTGCCCTTGTCATCTGGACCGGTCTTCGCCTTGCAGGGTCCGATACGGAGTTTACTGAAGCGTTCGGTGTCCTGGCAATGTCCATGTTGCCGATCGCACTTGCCTATCACGCGGCGCATTATCTGACTGCGTATATTGTTCAGATCCAGTATGCGCTTCTCGCGTTGAATGATCCGCTTGCTACAGGTGCAGATTGGCTCGGGTTTGGCCAATCACAGGTAACGACGGGCTTTTTCAACACACGCGACACGGTCAGGATCATCTGGTTGTCACAGGCAGGCGTGGTGGTGATCGGCCATGTACTTTCGGTTTTGGTTGGCCACGTGATGGTCTCGCGCCTGTTTAGCAAACAGCGGGATGTACTTTTGGCCCAGTTGCCACTTGCGCTCTTTATGATCCTCTATACCCTGTTTGGTCTCTGGCTGCTCGCCACGCCGCGAGGGGCGTGAATACGATCCTACTGGACAATTTGTTCGTATGCATACAAACTATAGTCGGCTTTGCGGAGTGGGGCAGACGCAAGGATAAAAGGGAGGTTGATGATGACCCGAATCTTGAAACCAAAACAAACGCGCAGATCAGTATTGAAGAAAATGGCCGCCGGCTCGGCGCTGGTTGCCGGAAGCGCGGCAATGCCGGGATTTGTTCGCTATTCACAGGCGCAGAGTTCAGCGCCGATCAAGATCGGTTTTCAACAACATGTTACGGGCATTGGCGCTGCCTATGGCCGCTGGTATGGCCGCACCACTGAAGCCGCAGCCAAGATGATCAACGATGCCGGCGGTATAAACGGCCGTCCTGTGGAGATCATAGCCGAAGACGATGGCACCGACCCGAAACGTGGCGCAGAGGTGGTGGAGAAGTTTGCCAACCAGCATGGCTGCGACGTGGCGTTCGGCACGCTTTTCAGCCACGTGGTGATTGGTTCTGCGCCGCGCGCCGGTGAACTGAAATTGCCCTACTTTGTCGTTTCCGAGGGACACCACGTCGCCAGCGGCATGCTCAACCGCTACACGCTGCAGCCCGGCATCACCGATGTGAAGAGCCAGGTTCAGGCCATGGCGCCGTTTGTGGCGGACAACCTTGGCAAGAAGGTAACGATGATCTTCCCTGACTTCGCCTTCGGTCATGACCATCGCGATTATTTCTCCGAGGCCATTGAAAAACAGGGCGGTCAGGTGCTTGCGAAAATCGCCATCCCGCCGACAGAATCGTCATTCACCCGGTATTTCCCGCAAATCCCGCGTGAAACCGAAGTGGTCTATCACGTGATGGTCGGTCCTGCCGTTCTGACCTTCGTCAAGGAGATGGGCGAATTCTTCGGCAGCAGCAGACCAGAGATATTCGGCTTCATCGATAGTCTGGAGGCCGTCGACATTGGCAGCGCCGGACTTGAATTCCTTGACGGCACCTATTTCTGGGAAGGCAATCCGCGTTACGCCCAGGCCGACCAGTCGGACTTTGACAAGGCCTATCGCGCGGCGGTTGGGGTCGATGACAATGGCGCTTCGGTTTCAGATCCGAAGGATGTGTCCACCTACGCGCACATGTTCGGCTGCTGGGAGACCCTGCATATCATTAAGGCAGGTATGGAAGCCGCCGGCTATGCCGGTCCGGACGACCGTTCGAAGCTCATTGAAGCAGTCGAAGCGGTGACCGACATGCCGCATTCCAACGAACATCCCCAAGGCGCCAAGCTGTTTAACGGCAAGACCCACCAGGTGTTCGGCCACCAGTACATTTCCAAGGTGACAGACGGCAAGTTGATCGTAGCGCACACGACATCGATTGAAGACACATTCTATCCCGACGAGGTCGACTACACGACACAGCCGTTCTGATGTAGCCGGATAATTGGGGAAGCCCCGGTCCCGACGGACCGGGGCAGAGCGTATCTTGTACAAATGGAAGCGGTTTGATGGCAGGGATTTTTCGTCTCGGCAAGGAGAATACCACAGCGCGATGTAACCATCGTGCGAGGATTTCGACGCAGTCGGGGCGGAGAAGAGTGCCAAGCCAAATACCAATTAAGCATCTGACAAATATAGTGAAACCGCAATCGTTTGAACCAAGGCATTTTCGCCCGGCCGCAGGCCATTCGGCGAATAATGCTTCGACGGGTCCAAGCATTGACGGGCGTTGTCGTGGTTCAAAGAAACCACGAAACGCCTTGGATTCTTCGCGCCCTGAACGGCGCTGCGCGAGCCTAACGGTGTTCACACCGCGTCACCTCGCGCTCCTTGTCAGGCCACGTATTATCGGCGTTCAAACGATTCCATTTGTACAAGACACGCTCTAGTAAAAGAGGCGGACGGCTCCCA
The DNA here is from genome assembly GCA_040830725.1 of Rhizobiaceae bacterium. GTDB lineage: Bacteria > Pseudomonadota > Alphaproteobacteria > Rhizobiales > Rhizobiaceae > JAWKWH01. Next base: position 25,521 of record JBFOMG010000006.1, read on the forward strand.
TGGATTTCGGGCCCTATTTCGTACTGGCTTTGATAGAGGGAGCGGTACAGGCAAGCGTGCTGGCCTTGACGGCGGTTGGCCTGAGCTTGGTGTTCGGGGTGATGCGCGTCGTCAATGTCGCCCACGGCGAATTCTTCATGCTCGGCGCGGTTTTAGCTTGGGTAGTGGCAACCACGATTGGCGCACACCCGGCCATTGGCTTTGTGTTGGCGCTTGCGATCGCGCCGATTGTGGTCGGAGCAATCGCTGTCTCGGCCGACGTACTGGTGCTCAAGCGGCTCAAATACGATCCCGAAAATACCATCGTAGCGACAATTGGCCTGCTTTATATCATCCAGCAGGTCACGCTGATGACCTATGGGCCAGATGCCCGGCCGGTCGAAGCACCATTCAACCAGCGCCTGGCAATACCCTGGCCAGAATGGGGCGAGGGCGGATTGACGCTCGGCTGGCCTTGGGGTTTCGGCACCACCAGCTACAAGCTGTTCGTCATTGCCGCGGCAATCGTTCTTTTGATCGTGCTCTGGCAAATCATGGCAAGGTCGAAACTCGGCCTCGTCATGCGCGCCACCCAGCTCGACCGGGAAATGGCCACCGCATTCGGCATTCAGGTTGACCGGGTCTACGCCATCGCGTTTGGCATCGGCGCAGCGCTGGCCGCACTTGCTGCGACACTGATCGTTCCCATCCGACAGGCGCATTACCTGATGGGTGCAGATCCGCTATTGCTTTCTTTCATCGTCGTGATCATCGGCGGGCTGGGGAGCTTGCCCGGCACCGTCGCCGCTGCCGTGTTGATCGGCATGAGCGACGGCATGATCTCGATGTTCTTTTCGCCGACGCTGGCCAAGATATTGTCGACCCTGCTGGTTGCCTTCGTATTGGTGTTCCGGCCGCAGGGCCTGTTTGGCTCGCGCGGCCGATGAGTGATGCACAAAAATCCCTGACGCTGACTGTTTGCGTCATTGTTCTGCTGCTGGTCCTGCACTTTGTCCTGCCGGCCTACCACCATGGCAATCTGGCCCGCATCATGGTGCTGGCAGTCTATGCAATGGGATTCAATTTCGCCTTTGGCTATGGCGGCATGCTGAGCCTGGGCCATGCGATGTTTTTCGGTGCCGGCATGTATGGCATGGGATTGGTGATGCAACATCTGGGCTGGCCGGCCGGCCCGGCGCTCATTGCCGGTCTTGTCTCCAGCCTCATCGTCTCTGCCGTGATTGGATTTCTTGCGCTGCGCACCTCCGGAGTGCAGTTGATGATCGTGACCCTGATGTTTTCGCAGGCGGGATTCCTGACAGTTCTCTATTTCGGTGAGTGGACTCGCGGTGACGAAGGCTTTGTCATTCAGCAGGCGGATCGCATGCTTGCCGGAATTGATCTGAGCAACGAAGCCAATCGATATCTGGCCGGGTTGTTGTTGTTCGCGATTTGCCTGTTTTTTCTGTCACGGCTGGTTCAGTCACCGTTCGGCAAAGTTCTGGTCGCCATTCGCGAAAACGAGGAACGCACCCGCATGCTTGGTTACGATGTGGGGCAGTACAAGCTCATCGCGTTTATCATTTCGGGAACCGTCTCGGGCGTCGCAGGCGCCAGTTACGGGCTCTTGTTCGGTTATGTCGGGGCGAGCTTTGCCTCGGTGCAGTATTCGATCCTGCCGCTGCTGTGGGTCTTGCTCGGTGGCGCTGGAACGGCGCTTGGACCATTGGTCGGGACGCTGTTCATGTTCTATCTGATCGACATCACCAGCGGATACACTACGGCCTATCTGGCCATTGCCGGTCTGGTATTGGTGCTGCTGACGCTGTTTGCCCGCCACGGCATCATCGGAGAAGTGCGCAGGAGGTGGCTGAAATGGCTGCCGTAGAGCTGCTTCAAACACACGATCTGACCAAGCGGTTTGGTGGTCTTCTCGCGGTTGAAGGCGTCGATTTCTCCCTGCCGCAAGGCCAGATACGGGCGCTGATTGGTCCGAACGGAGCCGGCAAGTCGACGCTGGTCGGGCTGATCTCCGGCCGCATTCCGGCCACTGCCGGTTCGGTCAGTTTTCAGAGCCGCGACATAACTCGTCTGCCCGCCCACAAGCGCATTGCGGCGGGAATGGCCTATACGTTCCAGATCACATCGGTCTATGAAAGACTGACACTGAATGAAAATGTTGCGCTCGCCGTTCGGCGCGTCTCGCCCGGAAGTGAGGCAGATGTCGACAGCCAGGTGGCTGACGCGTTGAACCATGTCGGGCTTGAAGACCGTCGCCACGAGGTGGCCGGTGACCTGTCCTATGGCCACCAAAGACTGCTGGAAATTGCCATGGGCCTGGCGCAGAAGCCGAAACTTCTGATCCTGGATGAACCCACGCAGGGGCTTGCCGACAGCGAGATCGCAAACTTCAAGAACCTCATCCGGTCAATGGCCGGAAGCACGACAATCCTGCTGATCGAGCACAATATGGATGTTGTGATGGATACCGCCGATTTCGTCACCGTGCTCAATTTCGGCAATATCCTGGCAGAAGGAACGCCGGACGAGGTCAGCGCCAATCACGACGTGCAGGCCGCCTATCTGGGAACAGCCGATGCTTGAGGTAAGCAACATCGATGCCGGCTATGGCGCCGCGAGAATAATTCACGGTATTTCGCTTTCTGTCGTATCGGGCGAAATCCTCTGTTTGCTCGGCCGTAACGGCGCCGGCAAGACGACGACCATGAAGGCGATCATGGGGCTGATTGCGGTGACGGCTGGAAAAGTTCTGCTCGATGGAGAAGATATTTCTCACCTGCCGGCCCACATGGTTCCCCGCAAGGGCATCGGTTACATCCCTCAGGGCCGCCGCCTGTTTTCGGAACTGACGGTTGCGGAAAACCTGGAAACCGGCCTGATGGTCAGCGGTGGAGGTGCAACATTGCGCCAGCGGGTGCTGGATATTTTCCCACGCCTCCACGAACGCATGGGCCAAATGGCGGGTACACTGTCAGGCGGCGAACAGCAGATGCTCGCGATTGCCCGGGCACTGTGTATCGAGCCAAAAGTGCTGTTGCTGGACGAGCCCACCGAAGGACTTCAACCGTCCATGATCGAGCAGATCCGGCAGGTAGTGACGCGGCTGAAAGGGGAGGGCGTGGCCATCATCTTGGTCGAGCAGCGCATCGATGCGGTGCTTTCGGTGGCGGATCGCGTTGCATTCATCGAAAACGGCCGCAGTCGGGACGTTGTCGATGTCCCGACGCTAAAAGACAATCCGTCTCTGTTGAAAAAATATATGGGTGTTTGACCGCCGGGCGGCCCCGCAGAGTGCTGGCGAGTGAAAAACATTTGACATTTGAACAAAAATAGAACAAAAGGGAAACTTAACGCCAACAGGAGCCGAATATGCTCAATCTTATCCAGGATGTCGTCTCGCTCGTTTCCGTCGGAATGTTCCTTGTAACCATGGCGATGTGGATTGGCGCGTTTTGACGACTGAAAGAATTTTGTAGCAATTCGGGCGTAGCGGTTTGATAGTGACTGAAACGGTGGGCAACGGTTTGTAGCTCTGGACAGCCGCGAGGTAACGCGAAACAATCCGTGTTTCGGCGGACAGATTCTCGGACGGATCCACATGGCAGAAAACGCACCGGACGGAGTCACCGGCCAGGGCAAATCACAACATTTCATTCACCTGCGAGTGCATTCAGCCTATTCGCTGCTGGAAGGTGCGCTGCCTGTCGCCAAGATCATCGCTCAGGCAGTTGCAGACGAATGTCCGGCTATCGCGGTTACCGATACCAACAATCTGTTTGGCGCACTGGAGTTCGCGCAAAAATCCGTAGCAGCCGGTGTCCAGCCGATTATTGGATGCGAAATCCACGTCGACTTGAGCACTTCGATTGAACATGCAGACGGTGCAGGTTCCAGCCATACTGATCCTTCGAAACTGGTGCTGATTGCTGCGACGCAGCAGGGGCATGCAAACCTCGTTCGCATTGTTTCTGAATCCTATTTGGAAGGCTCCGGCGTCGGTTCTGTACAAGCAAGTCTGGATTCGCTGAAGAAACATTCTGCGGGGATTATCTGCCTGACTGGGGCAGGTGGAGGTGCGGTCAATCGTGCAATCGCCTCCAACCACCCCGACCAGGCGGAGGAAGCATTAGACCTGTTGCATGGCATTTTCGGAGACCGGCTCTACGTCGAACTTCAGCGTCATGGCGAATTTGACCGCGATATCGAAGCGGCTCTGATCAGTCTGGCTTACAAACTGGAACTACCGCTCGTTGCCACCAACAATGCCTACTTTCCGTCGAAGAGCGATTTCGATGCCCATGATGCGTTGATGGCGATCGCATCAGGCTCGGTTGTGGCAGAAGACAATCGCCGCCGATTGACAGCAGACCACTATCTGAAACCTCAAGCGGAGATGATCGAACTCTTCGCTGATCTGCCCGAGGCGATAGACAACACCGTCGAGATCGCAAAGCGGTGCAGCTATTTTCCGCAAACCCGGGAACCGATATTGCCGCGCTTTGTTGCCGGGGCTTCAGCAGACATCGATTCGGTCGCTGAGGAAACCAAGGCACTGCGGGCGGCAGCCGAAGACGGGCTGAGCATCCGCCTGAAAACGTTTGGCATGGCGGAAGGATATACCCGGCAGGACTATACCGACCGGCTTGACTATGAACTCGATGTCATCGAGCGGATGCAATATCCGGGTTACTTTCTGATCGTTGCCGACTTCATCCAGTGGGCGAAATCCAAGGGCATACCGGTCGGTCCGGGCCGCGGTTCGGGTGCCGGGTCGCTGGTTGCCTGGGCGCTCACCATCACCGATGTTGATCCATTGCGGTTTTCACTGCTGTTCGAGCGGTTCCTGAACCCTGACCGCGTTTCGATGCCGGATTTCGACATCGACTTCTGTCAGGATCGCCGCGACGAGGTGATCCGCTATGTGCAGGAGAAATATGGGCGCGATCAAGTCGCCCAGATTATCACCTTCGGAACGCTGCAGGCGCGTGCGGTGTTGCGGGATGTCGGCCGTGTTCTGCAAATGCCCTATGGTCAGGTCGACCGGCTCTGCAAAATGGTACCGCAAAATCCAGCCGCCCCGGTCTCGCTTGCAAAGGCGATTGAAGACGAGCCTCGCTTTGCCGAGGAGATGGAACGCGAACCGATTGTCAAAACCTTGCTCGACATTGCCAAGCGGTTGGAGGGTCTCTACCGCCACGCTTCAACGCATGCGGCAGGCATTGTGATTGGCGACCGGCCGCTTTCGGAACTCGTGCCCATGTATCGCGATCCGCGCTCCGACATGCCAGTGACGCAGTACAACATGAAATGGGTCGAGCAGGCCGGCCTGGTGAAATTCGATTTTCTTGGGCTGAAGACGCTGACCGTGCTTGAAACCGCGGTCCGGCTGGTGGGCCGGCGCGGGGTAGAGGTCGATCTGGCGCGTATCCCGCTGGACGATCAGAAGACCTACGAGATGATGTCGCGGGGCGAGGTCGTTGGTGTGTTCCAGGTGGAAAGTGCCGGCATGCGGAAAGCACTTTTGGGCATGAAACCTGACCGCATCGAAGACATTATTGCCCTTGTCGCGCTCTACCGACCCGGCCCGATGGAAAATATTCCGACCTACAATGCCCGCAAGCATGGCGAAGAGGAGATGGCCTCGATCCATCCAAAGATCGATCATCTCGTAAAGGAAACCCAGGGCGTGATCGTCTATCAGGAACAGGTGATGCAGATTGCCCAGGAACTGGCCGGATATTCGCTGGGCGAAGCCGATCTGTTGCGCCGTGCCATGGGCAAGAAGATCCGATCCGAAATGGACAAGCAGCGTGTGCGGTTTGTTGATGGTGCTGTTGAGCGTGGCGTCGGCAAACCGCAGGCCAACATGATTTTTGATCTGCTCGCCAAGTTCGCCGACTACGGCTTCAACAAGTCCCACGCCGCCGCCTACGCCATCGTGTCTTACCAGACTGCCTACATGAAGGCCCACTATCCTGTGGAGTTCCTCGCGGCATCGATGACGCTGGACATGTCGAACACCGACAAGCTCAGCGAATTCCGTCAGGATGCGCTACGGATGGGGATCGACGTTGTTGCTCCGTCGGTGACATCGTCCTTCCGCGACTTCGAGGTCGATGAAAACCGCATTTTCTATTCGCTTGCGGCCATCAAGGGTGTCGGCGATGCGGCAGTCGAGCACATCGTCGAATGCCGCAAGGAGAAACCGTTTGGCAGCCTTGAAGATTTCTGCGAGCGCGTCGATCCGAGGGTGGTCGGCAAGAGAGTGTTTGAAAGTCTCATTGCCGCAGGCGCACTTGATTGCTTCGGCCGCGACCGGGCTGCAATGATGGCCGGTGTGGAGCGGATGCTTGGAACGGCGCAACTTGCAGCGCAGGAAGCAAGTTCAGGACAGGGAAACATGTTTGGAGACAGCCTGGCTGCGGATGCAGAACCAATCCGCCTTCCCGATGCCAGCCCTTGGCTGCCTGCGGAGAAACTGCACCGCGAATTTCAGACAGTGGGATTTTACCTCTCAGCGCATCCGCTCGATGAATACAGGAATACGCTGCAAAAGATGCGGGTTCAGGCCTGGTCGGATTTCGAGGCGGCGGTCAAGCGCGGTGCTTCTGCCGGACGTCTTGCCGGCACGATCACGTCAAAGCAGGAGCGCAAGACGCGGACCGGAAACAAGATGGGCGTCATCCAGTTTTCCGACACGACAGGCCAGTTCGAGGCGGTACTGTTTTCCGAAGCACTGGCGCAGTATCGGGACCTTCTGGAGGCGGGCAATTCGGTGGTGATCACAGTCTCGGCCGAAGATCGTCCCGAGGGTGTCAATTTGCGCATCCAGACCGTGCAATCGCTTGAGGACGAGGCAAGCCGCCTGCAAAACGCCATGCGTATCTTCGTGAGAGATGCTGTGCCGCTCGGCAGCCTGTCATCGCATCTGGACAAATCCGGCACAGGGCAGGTGAGCTTAATTGTCATCAAGGACAACGCTGAGGGCGAGGTCGAGATCGAATTGCCGGACCGCTATCAGGTCTCAACCCGCATCGCGTCTGCCGTGAAGGCGGTTTCCGGTGTGGTGGATGTGGAACTGGTTTAGAGTGTTTCACACATCCCGGTCACGCTGCGGCCTTGCATTGCGGGACCTGCCGAACGTGTAACCGGTTTCAACCGCCTGGCGCCCGAATTTGTCGCGTACTGCATCGATCGCGCCCTCGGCGATTGCCCGTTTGCGCGCTGGCGTATCGACCAGATCGGGCGGATCGGCGCGCTCTGCATCCGTCAGGTCGGAGACGCCGATACCGATAAGCCGGAATTCCGTGCCGTCGGTTTCCTTGCGTAGCAGCTCCAGACCGGTTGAAAAAATCCGGTCGGCCAGCAATGTCGGATCAGCGAGTTGCCGGCTACGAGTCCTGATCTTGAAGTCCTTGCTCTTCAGTTTCAGCACAATGGTCCGCCCGGCAATGCCCTTTTTCTTCAGGCGCTCGGAGACTTTTTCGGAAAGTAATCGCAGCACCGGCACAAGCTCGTTCAAGGTGGCGAGATCATCGTTGAAGGTCGTCTCCGACGAAACGCTCTTTGCACCGCCATGACCGCTGACACTGCGACTGTCCTCGCCACGCGACAGGTGAAAAAGCCGGTCACCCATCACCCCGTAGGCACGCAGCAACGTATCGCGTTCCATGGTCTGCAACTGGCCGATTGTGCGAATGCCGTCGCGCGCAAGTGTCTTGTCAAACGCCTTGCCGACCCCCCAGATCATGCTCACCGGCTTGTCGGCAAGAAAGCTTTTCGCTTCCGCCTGGCCGATCACCGAGAAGCCGCGCGGCTTCTCGAAGTCGGAGGCAACTTTCGCCAGGAACTTGCAGTAGGACAGGCCGATGGAGATCGTGATACCGACTTCCGTCTCCACTTGATTGGCAAATTGCGCCAGAACCCGGGCAGGGGGATCGTGATGCAACCGCTCGGTTCCCGACAGGTCCAGAAATGCTTCATCGATGGAAATCGGTTCGACGGCGGGTGTCAGCGACTGCATCATCTCGCGCACTTCGCGGCCGACTGCGGCATATTTCTCCATGTTCGGCTTTACGACGGTCGCTTCCGGACAGGCCTTGAGCGCTTTGAACATCGGCATGGCCGAATGCACACCCTTGATCCTTGCCAGATAGCACGCGGTTGAGACCACGCCGCGCCGGCCGCCACCGATGATTACCGGTTTGTCGCGCAGGCTGGGGTCGTCGCGTTTTTCTATCGAAGCGTAAAATGCGTCGCAGTCAATGTGAGCGATGACCAGTTGATAAAGCTCCGGATGCCTTGCGGCGCGCGGGCTGCCGCAAGAATCACAACGGTTGTCCGGCCCGCGATGCGGTGTCATGCAATCACGGCAAAAACCGTGCTCCGGGTTGTTGACAAGGTCGGTCATCGATGTGAACATAACAGGAACATATCCGTCAGAAAACAGATGGTCTCGGGCGGATTTCTGCGGAGACTATGCCATGGTACCAGAGATTGCGCCACTGACAGCTGACCGATGGGATGCCTTCGACGAACTGTTCGGTGTTCAGGGTGCCTGTTACGGCTGCTGGTGCACTTATTTTCGCCTCGCGCCGAAGGATCGCCAGAAGAATGACCGCAATGCCAACAAGGCGTGGATGAAAAAGCGGGTCGAAGCCGGCCCGCCTCCGGGTATTCTTGCATTTGAAGAGGGACGGGCAATTGGCTGGCTTCAGGTTGGACCGCGCGCCGATGTACCCCAATTCAATTCTCCGCGCCGCGTTTCAGCGCCACTGGACGACGCCCCGGTTGATGACACATCGGTCTGGGCAATGTCCTGTTTCTTCGTTGCCAAGTCGGCGCGCAGACGCGGTTTGTCGGGTCACTTGATCGACGGTGGTCTGGAATTCGCTCGCCAAAACGGTGCCCGCATCGTTGAAGCCTGTCCAATGGATCGCTCAAAAAGCCCGCTCAGCCTGTTCGTCGGCTCGAGTCACAAGTTTGAGCAAGCCGGATTTCAACAAGTTGCTTTAAGAAAGGATGGCAGGCCATTGATGCGAATTGTTTTATGACAATTAAAGCGATAGGTGTTTTCGAATGAGATCGCCAGCGTGGATCCAGGAATTTGCAACGTCAATTGTCATGTCCATGGGGGGTAGCAACGCCCGCATTCCCTCGTGAGCCATCAAGTGGATCAATCCGGCATCGGGGACGCTTCTTTGAACCGATATCAGATTGTGCGGAATGTCATCGATGAATGTGACCGGCCTCGGCGTCTTACCTCGGAGTTGCTCGATCGCCGGCCCCTTTGCAGTCTGGGTCGTGAGCAGTGGATAGCGAAAGCCTGTGCGGTCGAGCAGCCTCCGGCGGGCATCGCGAAATTGGTGCGGCATGGCGGTCAGCATGACAATTTCAGCATCTTCAGCCAGATCTTCGACAGTTTCCGCCGCGCCCGTGGCAGCCGTTTGCCAGCTCTCCTGCGCTTCAAAGAAGCCGTTCAGCAGCGCTGAGACGGTCTCCCTTTCGGTCACCTCGCCCGTATTTGCGCTAACGACGTTGCCATGCAGCCGGAATGAATCAACTTTTAGCTCGTAACCGGCATCGTTCAAAAACGCCATAAATGGCCCGACAAACTCTAAAACAACCTCATCGACATCCAGAACCAGCAACGGTCTGGTGTCTTTGGCAAGTTCGGCTATCTGGCGCGCCGTTTCGGGATCGTCGCTCATATGCTTGACTGGTAGCTGTCATCGCCTTGCGGCAAATTTCGCATCGCGGCAGCAACACTGTGCGGACTGACGTCTGTCGCATCGCAAAACTGCAGCAATGTTGGTTCGTGTGCGCAGATGAATTGCAATACGCCGGTCAGAAAGCCCGGTTCGGCGGCTGCATCGCGGATCGCCGCCGCCTCAATGCCGGTTATTTGCAGAAATCTCGGCAGCAAAACATCGTCACTGGCGATGAACGCAAGAGCCGAAACGGCAATCGCTTCTGCGTCGTCTTTCTGCGGGCTGTTGTCCGGCATGATTCCCTGACCAAGCGTTTCTGTTTCGATAGCGCGTCATAGGCCATCATCGCAAGATGCTCGCGAGATGGTTTACCGGTCAAAATTTGCGTTTCGTCAATCATATTGCGCTAGCGTTGTCGACCAAATGCGCAATTCGATTGTTTCGTTTGCCGAAAGTGCAGGCGGGACAAGGGGTTACGGGACCACCGGCAAATGCCTAAAAAGGTGATGATCGTCGAAGACAATGAGCTCAACATGAAGCTCTTCCGCGACCTGATCGAGGCCAGCGGCTATGAGACTGTCCGTACCCGCAACGGATTGGAGGCGCTTGATCTCGCCCGCGAACACAAACCGGATCTCATTTTGATGGATATTCAGCTGCCGGAAGTCTCTGGCCTGGACGTGACCCGCTGGCTGAAAGAAGATGACGAATTGCATCCTATCCCGGTCATAGCCGTCACCGCATTTGCGATGAAGGGTGATGAAGAACGGATCCGCAGCGGTGGCTGCGAAGCCTATATTTCGAAGCCGATTTCCGTTCCGAATTTCATTGAGACGATCAAGTCGTATCTGGGAGACGCTTAGCGCGTACCCGAGTAGAGAGTATTGAGCCATGACTGCCCGTGTACTGGTCGTTGATGATATCCCGGCGAATTTGCGCCTGCTTGAGGCCCGGCTGCTTGCCGAATATTTCGACGTTGTCACCGCACTCAGCGGTCAGGAGGCGCTTGATATTTGCGCCAGCGGTCAGATCGACGTGATATTGCTCGACGTGATGATGCCGGGCATGGACGGGTTTGAGGTTTGCCGGCGCCTGAAACGCGATGCGGCCACTGCACATATTCCCGTTGTCATGGTCACGGCGCTTGATCAGGTGGAGGACAGGGTGCGCGGCCTTGAGGCTGGCGCCGACGATTTTCTGTCCAAGCCGGTCAATGACCTGCAGTTGATGACACGGGTAAAAAGCCTTGTACGCCTGAAAATGCTGACCGATGAACTGCGCCTGCGCGCAGCGACGACGGCGACGATCGGGCTGGAAAACATGCTGGATCAGGCGCAAGGTGCAAGCAGGGCAAAACCCAAATTGTTGCTTGTCGATGGCCGTCAATCGTCGCATGAGCGGCTGATGCGCATGCTTGAGCAAGTTGCCGATGTGGACCTGGAGACAAACCCGCATCAGGGTTTGTTCTGTGCAGCCGAAGGCGACCATGAATGCATTGTTATTTCAACCGCGTTTAACGACTTCGATCCGCTGCGATTGTGTTCGCAATTACGTTCGCTTGACCGGACACGCTCTATACCGATCATGCTGATAGCTGAGCAGGGCGAGGACGAAACCGTTACGCGGGGTCTGGAACTCGGCGTCAACGACTATATCGTCAGACCGGTTGACAAACAGGAGTTTGTCGCCCGTGTCAGAACCCAGCTTCGCCGCAAACGCTATAACGACGAATTGCGCGCCAATGTTACCCAGTCGATCGAACTCGCTGTCACCGACAGCCTTACCGGATTGCACAACCGCCGTTACCTCGACAGTCATTTGCACTCCTTGTTTGATCGTGCTCTCGGTCGTGGCAGGCCGCTTTCGGTATTGATGGCTGATCTCGACTGCTTCAAGACCATCAACGACACACATGGCCACGACGCCGGTGACCAGGTCTTGAAGGAATTTGCCAACAGGTTGCGGAAATCCGTTCGTGGCATGGATCTCGCCTGCCGCTACGGTGGCGAGGAGTTTGTCGTTGTCATGCCGGATACCGATCCCGAGACGGCCCAAATCGTAGCCGAACGTGTACGTTCCGAGACCGCGGACCTTGCGTTTGAGACCACCGGTGGCGCGATCAATGTGACGGTCAGTGTCGGCCTGTCGTCCCTGGAGGGGCGTTCGGACACGGTACCCGACTTGATGAAGCGTGCCGATACGGCGCTCTATGAGGCCAAGAATGGCGGCCGCAATAAAGTGGTTGCAAAAGCCGCATAAATCCGCGCTTCAGACGGTGATCAATAAAATTTGCTTAAAATTCAATGCTTAACTCTACCTAACGTTTGTCATATTTGGTGGTTAAGAAAGTATTGATTTCCGTCCGGGGCTGCGTAAATGTCCGCCCGGACGCAGAAGGGTGGGACCGATGCGAGGCTAGTGCGGCCCACCTGACCTATACCCCATGATGCTCAGGTCCGCCGCATCTCCTGGGTCCGTGGGGTTGGCCGGCCGGCCCTGGCACATAGTGGCCTCCTCGTACCGCTGCCAGACAGCCGACCGGCCCCCGAATTTCTTTTCAGACGATTGGCAAGTTGCTGACAAACAAAAAACGCCGCCTCGTGTGAGACGGCGCTTTGCGATTTCCTGGAAGATAGGATTATTTGATCTTCGCTTCCTTGAACTCGACATGCTTGCGCGCGACCGGGTCATATTTGCGCTTGGTCATCTTTTCGGTCATCGTGCGGCTGTTCTTCTTGGTTACATAGAAGAAGCCTGTATCGGCCGTCGAGTTGAGCCTGATCTTGATCGTTGTAGCCTTGGCCATTGAATTCGTCCGTCTGTGCAAAAGAAAACGCCGCCTGCTTCGGAAAATTATCCGGCTGCGGCTTGTTGGCCGCGACACATACCCGACCGCGCCTGATTGTCAAGTGGAGCGCACGATTCTGACAGAGGCAAAGCTCACATAGGCGAAGAAAAACAGCGCCAGTGTCCATGCAAAGCCATTTGGACCTGCGGCATCCATACCGATACCGATAATCTGGGGTCCCACCAGCATCCCGATCGAATAGCACAGCACAAACGCGGCATTGGCCGACGCCAGGTCACGGCCGGACAATCGGGCGCTCAGGTGAGACAGCCCGACAATGTACAATCCTCCGACAGCACCACCCCAGGCAAACATCAAAAGCGCCGCCAGCCACCAGTTCAAGCCGGTCAGGGGCAACAACAGAATGCCGGCGAGCCCGACGAACGACAATGAAACCAGCAGCACCCGGCGATCCCGGACCCTGTCACTGAGCAATCCGAGCGGCAGTTGCATGACCACATTGCCGACGCCAATCATGCTGATCAGCAGTGCTGCCTCGGCTTCGTTGAATCCAATCCGGGCGCCATACACGGGGAACAGCGCAAAACTGCCGGTTTCGACAGCTCCGAAGATCAGCACGGCCGCGGTCGCTGTCGGCACCAGCAATGAAAACCGGATTACACCTCCAGAAGACGTCTCACCTTCCATTGTCGGGCTGTGACGTGCGGCATAAGCGGTCGGCAGTGCTGCAGCGAGAATGATCGCCGCACCGGCCGCAAAAGGAGCAATTCCGGCGCTGCCGAGCACGGAAAAAAGCCACGGGCCAGCGGCAAAGCCTGCCGAAAGCACCGTCGCATAGACACCCAGAACCAGGCCTCGCCGCTTGGGTGGCGCCGAACTGCTGATCCAGAACTCCGACAGGATGAAGATGATGTTGAGCATGCTGTGATAGACGATCCGCAGCGGAAACCACCACCACACAGATGGCACAAAATAAAACAGGCACAGCGATACCGCCGCCAGCATGATCGAGGTCAGCAATACCGGCACAACACCAAACCGCACCGCCAACGGGGTCACAAACGGTGTAATGGCAATGGATGCCAAGCCCGCTGTTGCGGAGTTCAAGCCGATGAGGGTGGCCGAATAGCCGCGCGTTTCAAGGATCGTCGAGAGCAGCGGTACTGAAAGGCCGATACCGATACCGACAGCGGTAACCGATGCCGTCGCTGCGAGCATTCCGTGCCAGCGGATTTGCCCGGCCGCTTCCATATTCGTTAGAGCCTTTCAAACCCAGATGGAATCGTTTGAACGCAGGGAGTTTGGTCTCCGGCTAGGAGCGGAAAGCGACGAAGTGCAAGCACTGTTAGCTTTTCGCGACAACGCCCGAAGGCCAAAGCACCAAATTCAAACGATTGCAGAAAGGATAAACATCTCATCGGCTTATCTCCCTGCTATGGTGTCTTTTTCGCCCTGACCGCGTCGAAATCCTCGACCATAGCTCAGGCTATGCTCTGCGGTATTCTCCAAGGCGTTTCGCGGTTTTTCTAAACCGCGACAACGCCCCGGTTCCTTTGGAACCATCGACGCATTTTCTGCTTCGCTGCCTGTGGCAGCGCAGAAATTGCCGTGGTCAGATGCTAAAAATCCATCCATTCAAACTGCTTCCAGCTGGGCTTGAAAGGCTCTAAATAATATCGCGCCGGAAGCGATTGTGCTTCATATGATAGAACGGAACGTCGCCACCGGGCGTCAGCGCGGGGTCAACTGTTAGTCTGCGGTCCAGTTCATCAAGCACGGTCTTTGTGATCACCGGAATGTCTGCTTCCATGGCCTCCCGTACCGGCAACCAGATCAGTTCTTCCAGTTCGTCGGTGGGGCCACCTCCGTCCAGCGCCACCGCAACGCTGTCGGTAAAAGCAGCAAGAAACCGCGTATCAAACCGGCGTACCCTGCCAGGAGGCGTGATCGCGCGTGCTATGAACCGCAAGCCGGAGAGTTCCGGCGTCACTCCATAGTCGACAAATCCTTGCCAGTCGCTATGAGGAGATTCGAACGTACCTTTCGAACCGATGAGGTAACCGGCCTCCTCATAGGTCTCCCGGATGGCGCTGAGAGCAATGGCCCGTGCCCTTGTCGGCGAAGCCTTGCGGCCAGGGCCAGAGGTCAATTTCTGTAACTCACGCGCATCGAGCGAATCGGCCGTTTTGATCCGCCCGTCATTCGGATCGGTCCGCCCGCCGGGAAAAACAAACTTACCGGGCATGAACGCATGTTTTCGATGCCGCCTGCCAATGAGGACATGGGGCACATCGCCCCGCCGGTCTAGCAGGATCAAGGTGCCGGCGTCACGCGGCCGCAGAGGGCCATCGCCAAGGGCAAAATCCTTTGATTCGGCGCTGTCTATCTGTTTGCGGGTCAAACCCCGCACGGATTGAGCGGGCGGCATTTCCGATGACATTGAACAGTCAGGCCTCCGGATGGGATTCAATCACCTCATCGTGGCCGCCGAACCCGTGCATGTAAAGCGCCCATTGCAGGCCGACAACCGCACCCTTGATCGGACGCAGCATGGCAAGCGACATGACAACGGTTACGGGTACCCAAATGGCAAGATGTTGCCAAAGCGACAGCGTGGTTGTGGCCTCGACCCCCATAAAGGCGCCGACAACAATATGACCGACGATAAGAATAACAAGATAGGCCGGCAGGTCGTCGGCTCGGTGATGGTAAAATGCCTCGCCACAGTGAGTGCAACTTTCATGCGTCTTGACGAACGAAGAGAACAATTGGCCGTGACTGCAGCTCGGGCAGCGGTTGACCGCTCCGCGCTTCATTGCCTGCCAAAGATTGCGACCAGCGCGTTGTGACGGTATGCCGCCATAAACTTCTTCCCTCATCTTCATCTCCGTCGTCGTGGTCCTGCACGGCCACGTTGTCTTGCGTTTCGGCGTCCGGATTTGCCCTTGTGAAACGAACGAACAGAAGCTGGCATGGCCTGAGGCTCACTTAGCATTTCGAACCGCATCGAACCTGCCAACGGAACCGCCTCGGCCAGCCGCACATCCACCATGTCGCCAAGCCGATATCCCTTGCCCGTACGCTCGCCTGCCAAAGCATGCGACGTTTCATCGAAGATATAGTAGTCATCACCCAGCGTTGACACCGGAATGAACCCGTCTGCGCCAATTTGCAGCAGTTGCACAAACAGGCCTGCCTTTGTGACACCGGAGATCCGCCCTTGGAACTCTTCGCCGATACGGGTTGCCAAATGTGCGGCGATCAGCCGGTCGACCGTATCGCGTTCAGCAGCCATTGCCCGTCGCTCGCTCGACGAAATCAGCCCGGATATTTCTTCCAGTTGAGGTTCGTCCGCCTGCCGCAGCCCGTCCTTCCCGAGCGAAAGTGCGGTGATCAGTGCCCGGTGGACAATCAGGTCCGCATACCGGCGGATAGGCGAGGTAAAATGCGCGTAGCGTCTGAGATTGAGGCCGAAATGGCCGATATTTCCTGTCGCGTACTCCGCTTGGCTCTGAGACCGAAGCACGACCTCGTTGACCAGCTGTTCATGATCTTCGCCAACTACGCGCGACAGGATTGTGTTGAATTGCGCTGGCCGCATTTGAGCGCCGCGCGCCAGTGATTGACCAATGGTTTTGAGGAAATCCCGCAACGCTTCCTGCTTGGCCAACGATGGCGCATCGTGAATGCGGTAGATGAGGGCCTGTTTTTTCGCTTCCAGCGTCTCTGCAGCGGCGACATTTGCCTGGATCATGAACTCTTCGATAAGCTTGTGTGCATCGAGCCGGTCGGGCACGATGACCCGATCGACAGTGCCGTCGTCCTTCAGCAATATCTTGCGCTCAGGCAGGTCCAGTTCCAGCGGTTCGCGGGCACGGCGGCCCCTCTGCAACACCTGATACGCCTGCCAGAGCGGTTTCAGGACAGTCTCAAAAATCGGCCCTGTCTTGTCATCTGTCGCGCCGTCGATTGCCGCCTGCGCCTGCTGATACGACAGCCGCGCAGCGGATTTCATCATCACGCGATGGAAGGAATGACGAAGCTTGCGGCCTTCGGCGGAAAACACCATGCGCACTGCCAGTGCAGGGCGGTTTTCGTTTTCTCGCAGCGAACACAGATTGTTGGATATCTTTTCGGGAAGCATGGGGACAACACGGTCGGGAAAATAGACTGAGTTTCCCCGCTTCAGCGCCTCACGATCCAGAGCGCTGCCGGGCCGCACGTAAGCGGCAACATCGGCGATCGCCACATATGCCACGATGCCGCCGGGATTTCCTTTGTCCTCATCCGGTTGGGCAAATACTGCATCGTCATGGTCTTTCGCGTCTGCCGGATCGATGGTGATCAGCGGCAGATCGAGCCAGTCTTCGCGGTCGCCTGAACTGGGTGCAACAGGTTTGCATTTTTCGGATTCCTCCAGCACGGCAGCTGGAAAGACATGCGGAATATCATGCGCATGCAATGCAATCATTGAGATGGATTTCTCCGAATCCATCGACCCTACAACGCTCAGCACTTTCGCTTTCGGCAGTCCGTAGCCTCGGCTGCGCTGCGGTTCTGCTTCCACCAGGTCGCCCGGTTTGGCATTGCTGGCAAACTCTTTGTCGATAATCATTTCCGGCTGACGGCGTTCGACCGGTTCAAGCCGGAAATCACCGTCGCCGGTTTTTCGCAGCACACCCAGCGCCGCCTCGCGCCGGCGTTCCAGAACTTTCATGATCCGCGCCGAATAGGCCGGTCCGGCGGTATCTTCGGTTGGAAAAGTTCTTGCCAGAACCCGCTGACCGACCCCGGGTGCGGGTCCTTTGTGGGAACGGCCGATATTGATCTCGACAACCGGCGGTTCTTCGCCGGGCTCACCATGCCATTCGGATGGTCGCCCAAGGAGCCCACCTTCCTGATCCCGCCCATAGATATCAAGCACAGTGACGTGGGGCAGGGCGCCCGGCCGGATCAGGCGTTTGCGCCGCTTTTCGATCAGCCCCTCATCCTGCAGTTCACGCAACATGAGCTTCAGTTTCACCCTCGCATCGCCCTTCACATTGAATGCCTTGGCGATGTCGCGTTTGGAGGCACGATCAGGATTTTCTGCAACGAATTTCAGTATCTCATCGCGGGAAGGAAGAGACCGCGGCTTTCTGGCCGCCGCCTTCCGGCTCGATTGATTGCGGCGGGCCAATCAGTCAGCCTTTGCTTTCTTGACGGCCTTTTTGCGTGCAGGTTTCTTTTTGCCACCCTTGGCCGCTTTTGCCGCGATCAGTTCCAGCGCTTCTTCCAGCGTTACGCTTGCTGGCTCCTTGCCCTTTGGCAGCGTTGCGTTGATTTTGCCGAAATTGACATACGGTCCGTATCGCCCGTCGCGCACGGTAATCTTGCCGCCGCCATCGGGATGATCGCCGAGATCTTTCAGGGAAGCGGCCGCCGTGCGACCCCGGCCCGGGCCCTTGGCTTTCTTTTCCGCAATGACTGTAACGGCACGATTGATGCCGATTGAGAATACTTCTTCGGGACTTTCGAGGTTTGCATAGGTGCCATCGTGCAGCACAAACGGACCATAGCGGCCGATGCCGGCCGATATCATTTTGCCGGTTTCGGGATGAGGTCCGATGTCCCGTGGCAAGGACAAAAGGGCCAAGGCCTTTTCATGATCGATTTCTCCCGGTGACCAGCCTTTCGGCAGGCCCGTTCGCTTCGCCTCCTTGCCTTCGCCGCGCTGGACATAGGGTCCAAACCGTCCCGATTTCAGCTTGATCTCTTCCCCGGTATAAGGATCAGCGCCCAACAATTTGTCACCATCGACCCCGCCATTTGAGCCTTCACCGCTCTCGCCAAGCTGGCGGGTGAATCCGCACTCCGGATAGTTCGAACAACCAATGAATGCGCCATAGCGACTGAGTTTCAGTGACAGGTTCCCGTTGCCGCAGCGTGGGCAGATACGGGGGTTTTCACCATCTTCGCGCTCCGGAAAAACCAGTGGCGCCAGATCTTCGTTCAGCGTGTTCAGCACCTCGGTAACACGCAGGTCCTTGATCTCAACCAACGCATTGGAGAATTCCGTCCAGAAATCGCGCAGCACCTCTTTCCAGGCAAGCTTGCCGTCTGAAATGCGATCAAGTTTCTCCTCCAGAGCCGCGGTAAAATCGTATTCGATGTAGCGCCGGAAAAATCCTTCCAGGAAAGTTGTCACAAGGCGTCCCTTGGCTTCCGGGATTAGTTTACGTTTTTCGATCCGAACATACTCGCGGTCTTCGAGCGTCTTGAGCGTCGCTGCGTAGGTTGATGGGCGCCCGATACCCAACTCTTCCATTTTCTTGATCAGGGAAGCTTCCGAATAGCGCGGTGGCGGCTCGGTGGTGTGCTGTGTTACATCAATGGTTGAACGTTCGAGCGCTTCGCCTGTGCGTATGTCCGGCAGGCGTTTGTCATCGTCATTGCCATTTCCGTTGTCTTCCGCCTGATCAGTGTAGGCGGCGAGAAAGCCTTCAAACCGGACGACTGAGCCCGTCGCGCGCAGATTGGCGCTCTGACTTCCATTACTGGCTTCAATCTCGACAGTGGTGCGCTCGATTTCCGCAGCTTTCATCTGGCTTGCGATCGCACGCTTCCAAATCATGTCATAGAGCTTCGCCTGATCGGCATCGAGAAAGTGTTTGACATCACTTGGGGTTCTCGAAAAATCGGTTGGCCGGATGGCCTCGTGCGCCTCCTGCGCGTTTTTGGCTTTCGCACTGTAATGCCGGGGTTTGTCCGGCAGGTAATTGTTGCCGAAGTTCTCTCCGATCGCACTGCGGGCGGCATCTAGTGCCTCTGGTGCCATTTGCACACCATCTGTTCGCATATAGGTGATCAACCCGGTGGTCTCACCACCAATCTCAATGCCCTCATAGAGGCGCTGGGCGACCTGCATTGTGCGCGATGCTGAATATCCAAGCCGCGAGGAGGCGGCCTGCTGCAGGGTCGAGGTGGTGAATGGCGGTGCCGGATTGCGTTTTGTCGGCTTGGCTTCGACCGATGCAGCGGAGAATGCGGAACCGTCAAGCATTGCCTTGATGCTGTCCGCCTGTTCCTGACTGGAAATATCCAGCTTTTGCAATTTTTTCCCGTCAAACGCTGTGAGCCTGGCCTCGAACTCATCCCCACGCGGTGTCTTCAATTTGGCTGCAATCTGCCAGTAATCTTCACGGACAAAACGCTCGATTTCCGCTTCCCGGTCGCAAACGAGGCGCAGGGCCACCGACTGCACCCGCCCGGCTGATCGAGCGCCCGGCAGTTTGCGCCAGAGCACCGGCGAGAGATTGAAGCCGACCAGATAGTCGAGCGCCCGGCGTGCCAGATAGGCGTCCACAAGATCAGAATCGATGTCTCGTGGATTGGCAATGGCGTCGAGTACGGCTTTCTTTGTGATTGCGTTGAAAACAACCCGGCGAACCGGTTTGTCCTTCAGCGCTTTCTTTTGTCTCAGAACCTCCAACACGTGCCAGGAAATCGCCTCGCCCTCACGGTCGGGATCGGTTGCCAATATCAATCCGTCGGCTTCGCGCACTGATTTCGCAATTTCCGTCAAACGTTTTGATGAGGGGCCATCAGCAGCCCATGTCATTGCAAAATCATCGTCGGGTTTCACCGAACCATCTTTGGCCGGCAGATCACGGACGTGCCCGAACGACGCCAGCACTTTGTAATCCCTTCCGAGATACTTGTTTATTGTTTTGGCCTTGGCCGGTGATTCAACGACGACGACGTCCATGCCGCAATATTCCCTCGACACGAAACCGAAGATTTCGTGGACCATGTTTGTCTGTTCAAAAATCAGGTCGTCAAATGGCGGTGCTTTCCGCGCTGGTCAAGGGGAAATCGGAAATTCACACATTTGCTACCTGATTCAACCATAGGAAGTTTTTCTTATTCGGTTGCTTTTTCCAATTGATTGTGGAAGAGTATAAATACAACCTAATGGGGAAATGAAGCAGATTTAGTGTCGCTGGTCCGCTGTCTGTTTCATTGCCGCATTCAGTCTGCATTGAAAGTGAAGTAATGCTGAAGAATGCCAAACAGCGACGCACCGAGACTCTCGACTACGTGCAATCCATGCTCGGGCAATTGAGAACCATGGCCGAAGCGGAACGTTGTGACATGCTCGCATTTCTCATCGAGATGGCTTACGTCGAAGCGAGCGATATTGTCCGGGGTGACCGGCCGTCACGAATCGCCAATGACAAGCGAGACAGCGCCGCCTGAGTGCCGTCCAAGCCTTCCGGCAAGGTCCAGTTCCAGCAGCACCATGAATATTTGCGCCGGCGGAAGCTGGGTGTGGCGGATGATATCGTCTTGATGTGTGGGAACGGGGCCAAGGGCTTCCAGGACCAAGTCACGTTCATTGTCGCCGGGTGGTGGCGTATTGGAGAAATCAGGCGGTTCGGAGAAATGGTCACGTTCGGGAACACTTTGCCCGATCAGCGGCGCCAGTTCGTCGATTACGTCAGATGCCGCAGTTACCATCGCGGCACCATCCTTGATGAGCTTGTTGGTGCCAAAGGCGCGGGGATCGAGTGGGGAACCCGGCACGGCAAACACGAGGCGGCCCATTTCACCCGCCAGCCTGGCGCTGATGAGCGATCCGGAGCGCTTCGCCGCCTCGACAACCACCAATCCGAGCGACAGGCCGGCGATCAACCGGTTGCGCCGCGGGAAATCCTTTGCCCTCGGTTCCCAGCCGAAAGGCATCTCGGAAACCAGTGCTCCGCCGCGTGACGGTATTTCATCGTAAAGCGCTTCGTTTTCTGGCGGATAGGGTTTGTCGATTCCACCAGCAAGCACGCCAATGGTGCCCGTCGCGAGAGCGGCCTGGTGCGCCGCCTTGTCAATGCCGCGTGCCAGGCCGGACACGACTGCATATCCCGCCGCACCGAGTTCTGTGGCAATGTTCCTGGCCATTCGCGCCCCGGCGGCAGAGGCATTCCGTGAGCCAACAATGGCGGCCGCGGGCAGGTCAAACACTTGCGGCGCGCCCTTCATCGTCACCAGCGGCGGCGGCTGGTCCATGTGCACCAGCATGTTCGGATACTCGGCTTCCCCGATTGCCACCAGCTTCGCATCGAATTTGTAAATAGCTCCCAACTCAGCTTCAATAGTGTCAAAATCCGGTATGTTCACAGCCCGTCCGGCGCCACCGCGAATAGTAAGATCCGGCAGCGCTTCCAATGCTGTTTCTGCCGATCCGTAGCGATTGATGAGGTCGCGAAACGTTGCCGGTCCGACATTGTCGGTCCGAATCAGGCGCAGCCATTGTAGCCTTTGTTGGTCTGAAAGCCGGGGAGGGCCCTTGGCCGGCTGTTTCATTCCTTGGCGCCAATACGCGTTTCTGTTCCGGCCATGAGGCGGGAAATATTGGCGTGATGTTTTGCGAACACGATGAGTCCGAGCACTACGAACAGCCAAGCAACCAGACTGTGGCCAATCGCAAACAGAAACAACGGAACTGCCACCACAGCGATCAGTGCGGAAAGCGAGGAAAAGCGGGTTACGGCTGCAACTGCCAGCCAAACGGCACCAAACACCGCGGCGCCCTGCCAGGCCAGGGCAAAAAGTACCCCCAGATAGGTCGCAACTCCCTTGCCGCCCTTGAAGCCGAGCCATACAGGAAACAGATGGCCGATAAAGGCGCCGAACCCGCCGCCCACGGCTTCCGGCAGCCCAAACCAAGCCAATCCCGCAAGTACGGGAACAGCGCCTTTCGCCGCGTCAGCGACCAGTGTTAATGCGGCAAGCCCCTTGCTTCCGGTTCGCAAGACGTTTGTCGCACCGATGTTTCCTGATCCAATCTTGCGAACATCGCCCTTGCCACCCAGCCGTGCGACAATCAATCCAAAGGGAATTGACCCGCACAGATAGCCAAATATCAGCAAACCAAGAGCACTAACGGAAAACAGTTCGGCCATGATTCCCCCTATTCGGCAGAATACACTGTGCGTCCGGCAACCACAGTTTGCAAGACCATGCCTTGCAACCGCGCGCCTTCAAAGGCGGTATTCTTCGAACGAGACCTGATATTCTTTTCCTCGACCACCCACGGGCGATCAGGATCGATCAGGATGAAGTCGGCCGCGCTTCCCGGCCGCAGCGTGCCTTTGTCCAGGCCAAGAATTCTCGCCGGAGAAGTCGACAATACATCAATCAGCCGTTTCAACGGGATATCGCCGGAATGGTGAAGTCTGAGCGCGACTGCTAGAAGCGTTTCGAGACCGATTGCGCCGTCTGCCGCATCGGCGAATGGAAGACGCTTCGTATCAACATCCTGCGGATCGTGCGAAGAGACAACGATGTCAACCGTGCCATCCTTCAGCGCTTCAATCATTGCCAGGCGATCTTCCTCGGCACGAAGAGGCGGTGACAGCTTGAAGAAAGTTCGGTACTCGCCGATGTCGTTCTCGTTCAGCGACAGATGATTGATCGATACTCCTGCGGAGATGCGGCCATCACCGGCCTTGGCCCTTGCTATCGCTGCAGCCGCCATACCGGTTGATATCTTCGCGGCGTGGTAGTTGCCGCCGGTCAGGTTTGCCAGCGCCAAGTCCCGTTCCAGTGGTATGAGCTCCGCTTCCCGCGGTATGCCGGCAAGGCCCAGCCAGCTGGCAAAAAGGCCTTCATTCATCACTCCGGAACCCGCCAGATTGCTGTCCCTTGTCTCATGAGCGACTATTGTTCCCAGATCTCTTGCATAAGTCAGTGCCCGCCGCATCACCAGCGAGTTGGAGATTGTTTTGCGGCCGTCGGTGAACATGGCAGCTCCCGCTTGGCGCATGAGGCCGAACTCTGTCATCTCCTTTCCCGCCAATCCCTTGGTAATTGCCGCGGCCGGGTGAATGTTGACAAGGGCAGTTTCGCGAGCGGTGCGCAGCACGAACTCAACCAGCGCGACATCATCGATGACCGGGCTGGTGTCTGGCATCATGACCAGCGATGTCACTCCACCGGCCGCGGCGGCCTGGGAAGCTGACGCTATGGTCTCGCGGTGCTCGTTGCCCGGCTCACCAATATATACCCGCGCATCGACCAGTCCGGGAGTGATCACCAGTCCGGTGCAGTCTCGTCGTGCCGCGCCATCCGGAACACCTTGGTTCAAAGCATCCGCACCTGCGGCGACAACCGCCCCTTCCTGGATGATGACCGTCCCGGTTTCATCGATATCGCGAGAAGGATCAACAATCCGCGCGTTCTCGAAGACCTGCGCGCTCATGCCGCGAGACCTTCCGGATTGCGGCGAGGATCGAGAAGCGCCTCCATGACCGCCATTCGAACCGCTACACCCATTTCCACTTGCTCTTCGATAACGCTTTGAGGGCCATCGGCAATATCTGACGCGATTTCCACGCCCCGGTTCATCGGACCGGGATGCATGACCAGCGCATCCGGTTTGGCTGCGGCAAGTTTGGAGCTGTCGAGACCGAAATAGCGGAAATATTCGCGCACCGACGGCACAAACGATCCTTCCATTCGCTCACGTTGTAACCGCAACATCATGACAACGTCAGCGTCTTTCAGTCCTTCAGACATTGACTGGAACACTTCCGTGCCCATCTGTTCAACGCCGGCAGGAAGAAGTGTCGAGGGAGCCACTACACGCACCCGTGCGCCCAGGGCGTTGAGCATGATTATATTCGACCTGGCAACGCGCGAATGCAAAACGTCACCGCAGATTGCGACCGTCAGCCCGGCAATTTCACCTTTTGACCGGCGAATTGTCAGCGCATCGAGAAGCGCTTGTGTGGGATGTTCATGGGCACCGTCGCCAGCGTTGACGACCGAACAGCCCACCTTCTGGGCCAGCAGCGCTGCTGCACCGGCTGATGCGTGGCGTATCACCAGAATGTCCGGTCGCATGGCGTTTAACGTCATCGCCGTATCAATCAGCGTCTCGCCCTTTTTCACCGACGAACTGGCAACCGACATGTTCATCACGTCAGCACCAAGCCGCTTTCCGGCCAATTCGAACGACGATTGGGTCCGGGTGGATGCTTCATAGAACAGGTTGATTTGCGTTCGCCCCCGCAAAGACGAGGTCTTCTTTTCCGATTGACGCGATATCGAGACCGCTCCCTCGGCGCGATCAAGCAATATCGAAATATCCTGGGGAGAAAGACCGTTGATACCGAGCAGATGGCGGTGCGGGAAAAGCGGAAAGTCTTTTGGTTCGCTCATGTCAGGCGCTTGCTATAGGCCCGGTGCTTGCCAACCGCAAGCCGGATCATGCACAACTCACCATAAATTGGCAGTGATTGCCGCCGGTGCGCATTGTGATATGCATAGGAAGTGCGAAGCACCAATTTCGGTCAGACGGCGGGGACCACAAATTGTACGAAGAGGTCATGAACCAATCGCCACTGTTAATCGGTGGCAATGCGTACCGGGACGATTTTCTTCTCGAAGTGCTCTGCGCTGCCATGGCGGAACCCGTTCGGCAGGGATTGGACAAACATGGTCAGTTCGTCAGAACTGCCGAGGCGCAGGATCTGGCACGCCTCGCCAACACCGAAGAACCAAAGCTGAAGACGTTCGACCGGCAGGGCCGGCGCATCGATCAGGTGGAATTCCATCCGGCCTACCACGCATTGATGCGACGGTCGGTCAGCCTGGGACTGCATGCATCAGTATGGGAGGATCAAGAGGCTGAAGCTGGAATTCGTCACCAAGCGCGGGCGGCCCTGTTTTATCTGACAGCACAACTGGAATGCGGACATCTTTGTCCAATAACGATGACAAATGCCTCGCTGGCGGCCTTGATGGCCAGTCCGCCGCTGTTCAGTGAATGGGCACCGCGCATCATCGCGAGAAAATACGATTCCAGCCACCGGCCAGCGACCGAAAAGGCCGGGCTGACCATTGGCATGGGCATGACGGAAAAACAGGGGGGTACCGATGTTCGCGCCAACATTACCCGCGCTCAACCAGTGGAAGAGGGCCTTTATCAAATAACCGGCCACAAATGGTTCTTTTCTGCTCCCATGTGCGATGCGTTTCTGATTTTGGCGCAGGCGGACGAAGGCCTGTCCTGTTTTCTTATTCCCCGGATGATCGCCGCAGATCGCAATAATGGCTTGGAATTCCAGCGTTTGAAGCAAAAACTGGGCAATCGGTCGAACGCTTCATCCGAGGTCGAATTCCGCGGTTCTCTGGGGCAGGTTGTCGGTGAAGTCGGGCATGGCGTCCGCACAATCATGGATATGGTCACGCTGACGCGCCTTGACTGTATCGTGGCGTCGGCCGGGATCATGCGTGCAGCAATGTCCGAGGCCGTTCACCATACGCGCCATCGGGTCGTGTTTCAAAAGCACCTGATCGACCAACCGATGATGACCCGCGTCCTGGCCGATATGGCAATCGACGTTGCCGCGGCCACAGCGCTCGCGTTTCGTCTTGCAAGGTCGTTCGACGAGGCAGCCAACAGCCGGGCGGAGGCGGCTTTTGCCCGCGTCATGACCCCGGCCGTCAAATATTGGGTCTGCAAACTGGTGCCCGCCATCGCCTACGAGGCGATGGAATGCCTCGGTGGCAACGGTTATGTCGAGGAAGCGCCCATCGCGCGTCACTATCGCGAAGCGCCGCTCAACGCGATTTGGGAAGGGTCGGGCAATGTCATGGCGCTCGATATTATGCGCGTTCTCGAACGGGGAAGGGGATTGTTTGACCAGGTACTGGCCGGAATTTCAGCCGATCTCGGGGAAAAAGCGGGCGCCACAATTGAGGTCCTTCGCGCGGCAATCGACGTTGCGGCGACCGACGAAGGTTCGGCGCGAATTCTCACCGAGCAGCTTGCACTTGCAGCCGCCGCGGCCGAATTGCGGCGACTCGGCCTCGATCGTGTCGCCGACGCATTCATCGATACGCGGCTTGGTGGCCAATGGCGCACAACCTACGGCATGCTGGATGCACGTCACGACGCCAGGGAGATCATCGATTCACTCTATATTCCGGCAGCGTAACCGGACACCGCAAGAACAAGCGGTATCGAGAAAAACGATACTGCAGTCTGCAGTGTTGTAACGGCCGCATAAAGTTCCGCATCTCCACCGAGTTGCTTGGCGAGCAGATAACCATTCATCGCCGTTGGAACCGCGGCGCAAAGGGCAAGCCAGACCAACGGCTCGCCTGAAACGCCCAGGATCATTGCGATGCTGACCAACACTACAGGATAAAGTATCAATTTAAAAAATACCGGTAACCACATGGCAAATTTTGGCTTGAAGAGGTCACCCGGTCGCAAACCCGCACCAATGGCAATCAACCCCATCCCCAGTGCGGCGCGGCCGACGAGATCAAAGGTCTGGTTCAGGGGTTCGTAAAACCCGAAAGGCTGCGCCCGTACAGCAAGCGCCATCAAGGAAGCCAGGACAAGCGGGTTTGTCGCCATCTTGGCCAAAACGCCCCGCCAGCTTGCTGTACCGGAATCAAATCGAACCAGAACCGATATCGAGGCTATGTTGATCGGAATGATGATTGCCGCCATCACCAGCGCGACTACAGCCAATCCTTCCGGAGGAAAGAGTTTCTGCGCGATAGCAAAAGCCATGAACCCGTTCCACCGAACCGTCGACTGAAATACGGTGGAAAACTGGCTTCGTTCGATCAATCCGGTGCCGGACAAAACAGGCCAGATTGCCAGAGCCATTAGCATAACGATCACAAATGCCGCGGCGAGGGCGATCAGGAGGCTGTCGAGCCGCAAGCTGGAAAAATCGGCGTTGACGATGGTGACGAACAGGAGCGCGGGGTAGAGAAACCAAAATCCCAGTTGTTCAAGTCCCGGCCAGGCGCGTTCATCGACAAGCGGAACCCGCCGCAAAAGGTTTCCCAACACGATCAACAGGAAGATCGGCAATATGCTCTCAAACGTGACGATCATGCGGATTTCTGGTGGTTGCAGGCGAATTTGCCCTCGATAAGGAAGGCGGTTCGCGGTGTAAAGGCAGATCAAACCCGGGCCACCTGGCGTTAACCTTAACAAAACGTTTCAATTGCGGGCGGCGGCGTTAAGGCCCACTGTGGATGTTCATTAAAGCGGCACCAGTATGAATCGTATTTTGACATTGTCACTATCAGCCTTTTGGGCGATATTTTTCGCGTTGCAGTCCACCGCGATGCTGTCGATGCTGGTGGCGGGAAAGGGGACAACGGCTTTTCCGGGGTTGAGCGAGTTGGTCACCATAATGCCGATAATTTCCGCCGGGCTGGCGGGCGTGTTTGCGCTCACCTCAGCGGTATTCTTATGGACGGCCGGCGCCTCGTTCCTGATTGCTGGGCCGGAAGGTGCAAGAGCACTGCAAAAAGCGGTCACGGTGGCGGTTTTGACCTTGTCGCTCGTTTGTGTCGTGTCCCACGCCATCATGTCGATTTCATTGTTTGAGGCGTTGGGCCTCTATATTGCAGGCCTGGCCGGAACTTTTGCTGCAGCGGGAGCGGAGACTTTGCTGGATTCAGAAGAACAGGCAGCAAATGATGCGGCGATGCCGGCCAGGGTGATGGCGCTGAGTGCGGCCCACAATAGCCTGCTTGGACAGATTTCGGGGCGTATAGGTCCGGGTCGGGGGGAAAACTGATGCGGTATGTTCTTGTTTTCTGGGCTCTTCCGCTGGGTATCTTCTGGGGTTGGTACTTTCTGTCGTTCTACGACATCAATTTCGGCACCTTGTTTTTCAGCCGGATTGTGCACGATTTTGCGTTTGAATTTTATGCTGCATTCTTGAACACTCATCTGGGAACGGCCATCACGGCGGACGCGATTCCAGGCATGGTTGCCGAAGCCAGTGTTGTCGATACACTGCTTATCATGGGTATCCTGGCTTTCCGGCGCCGGAAGAAGATCGCCGAGTGGTGGCAAAGCCGGCAGGAATTTAGCGGCGAAGCGCTTGAAGCCGGTCAAGAACGCCTTGAAGGATAAAAGTCGCGGCGGCCGAATCGATCCGCTCGCCCCTTTTTTGTCGTGATACGTCCATTTCAATCAGGGTTCGCTCTGCGGCAACTGTCGATAACCGTTCATCCCAAAAGATAAATGGAGTTGGCGAGAGCTTCTCGAAGTTTCTGACAAATGCCCTGGCAGCCTGCGAGCGCGGGCTTTCGCTTCCGTCCATGTTCAACGGCAAACCGATGACGGCCGCGACAGCGTTGGCGGAGCGAAAACAGTCCTGGAGTTTCTCCGCGTCGGCAGTAAACTTTTTGCGCCGGATCACGTGACGCGGATGCGCAAACTTTAGCGACTTGTCGGAAATGGCAACTCCGATCGTTTTGGTTCCCAGGTCAAGCCCGGCGATCGTCGCACCCTCTCCAATAAGGTCGGGCAGTTCTTCCACGCTGATGACCGGCATTGGTTGAGAGTTCCTTTGACAAACGATGACGGCCTTCTATCCTTCGGTACCGAAAAAATCGAGGAGGATCACGGCTATGAAAATCACCTGGTATGGTCATTCAGCATTTCGTGTCGAAGTTGGCGACAGTGCAATCCTCATTGATCCGTTCCTGACGGGAAATCCGGCGTGGGGCAAAGGCTGGGAAGAACCGGCCGAGGGTACGACCCATGTACTGCTGACCCATGGCCATGCGGACCATATCGGTGATGCTGCAGAGATCCTGAAAAGTTCCGGCGCCATGCTCGTCGCCAATTTCGAGATTTGTATGTTTCTGGTTGGACAGGGCGTCGAAGAGGGAAAGATAAATCCCGGCAATCACGGCGGAACGGTTGATTGCGGCGGCTTTACCACAACGTTCACAAACGCCGTTCACTCCTCGTCGATGGGCGAAAGCGACGGCCGCAACCTCTTTCTGGGAAACCCCAACGGTTTGGTGCTGCACTTCAATGATGGTCAATCGCTCTACCACATGGGCGACACGGACATTTTTGGCGATATGGCCCTGATCGAAGAGTTGCACAAACCCGATATTGGCATTGTTCCGGTTGGCGACCGTTTTACAATGGGCGGAGCCGTCGCCGCGCTGGCGTGTTTGCGGTATTTCAATTTCAAAACCGCCATCCCATGTCATTTCGGAACGTTCCCGATCATTGATCCCGACGCTTCGAAATTTGTCGCCGCCATGGAGGGGGCGAAGACAGGAGTGGAAACTCCGGAAGTCGGAAAACCTTTCGAAATCTAGATAACCTTCTCACCGCGAAGGCCGATCCCATGTCTGAGCGTAAACTGGGAGTTTTCGAGCAGACCTGGGCGGTAATGGATGGCTTTGTCCCGGTATTATTTGTCGGTGTGCTGAGGCTGACCAATGGTCCCGAGCCGGAGGTTTTGAGCAGAGCTTTGGCTGCCCTGCAAACGAAACGTCTCATGCTCCGCACCGGGATAGTCCAAAAAGGGCGCGACTATTTTTTTGTCGAGAACAAGCATCCGCCGTCAATTCCGTTGACAGTGCTGAAAAGGGTGGACGGCCGTCACTGGCGCAAAATCGCTGAAGATGAACTCAACACTTCGATGGTCACCGAGGCTCCCCTGTTCAGATGCGCCTACCTGGTTGGCGAGCAGGAAAGCGAGCTTGTCTTCACTTTTCACCACACCATCATCGACAGCCGCGCCGGCCTGTCGCTGGTCGATCAACTGATGCAACTATGCATCGGCGAAGATGGCGAAGCGGCATCGCCCGGCCAAGAATATCAGCCACCGTTGGAAAATCTATATCCCGAGAGGCTGCGCGGATGGAGACGGCCGCTTCGGGTTCTTCAATATCTTGGCGGTCAGCTGCGTGAAGAAGTCGCCTATCGTTTTCGCCTCAAAGGACGCCAGCCGGTAGATGGCAGCTCGGTGGCGCGAAACAAGGTGCTGACAACCAGCTTAACGGCCGGAATGACCAGCGACATTGCCCGCGCTGTCCGAAAAGAGCGACTGCCGCTCAATGGTTTGCTACACGCAGTCATGCTCATCGCGGTTCATCAATGCCGCTATTCCGGCAAACACATCCCCATGCGCGGCCTGTCATTTGCCGACATGCGTCCATACCTTTCGCAAAAGCCACCCGCAGAGGAAATGGGGATGTATATGTCGATGTTGCCATACACAGTCACCATTTCGCAGCATACGGACGTTTGGTCGCTTGCTCATGCCATACAGGAACAGCTTTATCGGGCAACCAAACGGGATGATAAGTTTTTGGCTCCTCTTTTGAGCCTGAAACTGGTGTCGATGCTGCTGTCACGGCGCTCGATGCGCATCGGCATGGCAGCGCTTAGCTATGCCGGGCCGCTGAAGCTGCCGGAACAGTATGGAGATATCGAAGTTCAGGGCCTGTCGGGATTTGTCACCAACAATGTTTTGGGACCTGAACTCGGTGTATTTGGCACAATCCTGCATGATCGGCTCAACCTCGATTTCGTTTATCTCGACACGGATATGACTGACAGTGAAGCAGAGGAGCTTGTCGGTGCGATCGTCCGTCTCCTGGCGTCGCTTGCCGGGGATGAAAGGAAGTTTCGGCATGAATGACGACGTCGCGGAAACGGTTTTGAGAATTGTACGCCTGCAACTCGGATTGTCCGATGTATCGCCGAGCAATGACTTGGTGGAAGACCTCGGTGCAGTTTCGGCGGATATCGTCAACATTGTCGTCGCAGTTGAAGACAAATACGGCATGGAGTTGGACGAAACTGCACTTTCGAACATTCGCACTGTGACCGATTTGATTTCGTTGGTCGAAGGCAGGTAGACGGAGCCGACATGTCGTTGCCGGACGTCGCAACCTTGATCGACTTGCTGGAGTTTCGTGCGCGCGAAACGCCGGACCGCAACGCATTCCATATCGGCGGCAACCCGGTCACTTATTCCGGACTGTGGAACGGGATTAACAGCTTCGCAACTCATTTGCTGTCGGCAGGCGTTCGTTCGGGCGACCGGGTGCTGGTTCTCATTCCCAATGGAAGCGCGTTTTTTGAAGCCTTCTACGGTGTGCAAAGAGCGGGCGCTATCGCCGTGCCGCTTTTCCCGGGCTTTGGTCCCGACAAGATCGCATCTTTCGCCAGGCTGACGGATGCCAAGATTGCCGTCCTGAACCCGGATCTGCCGCTTGAGCAGGCATCTGAAATCAGGCGAACCGTCGCCGGCCTGGGCACGACGCTTACGACGACTGGAACAGAACCGGATCCAGCCATAAACGTTACATTTCCGGTCATCAAACCGGATGATATCTCGTTCATACAATACACTTCAGGCAGTACCGGTGATCCGAAGGGTGTCATGATCTCGCATGACAATCTGCTGACCAACATGCGGCAAATGATTGAAGGCATGGAGATCACCGCCGACGACGTGTTTGTCAGCTGGCTGCCGGTGTATCACGACATGGGTTTGATCCTGAAAACCATGGTACCTTTCTATCTTGGCCTTGAGCTGCACCTGCTGTCGACCGATCTGCGCTACACCAGCGTCTGGCTGAAAGCGTTGGAAACCCACAAGGCGACATTCACGGCGGCGCCTGATTTTGCCTATCGGCTTTGTCTGCGTCAGATCCGGGAAGCATCGGCCTACGACCTGTCTTCATTGCGCATGGCGCTAAATGCCGCCGAACCGGTCAGGCACAACACCGTCGAAAAATTCGAAGCAACGTTTGGATTAAGAAACGTCATCGTGCCTGCTTACGGCCTTGCGGAAGCGACGGTTGGCGTGTCGACCTGGCCACCCGGCCATCCAGTCAAGGTTGACTTCAAAGGCAATGTTTCGGCGGGACAGCCATTTCGCGGTGTCGAAATTGCGATTGTCGGCGATGACCATGAACGGCTTGGGGCAGGGGAAATCGGTGAGATAGCGGTCAAGAGTTCAGCGCTTCCCGCCGGCTATTATAACAACCCGCAAGCGACCGAAGCCCTGCGGTGGGAGCGTGAATACATTCTGACCGGTGATCTGGGCTATCTGGATGCCGATGGTGATTTGTTCATCGTTGGCCGCAAGAAAAACGCCATCATTCAGTCAGGTCGCACATTCTACGGCCGCGAGATTGAGGAAATAGCCGACAGCGTTGCCGAGGTGCGGATGGTGGCGGCTATCGGCATCGACCGGCAAAGACTCGAAGGTGAACAAGTCTACGTCTTCGGTGAGGTGAGACCCGGCTCGGCAAGCACCGCCGAGAAATCCGAAGCGATTGTTCAGTCGATCGTCGGACGCATCTTCGGGCAACTCGGAATCCGGCCCGGACGGGTCTATCTTCTCAAGCCCAGATCGATTCCGATGACCTACAATGGCAAGATCCGGCACGAACACCTGCGAGAATCCTATCTCGACGGCAGTCTTTTCAAGCAAGGCCGGATCCTTTTTCCGGATTATTGAAGAAACGCGCTGAGTGGATGTACCGGCTCTTGCGGCATCAAAGGCTTGCTCGTCAGCGATCCCCATTGCACCGTCCGGCGCACCCGGCTATAGCCCCGGCTGAAATTCATTCGCACCCGGAGAAGATTGATGTCCGTGGATATCGCCACAGTCAAACGCGTCGCGCATCTCGCCCGTATTGCCGTTGATGATGCAAAAGCGGAGGCGATGACGGGAGAGTTGAACACGATCCTAGGATTCGTTGAGCAACTAAACGAGGTCGATATCGATGGTGTCGAGCCGATGACATCGGTTACGCCGATGGAGATGAAAAAGAGAACGGACAACGTATCCGACGGAAACAAGGCCGGCGATATTGTCGCCAATGCGCCGTCTTCCGAAGACAACTTTTTTCAGGTGCCAAAGGTGGTCGAGTAGCCATGAGCGTGACCATCGCTGTGGAATCGCCGGTGCAGGATGACATTCGCCGCTTGGTGCGCGAATTGAACGAATACATGATGCCGCTGACGCCACGAGAGTTCCAGTTCCAGTTGACCGTTGAGCAAATGGCAGAACCGGCGGTTACGTTGTTCGTTGCCAGATCCGCCGAAGGCGAGGCCGTCGGCATGGGTTCCCTGAAAGTGCACAACGGCGAGTTTGGCGAGGTCAAACGCATGTACACGCTGCCCAAGTTTCGCGGTCAGCGTCTTGGCTCGATCCTGCTTCAGTATATTGAGACGCTCGCCCGGCAGAAGAAGCTCAGCGTCCTGAAACTTGAGACGGGTGAAGCGCCCGGTTTCGAAGAAGCCTGGCGTCTTTATGAGCGCGGCGGATTTACCAAGTGCGGCGCATTTCTAGACTACCCTGATTCCGGTTGGTCCCGATTTTATGAAAAGAAATTGAACTGATGACAGAACTCACCCAGCTTACCATCGCCCAGGCGCGCGAAAAACTGTCGGCACGCGAGATTTCCGCGGTTGAACTGACAGACGCCTATCTCGCAGCCATTGATGCCGCCAATCCTGCGATGAACGCCTATGTCGCAGTAACCCACGACAAGGCCCGCGAGATGGCTGCGGCGTCGGACGGGCGGATTGCGAATGGAGCCGGCGGGGCATTGGAGGGTATTCCCCTCGGCATCAAGGACCTGTTTGCTACCGAGGGTGTGCACACGCAGGCTTGCAGTCATATTCTCGACGGTTTCAAGCCGCGCTACGAATCCACCGTAACCTCCAATTTGTGGGCCGACGGCGCGGTCATGCTCGGCAAACTCAATATGGATGAGTTCGCCATGGGTTCGTCCAACGAGACATCGTATTACGGCCCGGTGAAAAACCCGTGGCGGGCAAGCGGCTCAAACCTGGACCTAGTTCCGGGCGGTTCCTCCGGCGGCTCGGCAGCCGCCACGGCAGCAAATCTTTGCGCAGGCGCCACAGCCACGGACACCGGAGGTTCGATCCGCCAGCCGGCCGCGTTCACCGGAACCGTCGGTATCAAGCCGACTTATGGACGTTGTTCGCGCTGGGGCATTGTTGCCTTTGCCTCGTCGCTCGATCAGGCCGGACCAATCACCCGCGATCTGCGCGATTCAGCCATCATGCTGAAATCGATGGCCTCACATGACGCCAAGGACACAACTTCCGCCGATCGTGAAGTTCCCGACTATGAGGCAGCGATTGGCCAGTCGATCAAGGGCATGAAGATTGGTGTTCCGAAAGAATACCGGGTGGACGGCATGCCCGACGAGATCGAGGCCCTGTGGCAGCAGGGCATTGCGTGGATGAGGGATGCGGGCGCGGAGATCATCGACATTTCCCTGCCGCACACAAAATACGCGCTTCCTGCCTATTATATTGTCGCGCCAGCCGAAGCGTCGTCCAACCTCGCCCGTTATGACGGCGTTCGCTACGGCTTGCGCGTGCCCGGCAAGGACATCGTCGAGATGTACGAGAACACCCGCGCCGAAGGGTTTGGCCGCGAGGTTCAGCGCCGGGTAATGATCGGGACCTATGTGCTGTCAGCGGGTTACTACGACGCCTACTATTTGAGGGCGCAGAAGGTTCGTACATTGATCAAGCGCGATTTCGAGCAAGCCTTTTCTTCGGGCATCGACACCATCCTGACCCCCGCCACGCCGTCTGCGGCCTTCGGCATTGCCGATCAGGACATGGCCGCCGATCCGGTCAAAATGTACCTGAACGACATCTTCACTGTCACCGTCAACATGGCGGGCCTGCCCGGAATTTCGGTGCCTGCTGGTCTTGACGCCAAGAGTCTGCCGCTGGGGCTGCAGCTGATCGGCCGCCCGTTTGATGAAGAGACGCTTTACCGCGCCGGCAACATCATCGAGCAGGCCGCAGGCCGCTTCACGCCACAGAAATGGTGGTAGGGTAGATATTACTTCTTTGGCGCCGGCGGTGCTGGCGGCGGTGGCGGGCGACTTGGTGGCGGTGGTGGATTTACACTGGTCCATCCTCCCGTCGCGCCAGTATTTGATGGCGGTGTAGAAGGAGGTGGATTAGATGCTCTTTTACCCATTTTTCTCAATGCCTCCAATGAATTCTACCCATTTAACTTCACTTACGGCAATAAGAATACCGTCAACTCCTTTGTCTCCCAAATAGATTTCCTGACCGTTCTCTTCAATCCAAGATGCTTGAATTATCAGAAAATGACCTTTTTCGCTCGTTTGAGGCCACTCCTTCGGCCAGCCATACAGTCGCCGTTCGTCGTGTAAATGCAGAACGATATATGTTTTCTGTGTCGTAAGAACACCGAACCACTCGGAGGGGTAGGAAGTTTGTTCGGTTAGGTTGAGTTTCCTCAGTATCTTGTGAATCCAGTCTTTGTTGGCGATCACAGCAAACGAGAATCCAACTAGGAAGGCAAACACAACTGAAACGACGGTTTCGATATAAATGGTAAAGTTTGCGCCTTTATCACCGTCGAATTTCTCGAATGGGTATATAATTCCGAACAATGAAACGAAAAACTGTACAGCAAGTGTAAAAATGAACGCCTGCACAACCCGCTCAAACTGAGATGGTTTTTCGTAAGCCGACAGACCATAGAAGACCCACGCAGCCAA
>JBFOMG010000007.1:0-52607 GCA_040830725.1 Rhizobiaceae bacterium
CATTGCGGTCGAGGAGTTCCGTCGTCATGGCCGCGATCTTTGCAAACGAATATTCGAAATCATCGGCCGGCGGCATGTCTGACGCTCCAAATCCCGGATAGTCGGGTGCGATGACATGATACCGCTCAGCAAGCGCCGGGATGAGATTGCGGAACATGTGCGATGAGGTCGGAAACCCGTGCAGCAGCAATACGGTCGGGCGGTCAGGACTGCCTGCCTCGCGGTAGGCAATTCTGACGCCATCGATTTGCATCGACCGGAAATGCACCCGCTGAAACTGCTCGCTGGAAACCGTTTCCGCAGCAGCTGCCTGTATCGCCGGCAGAGATGCGGGCCCGGCGATTGCCAGCGCCAGCAAACTGGTTGCCAGCAGGGATTTGGTTTTCTTCAACATGATCGTTCTCCTGTCTTGGGGCTGAGATGTGGGAATTGAAAGCTGAATCGGCTGGTCAGGAATTCTGGCCAAGGAACTGTTTCAACTCACTGTTTTCCTGCTCCAGCCGGGCAATCTCCGCATGCAGCGGCTGCAGGTGCGGCGCCATTTCCTCAATCGTCATTCGTTGCGGAATGTGTTGCGGGCAGTTCCAGTCGAGCGCGGCAACAGAAATCACTACCGCCCGTTCCGGCAGCGCCCGGTAGCCCTTCACACGCAACCGGCTGACCAGATCCGGGTCGTCCCTGCGGTCGATCAGCTTCGCATGGCCCCAGATTTTCAGCCGCCGGCGGTTGGGATAGTCAACCAGAATGAGGGAAACGCGATCATCGGCGGACAAGTTGCCGGTGCTCAGATATTGCCGGTTACCGCGGAAATCCGCGTAGGCAATTGTCGACGGGTCCAGGACCTGCAGAAATCCCGGCCGTCCGCCGCGAAACTGTACATAGGGCCAGCCGGTCTCGCTGACCGTTGCCTGAAAGAACCCGTCCATGCGTCCGATGAATTCCGCTTCGGCCGGGCCGATCAGATTTGCAGCTTCGGTATCCGGTGCAAGAAAGTCCGCATAGTTTTCCGCAGAGCCAAGTTCGGTCTGCATGGAAATCACCGCTGGTGTGAACGTAATGTCGGCGAATGCGCGTGACATGATTTTTTCTCTCCGTTTGGCCGAACCCGCCAAAGTGCGGTTCAGGCCTCGTGAAGAGAGAATAATAATTTCAATTTTTCAGTTAATATGTATTTTGGGAAAGTTATAATTACAAATTATGGAATAATAAATGGACAAGTTCCGGGCCCTGCAAACCTTTGTGGCTGTAGCCGAATGTGCAGGTTTCGCTGCCGCGGCGCGCAAGCTCAACATGTCGCCTCCGGCGGTCACACGCTATGTTTCGATGCTGGAGGAAGAGCTTGGCACGAGGCTGTTCACCCGCACCACCCGAACCCTGAACCTGACCCAGGCTGGTGAGCGATTTCTTGCCGATTCTACCCGCGTCCTGGCCGACCTGGCGGAGGCTGAGGATGCGGCGGTCGGCTCGCACGGCCAGATCGCAGGCGAGTTGCGGGTGACCGCCCCGGTGTTGTTTGGCCGCATGTTTGTTACGCCGATATTGGCCGAATTCTTGGCGATGCATTCGCAGGTCACCGCCCGCACGCTGTTTGTCGATCGAAATGTCAATCTGATCGACGAGGGACTGGATGTGGCGGTGCGTATTGGGGAATTGGCTGACTCTTCACTGACCGCTACCCGTTGCGGCTGGGTCAGGCAGGCAGTTTTTGCCTTACCTGACTATCTGGATCGGAATGGACGGCCCGCACATCCCCGGGACCTTGCTGAGCACCGTGTGATCAATGCAGTGGCGGTCTCCGAATCCTCGCGCTGGCAGTTCAATGACAATGGAAGGACCATTTCGGTACCGGTCGATCCGAGAGTGCGTATGAATACCAATGACGCGGTAATCGAAATGGTATTGGCGGGGCAGGGGATCGCCCGTCTTCTGTCCTACCAGGTCGCGCGCCATTTGGCCGACGGCCGGCTTGTCCCCGTGTTGAGCCGGTTTGAACCTCCTGCGATGCCGATTCATGTTTTGCACGCCGAGGGTCGAAGAACCTCGGCCCGCGTCAGGTCATTTGTCGACCACATCGCCGGCCGGATCAGGGCAGACGCGAGCTTGCAGGAGCAGCAGTCTAAATGAACACCGCCGCTGCCACAGAAACCAGCAATGCAACCGCGAAACAGACATTGATGATGCGGCTTGATTTGGGTGATCGGAACCACGGCGTCAGGGCTGAACTCGCAGACAGCCAGATGATGTTGACGGTGATGATGACGCCGAAAAGAACCGCCGCCTTTGCCAATCCGTCGCCAAGCGCGCTGCCACCAACCAGCACGAAACCGGAAAACATCGCCGCCATTGCGGCATAAGCCTTCGGGTTGGCCAGCGAAACGAAAACGGCAGCCACCCAGGAGGGCGGCTTGGCTTCGGATTCCGAGTTTGACAATGGCGGCGCGGTTGCGATGCGCCAGGCCAGATAGATGAAATAGGCCGCCGCAAGCCCGGTTATCACCGGCGCCGCACCCGGAACCGCAAGCAGCAGCCCGGCGATGCCGGTGCCAACAAGGGCGATGACGATCAGCATGCCAAAAGTCAGCCCGGTCAGGTAGGACAATCCGCGCCGGGCGCCGAATGCCGCGCCGACGGCGGCGAGACTGAGCGTGTTCGGCCCGGGACTGCCGGCAAGCGCAAAGGCGGCGGCAAGGAAGCCGGGAAGGATTTCCCACTGCACCGCAGTCAACCTGAGCCGCCGGCTGCCGCAACCGGCGACTGTATATGCTCCGGCCGGAATCCCAGACCGACCAGCTTGGCGAATTGCCGCTTCAGCCAGGGAACGCGCGAAACCAGCCGCAAAGGCAGGGGAGGCCGCTGCGTGCCCCGCTCGCCTGAGATTATGGGCGCAATGATGCGGTTTTGCGCCTGAACCTGGACGAATTGGGTCGCGCGCACGGCCCACAGCCTGCGCTTTCTGACTTGCTGCAGGTCTTCGTCCGACAACTCGCCGTGCTTGAGCTTCGCGGCAAGCAGGTTCGCTGCCGCCACCGCATCTTGAATGGCGAGATTGATGCCGACACCACCGATCGGCGACATGGCGTGTGCGGCGTCACCAATCATCAGCAGGCCCGGCCTGGCCCAGCGCTCCAGCCGGTCTACGGCAACGGTCAAAAGCTTGACATCGTCCATCGATTGCAACCCGCCCATTGCACCTTCGAGTTTTGGCACAGCACTGGCGACGGTATTTCGAAACGCCTCGAGACCGGCCGCGACCACTTCGCCAGCCCCGCCCTTGGCGATGACAAAGGCGCATTGCAGGTAATCGCCACGGTCGATGGTCACGACGATGCGGCCGTTATTGGCATTGAGCAGCGAGTGGTTTTCCTCGCCGGCGGGCCGGTCTGCCTTGAACCACAACACATCGATCGGCGCACCGAGCGTCTTGACCTGCAAACCCGACTGGTCCCGCACCGTCGAACTTCGGCCATCGGCCCCGATGGTCAGTTTGGCACGAAACTCGACCGGCCCGTCGGGCGTATCGGCCCGCACACCGGTAACGCGGCCATTTTCACGCAACAGTTCTGTGGCTTCGGTCCGCATATGCAGTGAGAAATCAGGGAAGGTTTCCGCTTCGGAGGCCAGAAAATCAAGAAAATGCCATTGCGGCATGAAGGCAATGAATTTCGACCGTACCGGTAGCGCCGAAAAATCGGCAATCTCGATGGTCTCGCTGCCGAATGTGCCGGAAAGCCGGTCCATCGGCTGATGCGGGCGCTGAAGAAACCGCTCGCCCATGCCAAGCTCATGCATCAGCTCCAGCGTCGACGGATGAACGGTATCGCCACGAAAATCCCGCAGGAAATCCGCATGTTTTTCCAGAACCGCGGTGCGAATGCCGGCGCGGGCAAACAATAGTCCTGCCATCATGCCGGCCGGTCCGCCGCCGGCGACGAGACAATCAACCTCAATTGGTTGGGTCATCGCTCAGGGCCCGGTATTGCCCAGCTTGGCGACCATCGCCTCGACTTCCGCTTTGGCCGCATCGAGCTTGTCCTGTGATCGTGCGCGCACCACCAGTTCAGTCCAGAACCTGCCGTCGCGATATTTCGGATAGGAGCCGATGATGGTGTCCGGAT
The DNA here is from genome assembly GCA_040830725.1 of Rhizobiaceae bacterium. Taxonomy (GTDB): domain Bacteria; phylum Pseudomonadota; class Alphaproteobacteria; order Rhizobiales; family Rhizobiaceae; genus JAWKWH01. Next base: position 4,116 of record JBFOMG010000007.1, read on the forward strand.
GGTCGTTTTGGATGGCGCTCAGCCGGTCACCGATCGAGCCTTCGCCGGCCGGGCAATGTACCGTTTCCGACAGCAGCTTTTGGCCAACTTTCAGGGTCGGCATCACATTGTCCAGCATCGCCTGGAAGATCGAGGGCACACCTGCCATGACATGGACATTTTCAATACGGAACCCCGGCGCCAGCGACACCGGATTGTCGATGTGTTCAGCGCCCTCGGGCATTCGCGCCATGCGCTTGCGCGCCTCGGTGAATTCGATCCCGCGCGCAGCAAAATGCCGCTCCATCAGTTTATAGGCCTTGTCGTCGTAGCGGCACGGCACGCCAAACGCCTTTGAAACGGAATCGGCGGTGATGTCATCATGGGTCGGCCCGATACCACCGGTGGTGAAAACGTAGGTGTAGCGCTTTCGCAGCGCGTTGACCGCGTCTGCAATATCATCCTCGTCGTCGGCCACCACGCGCACTTCGCGCAGATCGATGGCGCTGGCGGTCATCATGTCGGCGAGGTGGCCGATATTCTGGTCCTTGGTGCGGCCAGAAAGGATTTCATCGCCGATGACGATCATGGCGGCTGTGACGATGTCTGCCATCGGCGGCGCTCCGTAATCTGTTGCTCATTACACATAAGCCCGGCTGCCGCACTCAGCAAGCAGACGACCGCCATTGAGCGAATTTGCGTAACCGCCTATCGTCGCAACAACACCAATGAGGGCGAATCATGCGTCACAATCACATCGCGATCTGGGTCACGGCGGTGCTGCAGATCGCCATCGGCTTTGGATGGTATTCGCCTTATACATTCCTGGAGCCCTGGGCCTATGGGTTCGGGCTGGATCTGGCGATGATGGGCGATCCCGATCCGATGGCCTTCATCGTCATCATCATCACCAGCCTGTTGTCATGCTATGTGATCTCGTGGCTGATCCGCAGGCTTTCAATCACCGGCATTGGCGGCGGGCTGCTGCTCGGCCTGGCGCTGTGGCTGGGTGTTTCCGTCCATGCGCTGGCGCCGCATTACATGTTTGCCCAGGTCGGGCAAAGCGCGTTGGTCATCGATCTCGGCAATTCATTTGTGGTGATCGTGGTCACCTGTCTGATACTCTCTGTATGGCGCAAACCCGATCGCACCATCTCGGCTTGATTGCGCCGCCGCGACGGGCTACCTGAAACCGGTTAGCGGGCGTGATGGAATTGGTAGACATACAGGACTTAAAATCCTGAGGCCTTGCGCCGTGCGGGTTCGAGTCCCGCCGCCCGCACCACCGGAGCTTTTCAAAGAGAAGTGGATTTTTTCGGGGTTTTCTGGTGGCGGATCCCACCTGAGCTTGTCACAGTAAGCGCATTTTCACCGGCTTTCTCCAGTCAGATGCGCTACAGCTAATATGCGAAGTTCCGCCAAAATACACGCAAAACATTAATCGATTGATAGGCTCTTGCAACTACCATTCGCCATGGCGGATGCAAGTTCGAATTGACCAATAGTGGCGTGGTCAGCGAATTCGATGCACACAACTCCGCCGGCTTGAGTGGGGATGTGGCGTGCTGCAAAAGCTGTTTCACAATAAATCTGTCATCGAGATACTGAGCATTACCGGTATCATCGTAGTGCTCTTCTGGATCGATCGCACGTTTCTCCTTACCGAATGGATATCCGGAGAACTGCTCACTCGATATCCCGGGCTGCGGCAGTATAACGCCACGCTGATTGCTGTTGCATTTATCGGGCTTGGCGTGTTCAGCATCACCCAGCGGGTGCGAAGCAATCAGGAACACAAGGCGCGTCTGCAGCTTGAGAAATATCTGCGGCAAAGGGATTTCGTCGACCCGGTTACGGGATTGGCGAACCGGCAGGGCCTGAAGCTCATGCTGAGCCAGCTTCGAAAAAGCGAATCAAGGACAAAAATATCGATTTTGACTTTCGAAATCCGCAATCTGGATTCAATAAAGAGCGTCCACGGAGAGCAGGTTGCCGATTTTGTCGAGGTGGCATTCACCGAACTGCTCAAATTACTGAGTTCCACGAGTGATTTTGTTGCTGTGGCCGAACGCGGTCAGTTCTATCTGCTGGTCAGTTCCAATGATGAAAATGAAAACCGGTTTCAGATTGACCGGGTCATCGACGCAGTGATGCTGATGGCCAAAAAGGGCGTTGAAACCGAAAAACAAATCTTGAGTACTTTCATCAGTTTCGGTCTTGTGGATATCGCTGAACAGGACAAGGCAGGCAAATGGGATTCCGAGCAATGTGTCCAACGGGCCGACTACGCGCTGCAGATTGCCCGCGCCAAAGGCCATGAAAGCATCGAGAACTACAACGCCGAAATGGAAAAATCGATCCAGACAAGGGCGCTGATAGAAGGTGACTTGTTGGGCGCCCTGACATCTGAGCAAATCCGCCCCCATTTCCAACCCTTTATCGACATGAAAACCAACAGCGTTGTCGGCGTCGAGATCCTGGCGCGGTGGGATCATCCGGAATATGGAAATATCCCGCCAGATGTCTTTGTCCCGGTGGCTGAAGATGTCGGTGCGATACGGGCGCTGACGCTGTCCATGCTCAAGCAGGCCTGTGAAGCAGCAAAATCCTGGCCCGTCGACATCAAGCTTTCATTCAACATCTCTCCAAACGAACTCCGCGACGCAACCACCATCAACGGGTTTTTCGAGATTCTGAGGAATAACGGCATCGAGCCGGATCGCGTCGAAATCGAAATCACCGAAAATGCGTTCGTCGAAGAAGTTGGCGATGTCACCGAGGCGGTCGCGATGCTTAAGGAGCGGGGTGTGAAGATTTCGATTGACGACTTCGGCACCGGTTTCTCAAACCTCAAGCACCTGAAAATACTCCCGTTCGACAAGATCAAGATCGACCAGACCTTCGTTCGCGACATGCAGGATAACCCGGAAAGCCAGGCGATTGTTCGCAATGTCATCGCACTTGGCAGAAGTCTGGGCCTGCCTACGATCGCCGAAGGCGTTGAGCTGGATCGCAACCGTGATGTTTTACAGGAGCTCGGTTGCACAGTCGGGCAGGGCTACCTGTTCGCCGAAGCCCTGAAAGCTTCCGACGTGCTGCCCTTCATCAACCGGTTCGAACGTGAATCCCACGCGATGGAGCAGGTGGCCTGACCGTTCGCGCTGCCAGCGTGATGGATCCCTTGGCCTTACGGCATTGGAAACCTGCGAGATTGGGCTGTGTGGGTTCAATTCCTGCCGCTGGCGCCTCGGCTCTTCGGTTAGAGCGCCCAGCCGCCATTACCACCCTGAACATCCCGTTCATCCTGGCTTCAGGCGGCGTTTGTTAGAACCTGGTCCAACATCAACGACAGGCCGGATGGCCAGCCAGAAGGACAGGACCCATGAACACCAAGCGTTTCGCCCTTGCCGGTCTCGCCATCGCGATGGCCGCTACTTCCGTACCCGCCACGGCAAACAGCCTGACTGCCGGCGTTGCCCCGAGCGCCCGGAAAATCGAGCGTGCGTTGGAAGCCGCACCCGAAATCAGGATCAAGCCTGAAAAGCGGGTGACGATCAAGGAATTCAAACAGCGCAACGATCTGCGCCGTCATGCGCCTGCAATTCATATTCAGGCGATCAATTTCCGCTTCGGTTCGGCCGAGATTCCCTATTCGCAGTTCGGCAAGGTCGAGCAGATCGCCATTGCGCTGGACCGCATGTTGCGCCGCCGTCCGGGCGCGGTCGTCCTGATCGAGGGCCACACCGACGCCGTTGGCTCGCATTACTCCAACCAGCGGCTGTCGGAGCGCCGCGCCCGTTCGCTGAAGCGCACGCTAGTCTATGAATTCGGCATTCCGCGCCGCGCGCTGGAGACCGTCGGTTACGGCGAAGAATATCTTCTGGTGCCGGTGCCCTATGAAGAGTGGCGCAACCGCCGCGTCACGCTGCGCCGCGCCGATCACTTTCTCCGCTGAGCAAATTTTTGGGGTGCGTTGAACACAGACGCTAGGAAATTCCTCCCCGTGCCTGCCCGCCGGTTGCGACAAGCTCCGGCGGGATTTTTTTGATTCAGTTTGAAAGCGAACCTGCCGAACCTGCTGGTCTTGAAGCCATTTCTGCTTCTGCGATGCGCCCTTGGGTGTTCTGGCGCTTCGACCGGATCGGACCGACAGCCGTGATTGCCGGAATCTGAGGGGCATGCCCACGCATCCACAACCCAGAGGCAGGGCGTGCTTGCATTCTCGCCCGTTGCCAAGCAAAGGTGCGGCCATGTCGCTGCGCATCGCCACATTCAATGTCGAGAACCTGATGAACCGGTTCGACTATTCCGGCTATCGCAACCAGCTGCGTCAGGACCGGACGCTGTCGCTCTACGAAATCAAGGATGAAAACGAATTCCGGCAGTTGGAGCGGGCACGGACCATTGCGCACACCGATGACGCCCGCCAACTCACCGCACTCGCCATCGCCGAAACCCATGCCGACATCATCTGCCTGCAGGAAGTCGACAATCTGGAAGCGCTGAACGCGTTTGAATATGGCTATCTGTTCAAGATGGTCGGCCAGGGCTACCGGCGCAAATACCACACTTCGGGCAATGATTCCCGCGGCATCGACGTTGCGGTGATGATGCGTGACGAAACCCGGCACGGCCAGGAAATCGAATTCGTCCGCATGACCAGCCACGCCCATGTCACCTACGAGGAATTCGACCTGCACAACAAGGCGCTCGGCGACACCGGCAACGACCCGCACGAACGTGTGTTCCGGCGCGATTGCCTCGAGATCGATCTGAAGATCGGCGGCCGGCCGCTCACCCTCTATGTGGTGCATTTCAAATCCATGGGTTCGCCGCGCGACGGCGTTTCCGGCCGCGAATTCACCATGCCGATCCGTTTTGCCGAGGCAAAAGCGGTGCGCCGCATCATTGAGAACCGCTTCGGCAAGGACAAGACTGCATCCAAGCGCTGGATCATTTGCGGTGACATGAACGACTATCAGGAGCGCGTCGTTGTCGACGGTGATGCGCTGGCCGGCTTCAGTTTCGCGCCTGCGCGGGAAGACGTTTCCGCCCTTGACGTGTTTTCCGAAGACGGCTTTGCCATTAATCCGGTTGAGCGGCTGCCGGAACTGGAGCGCTGGACGCTCTATCACACCCGGGGCCCGGAAGAGCGGCACCTGTGCCAGCTCGATTATATCTGGCTGTCGCCATCACTGGCGGACCTGAACGCCAAGGCAATGCCTGAGATTATCAGGGGTGGCCAACCCTGGCGTACCCTGGTGCCGCCCGGGCAGCAGGTCGACCGCTATCCGCGTACCGGTTGGGACCGGCCGAAAGCCTCGGACCATTGCCCGGTGGCAATCACGCTCGACATGGTTTGAAGGCGGCTGCAAACTTGTTTGACATTCCCCGCGACAGAATTCTTCAAGTCAAGCATATCGACGTCCGCCTGATGGACGAGCCGCATCCCTACGAATTGGCAAATCTGGATGCGATCAACGCCAACTGGGCCGAAGAAGTGGCCCGCCTGCCAAAACTGTTTGATGGCGAAATGATCCTGCTGGCGCATGCGACGTACCGCGATGGCGTCGTCGAGGGCGCATGCCACCCGATCCGCTTTGCTACTTTCATGCACTGGCGCAAGAATCGGGCAGCGAGTCACGGCCACCACGTCTTCGCCAATGCCGTGCCGGTGACCTCCGATGGTCAATTGCTGGCGATCCGCATGGGGCCGGACACGGCCAATGCCGGCCGGGTTTATTTCGCCGCCGGGTCGTTTGAGCGGCAGGATTTTGTCGGCGGCGTTGCCGACGTCGACTACAATATTCACCGCGAAGTCGCGGAGGAAACCGGCATCGATCTGGCAACGGTCAAACGCGATGACAGTTTTTACGCCTATCGCAGCGCAGCCGGCCTCACACTCATCCGCCGCTATTATCTGGCTGAAGATGCGGCAGCCTCGGCAAGGCGCGTCCAGGCGTTTATCGACGCAGAACCGGAACCCGAGGCCGATCGCGCGGTCATCATCGGCGGCAGTGAAGATGTGCCTGACACCGCACCTGCGCACATGAAACCTCTTGTCCAATGGCACTTTAGCAGCAATGTTGCTGCAACGCGGGAGAGCTGATTCATGTCACGAAGTTACGCCATCTACGACGTGTTTACCGACCGGGCACTGGCGGGCAATCCGCTGGCGGTTGTCTTTGACAGCGATGGGCTGGATTTGCAGGCAATGCAGACGATTGCGCGCGAATTCAACCTCTCCGAAACCGTGTTTATCCTGCCGCCTGAAAAGCCGGCATCCAGCGCCGCGCTCAGGATTTTCACGCCGGGTCGCGAACTGCCGTTCGCCGGGCACCCGACCGTCGGCGCAGCAATTGCGATTGCCGAATCCCGCGGCTTGACCGGCACATCAATCCAGGTGCTCGAAGAACAGGTTGGCATGGTGCGTGCGGCGGTGACGATCAGCGATGACGAGCCGGCATTCGCAGAATTCGATTTGCCGCGACTGCCCGAACGGGTGGCGTTTGACGCCTCGCGCGAGGCAGTTGCAGCCGCACTCGGGGTGGATCCGCTGGAAATCGGGTTTGAAAACCACAAGATCGCCGCCTGGAGCGCCGGCAATCCCTACGCCACGGTTCCCGTCGCCGGACTGGCGGTTGCCGAAAAGGTCAGCGTCGACGCCAAATTATGGCTGGATTTGGCGCCGACGGTGGGTGGTGTTGTCGCCGATCCTTATGTTTATTGCCGCGAGACCGTGCAGCACGACTGTTCCTTCCACGCCCGCATGTTTGCGCCGTGGCAGGGGATAGCCGAAGATCCGGCGACGGGGTCGGCGGCCGCAGCCTTCGCCGGCCAGATCATGCATTTCGACGAGCCGGTGGACGGACCGTCGAGTTTCTGGATAGAGCAGGGGATGGAGATGGGCCGGCCGTCGCGCATCCGCCTGGAGATCGATGTCAAAGGCGGAATGATGGACGCCGCCCGCATCGGCGGCGGTGCGGTCAAGGTCGCCGAGGGCCAGCTGCATGCCTGATGCTTGCGTTTCCTCGCGCACGCCCGATCAAAGACCGCCGCCATGACGCGCCTGTTGGAGGAATACCGTTGCAACGCGCCGGATGCGCCGCGCTCGGTCTGACGCGGGATGTTTGTACAAATTGCTGCAACGGTGGGTCTCGCCGGATCCATCGGACCGCTGCACGATAGCCATCCGGCCAATTGTCCGGCGCAATTTCGAAGCCATTACCGGTGGGCGGCCGGCAGCGATATTTCCGGCCGCTGGCCACTGGACAGCAAACCGGCAGAAGACTATATCGGCGCCAGCCTTCGAAGGCGGGTGTGTAGCTCAGTTGGTAGAGCAGCTGACTCTTAATCAGCGGGTCCAGGGTTCGAGTCCCTGCTCACCCACCAATGATTTCAAAGACTTAATGAATGAGCTGACACGTCTTTGTCTCACGTTAGCCGTATTTGTGTGTATGCGCTGGTGACGAAATTGCTGCGAGCTGCCACACGTGCACTGGTATAATTCTCGTTATTCATTGCTGGCGCAGACAGGACCAATGTTGGCGTCGCCACGCACTGTAACATTGACGTTACGTTGACCCGAGGTCTTTTGATTGCACGTGGCATTATTTCCAATCAGTCTCACCCGCGTTTCAAGGTGAAGTCGATGATTTCCGCCGCATTGAGCATAAAGCGATTTTTGGATGAAACTGCCCGCTAACACCGATGGTTGCCATCCACTCCCCGAACGCAGGAACCATCGAAGCATTTTTCGCTCTTTTGATCCCGCTTGAGCGAAAAATGCTAGTCGAACCCCAGCAGGATGGTCGGCAGGTAGGTGGCCGTCCATGGCATCATGATGACGATCAGCAGCACGATCAATTCAAGCACGACGAAGGGCGCCACACCCTTGTACATGTCCTGATAGGTGATCTCCTTTGGTGCAACGGTCTTCAAAAAGAAGATGGCCGGCGCCATTGGCGGCGTCAGATAAGCGGTTTGGATAACGACGACGACCAGTACCGCAAACCAGATCTGGTCAACGCCCGCCGCCCTGAGAAGCGGCAGGAAGATCGGCAGGCAAATCAACACCACCGTCACCCAGTCGAGCACAAAACCGAGCAGGAACACCACGAAGAGGAACAGCGCCACCATCGCCTGGGGGCTGAGGTCGAATTGCGTCACCGCACCGCTGATCAGCGTGTTGCCGCCGCCAACCAGAAAGACACTGGAGAACATCGTCCCGCCAACAACAATGAACATCACCATCGCGCTGATCGTCATGGTTTTGCGCATGGCTTGCCAGAGCAGGGACAGGCTGAGTTCGCGATAGATCGCCGTCAGGATAATCGTGCCGACTGCACCCACCGCGGCCGCTTCGGTGGGCGATGCGATCCCGGTCAGAATGGCGCCCAGGACCGAAGTGACAAGCACCGTCGCCGGCAGAATTGCCGTCAGGGTACGCCACAATTTGGTAGGCAGCGGAATATCATAGACTTCTCGCGGAACCGGCGGCCCGTCTTGCGGGCGAAGCATCGCCCGAATGAGGATGTAGGCCATGAACAGCACCACCATGAGGCCACCCGGGATAATGATTCCCGCGAAAAGTTCACCGATCGATAGTTCTGCAACCGAGCCGTAGATGATCACGACGATGGACGGAGGGATGATGGTGCCAAGCGAACCACCGGCGCAGATGGTGCCAGAAATCAGCCCCTTGTGGTAGCCAAGTTTCATCATCGCCGGAATTGCCATCATGCCGACCACAACTTCGACCGCGCCGATAATGCCGGTTGATGCGGCGAAAATGGCGCACATGCCAATCGTGGCGATCGCCAATCCGCCCGGCAGCCGTCCCAGCCACATTTGTGTTGCTTCGAACAACCGCTCGGCGATCGAGGAGCGCTCCAGCATGGCGCCCATGAATACAAACAGCGGAACCGCCGAAAGGGCGGGGCTGCTGGCGATACCGTAAAGTCTGTCGGCCAGAACACCGCCCAGAACTGAATCGAACACAAACAGCCCGTAGGCAAAGGAGATGCAGATCAGGCTGAACGACACCGGAATGCCGAGAAAGATCAGCAGGAACAGCGCGGGAAACATGGAAGCGGCAAACACGGTTCTGCTACCTGCCGGACATCGCATTGGGTTGATCGCTGGGTCCGGGAACCGAGGCCGGATCCATCACGCCCAGCAAATGACGCACCAGTTGCGCGCAGACCTGCAAACACAGACAGATCAGACCCAGCGCGATCGCAGACTCAAAAGGCCAGATGACCGGCGCCCAGGGGCTTACCACCTCGACCTTGCCCGACATGAAGGCATTCCAGGCACTGCGGGTGGCGCGATAGGTGATCCAGACCATGGCCGGCAGAAACAGGCAGCCGAGAACCGCAAGATTGGCAAAATGCTGTGCGCGAAGCGGCAGCTTTTGTGACAGGAAATCAATGCGAATGTGCTGGTTGATGGAAAGCGTGTAGGCCGAGCCCAAAAGGAAGATGCCGGCGTTGAACATGTAGGAGATGTCGTAGGACCAACGCGTCGGCGCGTTGAAGAGGTAGCGCGCAACCACCTCGTAGAACATCGCCACCACAAGGCCGAGCACCAGCACCATTCCGATTCTGGAAACAAGCTCTGACAACCGGTCGACGAGATGTAGCAAGCCTTGCATGATGGGTATGCTAACCGGTTTTGAGGTTTCTAAACAAATGACGACCGGCCCTTGGGGCCGGCCGCCGGATCATGCTGGCGAAGTTTCCAGCCGTTTACTCATCGCGATCGATCGCGCGGGTAAAGGCGTTCTGCGACCAGGTGGCCTGATAGGCCGAATAGGATTCCATGATCTTGGCCGCGTCGGCGTTGCCGTTTGCAGATGCTTCGCCGATTTTTTCGCCGATCCATTTTTGGCCCGCAGCGGTAATGGCTGCGACAAGTTCGGCTTCCATGCGAATAAGTTCATTGCCGTTTTCGCGATAGGCCGCCATGGCGCCCTGGTCGTCATGACCAAAATTCAGCCAGCTGTGATAGGTGGTGGCCTTGGCGGCATCACGGACCACTTGCTTCAGGTCGTCAGGCAATGCGTCCCACTTTTCGGCCGACAGGAAAATCTCGGTCGATGATGACGGCTGGTGAGCACCGGGAAAGATGATGTATTTGGCGACCTTGTGATATCCGAGCGGCAGATTGGCGCCAGGACCGCCATATTCAACGCCATCCATGCCCTTCTTCTGGAGCAGGTCGAAGATTTCGCCAAATGGGGTAACCGTCGGTGAGCCGCCGAACTCCTTCTCAAGGATGTCAGCCCACGCGCCAGTTGACCGCTGTTTGTAGCCTTTCAAATCTTCAGCCGTGCGAACAGCCTTGTGCGAGTGGGCAAAAATTTCGGTTGTGCCTTGCCCCATATACAGCGACATCAGGCCCATTTTGTCGCGGCGGTAATTTTCCCACATCTCGCCGCCGCCGCCCTGGTAGACCCAGTGCATGAAGGTTTCAGGCGCCATGCCGCCGGGAAAGCCGGCGAAAATCGCATTGGTTGGATCGGCGTTGACCATAAATCCGGGATAGCTCCACGCGATATCGACTTGTCCCTCCTGGGCCGCCTCATACAGCTTGAACGGATGCGCCAAAACACCCGCACCGTAAGGTGTGATCTCCAGCCGGCCATTGGACCACAGCCGAACCTTGTCGCTGAAAAACTTGGCGTAAAGCTCGAAGATCTTGCTGCTCTCCGGCGCAATTGTCGCCATCTTCCATTCAATCTCCGCAGCCAGCACACTACCGTGCAATGACAGCGATAGTACGCCGGCCGCGATTGTTGAGATCAAGCGTTTCATCGTTAAACCTCCCGATTTTGCCGGTCGGCCGAGTGTCTGATCAGCGCGAAATTCGACTTCGCGAAGTGTTCGACCGGCAGCTTTGATTTCATGAGAATGGTATACAATCCGCAAGCACCTTTGCAACTCGTGAATCGAGGCAAAACGCTAAATTAGGCAAAAGTTGTTGACTGCGCCTTGGGCCACGTTCGCCAGAAGTATATTAAGTTACTGAATATATTGCATGAAAAATTGAATGCTTGCGTGCGATAATTCCTGTCTGCATGTTCGACAAAATAATTCGTTTGCAAGACATCCTGCGCACATTTTCCACTTAGTATACGATGTGGTTTGTTTCGGTGATTTTGAGGCAACGGCATGAGCAAGATGGATACGTCAATTGATCATATCGGTATCGTTGGGCGCGATCTGTCTCAACTTGAAGTCTGGTACGGCCAGGTTGGATTTCGTGTGGCGCCACGCTGCGAATTGGTATCTTTGAGTGACCGGGATCAACCGCAGCCCATGAACCAGCACAATAGTCACCTGGTTTTCTCTCGTACCTACGTCGAATTAACCGCGGTGACAGGACAACTGGCAGGCCATCATCTGGAGCAGTCGTTACGCCGCTACTACGGTCTGCATATCCTGGTAATGCTCTCCGATGATGCCGAACGGGACCACGCAAATCTGCTGGATGCCGGCTTCCATCCAACCCAGCCTGGTTTGGCCGGCAGAACCATTGACTATCCTTCGGCGTCGGGAATGGGCCGGTTTCGCTGGTTTCGAATTCCCGAAGATGAAGCGCCGGAAAGCTACCTTTGTTTTGTAGAGCATTTGACACCGGAACTGGTGTTCGACCCGGCTTTGACTGACCATCCAAACGGCGCCACAGAGTTGATCGGCCTGTCAATCTGTGTTGACGATCCGGAACACAGTGCCGAGCGCTTGACTTTGGCTGGCGGCGGGACGGTTCACGAGGTTCCGAATGGAATCGTGGTGAAGTTCGGACATGGCGAAATCCACCTGATGAATTCCCGGCAGGTTCAAGACCGGTTCGGGGATCTGGAAATGCCGGCAAGTCCTTTTGCCGCGGCGTTCAGCCTGTCGGTTGCCGACCTGTCGATACCAGTCGGTTATCTGGAGAAAGCCGGGATCAAACACACCTGTGAAGGCAATCGCACCTGGGTGCTGCCACCGGAACCTTTTCAGCCCGTCGTCGAATTTGTCGAAATCCGATAGGGTCGATCAATCTGGTTGATGGTCGTCGCGTTATGGCAGGGTCAATATCGGCAGGTCGCCGGTGCCGGTAAGATTTCCCAGATCCGCCAGTTGATCGAACAACGCTTCGGCCACGCCCGATTGGATTGCCTGTCCCGCACAATCGAGAAACTTGTCGCGCAATTCCTCTTCGCTCATCGGTCTCTCTGCATGCCCGCGCCAGCGTGTCACTTCATCGCTGGAGATGGTGGTGCCGTCGTCCAAGTCCAGATGGATGATGTCGGCACGCCCTCCGGAAGGGTAAACGGGATCGTCGTCAGGACCAATCTCGATTTCCACCAAGTCGATGAGTCGCTGAACATCGTCTCGCTGCACAAATTCGTCGGATAGCTCGTTCAAACCGACACGACCGCTAATCAGGCCCGCAGCCACGACGAATTCGAGGCTGAACTTGGCTTCCAATGCGCTCGCCGGTTTGTGCATCGGCATGACCCGCGCATGCCGCTCGCTCACCTTGGGGCGAATTTTCCCGATTCGATCAAGGTCCGGCACGAGGTCGCGATGCAGCTGCACAGCCGCATCTCCGCATCGCTGCGAAGCACCCACCGTGGGATATCGCTTGATATTGAGCCGTTCGCTCAAGATGCCTTCGAACCTGTCGAGCCCAACCGCCGGATCGGAAACGTTGACATTTCCTTCAGGCGACAGCGCCAGCAGAAGACCGTTGTCGCCGTCAAGCGCATCAGCGCCCGCGTCTATTCCCGCCAGCGCCATGCGCACTGCACGAACGCCGGTCTCGGCTGCCTGACCGCCCTGAACTGGTTTGCCCATTGACCCGAAGTTGCCCATGACGCCGCCGCCAAATGCGACCACGAGACCAATCGCATCCTTAACGGTTTCCGCATCGGCACGATGAAGGCAGGCGCTGGCGGCGGCGGTCGCGAAACCGCCAAATACTGCAGTCGGATGCCAGCCACGCACATACAAGTCGTCCGGTTCGCGCTTCATGATATTGCGCCAAACCTCGTAGCCCACCGCATAGGCGCGAACCATCTCCAGGCCGTTGGCGCCGACATGCTCCGCTTCCGCCAAGATGGCAGGCACAAGAACCGCGCTGACATGGTTGGAAAAGGCGTAGTCATCGTAATCCAGCGCATGCGCCGTCGACGCGCCAACCATCGCAGCTGTGTTTGCAGGGACGCGGTCTCCACTGAGAAAGAGCCGCGACTCCCTGGCCCCGCCAGCTTCAAGGGCCAGCCCCTTCAATCTGTGCCATATGGGCTCATTCATGCCGGCCAAAGTGACGCCAATCGCGTCGCGAAAACCCACAGAGGCAATCTCTTCGACGCCGGTGGGAAGCGGGATTTCCGGCGCTGACGCGACAAATTGTGCAAGACTTTCTGTGACGCGTCCCAAGGTGGATCCTGGTTCAAGAGGGCCTTCATCCCGGATTGAACGGTGTTCAAACTCCCGGTGCGAACGGACATATTTGTATACAATCTTGACGTTCTGTGCACTGAAATATTGAGTTTTTCGTCAAGTTATGGGTCAATTGGTATCCAATCTTGCAGGATATCGAGCGCTTGTATCATCTCGGAATAGACATTGGCGGAACATTCACCGACTTTGTTTTTCGAAACGAAGCCACTGGTGAAGAGGTAATCCACAAACTTCCCTCGACCCGGGATGACCCATCTCGCGCCGGCCTTGCGGGCATCAGGCACCTTTGTTCTGAAACCGGCATCAGCGTTGATCAGATATCAAGGGTGCTGCACGGCACAACGGTTGCAACCAACATCATGCTGGAGCGAAACGGCGCCAAGGTGGGATTGATCACCACCGAAGGGTTTCGCGATATTTTGCACATTGCGCGGAAAAAGCGGCCGCTCAACTTTTCCAATTATCAGGATATCCCCTGGCAGTCCTCGCCCCTGGTCGAACGCCATTTGCGATTGACCGTGCCGGAAAGGATCGTGCCGCCCGACGGGGCGGTAGAGGTTGCCCTCGACGAGGAAGCAGTGCGCAAGGCGCTTTCAGACCTGGCCGAACAAGAGGTCGACGCGATTGCCGTCTGTTTCCTGTTTTCATTTCTCAACCCGCAACATGAACTGGCTGTGCGCCGGATCGCCTCTGAAATGTTGCCGGACATATTTGTGACCTGCAGTCACGAAGTCACGCCGCTGCACCGGGAATATGAGCGGTTTTCCACTACCGCGCTCAATGCGTATGTCGGACCGGCGACAGCCCGCTATTTGCAGCGATTTGACGATGCCATAGCCGAGGGCGGCGTGGGCGGGGGCTTGCGCCTGATGACGTCTGCCGGTGGTCTGGTTTCATCAAGGGCGGCCAAGCAGAAACCGGTATCGCTGTTGTTTTCGGGACCGGTCGGTGCCCTGATCAAGGGAATGGATATCGGCAGGGCGGCAGGCAAACCGGACGTGATTACGCTCGATGTTGGCGGTACTTCGGCCGATATCGGGGTTGCTCCAAAAGGCCGCCTGATGCACAGGCACATACTCGATACACGCATTGGCGATTACGACGCCATGATGCCTATGGTCGATCTGTCGACAATCGGTGCCGGAGGGGGTTCCATTGCCTCGGTCGATGATGCCGGCATGTTTACGGTTGGGCCAAGAAGCGCCGGGGCGTCCCCGGGGCCGGCCTGTTTCGGTTTTGGCGGCACCGAGGCAACGGTCACCGATGCTCTGGTGGCCACGGGTTGGTACAGGACCGAAACCTTCGCCCGTTCCGGGATTGAGATCGACCGTAAACTGGCCGAGCAGGCGATCTCACAAAATGTGGCCGAGCCATTGGGTATGTCGTTGCCCGAAGCGGCACTTGGCATCTACCAGATTGCAAGCCGCAACATGGCCGACGCCATTCGCCTTGGCAGCATAACCAAGGGCTACGACACCAGGGATTTCTCTCTCATTGCGTTTGGCGGGGCTGGCGCTTCATTTACGGCTGATATCGCAAAGGAGTTGAGCATTGCCCAGGTTATCGTGCCACCGCATCCCGGTGTTGGCGCTGCAGCAGGACTTCTGGCGACCGATATCCGTTATGAGCAAATGTCCAGCCTATGGAGCGATTTGGTGGACCTTCCTTCCACGGAACTGAGGAAAAAGGCTGCAAGCCTGGCCGAACAAACGAGCATGCAATTGAGCGAGGACGGTTTCGCGGCGGCCGATACTGAAATTGTCTACCGTTTTGATTGCCGCTATGCGGGCCAGGGTTATGAGTTGACCATTGACGTTCCTGGGAATTTCGATGCGGATGATTGGCGCGATACGGTCGCAGAGCGTTTTCACGCCGCACATGAGCGCCAATATCTGCGACGGTTTTCAGATAAGCCGATCCAGGTAATCAATATCCGTGTCATCGGCATCGGACAGGTTCCGATTCCGCAATCTCTGCCAACACTCGCGTCTGGATCCGGTAATCCTGTGGCCGAACAGACCTGTATCTTTGCCACCGAACAAGGTTGGGGCCCGTTTCCGACACCGTTTTACGACCGTCACAGCCTGAAACCGGGTACCGTGATCGAAGGACCGGTGATCCTTGAGCAGATCGATACGACCACGATTGTGCCGCCGGGTTTTACCATGCTGGTGGATGAGCTTGGCAATGTCGTGATCAGATCGGGAAAACCGGATGCCTGAATCAACCATCGACTATCTTCCCTTGAAGCAACTGCGCGACGCTGCATCGTCAACCGCGACATCGTCGATTGAGAAGCGCCACTGGACACAAGTCGATGTTGATCCGGTCACCCTGCAGGTCATTGGCGGCGCAATGAACACTGCGGCATCGGAAATGGCGCAGCTGCTGTTCCGCATGGCCTATTCGTCGATCATGCGCGAATCCCAGGATATCGGCGCCGGAATACTCGACCGTTACGCCCGGCAATTATGCGAAAGCGATTCCACCCCGATGCACTGCGGCTCGCTGCCGGCATATGTGCGCGGCATCGAGCAAAAACACGCCGGCGACTATAACGAAGGCGATGTCATTCTCCATAACCACCCTTACTTCGGCGCATCCCATTCGCCGGACTATGGGGTCATTGTCCCGATATTTGCGGAAGGGAGCCATGTCGGATTTGCCGGATGTACCGGCCACATGGTCGATATCGGAGCCGCCCATCCTGGTTGGTCGGTGGATGTGCCGGACCTGTTTGCCGAGGGCAAGTTGATCAACGCTGCAAAGCTTTATGATGCCGGCGAGCTCAATCGGCCGCTTTGGGATCATATCCTCGAAAATGTGCGCACTCCGGAAGCCAATGCCGGCGATATCGAAGCAATGATTGCCTGCTGCCGGCTTGGAGCAAACCGTTTCACCGAACTGATCGGTCGCTATGGCATCGATGTGGTGATGAGTGCTTGCGAATTGTGGCTCGATTATTCGGAGAAACGCCTACGGTCTGAAATTGCCAAACTGCCGGACGGAGAATACCGGGCGCCGCGTGGCTGGCTTGAAGATGACGGCAAAAACTTCGGCACGCCGTTGCCCATCGAGACCCGGGTAATTGTCGATGGCGACGACATTCTTGTCGATCTGACCGGGTCGACCCCGCAAACGGAAACCGGGTTCAATTGTCCCTTTGAGGGCAGTGTGCTGCCGACCGTCAACTTTGCCGTTCGAACACTGCTTCTGGATGAGGCAGGCAAGGGGGCCGGCATTCCTCAAAATGACGGTATCTTCAGGCCGATCAAGGTCTATGCACCGGAAGGATGTATCTACAATCCGGTGTTTCCGGCCGGGTGCGAGGCCCGCTTTGCGCAAATCAACCGGTTGCCGGACCAGATTTTGCAGGCCTTTGCTCCCTTGATTCCCGATCGCGTAACAGCCGGTAATTCAGCCAGTGTCGGTGCCATTGCCTATTCCGGCGTGCCTGAAGACGGAAACTACTGGGTTCTGGTCGAAGTCAACGAGGGCTCCTATGGCGGTCGCTGGCAAAAGGATGGCATCGACGCCATCGACAATTTGATGGCCAACACCCGCAACAATCCGATCGAGGAAATGGAGATGAGCGCGCCGCTGCGCTGCGAGCGCTACGAACTGCGCGATCGCCCGCCGGCCGCAGGGCAATGGCGCGGAGGCCTTGGCGCTGCCAGGCGCTGGCGTTTTCTGAAACCCACAATGATCAGCACGACAGGCGACCACCGCGCCGGGGACAAGCCTCGCGGCCTCGACGGAGGACAAGACGGGTATCCCGGATCTCTGGTGGTCAATGCCGGCAGTCCGGCAGAAAAGTCACTGCCGGCAAAAGTGTCCGGTTTCCGGCTCAACGAGGGTGATACGCTTGAAATTTCCGGCATCTGTGGCGCCGGCTACGGCGCGGCGACAGACCGGGATCCAGATGCTGTCGCTGCCGACCTGCGCAATGGTCTTATCGGTCGGGATGCTGCAGAACAAAGCTACGGCGTTGTCATACGAAACGGGGCGGTCGACGGCGCTGCGACCGGCGAGAAGAGAAAGGAAATCAAGTCGGATCCAAAGGCCTGATCGCAGGCCCTCATTGATACCCTGCAAGCCTTGCGGCAGCGCTGCCGGCCAGGCGTCCGAGATTTGTAGCCGTCAAAAGCCCGCTTCCTGAGAGATATCCCCAGTCGGAAGGACCGGACAACCCGCGCGCGGCACCACCGCCAGCAAACAGGTTCGGCGACGGTCGCCCGTCTAAAAGAAGTACCCTGCCGTCGATATCCACTTCGAGCCCACCCTGGGTATGAAACAGGGCGCCAGTGACCTTGGCGAACCGGTAGGGAGCAACGAGAGAGGGATGACCGGAAAAGTCGCGCCCGAATGGGTCGCTCGCCTCGCCATTGGCCATTTGCTCTACCACATCGACTGTCCGCACCAGTTCATCAGCTGGGCAACCGATTTCGCCGGCCATCTCTGCCACGGTTGTGGCAGTTCTGATGGCGCCGACAGCTTCGGCATCGCGGTGCGAATGAACCAGCAGCGCCACTTGATGGCACCGGCCATCGAAGATCGTCCAGGCGATCTGACCGGGCTGCGCCAGCACTTTGGCCGCCTGTTCGGAATATCCCTCGTTTTCGTGTGAGAACCGTTTGCCGTCTGAGTTGACCTGAAATCCGCCTTCAGTGATCGCAGCCCAACCAAGATGGATCATTTGCGGCGTGATTACGGCGCCATGACCTTGATAGCTGCCTGCATCCGCAATGCGGCATCCCAACTGCGCACCCCAGCGCATCGCCTCACCCTGGTTCCCGGCATGCCCGTGATAGTGGGCGTCGGCCATATGCGGGATGAATTCTCGCAACATCTGCCGGTTGCCGCCGAATCCGTTGCACGCCAGGACGAGGGCCTTGCAGCCGACAATCTCGATTTTCCCGTCCGGGCGTTCGATCCCCACCGCCGTGACCCTGCAATCGCTGTCCGCATAAAGGGTCGTCGCCCGCGCCGATGTCAGCAGGTCTATATTGGCGCGCGAAACTGCTTCCAACAGTGCGGCCAAAAGTTCTGAACCATCCATGGCAGGTGTTGCATGCATGTGAAATGCGGAATGCCCGGGATAGCGAAACTGGTCGACCGGAGACAGTGGCACACCAATCGTGCCGTTCAGCCAGTCAATCGTGCTTGCAGACTGCGCAGCAATGTGGCGGGCAAGGGGGGTGTCGCTTTGCCCCCGGGCTTTCGCGATCAGATCATCAGCCAGCAGTTCGGCTGAGTCGGCAATTTCCGCCTCTTTCTGCAGCTGTGTCAGGGCGCCGGGGATTTGGCCGCCGGACAGCGAGGTATTCCCGGCCGGCGACGCATCGCGTTCGACGATGAGAGCATCGGCGCCAAGCTCATTGGCGGAAAGCGCAGCACAGCAACCGCAGGCGCCGGCCCCGATCACAAGCACATCGACATTGACGTCACATCCCGGTGTCTGGTTCCAGATTACCTCTGGTTCTCGTTGAACAGGACCGCTCAAACCCTGGAAACCTTGCATAGAAGCGTTTTGAGATTGACTTGTTCGGAAACGACATCGCGTTGGGTCTGATCGGTCAGGAAATTGACTGACCGCCAAGGATGGAAACGCTGCTTTTCACCCCAGCCGATCGGCACAAAAATCGAAGTCTCGCGAATCCCCGGAGTGATCCAGGCCATCGCTTCGATTCGGCCATGAGCGGTCTCAATGGCAATTTTCTCGCCATCTGAAATGCCGAGTGCGGCGGCCCGGTTCGGATGGATCTGCGCGAACAAATGAGGCCACATTTCCTGCGCTTGCCAGAAACTGTGGGTCCAGCTGTGGAAGTGCGGCGCCGGTGGCCGGCCGGTCACCAACTCCATGTCGAATCCGGCTGCGCGCAATTCAGCGGCACGAGAGCGGTTGCCGGGAGGTTTGATCTGCGCACGTGAAACGAATGTGTGAGCCGGTGAGAACGGTGACAATGTGCCTTCGTTGTCATCACCATCGAGCAGTTCGAGCACGGGCAGATCGATGAGTTGTTCCTGCTCGGAAAAGAATTGCGGCAAGTCGGGCAGGCCAAGCTTGGAGAATTTGTTCTCGATTTCAGGGGTGCGAAACTCCAGTTTGCCGCTGGGTGTGGGAAACCGTTTTCCTGGTGCGCCGATTGCCTCGCTGTCCTCTAAGTAAAGAGTTTCGACTTCCTCGGCTTCCTCGCTAGGCAACGGCGCACGCACCCAGCGATAGGGCCGGGCCTTCATGCGCCGGGTGGTGCAGCCGCGCAATTCTTCCGTATCGATACAGATCTCGTCCCAGAATGTCGCCGGATCCTTGTAGGCTTCCTTCAACACGTCGCCATAGCCGAGCCGTTTGCCCAGTTCGATCCAGATCCAGCCATCAGATTTTGCCTCACCGGGCGGTTTGATCAGCGGGTCGTTCCAGACGATCCGCCGGTCTTCGTCCGCCCTGGATATGCCGCCACGCTCGACGCCGTTGGCAATCGGCAGCACATAGTCTGCAAATGCCGAGGTTTCGTTTTCGAAGATGTCCATGTGCACCAGCAGCTCAAGCGATTGAAACGCCTCGCGGGCCTGATCTTGCGCCGGCCATTGCGCCATGGGATTGTTGCCGCAAATCAGCGCCTTGACGGGGTAGGGGCGGCCTTGAGTCATTGCGGAAATCCAGCCGGTGGGGTTGCGGCGTACCATCGGCCGTTCGATCGGGGCTCTGCGGTTGTCGGGAACGTTTGGATGAATGAGCGATGCCGAACTCATATTGAAGAAGCCGCCGCCCTTGCGACCCCAGTTTCCGGTAATCGCCGCCACATACATCCAGACGCGGTTTGTCTGAACGGAGTTGGTGTGTTGGTTGACACCGCGGCTGGCGAATATCATGCAGCCATTTGCGGTTGCGATGATTTCAGCGAGCTTTCTGATCTTGGTCGCAGGAATGTCAGTAATCGCCGCCGCCCAGTCGGGACTGTATTTTTCAGCCAGGATGAAGTCGCGCCAATCCTCAAACCCGAGCATCCAGTTGTCGCAAAACGCCTGGTCCTGAAGGCCGTTGTCGAGGATGTGGTAGGCGACAGCCAGGCCTAGAGCCATGTCCGTGCCGGTACGGATTGGCATCCACTCATCGGCTTTTGTCGCGGTCACCGTGCGACGAGGGTCGACGGCGATGAGGCGGGCTTTGTTTTGCAAACGCCAATCATTGACCATTCCGAAATGAACCGGCCGTGTCTCGGCCTGGTTGTCGCCGATATAAATATATGCCTCGGCACTGCCGATATCGCCGGGCGTATATGAATTGGCGATGGCCAATGAACCCTGGGTTAGTTGGTAGGCGACATTTTTTCCGGACGCACACAAGGTCTCGGTGGTTTCGACATTCGGTGTACCCCACAGCTGGCTGAACAGGCGCACGTAGCCGCGGTTGGTCATGATCCCGGACCGGGTTCCCGAAAAGATACCCAGCGCCTCACTGCCGAATTCATCGCGAATGCCGGCAAGCCGGGCAGCAATATCGTCGAGCGCCTCGTCCCAGGAAACCGGCTCAAACTTGCCTTCGCCGCGTTTTCCGGTTCTCCGCAAAGGGGTTCTAAGCCGCTCCTTGTTTTCATAAGCCTGCAAGGTCATCTGCGATTTCGGGCAGATGCGGCCACCATGCACAGGGTCCTCCTCATTGCCGGTGATCCGCACGATCCGTTCACCGGAAAAGTGAAATTTCAGCGTGCACGCGTTGAAACAGATATTGCAGCCGCCCGGCACAACGCGGTCGATCTGCCTGTCCTGTCTTTGAACGCCATATGGATATTCGGCGTCGCTGCGCCGGGGCTTGCCCTCTGCGGTGGCGGGTTCGTGAATGACCGGGCCATGCGCGTCCCTTGTTTCCAGGCCACCAACCGGAGCGAGGTAGATTGTTCCCGGGTTCAACAGGTAGTCGTCATGGTCAATCGCCTCCCTGCCCGTTGCTTCAGCTTCGTGGGCAAGGTCGCGACGGTTTCCGAATGTGATGGCTTTGCCGGGGCAAACGGAGGCACAGGCGGGGATCATGCCGTCGGCGCGTCTTTCAGCACACAGATTGCACTTGACGGCTTTGTTTTCACCGGCGTCAAATCCCACCGCTCCGTACGGGCAGGCGGTGACACACTCTCCGCAGCCAGTGCATCGATCCTGGTCAACGCTGACCACACCTGTCTCCTCATCGCGGCTGATGACCTTGGGATTTACCGGGCAGGCTCGAAGACAGGCGGGCCGCTCGCAATGCTGGCACATGACCGGAAGAAACAAGGTCGGGGGTGAAACTTCCGGGCGGCTGTCCTCCAACCAGAGTACCTTTGTGCGATAGGCGCCGGGAGTCAGTCCGTGCTCCTGCTTGCAGGCGGCCTCACAACTCTTGCAGCCTATGCAACGTTCCAGATCAATCCGCAGCGCCAGGCGATCGCTCATGGCACACCGCCCAATAGAATCCGGTAGAGCGCCACGCCGATGTGGATGGCGAGGCCGGCAACGAACAGGGCGCCAAGAACCATGTGGATGCGCCGGCTCCAGGCGGTCACGGCGCCGGCGTCACTGCGAGCGCCGCTCACGTGTCTTTCTTTCTCCATCAGCCTCAAATAGCGGGCCGACAGAACAGGCTTGTCGAGCCAGTGTTTCAGCTGCGGGGAAAACAAAGCCTCGTTTGCGGCTGGTTCCAAACGGCCAAGCAATTCGATCTTGTCATCGATGAGCTTGCGTAGCGTCTGACGATTTTGAAGCCCCCCTCCGAGGAAAGCGTTTGGCCGTGCACCCATCCGATGCGCAAACCTTGTGCTGCCGTTCAAGCGGATCCATCCGCCCAAAATCACCGTTGCACCCAACAGGACCAACAGCGCGCCTGGAGGCGACAACAATTGGCCGCCGCTGTGGATGATCGCCAGGCATACGCCGGCAAGTGAACCGATTACGTGAACGGAAAACCACAGACGTGGTTGAACATCGGCTGCCGAGCGCTTCAACAATGTGTAGGCGACGGGCGCCAGCAGACAAACGGCTGCGGCAACGCCGATCCAGATCAATGTCGATGACATTACGACCTACTCACAACAAGCCTGCCAGGCGGGGCAGGGCAAGCGTAATCTCAGGTACGAACACAATCAGTGCCAGGACCAGCAACTGGGCAAACAGGAACGGCAAGACAGCAAGAGACGTACGTTCCAGCGAGACATCGGCAATCGGCGAAACCACAAACAGAACCAGCCCCAGAGGCGGCGTGATGATACCGAGCAGCAGTGCATACATCAGGAACATGCCGTACTGGATCGGATGAATATCGAGCCCTTG
This sequence comes from Rhizobiaceae bacterium, assembly GCA_040830725.1. Taxonomy (GTDB): domain Bacteria; phylum Pseudomonadota; class Alphaproteobacteria; order Rhizobiales; family Rhizobiaceae; genus JAWKWH01. The sequence goes on from JBFOMG010000007.1 coordinate 26,852, forward strand.
CAGTGCCAGCGGCATCAACATCGGGCCCAGGATGATCATGTTTGCCAAGGCGTCCATGAAGGTGCCGACAAACAGGAACAATACGACCATTGCCAGAAACAGGACGAACTTGTTTTCGGTGAAGAACAACACGATGTCGACCAGCTGTTGCGGGAACTGGTGAAATGTCAAAATGCGCCCGAAAACGATGGCGATGGCGACAATGACGAGCGCTGACGCAGTGACCCGGACAGTGGAATCGATTGCGCCGAAAAAGTCCGACAGACTGAGGGTGCGATAAAACAGGGTCGAGATCAGGATCGTGTAGACGACCGCAATGGCACCCGCTTCGGTTGGCGTAAAGACGCCGCCCAGAATGCCTCCGAGAATCCAGATCGGAATAATCAGAACCGGAGCCGCTCGCACGGTGTGCATCGTCGTGGCTCGAACGCCTTCGAAGGGGTGGCGAAGTCCGAAACCTTTCCACAGGCAGATCAGATAGGAAACGAACATAAGCGCGAGCCCGGTGATGATGCCGGGAATGACCCCGGCCAGAAACAGCCCACCGATCGAAATCTGCAATTGGCCGCCAACGATGATCAGCGGTATCGATGGGGGGATAATCGCTCCGATCGTGGAACTTGATGCGGTGACCGCTGCAGAAAAGGCGCGCGAATATCCTTCCTTGATCATCGACGGAATCAACAGCGGGCCAATTGATGCTGCATCCGCCAATACGGAACCGGATATACCGGCGAAGAACATGCTGGTAACGATGTTGACATGAGCGAGCCCGCCTCTGAGCCAGCCCACCAGTTGCCTGGATAGCAAAATCAGCCTGTCCGTCAGCTTGCAGCGGTTGAGCAGCTCTCCCGTCATTACGAACATCGGAAGCGCAAGCAAGGCAACAACATTGATCGCTGCATACATTTCGGTGGCGATGATGATTGGCGGTATCCGTGTTCCCGACACCAGCAGGAACACCGCACAGGCGATCCCGAGGCTGTAGACAACGGGGATTGCCAAAAGCAACGAGGCGATGAACGGGACGAAAAGAAAAATGATGAGATCTTGCAGCGAACCCATCGGCTTAGCGCTGTTGGTCTTGAATTGAATTTGAGCGTGGCGGAGTCACCGTCTCAAATCTCTTGGTATCGTTCGCCCTCAACGCGGCGATGTCTTCCAACAGCAGCAGCGTTGCGTAGACCAGCATCAAGGCGGCCCCAACGGGGATGGAAAGCTTGATCCAGCGTGTGGAGATGCCGGTAGTAAATGATGTGGCGTGATGCGACCCGAAAAACGCCTCCATTCCGAACCACAGGAACACCACCATGCACGCCATGGAGGCGAGACGGGCTAAGAATATCAGGGCGGTGCGTAGCCCTGCTGGGGACGCTTGAACCACTGTCGGGATCTGCACATGTTCCCATCGCCTGACCAGAATGGCAGACCCGAGAAACACCACCCAGATCATCAGATTGACCGCGACCTCTTCAGACCAGGTCAATGAGGAATTGAGAACGTATCGGTAGAACACTTGCGCGACCATTACCGCCACCAGGATCACCATCAAGATCCCGGTGGCGATGCGGATCATGCGATCCAAAAGGTCGGCCAGTCCACCCAGCTGCATGTCGAATCGTCCAAGAATTTGTCAGACACTACCTCGCTGAGTGGACAACGGCCATGCTTAGCGCAGGGCCAGAAGCTGGTCGATTACGGCCTTGTCGATCGACGAGCCGTGGGATTCCCAAACTTTCTCGCCGCCTGCCATCCACTCTTTCTTCTCCGCAGCACTCGGCGTGTAGATTTCCATTCCCGCCTCGCGCAACTGGTCTTTGTAGGAGTTTTCGAGCGACTGGTCCTTTTCATTGCCTTCGTCCGCTGCCATCTGCGCAGCCTCGAAGAAGGCATTGCGGATGTCTTCGGGCATCGACATGTAGGTGTTCTTGTTCATCACCTGGAACTGCACCGAAAATGACGCGTCAACCTCGGTGGCGTATTTCAGCACCTCATACATTTTGAACAGGTAGGTCCAGATCGGTTGTACGTGGAAGCCGTCCACCAAGCTGTTCTTCAATGCATTGTAGGTTTCGGTCCACGCCAATGGTGTCGGATTGCCACCCCAATTCTTGATCAGTTCAATCACCAGCGGCGAACGGGTGGATCGGAATTTCAGGCCATCGACAGCTGACGGCGACGGGAGCGGACGCTTGTTGTTCCACAGCATCCTGAACCCGCCAGCGCCCACCGGCGGCAGCACGACCAGCGGTGTCGCTGCTTCAAACACCTTGGCCTGCTGCTTCCACAGATCCGACTTGAACAGCCGGTTGGCCATGTCCCAATCGGTAATGGCATAGGGCAGGTCGACGACCGAATAGGCATCAGAAAACACCGTGAACTGCGATGTGGTATTGGATGTGATGTCGATAAAGCCGGTTTGCACCGCCTCAAGCTGGGAGATATCGGTTCCCAGCGTCGAATTGGGATGGATTTGAATCTCAAGCTCGATATCGAATTTTTCCTTGAGGATCTCCGGAATACGCGAGATCGAGATGTAGGAAGGATCGCCTTCCTTGGCGTTCAATCCGGCAACGATCGGCTTGAGGTAACGTTTGGTGCCCGCTGCCCGGACAATCGCCGGCGCACCCAGTATCGGCGTGACCACAGCAGCGGCGCCCGCGTAGCACAGTACATCGCGGCGGGTGGTCATCTTATGCTGCTCGGTTGGGATCTTCCGGTCTTTGGCATTACTCATCAGCTTGGTCCTCCCTTGGCTTGGCTGATCTCCGGATATTCAGCATTGACGCATGGTAACATGACTGTGTTTTAGTATACAATCTCTTTTTGACCGTGGTCCGCATTGTTGACATTCCTGCCGGCATGTTTCGAATCAACAGTTTAACATCAGCTATCTAAATTATTGTAATCATAACAATTAATCGACAAGTTACTATTGCTCGACCGTTTGGGCTGACAGATTTTGTTGAACTTTGATGAAGGAATGTTGTACACAATATTGACACAGGAATTGGAGGTCGAAAGTACCCAATGGAGCTTGGCCTGGCTGGCAAAAAGGTCCTGATAACGGGCGCCTCCCGCGGCATCGGCGCTGCGGCTGCGGCGGGGTTTGCCGAAGCCGGCGCAAATCTTTGCCTTGCGGGGCGGGACAAGACTGTCCTCGCCGAAGTTGCCGGTGAAATCTCCGGGCGGCACAGCGTCGATTGCGTACTGTATGTCGGTGACATGCATGATTTTGCCTTTGTCGAGGAGCTCGCAGATGCCTGCAGCGATGTGGATGTTCTGGTCAACAATGCCGGAGCCACACCCACTGGGCCGATCGAGACCGTTACCGCCGATCAATGGCTTGAAGGCATGAACTTGAAAGTGGTCGCCACTGCGCTGCTGACCCGTGACATCTATCGCGCCATGTGCTCCCGCCAGAGCGGAGTCATTGTCAATGTAATCGGCAATTGCGGCGAGCGTCCCGACCCGGAAATCATTGTTGGAACCGTCGCCAACGCCGGAATGATGAATTTTACCCGCGCACTCGGATCGGTGAGCCCGCGAAACGGGGTAAGAGTAGTCGGGGTCAATCCGGGGCCAACTGCCACTGACCGCCTGGTCAGCCTGATGCGGCGCAAGGCCGAGGATCGCACGGGAGACAGTGAACGTTGGAAGGAACTGACAGAACCGTTGCCGTTCGGCCGTGCGGCGACGCCGCAGGAACAGGCCGACATGATTGTTTTCGCCGCCTCCGAGCGCGCCTCCTTTGTCAGCGGCACCATCCTGACCGTCGACAGCGGTGTCGCTTATCTTGGGCACATCTTTTAAGGTTTTAAGGGTTCGGGCAATGGTCGCTTCAGGCATCGAGAATTCCATAATCGACTATGCTCTCTCCCTAAGCCTTGATGACCTTTCATCGGATGCTATCAATCAGGCCAAGCGGCGCATTCTTGATACATTTGGCTGTGCGCTGGGTGGCATGGATTCAGACCCCGCCCGCATCGCCATGAAGATGGCGCAGGGCGTAACCGCCGGCCCGTCTTCCCGAATTTTTGGATCGTTGGTCACCACAACACCGGAATCTGCGGCGTTCGCAAACGGTACGATGTTGAGATATCTCGACATCAACGACACGCACCGGACCATCGACGGCAGCCATCCGTCCGATAATTTCGGTGGGCTGGTCGCCATGGTCGAAGCATTGGATGGTAGCGGGCGAGATCTACTGCTGGCTTTTGCGATCTCCTATGAAATCCAGTGCCGGTTTGTTGACAGCGTGCCGTTCAACGACAATGGCTGGGACCAGCCGGTGCCGGGCATCATGGCCTGCGCGCTGGCGTGTGCCAGGCTGTTGGGCCTCGATCGTGAAAAAACCAGAAATGCGCTGGCGCTGGCGGTTATCCCCAATCTGTGCACCTACCAGACCAGGGCAGGCGAATTATCGATGTGGAAGGGCTGCGCCGCCGCCAACGGATCGCGGAACGGAATATTCGCCGCCCGGCTTGCTGCTGAAGGACTGACCGGACCCTATGAGGCATTTGACGGCATCTTCGGACTGTGGAACCAGACGGTTCCGGCACCAGCACGTTTTCCGGAACTGGTTCGCCGGGAAGGGACACACTCTGTCCAGCAAACCAATATAAAGATGTATCCAGTTCGCGATTCCTGTCAGTTGCCTGTCGAAACGGCCAAGGATTTGCGCGCCAAGATTTCCGCCAGCGAAATTGCGGCGCTGACAATCGATACCTATCAATCGGCACACAAGGGAGCTGTCGCAGACCCTGAACTGTGGGCTCCCAAGACGCGGGAGACGGCTGATCATTCCATGCTGGTGTCGATTGCCGTAACCCTGATTGACGGAACCATCACGCCAGACAGTTTCAGCGAAAAGCGCTTCCTTGATGCGGATGTTCTGGCGCTCATTAACCGCACCAATGTCAACATCAACGAGACATTCTCAAATCAGGCGCCGGCAACCCGAAATTGCCGTTTGACGGCGGTCACCTCGGACGGTGCGAGCCATGTTGCCCATCGCACGCTGACGGCTGCCGACATCGAAGCGGGTCCTTCCGACGATGATTTGCTCGACAAATTCAGAATGCTCACCAACGCCCATTATTCCCCGGAATTTCAGGATCGGATGATAGAGGCCTGCATGGCGATAGAGGAGTGCGAAAGGATATCCGAACTCGTCGATCTGACAGCCTTGCACGAAGGGAGCACGCAAACACAATGAAGCGGGTTGGTATCGATGTCGGCGGGACCCATACCGACCTCGTATTGTTCGATGATGAGGATCATACCCTGTCGGTGCTGAAAGTCCCCACCAGCGTCGATGATCCGGCGCGGGCTTCGCTCGATGCATTGGCGCAGCTTTGCGAGGATGCCGGCTGCAATGTCGGCGATCTCGACTATTTCATGCATGGCACCACGATAGCGACCAACATCGTGTTGGAGCGCAATGGCGCCAAAACCGGACTGGTTACAACAGAGGGCTTTCGCGACATACTGCATATCGCACGCCACAAACGCCCGCAAACCTTCTCGCTTCAACTCGATCTGCCGTGGCAAAGCCACCCGATGGTGCCTCGCAGACGGCGGTTTGCGGTGCGCGAACGGGTTTGCGGTCCTGACGGCGAAGTACTGACCCCGCTCGACGAAGAGCAAATGCGGTCGGTTGCGCAAAGGCTCAAGGAGACAGGCGTCGAGGCTGTCTCGATTTGTTTCATGTTCTCCTTTCTAAACCCGGTCAATGAAATTCGGGCGCGTGAGATTATTGAAGAAGAGGCGCCCGGTATATTCGTTACGACCTCGCACGAAGTGGTGCCTCAATATCGGGAATACGAGCGTTTCTCGACGACGACGCTGAATGCCTTTGTTGGCCCCAAAACTTCCGCCTATCTGCGCAGGATGGAGGGTGAACTTCGAAAAAGCGGATTAAAAGCACCGCTGCACCTGATGCAGTCGAGCGGTGGCTGCGCGACAGTGGATGCGGCATCGCGCAAACCCGTCAGCCTTCTGCTTTCGGGCCCTGTGGGTGGCCTGCTCGGCGGGATTTGGTGCGGAAAATCAGCCGGCGTCGACAATGTCATCTCTCTCGATGTTGGCGGAACATCGGCAGATATTGGCGTCGCGCCGGGTGGTGAGATGCAGTTCAAGCATCTTCTGAACACCCAAATTGCCGATTACCACGCAATGATACCCATGGCCGAGGTTGATGCGATTGGCGCGGGAGGCGGGTCAATCGCCTATCTTGATGCCGGCGGCCAGTTCCAGGTCGGGCCGCGAAGCGCCGGAGCAAATCCGGGTCCTGCGTGTTACGGACTGGGGGGAAGCGAACCGACCGCAACGGATTGCCTGGTCGCACTTGGATGGATCGATCCGGCACGGTTTCTCGGCGGGCGGTTGCCGCTGAATGGCGATCTCGCCCGTCAGGCGATCGAAAAACACCTTGCCGGTCCGATCGGCTCAAGCGTCGAAGAAGCGGCGTCGGGAGCGATCCGAATTCTCACCCACAACATGGTGCAGGCAATTGAGGTCAATTCGGTGCGCCGCGGTTACGATCCGCGCGACTTTGCGCTCGTTGCTTTTGGCGGCGCCGGTTCGGTTTTTGCCGCGGCCATCGCTACCGAACTGTCTATCGCCAAGGTCATCATCCCGACTGCACCGGGTTTGACCTCGGCGCTCGGACTGCTCGCCGCCGACATTTCCTATGACAGCGGCCAGACGGTTATGACCGATACTGCCGATCCCGATTTCGAAGCGCTGCAATCGGCGTATGAAGCACTTGAATCCGACGCACGATCGCAGCTTGCCCGAGACGGATTTGCCGAAGGTCAGATACGGCTCCTGCGATATGCGGACTGCCGATATTTGGGTCAGGGCTATGAATTGCGTGCTGAAGCCGGAGGCGGTCCAGTCGATGAGAAATTTGCTGCTCACTTGCGCAAATCGTTCGATCGCGCCCATCATCGGGCTTACGGATCGTCTTTTCCTGACAAGGCGGTGCAAATCGTCAACGCACGAGTGGTCGCAGTTGGCAATATTCCCGAACTGCCCGTGAAAAGTGATGTCGATGGCGGCTCGACCGGCCAGACCCCTGAGCCACGCACGACGGCGCCTGCCGCATTCCATTTTGATGGCCGGATACAGATTGTGGACACCCAGCGTTTCCGGCGCACCGACTTGGCAAGCGGACATCGCATCGAGGGCCCGGCGATCATCGAACAGATGGATACCACGACCGTCATTCCTCCAAACCGGACCGCGACAGTGGATCACGCCGGCAATATCATCATTCCAATCGCGGGTGGCATGTGATGAACCCGGCACCAAACAACAACACCAATGATCTGGTCACACTGCGAGTCCTGGGCGGAGCGTTCAATTCGATTGCTCGCGAAATGGCGGAGGTGCTCTATCGCATGTCAAATTCCAGCATCATCCGCGAGTCGGAAGATCTGGGTTGCGGGATCTTTGACGCCACCGGCCGCGAACTGTGTGAGAGCGAAACATCGCCGATGCATATCGGCTCAATTCCCTTCTACATCCGCGGTGTGCTGAAGAAGCTGGAAGGTGACATCGATGAAGGCGACATCATCATTCACAATCATCCTTACTTCGGCGCTTCGCACACGCCCGACCTTGCAGTCATCCAGCCCATTTTCGTCGATGGCAATCTGGTCGGATTTACCGGTGCAACAGCGCATTTGATCGATGTTGGGGCCGCGGTTCCGGGGCTCAACACGGATCTGATCGATATTTTCGGCGAAGGAACGCTCTACAACGGCATCAAACTGTTCCGCAAAGGCAAACGCAACGAGGATGTCTGGTCGATCCTGGCCGACAGTGTGCGCACACCGGACATGAATGCCGGCGACATCGAGGCCATGATCGCGGCCACGCGGCGTGGGCGGGACCGTTTTCTTGAACTGGCTTCCCGCTATGGGCTGGACGTCGTGTTGTCAGCCGCAAATCACTGGATGGACTATTCCGAGCAGCGGTTGCGCGAAGCGATACGGCAGATTCCCGATGGCGACTATCAGGCCGAAAGCTGGCTAGACAACGATGGGCGCAATTTTGAAGTACCGTTGAAAGTCAAAGTGACTGTCATGGTGCGCGGTGACGAAGTCACGATCGATCTCACCGGCTCGGCCGACGAGACGTCGACCGCGTTCAATGTCCCTTTCGATGGATCGCTGAAAGTCGCCTGCTACTACGCGGTCAGGACGCTGTTGCTCGATCAGGCCCTGCTTGAGGAGTTCGTGCCGCAAAACGATGGAATGTTCCGTCCGGTGAAGGTGGAGGCACCCCTCGGCAGCATATTCAATCCGCGCTATCCGAGAGCCTGTTTTGCCCGCATGGCGCAATGCCAGCGGTTGATTGATTGCATCATTCGGGCGCTCGCACCGGTCATTCCGGAGCGGGTCACCGCCGGCAATGCAGCCAGCGTTACCAGCGCATCCTATTCCGGCTTTGATGAAGCGAAGGGACAATATTGGGTTTGCGTCGAGGTCAACGAAGGATCCTACGGCGCCCGCGCCACCAAGGACGGGCTCGATACCGTCGACAATCTGATGGCCAACACACGCAACGTGCCCTGCGAGGAACTGGAAATGCACTACCCGTTGCGCGTTGAACGCTATGAGATGCGCTCTGATTCACCCGGCGCGGGCATGTGGCGCGGCGGTGTCGGCCATGTGCGGGAGGTCCGGTTTCTCGTGGACGGATTTTTCTCCTGTAACGGCGACCGGTTTATCGAAGCCCCGGCCGGGATTTTTGGCGGTGCTGATGGCCGCCCCGGCAGCCTGACCTGCAATCCTGATACGGACACGGCCGAAGCGTGGCCCTCCAAGGTCTCAGGCTATGCGGTCAAGGCCGGAGCGCTCATTCAGGTGATGAGCCCGAACTCTGCCGGCTACGGCGACCCGTTGAAACGGGCACCCCAACACGTGGTCGAGGACTGGCTGGACGATATTGTCTCCATCGAGGAAGCCGAGCAGCATTACGGGATTGCGATCGATCCGCAAACCGGCGCCATCGATGAAGAGCGAACGGCCAAATTACGCTCCGGGGATGATGCATGACGCAAGCGGACCGTATCCTCAGCGCAGCAGAAACCGCCCAGCGCTATTTGGACCGGGTTGGGAAGAGAGATCCACACGTCCACGCTTTCGCGCATCTGGCACCCGAGCGCGTCTTGGCCGAGGCGGCGAATGACGATGCGCATTCCCGCGGCAAGCCCCTGCACGGTACGATGATAGCGGTCAAGGATGTGATCGATGCGGCAGGATGGCCCACTAGCTGCAATTCACCCATTTGCCCCGGTTTGCCGGTTGATAAAGATGCCGAAGTCGTGGCGCGGTTGAAACAAGCCGGAGCAACCATATTCGGAAAAACGGTAACGACCGAATTCGCCTTCACGGAGCCGGGTCCGACGACCAATCCCCTGGATTTCACCCGCACACCCGGCGGATCTTCCAGCGGATCGGCAGCCGCAGTGGCCGACTATCAAGTCGACGCGGCGCTGACGACCCAGACCGGCGGCTCTACGATCCGTCCGGCAGCCTTTTGTGGCATTTTCGGCTACAAGCCGTGCTTTGGCAGGGTGCCCAATCTCGGCCTGCGCCTGCTTTCGCCTTCCTTCGACACGATCGGTCTTCACGCCCGTTCGGTTTCACAACTTGCCCGCGTCGCTTCGGTGATGGAGGGACGGGAAAGACCAGTTGAGAGCGGGATGGACATCGATTTTGTCCATGTTCAGCTTCCCGGTGTTCCCGATGCCGAGCCCTATGTGACATCCGCCGTTTCAGACGCCGCCGACCGTTTGCGGGCGAAGCACCTGACCGTCAGGGAACTTAGCCTGCCGGAGGAATTTGACGCCGTGAACGAGGCGCACCGGGTGGTGATGTCCTACGAAATGACACAGACATTTGCGGCCGACATGCGGGATCACCAGGACTTGTTGAGCGAATCCATTCGCTCTTTCATCGAGATCGGATACGGCCAAAGCGATCATGACGTCAGCACTGCCCGGGCAACATTGGCAAATTGGCGCGCCGATCTGGCGGCACTGTTTGCGCCCAACGAGGTGATGATCATGCCGGCAACCGTGGCCGAAGCACATGTCGGACTGGAATCGACGGGAAGCGCCAGTTTCAACCGGGCATGGACCGCATTGGGGACCGCGGCGCTTACGATACCGTTCGGGAAGGGGCCGGCCGGTATGCCGCTCGGTCTGCAGATCGTCGATCCGCATTCACTGGGCGACCTTGTTTTCCCGGCTGCCCAACAAGCGGCGACCGCACTCGACGCCACCGTCATGCCAATGGACAAACTGGATGGTAGATGATGGGGCCGCTTGAGCAAAAGATCATCGATTTTACGCTTTCGACGTCGTTCGCCGATCTCAACGATGAAGCGATCCGCGCCGCCAAAATGCGTGTGCTCGATTCCATCGGTGTCGGTCTGGCTGCATTCATGGCGCCTCCGGTCCGCATCGCGCGCCGCATCGCCCAGCCAACCTCGGGGCCCTTGAAATCATCGATTTGGGGGACCGGCATGAAGACGACGCCGGAAATGGCGGGCTTCGTCAACGGCGTCATGGTGCGTTATCTGGACCTCAACGACGCATATCGCACCAAAGACGCACATCATCCTTCCGACTACCTGCCAGGTATCCTTGCGCTGTCAGAAGCGCTCGGTGCTTCCGGCAGCCGGTTCACCGAAGCGCTTGCCATTGCTTACGAGATCCAATGCCGCTTCACCGATGCGGTTCCGTGGAACGATAACGGTTTCGATCAGCCGGTCAGTGGTGCGCTTGGCACCGCAATGGCCGCGGGCAAGCTGCTCGGGTTGAATGCGGAGGCACTCAGAAATGCCCTGGCGCTCACACTGATCCCCAATCTGTGCACCTATCAGACCCGCGCTGGTGAATTGTCGATGTGGAAGGGATGTGCCGGCCCTAACGGAGCACGAAACGGATTGTTTGCCGCTCTTATGGCTGCTGAGGGTATGAGTGGACCCTATGAAGCTTTCGACGGCGTGTTTGGCGTCTGGAACCAGACACTCGGCCAAGCCTACGACATCGAATTGCAATCCGGCGGAGGCGAGGAGCGGATCTGGGGATTGCAGCAAACCAACATCAAGACCTATGCAGTGCGCGATTCCTGCCAGCTCCCCATCGATACCGCCCGCGACCTCAGGGTCAAAGTGAAGGCCGCCGATATCTCGTCGATGTGCATCGAAACCTATCATTCCGCCTGGTTGGGGGCAGTGAAGGATCCCGAATTGTGGGCACCAAAGACCCGCGAAACAGCAGACCATTCAATGCTGTTTTCCGTGTGTTGTGCGCTCATCGACGGAACGGTGACGCCGGATTCGTTCGAACAGAAACGTTTTTCCGACAATGACGTCCTCGATTTGATTTCTCGCACCGAAGTCAACGTGCTGGACGAATTTACCGAAGCCACACCGCAACGGCGGAATTGTCGAATTGTTGCCACGCTCAAGGACGGCGCAGAGGTGATAGCGCACCGGGAACTGACCCTGGAAGACATCGAAAAAGGCATGTCGGATAAAGAGCTTGTGGCCAAATTCCACGCCTGTGCCTCAAAGCTGATGACCGAGACCGAGCGTCAGGCGATAATCGACATGGTTGCCGGGTTGGAGCGCCTTGAGAGTGTCAATTCGGCGATCGGACTCATCCGGTCGGAGCAAATGCAATCCCTTTTGGACGAGGAAGATCCAATGAAATCCGGAGGCCTGGAATGAGCAGACCCGATGTTGCTGCCGATGCAAAAGCGGCATTTGATGTTTTGCGAAACGGTGGTGTCACCATCCTGCCCATGGATGTCGGCTATTCGTTGATCGGGGGGTCGGAGGCGGCGCTGAAGACAATATTCGACACAAAAGGCCGCGCCCAATCGAAGCTCAATGCCATGCTGGCTGATGCAGCATTGCAGAGTGAAATCCATATTCTCGATTCACGCGGACAGGAAATTCTCGAAGCGCTCACCGTCGACTACAACCTTCCCCTGGGTGCGATTGCCGATGCGCGGCTTGATCATCCGATCCTTCAGAAGATGACTGAAACCGCCATGGCCGGCAGCAGCAAGACCGGGACAGTTTTGATGCTGGTCAATGCGGGTCCGTTTCATGCCGAGATTTGCCGGCTGAGCCGCGAGCATGTCCATCCACTGTTTGGTTCCTCGGCCAATCTCTCTCTCAGCGGAACGAAGTTTTGCGTCGAGGACATCGAGCCCGAAATCAAGGCGATCGCAGATATCATCATCGATCACGGTCTGCGCAAATATCACCTCTACCGGGCTTCATCGACACTGCTCAATCTCAATACGCTCGAAGTTGTCCGCTTTGGTTCCTGCTACGAACTGATCTGGGATGTGCTCAGGCGGCATTTTTCGATCGAACTGCCTCAACCACCTGCAGGTCATATTGCCGACCTGATAGGTGACCGGCTGAACTCGTGAGGTAATCCATGCCCATTCCATCAAACGAAAGAGATCCGCGCCTCAAGGGCCCTCTCGCCGGCCTTCGCGTCATCGAGATGGGGCAATTGCTTGCAGGTCCGTTTACAGCGGCACGGCTCGCCGATTTTGGCGCCGAGGTGGTTAAGGTCGAGCCGCCGGGAAAAGGCGATCCGATGCGAGACTGGGGGCATCACCGTTACAAGGATCAGGGCCTTTGGTGGCCGATCCTGGCACGTAACAAGAAGTCGGTAACAGCAAATCTGCGTGAGCCGCGCGGGCAGGAGCTAGTACGGCGGCTGGTGGAAAAGGCCGACGCTCTGGTTGAGAATTTCAAACCCGGGACGCTGGAGAGATGGGGACTTGGTCCGGACGAACTTCACGCCATCAATCCCGGCTTGGTCATTGCCCGCATCTCCGGGTACGGCCAGACAGGCCCATACTCACAGCGGCCGGGCTTTGCCAGTGTTGGCGAGGCGCTGGGAGGGCTGCGCTATATCAACGGCCATCCTGATCAGCCGCCACCGCGCAACGGAATTTCTCTCGGCGATACGCTGACCGGACTGTTCGCAGCGCAAGGTGTGCTGATGGCGCTGTATCAGCGTGATGCACTCGGTGGTGGCAAGGGACAGGTCATAGACGCCGCCATATACGAATCCTGTTTCTCGATGATGGAAAGCGCGCTTGCCGAGTATGACAAGGTTGGTGTGGTTCGAGAACCAAGCGGCACCGGACTGGCAAATGTGGCACCGTCCAACATCTATCCGACTTCGGAAGGAAAATGGGTCATCATCGCCGCAAATTTTGATCCGATGTTCGTGCGGTTATGCGCCGCGATGGGGCAGCCTGAACTGGCGACCGACGAACGTTTTTCCACCCACCTTGCCCGCGGACACAACTGTGAAGAACTGGACGGGCTGATCGCCGAATGGACCGGCAAGCGCTCGGCGAGCGAGGTGACCGATATTCTCAACGAGCACAATGTTGTTGTCGGGCCCATCTATTCCATCGCCGATATTGCCGGAGATCCGCATTTTGCTGCCCGGCAAATGGTTCAGCGCATCGCCGATCCCCGTTTTGGCGAACTGGCTGTGCCGGGGTTTGCGCCTCAATTTTCAGCAAGCGAATGTGAAATTGCCTGGTTGGGCCGGTCGGAACCGGGCGCGGATAACAGCGAGATATACGGGAAGCTGTTGCAAATCTCCGATGAGGAGCTGTCCGGTTTGAAGAACGACGGGATTGTTTAGGGCAGTTCACTCATTCAGCCGCATCGGTCTCGGACCACATCGCTGCTTCTGAAGCCGCGTCGGGCGCGAGCTCGGCGTCGAAGGCGCGCGCGGCAACAATATGGGTGCGCATCACCTCGCAAGCCCATTGTGGTTCACCGGCTGACAGCGCCGCAATGATCTCACGATGGTGTTGCCGGCTCAGCTCCAGGCGTTCCCGCGAAAACATGGCATATTTCTTCATAACCAACGGCAGGTGCCACAGCGGTTCGATCGCCTGGGTGAGAAACTTGTTGCCGGCTGCGCTGACGATCGTGCGGTGAAATCTCAGGTTCGAATTGGCGATGCCGTCGATATCCGGTTTTGGACTTCGCGAAACGGCAGTTTCCCAAGCATCATTGTGCTGCAACAACTTGTCCAGTTCCTCCGGCGTGATTTTGGCCGCAGCCAATTGAGCGGCATAGCCTTCGAGCATGATCCGCATGGCGGTCATCTCTTCCAGTTGCATCTGCGACCACTGGGTGACCCTTGCACCAAAATTCGGAGCGATCTCGACAAGACCTTCGGAGTTCAACCGGCGTAGTGCATCGCGGACCGGGGTTCTCGAAAAACCCAATTCACCGGCAATCATATCCTCCGGCAGCCGCATACCGCCGCGGTAGCGGCCATCCAGGATCGCTTCCTTGACGGCATGATAGGCGCGCTCAGATGATGTCGTCATGCATCAATCACAATCACATTTGCACCCAATGTTTTCGCCATATTGCATACAATATTGTGATGTGAGCTGCAATGTTTTCAAATAAACCCGAGAAATTGTTGATTTCCGGAACAAATTTCTGCTTAAATTGTATACGATATAATCGGGAATCTATTCGTGCCCGGCATTAAACTGACGCAGGCCGCAGGAGAATTTTCTTCGTCAATCCGCTATCAGGACCTGCCGCAAATTGCAATTGGTACGGTTCGCAGCGGATTTTGCGATGCGTATGCAGCGATGTTGGCAGGCCGCCGCGAACCTGCGGTCCAAACTTTGCAAAGTTTTGTCCAATCCCACCGGAACGGTGGCTCCGTACCTTGTTTGCTCGGAACGGACCGTGGAACTGCAGAAACCGCCGCCCTGATCGACGCCACTGCAATACATGCACTGGATTTTGACGATTACGCATTCTCCAATCATCCCAGCGCGGTCTTGGTGCCGGCAATCATGTCCTGTGCACATTCGTTCGACGGTGACGGCCGGCGCATGATCACCGCCTATTGCTGCGGCTACGAGATATGGGCTGACTTGATGCGGCGCGAGCCGGATCATCTCCATGCAAAAGGCTGGCATCCGACGGCGGTGTTGGGGCCGATTGGTGCTGCGGCCGCTGCCGCCCACATGTTGGTGCTCGATCCCGTGCAATCCACCCACGCAATTGCGCTGTCGGCATCTCATGCCGGTGGATTGATGGGAAATTTCGGCTCCATGGCCAAGCCGTACCATGCGGGACTGGCTGCTGAGGCCGGTGTTCGCGCCGCACTACTGGCCCGTTCAGGCTTTACGGCCCGCGAAGATGTGCTTGAAAGCCAAACCGGTCTGCTTGCTGCCCTGTCTCCGATGGGAAATTTCGACATCGGGAGCGAACCCGAATACGGGCGGGGGTGGCTCATCGAAAAACTTCGGCTCAATTTCAAGAAATATCCGATGGTCGGCGCTTCACAGCGATGTATCGATGCGCTTTTGTCGTTCATTGCTGCCAATCCGGTTGAACCGGATGATGTCGTTGGCATCCGGGCACATGTCAGCGACCGCCACGCCAAGGTGATGCCGTTCTCGGAGCCGCAGACACCGGCAGAAGCAAAATTCAGCCTCCATTTTGCCTGTGCGGCTGCTGTCCGTTTTGGCAAGGTCGGACTGAACGAAGTCAGCGCGGCAGCTCTTGCCGATCCGAAACTGAGGGATTTGATGAACCGGACTTCTGTAGTAGCGGGCCATGATTATGATCCCGATTACCCGGGCGCTGCACCGGAAGATTTTGTTGATCTGGCCTTGAGGGATGGGTCGGAACTGACCACCAGCCGTGTTCGCCGTGCCACAGGACATGCCGACAACCCGCTCAGTATTGACGAGGCCTGGCGGAAATTTGCCGAATGTGCCGACTGGTCCGGGATCGCTGAAACAGCAGCCAGGACACTTTACGATCAATTGTTGGCACTGGAGAATTCCCAAAATGCCGAATTCGCAGCGCTCGACTGGTAAGGGGTTACTTTCGCCGCTGTTCGAGCCGGTGGCGATCGGCGATTTGGTGTTGCCAAACCGGATCGTTCTCGCGCCGTGTACCCGAAACCGCGCCACCGCTGATCTTGGTCCGACACCCGGCGCCATCGAGCATTATGCCAGCCGGGCAGAGGCAGGATTGCTGATCACCGAGGCGACGCTGATCGCAAAGCACGTTCAGGGTTATCTCGACACGCCCGGCATGTTCCTCGACAGCCATGTAGATGGCTGGGCAAAGGTCACCGAAGCGGTACATGAACGCGGTGGCCGCATCTTTCTGCAGCTCTGGCATCCCGGACGTATGGCGCATTCACATTTCACCGGCGTCGCGCCGCTGGCACCTTCCTCGGTCCTCGATCCGGCAAAGAGGCGCCAGGTCGGCGATTTCGAGCTGTACAATGAGCAGCCCGCCGAAATGGGCGAGCGGCAGATCGCAGATGCACTGGCCGAATATGGCCGGGCGGCCCGAATGGCCAAACTCGCAGAATTCGACGGCGTAGAAATTCACGCAGCGAACGGGTATTTGCCGGAACAGTTTTGGCGCCGCCACACAAACCGGCGTAGCGATGCGTGGGGCGGAACTGCCGAAAAGCGGGCGCGTTTCATGCTTGAGACAGTCGCCGCGTGCGCAAACGAGATTCCGGTATCGCAGGTCGGCGTTCGTCTTTCCCCTGCCGCTTACTTCAGCGACATGCAATACAGTGAAGGGGACAACGAGGCACTGGACATTATTCTTCAACGCCTTGCCGAGGCCGGCACTGCCTATTGCCATGCCGGTATCGTCGAAGACAAATCCTATCCGTACCTCGACGGTACTTCGACCCAGTATCTGCGCCAGCGATGGTCCGGCAAGTTGATAGGAAATGGCGGTTACAACCCTGAAAGCGCAGCAGCCGCGATTGCTTCAAAGCAATTCGATCTGATCAGTTTTGGAAAACTTTTTCTCGCCAACAGCGATCTTGTGTCCCGCCTGGAAAACAATCGTCCGCTGAAGCCATACAGTACCGATGTGATCAGGGCATTTACGTGACCCAGTTCAAGGCGGCGCCGGTCCCGGGCGCCCACTTTCGCACCAGACCAGGCTCTTGGCGATAACGCGCTCACACGCTCTGAAACCGGACTTGGATGAGATTTTTCATTGATTTGCGCCACGCCCAGGATGCGTTCCTGGAAATCGTTCGGCAAGAAGGTTTGTGCAATAAAAATTGCATAACCCATCATAATCTATCAAAGTATCTCCAATTGGATGATGTGAAAATTTCATCAGGAGAGGCACGATGGCAAACCGGCCGACAATTCACGATCTTGCCGCGGCCGCCGGCGTCAGCGTTGCGACGGTTGACCGGGTGCTGAATGGGCGTGCCAAAGTGCGCGAGGAGACTGCGCGGCGGGTCTACGAAGCCGCAAAGCAGATCGGTTATCATGCTTCAGCCCTGATCGGCCAGCGTGTGCATTCGGAACTGCCGCGCATGCGCATTGGCTTTGTGTTGCAAAAGCAGAAGCAGGCCTTTTATCAGGCGTTCGAACGGATCGCAATTGAAGTCGGTGAAACGGCGTCCGGTGTGCGCGGTGAATCGCTTGTCGCCTTCTCTGGATCACAATCGCCGGACGATTATATCGCGCAGATCGATCTGCTGGCCGAACGCGGGATTGATGCGCTTGCAACGACAGCGGTAACCGATATCAAGATCACCGATGCCGTCCAGCGCCTGCAGGAAAATGGCATCCCGTGTTTTTCCCTGCTCAATGATTTCGCCCAAGGTGTCAGGCGCAGCTATATCGGGCTCAACAACTTGAAAATCGGGCGAATTGCGGCGCATATGATCGCCACTGCGGTCCACAGTCCGGGCAAGGTGGCGGTGTTTGTCGGCGGCTATCGATGGCATGGGCACGAATTGCGCGAGACCGGTTTCCGCAGCTATTTTCGCGAACACGCACCTCAGTTTCACGTGCTCGATACGCTGGTCAATCTGGAAACAAGGCAATTGACCTACGAGGCCACACTTGACCTGCTGGACCGCAACCCTGACCTGCGCGGGATCTATTGTGCAGGTGGCGGAATGGAGGGCGCAATCAGCGCACTTCGCGAGGTGCGCAAACCGAGACAGGTGGCGCTTGTTGTCAATGAGCTGACGCCGGAGAGCCGCGCCGCGCTTGCAGACAGATACGTTGAAATGGTGATCGGCACACCCTTGCGTCAGGTCTGTCACGATCTGTTCGATCTGGCGCAGAAGGCCAGGGACGACAGCACGGGTTCAATTCTGCCAGGGCAGCACTTTCTGCGCCCCGATCTTTACCTGCCAGAGTCGGTTTGACAGCCATCACTGCCTCACGGTTGAGAGATTTATTCTCTCATTCTTGATAGAATTAACGCACGAATTCTTGACCTACGGTCCGGTCACCAGCATTACCTGATTGCCGGCGGCAGAACCGGCGCGGGAGGAAGAATGCTGAAATTCGCGGTCAATCACATGACTGTGGCACGTGCGTCATACGCACAACTTCTTGATATCGCCAGCGAACTGGATTGCATCGGTGTGGAGGTGCGAAACGATCTCCCGCAAACTCTGTTTGACGGACATTCGCCCGAAAAAGCCGGTGACATGGCACGCGAGACCGGATTGAGAATCCTTGCGATTTCAGAAATCAAGCGCTTCAATGACTGGAACGATGACCGCAAGGCCGAAGCGTTGGAACTGATCGGGATTGCAAAACTGGCGGGGGCGGAAGCGGTGAGCCTGATACCGCGCAATGATAATGGCGGCATGGGAAATGGCGAACGCCAGGCAAATTTGCGCGTCGCGCTGCGCGAAATGGGACCGATACTGCAGGACAATGGCATGACAGGTCTGGTTGAACCACTGGGATTTGAAACCTGCGCATTGCGGCACAAGCAGGAAGCGGTTGAAGCTATTGAGGGTCTTGGCATGTCCGGAACCTTCAAGCTTGTCCACGACACATTTCACCATCATCTGGCCAGGGGTGGGACGGTCTTTGCCGCCCATACCGGGATGGCCCACATATCCGGTGTCGTAGACCCGGCCTTGTCGACTTCGGAGATGGCGGATGAAAATCGCATTCTTGTCGACAGCCGTGACCGGCTCGGCAATATCGAACAACTAAATCAGCTTCGCGCGGCCGGCTATGACGGGCCGGTTTCGTTCGAAGCATTTGCCGAGGCGGTCCATGCGGATGAAAATCCCGTGGCGGCGCTCCGGCAATCAATGGAATTCATTCGTTCGGGAATGGCTGATATGGCTGCCTGACATCCGGATGAAATGAACCGGCCCGCACGGTCGCGAACCCGAGGGCTTCCGGTATTTGTAAATGCGTGCACCGGACACGCGGCAAATTGGAGGAATACTCATGAAGAAACTTGTTTTGGGCGTGGCGTTTTCGGCGCTCATGGCATCGTCGGCAATGGCCGAAACCCTCGGCGCGTCGATTGCCCGGTTTGACGACAACTTCCTGACCGTCATGCGCAACGGCATGGTCGAGCATGCAGGCGGCATGGATGGCGTTGACCTGCAGGTTGAAGATGCAACCGACGACATTTCCAAGCAGATTGACCAGGTGAAGAACTTCGTCGCCTCCGGTGTCGATGCGATCATTGTCAACATCGTTGACACTTCTGCCGGTGCTGCCGTTTCGGCAGCGGCAGGTGATACTCCGCTGGTCTATGTCAACCGCGAGCCGGACAATGTTGACAGTCTGCCGGCAACTCAAGCCTTCGTGGCGTCCAATGAAATCGAATCCGGCACGCTTGAAGCGTTCCAGATCTGCCGCAATCTTCGTGCTGCCGGTAAGGCCGGTGGTGCCAAGGGCTATCTGATGAACGGCCAGCTTTCCAACCAGGCGGCCGTCCAGAGGTCCAAGGACGTTCACGACGTTATCGGTATGGACATGTGCAAGTTCATGACGCTGATCGACGAACAGACCGCCAACTGGTCGCGCGAAGAAGCGCAAAACCTGATGACCAACTGGCTGTCGGCCGGTGAAGCGTTTGACTTCGTCATCGCCAATAACGACGAAATGGCCATCGGCGCCATCCAGGCGATGAAAGCAGCGGGCATTGACATGGCCGATGTTGAGGTTGGCGGTGTAGACGCCACACAGGATGCCCTGGTTGCCATGCAGGCGGGCGAGCTGGACGTGACAGTCTTCCAGGATGCGTTTGGTCAGGGCGCCGGTTCGGTCGATACAGCGCTGGCGATTGCAAGGGGCGAGAAGGTAGACCAGAAAGTCTACATTCCCTTCAAGCTTGTGACGCCTGACAATGTGGGTGAGTTCCTCAGCAAGAACTAATTCACTCGATTGACATTGCGCGGCGACGGAAAGCTTCGCCGCCGCGCACGACTTTGATACGTACCTTCAAAGGGTGCGGCGACCCAGGGGAGGGGAGGCTTTGACCGACACATCTCACGGTACCGGCGGTTTGAAATTCGACAAATCCAAACGCGCCTGGCCGAACGAACTGAACATTTTTTTCGCACTGATCATCATCATCGTCATCTTTGAGGCGCTTGGTCAGCTGCTTCCCTACATGAACAATCAAAGCTTCCTGTTCGATACGAATGATCGCTTTGATTCCGTTTTCAACGAGGCGCGGCTGAAGATCATCATTCTTCAGGTCGCAATTATCGGCATTATTGCGCTTGGGGTGACCCAGGTCATCATATCCGGAGGCATTGACCTCAGTTCCGGACCACTTGTCGGCGCCTCCGCGATGATTGTGATGTCGTTCGCGCAGACCGAACTGGTCAACGGCAATCCCAACCCCAAGGCGGTGTTTGAATTATGGGCCATGGACTTGCCGGTTATTGTACCCGTCATCGTCGGGCTTTGTTTCGGCGCCTTCATTGGCGCGATCAATGGCTCACTGATTGCCTTTACCGGCATCCCGCCTTTCATTGCCACGCTCGGCATGTTTCTGGTCTGCCGCGGTATCGCCCAGTGGTGGACCCGCGGTCAGCCGGTTTCGTTCCCGACGGAGAGCTTTGCCTGGATTGGATCGGGCATGATGCCGGTAGTGTGGTTCCTGCTTTTGGCGTTTATTTTTCACATGGTGCTCCGCTACACGGTCTACGGCAAGCACACTTACGCCATTGGCTCGAACGAAGATGCGGCTCGCATGTCCGGCATCAACGTCAAACGCCACAAGGTTCTGGTTTACATGATCGCCTCGAAGCTGGCTGCTTTCGCCGCGATTGTTCTGAGTTCGAAAAACCTGACGGCTCAGTCCGGCATGGGACAGTTCTACGAACTGTTCGCCATCGCCATGGCTGTGATCGGAGGCGTCAGCCTGACCGGTGGTCGTGGTTCTGTCATTGGGACGGTGCTTGGCGCCATGGTCTTTGGCGTTATCCAGTCCGGCTTCACCTATGTGAAACTTGATGCCTTCTACCAGCTGATGGCCATGGGCTCGATCATCATTGCTGCCGTCGTACTCGACCAGTACCGGCAAAAAGCACGTGTGTAGGATCAGGAGGAGATTACCATGAGCGACGAAATCGTTCTGAAAACCGAGGACCTGACCAAACACTATGGCGGTGTCCATGCGCTTGAGGGCGCAAACTTCGAGCTGAAAAAGGGTGAGCATGTCGCCATCATGGGCGACAACGGCGCTGGCAAATCCACCTTCGTGCGCCAGATCACCGGCGTGGAACAACGCACGCGCGGCAAGGTCTGGCTTTACGGTGAAGAAGTGCATTTTGCCGGGCCGCTCGATGCCCGCGAAGCAGGCATTGAGACAGTGTTCCAGACGCTCGCGCTGGCAGATGATCTCGACGTGCCCGACAATCTCTTTCTCGGGCGCGAAAAGACGTTTGCCAACTGGCTCGGTCCGTTCCGGATACTTGACTACAAGGCCATGCGTCAGGCGACGATTGATGGCTTGAACAAGACTGCGGTGAAAATCCCCAATATCCGCAATACGATCCGCAACATGTCTGGCGGTCAAAGGCAATGTGTGGCCATCGCCCGCACGGCGACCTTCCATTCCCGTTTGACGATCATGGATGAGCCGACCGCCGCATTGGGCGTTCAGGAAACCGAGCAGGTGGAAAACATCATCCGGACGCTGAAGGAAGCTGGCGAACCGTTGATTCTGATTAGTCACAACATGCGGCAAGTCATGGATCTGGTTGACAGAATCATCGTTTTCCGCCGTGGACGCATCTGCGCCAATCTGAAGAAGGAAGAAACCGACGGCCAGGATGTGGTGGCCTATATCACCGGCGCCAAGACGCAGGAAGAATACGCCGATGCCGCCTGACCAATCCGGCGGATTGGCGGGCGCAACATCGGCAGGTAGTGTGACGACATCAATCGCCATTCTCGGCGCAGGCCGCATCGGACAGGTTCACGCCGATGCGGTCGCCCGGGTAGAAGGTGTCACTCTGGCAGCGATTGCCGATCCGGTGGTTGAGGCTGCCAACTTTGTTCGTGACAAGCATCGCTGCGCGGTCAAATCAATCGACGAAATTGAAGCTGACAGTGATATCGATGCCGTTATCATCTGCACGCCGACCGATACCCACGCCGACCTGATCGAACGCTTCTGCCGCGCCGGCAAGGCGGTGTTTTGCGAGAAACCGATCGATCTTGATATCGACCGGGTTCAGCAATGTCTGAAGGTGGTCGAAGAAACGAACGGCAGGCTGATGGTCGCTTTCCAGCGCCGCTTCGACCCGGATTTCAATGCGCTCAAATCGGCCATTGAAGCCGGCCGGATTGGCGACGTTGAGATGGTGACGCTGACCAGCCGCGACCCGGCACCGCCGCCATTCGACTATATCAGGCGGTCCGGCGGCATTTTCCGCGACATGACGATCCACGATTTCGACGTCGCCCGCTGGATGCTGGGTGAAGAGGTGGAAACCGTGCAGGCCGCCGCGAGCGTGCTCGTTGATCCCGAAATCGGCAAAGCGGGCGACTTTGACAGCGTCAACGTCATTCTGCGCACCGCGTCGGGCAAGCAGTGCACGATCACCAATTCGCGCCGCGCCAGCTATGGTTACGACCAGCGTATCGAGGTTCACGGCTCGAAAGGTTCCGCCGCTGCTGAAAACACCCATGACGCGCG
The DNA here is from genome assembly GCA_040830725.1 of Rhizobiaceae bacterium. GTDB lineage: Bacteria > Pseudomonadota > Alphaproteobacteria > Rhizobiales > Rhizobiaceae > JAWKWH01. The sequence goes on from JBFOMG010000007.1 coordinate 49,892, forward strand.
GACGGTAATTGCCGATGCCGACGGCTATCATTGCCCGCCATTGCAGGATTTTTTCATGAGCCGCTATGCCGCCGCCTATGCCGCCGAGATCGCCGCTTTCGCGGAGGTTGTGAAGAACGGTGCGGCCCCCCCGGTAACAGGCCGGGATGGGCTGCTGGCGCTGGCACTGGCCGAGGCGGCTATTCTGTCTGTGGCTGAGGGCAGGGTGGTCGCGGTGTCCGAACTCCTGCAATCGTGACCGCGATGGCGTTGTTTGATTTCCAACACCCGTTTTTCGAGCCGCTCTGGCGGCGGGTGGCCGTTGTTGTGGTTTGCATCGCCTGGGGATTGTTTGAATTATCGACAGGCGCAACGATCTGGGCAGTGCTGTTCATCGGTATTGGCGCCTGGGCCGGCTATGAGTTTTTCATTGCCCGCGACCGTTCCGGGTCCGATTCATAGTGCCGAGGCGATTTCCGCTGCCAGCCGGGCATTGTTTTCCACCAGCGCGATATTGGTTTTCAGGCTGGCGCCGCCGGTCAGTTCGACGATGCGTTCGAGCAGATAAGGCGTGACGTCCTTGCCGGAAATCCCGTCGCGGTTCGCAAGGCCCTGGGCTTCAGAGATGTGCCGGGCCATGATCTCTGCCGGAATTTCGTCGGCCTCGGGAACCGGATTGGCGACCAGCATGCCGCCGTCCATGCCGAGTTTCTGCCGAGTGCGGTAGAGCCGGGCGATAGCTGCCGGGTCATCGAGCCTGAGCGGAGCAGAATGGGGCGATTGACGGGACCAGAAGGCGGGCATGGTGTCCGTACCGTATCCGATGACAGGAACGCCCTTCGTCTCCAGCACTTCCAGGGTTTTTTCAATGTCCAGAATGGCCTTGGCGCCGGCCGAGACCACGATGACCGGCGAGGTCGCCAGCTCCTCCAGATCGGCTGAAATGTCGAAGGATGTTTCCGCACCGGCATGCACACCGCCAATGCCGCCAGTGGCGAACACCGAAATACCGGCAAGTGCGGCCGCGATCATCGTCGCCGCCACCGTCGTGCCGCCGGTGCGCGCTTCAGCAATGGCGAAGGCAAGGTCGGCGCGCGACAGTTTCATGGTGTCGGCCTGTTGGGCGAGCCATTGCCGTTCATCGTCCGAAAGGCCGAATTTCAACCGGCCTGTGATGACAGCAATGGTCGCAGGCACTGCGCCGCCTTCGCGGATGATCTCTTCAACCCGGCCCGCCATCGCGGCATTGTCCGGAAACGGCATGCCATGGGTGATGATGGTGCTTTCCAGCGCCACCACCGGCTTGCCGTCTTCAAGCGCCGCCGCCACATCCGGTGCGAAATCGCAATACTCGTTCAATTCGTTCATGGACAAGGCACCGCCGGTTGGGATCCAGTCAGATTGGCTTGGGTTCGGGAACTGTCTTGAGCATTTCTGTAAAAATGTCATCCGAAAATTCCGGCGAGACTTCATGTGAACCGGCCGTCAGTGCCGCCGCAGCTGCACCCTGGCGAACCGCTTTGGCCAGGGGATGGCCCTGCATCAGCGCTGCAAGCGTCGCGCCGGCCAGCGCATCACCTGCGCCGGTGACGTCAGCGATTTGCACCAAAGGCGGTTGCAGCGTCCAGGCATCCGCCTCGTCGAAAAACAGGATGGCCTTCGAGCCGCGGGTGATGCAGCATTTGCTCGCGCCAAGAGCACGCAGAGCATCAATCAGTGCCGCGTCGCCTGTCTGCGCACCGGCAATTGCCGCCGCCTCACTGGCGTTCATAAAGATGCATTCCAGTTCCGGCATCGCGCTTTTCAGCCGCACGGCTTTCGCCGGCGAGATTGCATTGGCATAGACCGGAACCGGGCGGCAATGATCCAACAACGTCACGATGGCCGGTTCCGGCAGATTGGCGTCTATCAGCACCGCGTCGCTGTTGTCAGCCGCCTGCCGCGTGGTCGAGCGCCGGGCAAGCTTCGCAAACGCCACATCATAAAGCCCCATATCGGCGATCGCCGCCTGCAGCTCTCCGTCCTGGTCGAGAATGGCCGTATAGCTTGGTGTCGACCGGTCGAGATGCACTGACGACAGGTCGCGCAAGCCTGATCGCTTGATGGCATCTGCGACGGCCTGCCCGGCAATGTCGCCGCCTCTCGCAGTCATCATCGCCACATCGGTGCCACGCAGCGCTGCCATTCTGGCGGTGTTGAAGGCTGCACCGCCAATCTCCTCGCGCATCGACCCCGGGTTCGAGACGCCAGGTGCGAACTTCCCATCGGACTGCCCGCGCCGGTCGATCAGCGCACCGCCAATGGCGAGAAGTTTGGGGGGATTGGTCAATGTCACCTGCCTTGCTGTCTGATGCGACACTATTTGGGCCGGACGGTGCAGGCAACGGCGAAACGATTCGCCCCGGGCCGCGTCTTGGTGTGGTCGTCGCGGTGCGACACAATGGTTTTTGAAGGAATGTAGCCGCTACATATATTAGAAAACATAAATAGAACAAACTGATGATTCCATAATATTTACAATATTTTAATACCCACTTGCCAAATTGGAACAAAACAGGTACATATCATCGAAGGTTATGGCGCGTCCGGCCTGAATTGACGAACACGATTGACGATCAAGGGGTATTGTACGATGGCTCATTCTTCATTGCGGCTTGTTGAGGACAACACGGTGGACAAATCAAAGGCTCTGGACGCGGCGCTCTCGCAAATCGAGCGCTCTTTTGGCAAGGGTTCG
>JBFOMG010000008.1:0-44718 GCA_040830725.1 Rhizobiaceae bacterium
CATCGGCCGAAAATCCGGCTGACGACAGGCGCCGGATTGCGTTGTCGACGTCGTTGGACAGCCAGGATGCAAATCCTGATGGCTGGTTGATTGCCAAAAGCAGCGAGCCGTGAAATCCGAACTCATTGCCTGAAACCAGCAGCCCGCTCGCTTCCAGCGTCGCCCGGCCGGGCAGTTCGGCCGAGAGAGCATCAATTTGCCATCCGCTTTCATCGGGTTTCGCTGCCAGATTGACCTGTCTGATCGTTGTATCGCCGGCCACGATCGCCGGCAGATTGAGGTTTATCGTGCCATCCATGCCCGGTCTCGGAACGGACTGCACCATCTCGCGCAGCGCGGCAATGCGGCGGTTCAGCGATTGCCCGCTGTCGGCTACATCCTCTTTTTCCTCAAACCTGATTTGCTGGCCATCGGCGCGAACCGCAAAACTCGGTTGTGCGCCGTAATCAACAAATGCGCTTCCCTCTGCCGAATAGGGTTCGGCTTCGCTGCCGGTCTCCAGGATGAACTCGGAAATGTCGAGCAACTGGTGATCGGCGGTAAACTGGCCGGTCACAAGGAACGGAAGCGATTCGTCCGGCTTTTCTTCCACGCTGATCGAAAATGCGCTGTCGTCGTCGCTGCCCGCCTCATCCTCGGGCTCGGCGGCCTCGAGACGGAATCGTCCGGCATAGACCGCACCGCCGTCCTCGATCCTGACATTTCCGTCCGCCTCCACGGCAAACGGCAGATCGGAAGCGCCCGCTTCCATGCGCAATCGCATCGCCCCGTCGGCTCCGACCGTGCCGGTCGAGACCGTTACATTCATGGCGGCGTCATCAAATTTCAATTGGCTGACAATACGCCACGGCCCGGCCAGTGTACGGGCCGAAATATCGGCATCAATGTCATCGAGCAAATAGGTCCGGTTTCCGGCTGCATGCAGCACGGTTATCCGGCCATCGGAGACCGATATTTTCTCAAGCTTCACCTGGGATGGGTCAAACGGCGTGTTCGGCCTGATCGTCCAGTCGATCAAACCGCTTGGTGCTACGTCAACCGTCATGACCGGCTTGTGCAGCCGCATGTCGAAAATGTGGAACTCGCCGCGCATGAAAGGCGCCAATTCGGCATCCATCGAGAAAGTCTCGATGGTCATTGAGGGCTCGCCTTCGGCGTCTCCGGCAACTTCCACGTTGGTGAACGTCACCGACGGAAATGGAAGCAGCCGGGCTGCGGCATCACCCGACACGGTCACCTTGCGGCCAAGCACCCTGCTGGCTTCACGTTCGAAGTCGGCCCGGTACGATGTCCAGTCAATAAAATAAGGTCCGACCAGCGCCGCAGTCAGCGCAATGACAATCAGACCTCCGATTAAGACGAATAATCGCGCCAGATCAGCTCTCCCGGTTCTGGTCAGTGATGACCAAGGGCGATGCTGGACGCCAGCCCCCGCCAAGCACCTTCGTTGCGAGTTTAGTTTGTATCATGCCGGTTTGAAACGTCTATTTGGTGGCGGGGCCGGTAAATTCTTTTGTTGCGACGCTACGCGGGCAGGATTTTACCCGGATTCATGATGTTCTGGGGATCGAGCGCGCGCTTGATCGCCTGCATCAAAGCCACCCCGTGACCGTGTTCATCATGCATGAAGCCTGCCTTGCCCTGACCGATTCCATGCTCGCCGGTACAGGTGCCTTCCATCTCGAAGGCCAGATGGTTCAAACGATCGAGAAACTGCTCGCACAGATCGATTTCCTTCGGATCATCAGTGTCGATCAACGGCGCGACATGAAAATTGCCATCGCCAACATGGCCGAGAATCGGGGCGATCAGGCCCAACTCGTCCAGATCGGCTTCCGCCCTGGCAATACACTCGGCCAAGCGGGATATCGGCACACAGACATCGGTCGCCACGCTTTTCGCGCCTGGCCGAAGCGTGAAAGCGGCCCAGTAGGCATCATGGCGCGCCTTCCACAATTTGTTGCGCTCTTCGGTCACCGTCGTCCACTGGAACGGACCGCCGCCAAACTCGTCGGCGATTTCGCCGAACAACTCTGCCTGTTCCGCCACGCTGGCGTCACTGCCGTGAAATTCAAGAAACAGGCACGGCCGTTCCGGGTAATTCAGGCCGGAATACTGATTGGTCGCCTTCATTTGCAGCGAATTGAGCAATTCGATTCGCGCCACCGGAATGCCGATCTGGATTGTCTGGATGACCGCGTTGCAGGCTGCATCAACGCTGGGAAACGGGCACACACCGCCTGATATCGCCTGCGGTATGCCCTGCAGCCTTAGCGTGATCTCGGTCATCACGCCGAGCGTGCCTTCCGATCCCACCATCAGTTTCGTCAGATCATAGCCGGCCGACGATTTCTTGGCCCGGCTTGCGGTGACAACCTCGCTGCCATCGGCCATGACCGCGCGGACCGACAACACGTTTTCACGCATGGTTCCGTAGCGCACGGCGTTGGTTCCCGATGCTCGCGTCGCAGCCATGCCGCCAATGGTGGCGTTGGCGCCCGGATCGATGGGAAAGAACAACCCGGTATCGCGCAGATGCGAATTCAGGTCTTCGCGGGTCACACCCGGTTCGACCGTGCAGTCCAGATCTTCAGGGCGCACCTCGATGATCCTGTTCATGTTTGACAGATCGATCGATATGCCACCGCCCGGCGCATTGACGTGACCTTCAAGCGATGTTCCCACACCGAACGGAATGATCGGCACCCGGTGTTCGGCGCAGACCTCGACAATGTTCCGGACATCCTCTACCGCATTGGCAAATACAACCGCATCGGGAAGCTGGCTTGGAATATAGGTCGTCGTGTGGCTGTGTTGTTCCCGCACAGCCTCGCCCGTGCTCAACCGTTCGCCGAACCGCTGTTTCAGGATCGAGACAGCCGCCTTGATGCCGTCCTCGTTCCTCTCAACTTGCGGCAGAGAAGCCAATGCCATTCGATTACCCCATGTCGATCCTGAACTACCTGCGCTCAGGACCCATTAAACCTGCCCCTTGCCTGGAATTGACCGGACGATAATGTGGGGCGAATCAATCCCTTATCAACCACTTTCACTTAGGGTTACAAGGGATTCCGGAATTAGAGTTTTTTACATGTCCTCAGCTGTACCCTTTATGTCAACTCCGATGTCCGTCGAGGAAGGCTGGATCGACTACAATGGTCACATGAACATGGCGTATTACAACGTGCTGTTCGACCGCTGTGCCGACCAGATTTTTGATCACCTTGGCATCGGCGCTGCCTATGCCAGGGAAAGAAACCTGACCATCTACACCGCCGAAATTCACGTCTGTTATGTGCAGGAGTTGCATCTGGGTGATAAAGTCCGCTGCTCGCTTCAGGTTATCGATCATGACGACAAGCGCCTGCATGTCTACCAGGAGCTGCTGCATGCGGATGGTTGGCTGTCGGCGACCTGCGAAGCCCTGTCCTTGCATGTCGACATGAGCGGCCCGAAAGTCGCACCCTTTCCTGCGGACATCATGCCAAATATCAAACGCCTGGCAAACGAGCACGCCGGGCTGGCGATACCGGATCGGGCCGGACGGAAAATCGGCATCAGGCGCAAATAGCAGCACAAAAGGGGCGCACAGGAACAATGTGGAGTTTTCTGACCCGCCTTCCCGACATTCTGATCGCCTGGGTCACACCGCATCTGCGCCGTTTTACCACCGAGAAGCAACCGCTCATCTGGATCTTGAGCCTTGTCATCGGCGCCGGTGTCGGTGTCGCGGCGATTGTATTTCGTGAGTTGATCGGCCTTGTCCAGTTGCCATGGCTTGGCGATCGTTCCGAAAAGGTTCTGTCGGCTGCAGAGAACATTTCCTGGATAATGATCCTGGCCGCCCCGATTGTCGGCGGACTGATTGTCGGTCTGCTGCTGCATCGCATTCAGACGCGCCGCGCCGGCGGTGTCGCCGACGTCATCGAGGCGCGCGCCCTTTCGGGCCGCCGGCTGTCGGTGCGCGACGGGCTGTGGTCTGCCCTGGTCTCCGGCATTTCGCTTGGTAGCGGCGCCAGCGCCGGTCGCGAGGGGCCGGTCATTCATCTGGGAGGCACGCTGGCTTCCGCCGTTGCCGAAAAGACGGGCCTGCCGGCTGCAAGCCGCAGGACGCTGTTGTCAGCCGGTGTTGCGTCGGCAATTTCGGCATCGTTCAACGCGCCGATTGCCGGTGTCCTGTTCGCTCACGAGGTCATTCTTGGCCACTATTCGATGCGGTCCTTTGTTCCGATCGTCATCGCTTCCACCGCCGGCAGCCTCGTTTCCCGCGCATGGTTTGGCGACGCCGCCGCATTCTTCCTGCCGGAGTACCAGATCACTTCCTACTGGGAGTTCCCGGCCTTTGCGCTGCTCGGCATCACCGCCGCCATCGTCGCCATCCTGTTTGAGTTCTCGTTGTTTGCAGCTGATTTCGTGTCGCGAAAAGTCACCATCCCGCTTTGGACAAGGCCAGTCATCGGCGGCGCGATGGTCGGGTTGATCGCCATCTTCTTCCCGCATGTATTGGGTGTCGGCTACGAGGTCACCGACATGGCGCTTTGGAACCAGCTGCCCTTGCTGTTGATGTTGATGCTGATCGTTGCCAAGACCGCCGCGACCGCCATCACATTGGCGTCGCGGTTTGGCGGCGGCATCTTTTCGCCGGCTCTCTATCTCGGCGCGATGACCGGAGGCGCCTTCGGCATCATCGCCTCATCGTTCTTTCCGGAACTGGCGTCATCCAACGGTTTATATGCAATACTCGGCATGGGTGCGGTTGCGGGAGCGGTTCTTGGTGCACCCATCTCAACCACGATGATCGTTTTTGAGCTGACCGGCGGCTATGCGCTTTCCGTTGCGCTGTTGCTTTGCGTCGCCATCGCCCACGGCATCGCGCAAGCCGTTCACGGCCATTCCTGGTTCCAGTGGCAGCTGGAGATGCGCGGCATTTTCGTCACCGACGGTCCGCACACCACGGTCACCCACCACACCAAGGTGATGGATTTCATGGACCCGGTCGAAGAAGACGAAGACGCTGAATACGATCCGGAGCGCGGGGTGCCATCAGTGCGACCGACCGACACGCTCGACCAGGCGCTGCGTGCTTTCGATGCGGGAGGCCATGCGCGCCTCCCCGTCGTTGATCCCAAAGATCCCGCCAAGGTCATTGCCTGGGCCAGCCATGTCAGGGCGCTGCGCTATTTCAACCGCGCGCTGGTCAGCGCCAGCGAGGAAGAGCACCGGTGATGAATCAAAGTGGCAGCAAATCGCATCAAGCGATTCAAATCGCCTGATTTTTGCCGTTTGGTGATGGATCACAGCTCCGCCAGCACCTGGTCAAACTGCGCAATTTCTGCTGCAAAGAACGCGTCATAACTGTCGAACCCGGCGTCGCGAAATGTTTCCCACACATCGACCACGATAGCCTTGCCTGTCTCCACCGTTTTGCGAGAAACCTGAAGTTTGCCGATTTCCAGATGGGTCTTGCCGAGTTCCAGCTTGGTTGCCGCCCAACTGCGCGGAGACTTGTCGAACGTGCGTTCCTCCAGCGACGCTTCGAATGCTTCCACGGCACTGTCGAGGACACTCAGATCCTCCGTCAACACACCCAGCACCTTGTTGGTGTTGCCCACATTGGACTGAACATTGGCCCATTCGAACGGCATGCGGTCGCGCGTTTGGAAACTCAGTGCCTGTTCATAGGCTTCAAGCGCCAGCGCAAGGATTTCCCGGTCACGCTCTCTCTCGCCCCAGAAGAGATAGGTATTTCCCAAATTGGTCTGGGTGATGCTCCATATGTACGGGTCCTTGTCGATGGACTGGTATTCGAGCGCTATTTTCAGGGATTTGACGCCCTTCTCGAAATCACTGGTTCCCGTGCCGCGCAGTCCGAGATTTCTGAACACATCACCCATATTGGTGTGGACGCTGGCGTGAAATGCCGGTTCGCTTTCGGATGTGAAAACCTCCAGCGCCTGACGAAAGGCTTTCAGCGCCCTTTTGAGCGACCGGGTTCCTTCTTCGCGGTAGGCAATCTGCAGATGCGTCACAGCGATATTATTCTGGGTCTTGCCCCACAGTACCGGCTCTAGTTTGCGCGGTCTTCGCTTCAACGCCTGCTGATACAGTTTCAAAGCGGTTTGGAGCGACTCCGCGCTTTCTTCCAAATTGGCCAGTTCCACATGAACCCCGGCCAGATTGTTGGTGGCCTCCGCCCAGTCGAGCGGATTTTTGCGGCGGGATACCATTTCCAGCGCCTCGCCATAGGCAGTGATGGCATCTTCCAGCAGGTCTCGGTCACCGGCGAACCTTCCAAGACTGGTCAGCGCTTCGGCTTCGCCAACCTTGTACCGGAAGGCCTGAGCCTCGTCCCACTTTTTCGCTTGCTCAAACGCCGCCAGATAGCCGTCTGCTGCCAAATCAAAGTCAAACATCAGCACCGCCGTATCCGCCTCACCGGCGTAGACGGAAGCCAGCTCCAGACGGTCCCCGGCTGAATCTTCTTTGCTTTCATCAAGCGCCTTGACCAATTCGTCGGCGCGTGCGCTGGCTTCCGCACGAAAACGCCTGGCAAGTCGCATCAGGCCTTCCGATTCTGCGCGGACAGCAAGACCCGTCAGTCGGACAAGCTCAGGGTCTTTTTCGGCCGACGGGGTTGTTTTCTCGAGGATCCGCTTCAGGTTTGCAGCACCTGCACGCAACTGTTGTCCGATTTTCGCCGGTCCGGCCGATGTATCGACCTGAAGCTCCGCCAGCATGCCGTAGAGCGCATCGAGCGGAAGCCCATCCCGTTCCGCCAGGCTCTCCACATAGTTGCGATTGTATTTTGGCACCGAAGCGATGCGTAAAAGCAACTCGCGGCGCGCGCCGCGCAGTTCCGCTTCGTCGCCTTCCATCTGCTCCGCACTGCCGCCGAAATACAAAAACCGCCGCAAACTCGCATTCGTCCACGGCCGCTGGCGGGCCCGGGTCTTCAGATAAACTTCCTCCGTGACCATGGTCATCAGGTCGGAGAACTGCCGCTCTCCGGCGGCGAAATGCTTGAGAAGTGCGGCCGCATAGGGGCTGTTGCCACCCGGCTCGCCATCCAGCGCCACCCTGCCCGGCTCAGCGGCAAAGCCGATGACCAGACCCAGATTTTCGTTACCGCCATCACCGGACAACACCGTCATCCCGCGCGGCAGGCCCAGCCCTGCTTCGCCAATCGCCACCCCGTCCGGATCGGTGGCAGTCCGCACCATGGTTCCATCGGGAAACGGGTTGGTCCGGCAGGCATCGACCAGCACGATGACGATTTTAGCCTGCGCTTGAAGAGGCTTCAGCAGCGATGACAGCGCGACGAGATTTCCCCCTGTTGCATCGAGAGCCGCGGGATCGGCATCCGTCGGCAGCAGGAAATTCTCACCGCCGGCCTCCACCCCGTGGCCGGAGAAATAGACCAGCGCCACATCGGCACCGGCGCTTTCTTCGACAAATGCGTCGAGATCACCTGTCAGAGCGGCGGCATTGCGGTTTTCGGCCAGTTGAACGGAAAATCCGAGCTGCTCCAGCAGTCCCGAAACCGCTTGTGCATCATTGGCCGGATTGGGCAGTTTCGACAGGTGTTCGTAATCAGACTGGCCGACCACCAGCGCATGTCCGCGCAGCGTTTCAGCCCCGGCCGCAACCACACTGGCCAGGAGCAGCACGCAAACCGCGATCACTGTTTGCCATGACCTGATGTCGTGCAATCCGAACCCTTCCGCTCCACCGAAGTTGCGGATCATGTCAGCATGTCGCCGCTCGCATGACAACCGCGCCATGATCCCGAGGAGCGCTTGCCGATCCATCCCGCAGACATAATATTGGCTAAAACCAAAACAAGATTGAATTTCGCCCGCGTTTCGCCGCAATTTGCACCCTTGTGCGTGAGCGTGCCTTGTTCAAATGGAAGCGGATTGATGGCAGGGATTTTTTGTCTCGGCAAGGAGAATACCGCAGCGCGATGTAAACATCGTGCGAGGATTTCGACGCAGCCGAGGCGGAAAAGACTGCCAAGCCGAATGCCTGCTAAAGGATTGGAATCTATTATTTATCCGCAATCGTTTCAACTTGATTCTTTGCGCTCTGAACGGCGTCGCGCGAGCCTAACGGTGTTCACACCGCGTCGCCTCGCGCTCCTTGTCAGGGCACAAATTATCGGCGTTCAAACGATTCCATTTGAACAAGACACGCTCTAGAGGGGCAACAGTCTTTGGAAATGGGGGTAGCGTAGATGTCCGGTATGAGATTGGCGATGCTTGCATTGCTGCTGATTGCATTCGCCGGCTGTGCATCGGGCCAGTTGACCGGAACTGACCGGCCTGACGGCGCGGGTTCTGGCGAACCTGCCGTTTTGACATCCGAACATCTGTTCGTCGCAACCACCCGCGCCCGCGCCGAAAGCTCGGAAGAACTGTTTACCGGCGAACGCGGTGCCGGCGTCGATTACGCCTCTGTTCGTGTAACCGTACCGCCGGTTCACAAGCCCGGCGAACTGGAGCGTCCGCGTTACGGTGCGCCCTCTCCCGCCAAACATTTCACCATCACCGACCGAAATTACATAGACAGCGGTGAGTATGTCGCCCGGTCGGTCGATGACGAACTCGCCACCCGCCCGCCGGACGACCGTGAGGTCCTGCTGTTTGTTCACGGCTACAACACTGCGTTTTCAGACAGTGTGCTGCGGTTTTCGCAATTTGCCTACGATGCCGGATTCGACGGCACGCTGGTGCTGTTTACCTGGGCCTCCCGGGGAAGTGCCGTGGAGTATTTCTATGACCGCGAGAGCGCCACGATCGCGCGCGACGGACTGGAGCGCACATTGCGGCTTCTGGCCGGCACAAATGCCCGCAAGATACACATAATGGCGCACTCGATGGGCAACTGGGTTGCGATGGAAACACTGCGGCAGCTGCGCATTGCCGGCGACGCAACGCTTGGCGGCAAAATCGGTGAAGTGGTTCTCGCCTCACCCGACATTGATGTCGATGTGTTCAAGGCACAGATGCTACGCGTCGGCCAGCCCGAGAAACCCTATCACTTGCTCATATCGGCTGACGACCGCGCGCTGAACCTGTCACAAAGGATTTCCGGCAACCAGCCGCGTATCGGCAACTACACCAACGATGCCGACATCACCAATCTCGGAATCATTGTCTATGATCTCACCAAGGTGAAATCAGACGACAGACTGCGCCACGGCAAGTTTGCCCAGGCACCGGAAATCGTCCAACTGCTCGGCAACCGGCTGAACACGGGCAGCCAGTTGGCGTCGAACGAGGTCCGCTTTTCCGACCGGCTGCAGAATTTGACCCGCAATATTGGCGAAGTCGTTGTGTCGACTGGCGATGTGGTCATTCACACACCCGCCACCTTGATCACAAAGCCAGATCAACTCATCACTGCGCCGGTCGAGGTGATCGGCGGCACGATTAAACCGGGTGATTGCCGCGATTGCCCGGAACCCACTGATAGTTCCAATCGATAGGATTGCTGCGAGGGTTCACTCAAGCCCCACCAGGCGGCGGCCTTCCTCGCTCTTCAGCGAAAAATCCGTTCCGTCATGGTCGCGCGCGGCATCAGTGCACAGCCAGGCAATCGCCTTGCCCACCGCCTCCGCCGATATATGGACAGCCGGATCAAGCTGGCTCACCGGATTGATGCCCGAAGCCTTGATCGAGACTTGCATTTCCGTGGCAACCGTACCGGGACTGAGGCCGACAACGCGAATTCCGCTTTCGCCGACTTCCTTGTGGGCGCATTTGGTCAGCGACAACGCCGCAGCCTTGGAAGCGCAGTAATGGCTCCATCCTTCAAGCGCGCTGACCGCCGCACCGGAACTGATATTGACGACGACGCCACGGCCCTGCCGCTCCATCACTGGAATTGCCGCCCGCAGACCATGATAGACGCCTTTGACATTGACATCGATCACCCGTGCCCAATCGGCGGGATCGGAATCGGCAAGCCGCGCGATCGGATCGATCAATCCGGCATTGTTGACCAGAATGTCGAGGCTTCCATATCGCTCGACCGCCAGCTTCACCGCCTTGTCGACATTGTCATAGTTCGCGACATCGCAAACGACGGCGGTTGCTTGGTGTCCCTCATTGTTCAGCTCTGCAGCCAGCGCTTCAATCGCCTCACCTGAACGCGCCGCCAGCACGACATTTGCGCCATTATCCGCCAGCGCTCTCGCCGTTGCGGCGCCAATTCCCCTGCTCGCGCCGGTAATCAGCGCGGTTTTGCCTGAAAGATCGATCATGAAATCCCCGTCTTGTTGAATTCGGTCGCTGTTATGTCGGTCAGCAAATGCATCTTTCAAGCACCGAACCCAGATTGATTTCCATCAAGGCCAGATGGGCAAAGCAGATGCATGGTTTCTCCCGTTCCGTTTTCGCCAGTTCACAAAGCTAAGCAGGAGCAAGTGATGAGCAATTTGGCCGGTATCGGCATATTCTTTGGCGGGTTGGGAATTTTCTTCCTCGGCCTTGGCCTGTTGTGGTGGGTTTCCCTGCAGGACAAGTGGAAGAAGCAGGAAAACCGGTAACTGCGCCGCGCCCGGCCGGCAAGCTGATCTTGCCCGTCCGGCCAACAGACCGCCTCTTCCAAAATCTTGAAGCAAAGACGGTATAGCGGGAAGCGATGTGCTGACGATGTTGTTGCCCGAATTGCACACAGCAACCGAAATTGTCGTTCGTAACGAAATTACATTACATATCTATATTTAATAAAACTGATAACAACTGTAGATACATTGAAAAACTAATTATTATTGATAGTATACATCCAAGCGGGACGTGTATATTGGAGTAAAATGATGCAGAAAGCCATCAAGAAACTTACCAAAAAGGTCGACAAACTCGCAGACCGCGTCAGCGATTTGGAAGATGTCTATGACGACGACGATGATGACGGCGGCAGCAATGGCGGCAAATGCGCAAGTTCGGCCGTGCAACACGTCTGCGGCCTGCCAGAAGTAGCCGAGCGCGAATTCGGCTCCGACGTCTCGCCCCACCGCGAGCGCCTGATCCGCTATCACGACAAGAAATGGGTCAACGGCACAGTGCTTCATTTCTATTTCTTCCCTGAAGGTCCCTGGGCCGGACCGGAGAGCGAGAAGAAATTCGTCCGTGACGCCTTTGACATCTGGAAGAATGTCGGCATCGGCCTGGAGTTTGAAGAGGTCAGCAATATTGAGGACGCGGAAATTCGCATCGGCTTCCTCAGCGGCGACGGCGCCTGGTCTTATGTCGGCCGCGATGTCATCGACATTCCGGGCCAGTTTGAACGGACGATGAATTTTGGCTGGCTGATGGCGCAGGACAACCGCGGCGTCGACGTTGCCGTGCACGAAATCGGCCACACGCTCGGCTTCCCGCATGAACACCAGAACCCGTTCGCCGGCATCGTCTGGGACGAGGAGGCCGTGTATCAACGCTTCGGCGGCCCGCCGAACAACTGGCCGCGCAACCAGACCTTCCACAATATTCTGCGCAAACTGCCGGCAGCATCGGTGGAAGGATCGGAATGGGATCCCGATTCCATCATGCATTACGGTTTCGGCCCCGGTTTGATCCTGCAGCCTGAAGAACACAGCGGCGGCATCACCCCGGCGCTTGGTCTGTCAGCTCACGACAAGGCCGAAGTCAAACGCTTCTACCCGCCGACGGCCGAGGAAGAATATCCCGAGCTTGAGGTCTTCCGGCCGCAATTCCTGTCGCTGAACCCCGGAGACCAGTCAAACTTCGTCATCAGGCCGGAGGCGACCCGCACCTACACCATGCAGACCTTCGGCAATTCCGACACGGTGATGGTGCTGTTTGAGGAACGCGACGGCCAGTTGCGCTATGTCGCCGGCGACGACGACAGCGGCACCGCCACCAATGCCAGGATCAACACCAGGCTGAACGCAGGCGCCAAATATGTGCTGCGCATCCGGCTCTATACCAGCTGGGCCAGCGGCCGGTCGGCGGTGATGCTGTGGTAAGTCTGTTGCGCTCAACTGCATCTGCCGACAATGCACCGGCGGCGGTCGAAGCTGTTGCATCCGGACTTGTCCTTGCCAGGCATCGGACAAGATCATGCGCATGTTGAGATTGTGCAGAATAGTGCTGCCGCTGGTGTTTGCCGCGGCAGCATCTCAGCCCGCATTCGCGCAGGATGATGAGGAGATATTCTACAAGGTGCTGGGCGAACACCTGATCTGCCTTTTCGAGCATAAGGACGCCTATCTGGAACTGCCCGATGACATGCTGGCAATCGACATCCAAAGCTGTCCCGACATTGTCACCGATCTGAAAGCGTTCCTGGAAAATACCGGACCGGACCTGAACCTCGACGAGGCATCTGACGGCCACGACAGCTTGATCATGCTGTCGAAGGAAGAATTGCAGTGTCTTGCCGAAAAGCAGATTGACGCCACAACGGACATTTTCGTTCTGTATCCGATCGAATGTAAAATCGAGCCGGATTCCGAAAGCCCATGAAATCGATGAACTGGGATCTTGCGTTGAAGCTGGTCGCAACCGGCATTGCGCTCTTTGGTGTCTGGAAATATTTCGACGACCGCGAACATGCCCGCATCAGTGAAGCGCGCAAGGCCTCACTCGCCGTTATCGACGAATACTCCTCTGCAGAGATGATCGCGATACGCCGGTCTTTGGTGGGGTTCTGGCAGGACAATCAGAAGTTCATCGCCTTCATCCGCAAGGCCGACAAGATAGGCAAGCGCGAATACAACAACTTCATCCTGCGCGCCCTTCCCCGCTACAAGGATTTCGAAACCGTCCGTGAAAATCTTTACCTGCTGAGCAATTACTACGACCGGCTGTACTACTGCCGGGATTCAGAAGTTTGTGACCGGCAGTTGCTCGACCGCTTCAACTGTCCGATTTTGGCAAATTTCGCCATTGTCTACGGCCCGTTTTTCGATGTGATCAACCGAACCATCCACTCAAGCCACTACGGCAAGAGCATGCGGGATTACGCCAACGCCTGTTCCGGCGCGTAGAGCGTATGCGGCGTCAGTCGGAATAAACCGTATCGATCGGAAGCAGTCCTGCTGTAACCTCCTTGTAGGTCTGGGTGTGTTCGGCAATTCTGGAAAGGTCACTGCCCCCGGCAAAGTCGAAATTCACATAGAAGTCGGTAATCCGAATCCGGTTTCCTTCGGGCTGAAAAGCCAGGGTCGGCTGGCAATACAGTTGCGCCCCGGCGCTGTTCCAGTGCGGGTGATTGAACGGCCCTGTCAACATGCCTTCATACCGTCCGGGACGATCGCCTTCGACCGCAATGTGTTTGATCCGGTGCACCTCCATATTGGCGAAGTCGTCGTTTTCCTGCAGCATGGTTTCAACCCACTTGACCAGGTCGTCGAATGAATATCCTTCTTCCGTCAGCGACCGGCGGAAAGTCAGGGCGTAGCTGCTGGCACAAATGCGCTTCATGGTGGCGATCAGGCTCTTTTTGGATTTTCTGATCACGACATTTTCATATGGCGACCGTGTTGGCTCGATGGACAGCAGCTGCAACTCGCCGATGGTCTCGACATAGCGCATCTGATCAGCCGGTGTGCCGAGCACCAGCGACAACAATTCCGGCGGCACTGCAGGCCCTTCCGTGGTAATCGTCGTATATGACCGGTCGGCCAGCAATTTCGATATTTCAATCGCAACCTTGAATGCGGCGGTCGCCCCAACCCGGGTCTTTCCGGCGATGAATGGCGAATGAAATCCCAGTTTCGCACCCGGATCCATCATGCGGTCCGGAAACGGGCTGTTGGCGCCGAACCCCAGGCCAAACATGAACAGGATCGCACAGGCAGATTCGCAGCGGTCGCCGCTTCGCACCCGGGTGCGAAACGAAAACTCCTTGGCAACCTCCAGCACCTCGCTCAATGAGCCGCCGGGACTGTTCAGGCAAAGACGGAAGACCCCCTCCTGGCGTTCGGAAAGTTCTTGCAGATAGTTCACCAGATCGCCGCGTTCGATCTTGCCGCTGAACAGATGACTGCACTCCCTCCACGCCCCGTCAAACGGCAATTCGGTCCATTCTCCGGCCTTGGCCGGGCTAAATGCGATTGATGACAGCGCAAGGCAAAAAACGAATTTGAACAACGGCTGTAAACGGATCATGTCGAACCAACCAGTCATATTTGGATTAATAAGAAGCGACTAAAGCAAACGCCATTTATTTGCAGATGGCAAGTCAATATTTCCAAGCATACATCTGTTATTCGTTGCGATAAAATTCGCCGAATATTTGTAAGCGGAATGTTTTACCCGCTGTAATAGACGCCGGCGGGCCATTTCCACCAATCAAGTTCGCTTCCGCTTGCCGGAAACGAGCCGGCCCGCGCCTGACCTGTCCGCTACACCTCGACCTGACGTTGGTGGGGAAACTCGCCTTCGGCCAGATAGGCCAGTTCTTCCGGCGTCGAGGTCCGGCCCAGCACCTGATTGCGATGCGGATGGCGGCCAAACCGGTCGATCACCTGCTGGTGCCGCCGCGATTGCGCCAGGCAGAACTCGTAGGACGGTTTCAGCGGCTCGGGCGAAAGCGCCAGCGTTTCCCCGGCCAACTCCACATTCCTGGCAGCGCGCGCGCGAAGGTCCGGCCCCTCGGCATGCACCAGCGGCATGGCAAACATCGTCCGCTCCCAGGGTGTCGTCAGCTGCGCCAGATGCCCGGCCGCCAGGCCTTCTTCACACAGGCGCAAAGCATCACCATCGAACGCATAGGCTTTCGGAGAGCCGCGGAACACCGAGCGGGGAAACTGGTCGAGGATGAGGATCAGCGCCAATCTGCCAGTCGCGCTCTGCGTCCAGCCGTCGAATTCGCCATCTCTCGCCCGCTCCGGCAGGTCGGAAAACTGTTCGACAATCTCCTTATCCGCTCCCCCGCGCATCATCCATTGCCAATAACTGAGGTGCCGCTCCAGATCGCGGTCCAGCCCTTCGGGAAAACAGAACTGCAGGATCGTTTCAGGGCTCATGGCAGCACATAGGTCACGGCAAGATCGTCCTTGATATCGGTCAGATATCCCGATTGCGGCGCCTGCACGGTTTCAAGATAATCCTTCGCGCCCTCGTGAAAGCAGTTGTCGGCCAGAACAAGCGCGCCCTTGGCAAGCTTCGGGCGCAACAGGTTGAAAATCGGCAGATAGGCGCTTTTCCACCCGTCAAGGAAGACCATGTCGACCGGACCGTCGATATCGGCGAGCGTCTCAAAAGCGTCGCCCTCGAGCAGGGTGATCGTGTCGGTCAGTCCCGCCTCTTCAAACGTCTTGCGCAGTGCCGCGCATTTGTCCGGATGCACCTCGGTCGTCGTCAGCGACCCGCCATTGTCCCGCGCCGCAGCACCAAGATAGACCGAACTGATGCCAAACGAGGCGCCAAACTCGACAATCCGCCGCGCCCTGGAAAGCCGCGCCAGCATGTAGAGATAGCGCCCCTCCTCCGGCGAGACGGCCAGATAGAACTCGCCGAGCCGGATCAGATCGCCGCCGCCTGCCGCATTGCTGCCGGCGGCCTCGGTACCGGTGCGCACCTGCCACCGTTCCGCATCGCCCTTGGCGGAGGTGTGAAGGTGATCGAGAACCGTTTGGATTTCAGGAGAATGAAGCGATGACATGGATGAGCGCCGGCCGGAATGGGAATGGTTAGATTTGGCCAATCACTAGCCGATCGGCAGGCGGAATGCACGTCTGCTCCCCTTCGCCCCCCTTGAGGGGGAGAATGGAATTTCGACGGCTTAGCCGAGCGGCAGCGATGGCTAAACGTTAGAAATTCCAAGAGGGGGGATAAATTCATCGGGCACAGATTCCCCCCTCTTGTCTTTTCCAAGCATTTACTCAGGCTAAGCCCTCGTAAATACAGGAAAAGACTTTCTCCCCCTCAAGGGGGGCGAAGGGGGCGCGGTGCCTCTCCTCTCAAAAATCTATCCACGCTTTGAAAACCTGCCCCACACTCTCCGGTCAAACGGAGAAACGCTTTGGACTGGAAAATCGCAATAAAAGGGAACCGCAATTGGCCCCAGCCTCCGTCTTTCCGGACGGCGGTGGCCGATCCGGAATCCAGCGCCCGATATGGGCGGTCAGGTCAGATCCTTCCCGAAACCGGCCCGCGGCCTGGATTCCGGGTTCCGCGTTGCGGCCCCGGAATGACGCCAGTGGTGTGAAGCGGGCATGGACGACTGGAAGATTGCCATCAACAGGAACCGAAGATTGCTGGGCGATGTCATTGCCGAATTGCTGGCGCTGGCGCAGCGGCAGGACACGCTGCGGCGGTCCGTGCTTCGCATTCTGCGGCCGGCGGAGTCGGCATTGCGGCGGTTGATCGTCGTCGTCGCGGCGATGCTTCAACAAAAGTTGCGGGAGAAACAATCCGGCGAAGCGGCAGAAGTTCCCCTACCTGATTTCTCCAGCTTCGCCACTCACGACACACTACCGGCCTTCCAACTGATCGATCCCCAAATATCTCTGGGCGCACCGATGCGGCCGATCGCGAGCGGCATCCCGCGAATCTGTGTCCCCGGCGTTTTCGATCCGGCACCCTTGCCAAAACCCGATGATGCTCTTGATGCCGTCAAGCTGCTCCGCCGCATCCGCAGGCTGAAAATCGCGCTTGCCACCCTGCCGCGGCAGGCCCGCCGCCTCAACCGGCTGATGGCAAAACGCGCCAAAGCCGAACCGGGACCGGGCCGGGTCGGGCCGATCCGCCCCGGCCACCCGCCGGGCCACCGCCAGCGCCCGCGCGAGCCGGTCGACGACCTGCTGCGCGAATGCCACTGGCTGGCAATGGAGTGCGAGCGCGCGCCGCCGTGAGAATTTCCATCAGCGCGAACATTTCCAACCCGGATGAGAGATTCGCGGGGACGATGGCGCGTGCGCGGAGCGCATATCTCCCCCTTGGCGGGGGAGAAAGTGAAAACCCGGGCTTGTGCCGCGAAGCAAGCAAGCCCTTGGTTTTCACCAGAGAGGGGGTGAGGCGCGGTTCGCGGAACGCGAATGGAAAGCATGCTTTCCAAGCGACGAACGCCCGAAGCGCGCTTGGCGCGAGGGCTTTCGTTCTCGCCCGGCCGGGTCCCCGCTGCTGCGCAGCGTCCCGGCGTTCGGCTCACCTATCGACGATTCACCGGATCGTCGATTTGGACCTTCGGTCCAACCGGCCGCTCACCCCACGCTTTCGACAAAACTCTCCAGCACCCGTTTCTGCCCGGCCTTGTCGAAGTCGATGGTCAGCTTGTTGCCGTCGATGGCGGCGATATTGCCATTGCCGAACTTCAGGTGAAACACCCGGTCGCCGACGGCAAAGCGCGACGGTTCGTCGGCAACCGATTTGGCCACCAGTTCGCCCTCGATCGTGCGCGCCTTGACCGAGCCGCGGCCGGCGCCGAAGTCGGAATCCGTCTCGCCATAGCCGATACGTTCCACCGCGTGGCCGGAGCGCGAGCCCCAGTTTCGTGCGGTTGCTTCCGAGCGGTTGGCCTGCGCCCGTTTCCAGCCCGGCGTCGTGTAGGAATTGGTGAACGGATCGGCCTCGTCAAACCGCGAAGCCCCGTAAGGCCCGCCCGAAACGCCGCGTCCCGCGCCCATATTGTAGCCGCCATAAGACGTGCCGCCCTCGGCCACTTCGACATGGTCTTCGGGCAGTTCGTCGAGAAAACGCGAGGGAATGGTCGATTGCCAAAGCCCGTGAATGCGCCGGTTGGAAACAAACCAGATGTGCAGGTTGCGCTTGGCCCGGGTCAGGCCGACATAGGCCAGCCGCCGCTCTTCTTCCAGACCAGAACGCCCGCCCTCGTCGAGCGCGCGCTGGTGCGGAAACAGCCCCTCCTCCCAGCCGGGCAGGAACACGGTGTTGAATTCCAGCCCCTTGGCCGAGTGCAGCGTCATGATGTTGACGGCATCCAGGTCCTCGTTCTGCTCCGCATCCATGACCAGCGAGACATGCTCCAGAAATCCGCGCAGGCTCTCATATTCCTCCATCGAGCGGATCAGCTCTTTCAGGTTGTCGAGCCGGCCCGGCGCTTCGGCCGAGCGGTCGTTCTTCCACATGTCGGTATAGCCGCTCTCTTCGAGGATCTGCTCGGCCAGTTCGGTGTGCGGCGTCGTGTCGATCAGGCTTTGCCAGCGCTGAAACGCCTCGACCAGATTGCGCAGCGAATTGCGCGGCCGCGGTTTCATTTCCTCCGTCTCGACCAGATCGGCCGCCGCCTGCAACAGCGGCACGCGGTTTGCCCGCGCCGCATCGTGGATCTGCCGCACGGCGGCTTCGCCAAGACCGCGCTTCGGCGTGTTGACGATGCGCTCAAACGCCAGGTCATCAGCGCCTTGAGCGACAACGCGCAGATAGGCCAGCGCGTCGCGGATCTCCATGCGTTCATAAAAACGCGGGCCGCCGATGACGCGGTAGTTCAGGCCGAGCGTGACAAAACGGTCTTCGAATTCGCGCATCTGGAACGACGCTCGAACCAGGATGGCCATGTCATTGAGACTTTCGCCGCGGCGCTGCCAGACCTCGATCTCGTCGCCAACGGCACGCGCCTCCTCTTCGGAATCCCAGGCTGCGTGGACATTGACCCGGGCATCGTCCGGATCGTCGGCCTCGGTGAAAAGCGTCTTGCCCAGCCGTCCGTCATTGTGGCTGATCAGATGCGATGCGGCGCCGAGAATATGGGCGGTGGAGCGATAGTTGCGCTCAAGCCGGATCACGGTCGCGCCGGGAAAATCCTTTTCGAAGCGCAGGATGTTGTCGACCTCCGCCCCGCGCCAGCCATAGATCGACTGGTCGTCATCGCCGACGCAGCAGATGCTGGGCGGCTTGCCGTCGGCGCGCTGCGCGATCAGCCGCAGCCACATATATTGCGCCGTGTTGGTGTCCTGGTATTCGTCGACGAGGATATATTTGAACTTGCGGTGATAGTCGGCAAGCACATCCGGGTTGTCGCGCAAAATGCGGATCGGATGACACAGAAGATCGCCGAAATCACAGGCGTTGAGCGTCTTCAGCCGCTCCTGATAGGCGGCGAACAATTCCCGGCCCTTGCCATTGGCAAAAGCGCGCGCGTCGCCTTCCGGAATGTCCGCCGGGCCATAGCCCTTGTTCTTCCAGCCATCGATCATCATCGCAAACTGGCGCGCCGGCCAGCGCTTGTCGTCCAGCCCTTCAGCCTGGATCAGCTGCTTCAGGAGCCGGATGACGTCGTCGGTATCGAGAATGGTGAAATTGGATTTCAGTCCCGCCAGTTCGGGGTGGCGGCGCAAAATCCTGACCCCGATGGAGTGAAACGTGCCGAGCCACGGCATGCCCTCCACTGCTTCACCAACCAGATAGCCGATGCGTTCCTTCATCTCGCGCGCTGCCTTGTTGGTGAAGGTCACGGCGAGGATCTGGCTCGGAAAGGCCTTGCCAGTGGCGAGGATATGGGCGATGCGCGTGGTCAGGACGCGGGTTTTGCCGGTTCCGGCGCCGGCCAGAACAAGCACCGGCCCTTCCGTGGTTTCCACCGCGTGACGCTGTTCCGGGTTCAGTCCATCGAGATAGGCAGGCGCGGCACGGGCACCCATGGCGCGCGCGGCGATGCCGCCGGCACGCGGGCGCGGCGCGTCTTCTTCATGAAACTCGTCTGAATACCCAGCCATTGCAGGTGAATGTAGCGATTCGGGATCAAAACGCCAGACAAAGTAAGAACATTGCTGAAATGAAAAGGGCAGCGAGGCGCTGCCCTTGTCTGATCTTCAATCGGAAAACGTGCCCGAACCGTCACGAACCCGGCGGCGCGTAATCAACCCCTGAATTGTTTATTATCTCAGTTGCTTTGACCATATCGGCGGCTGAATAGAGCACATTCGTGCGGACATTTGCTACCGCACCGCCAAGCACGGATGAAACGACTGTCGCTAAATATTCCGCATTGCTCGGAGTTTCGGCAATCAGCATCACATGAAACCCTTCCGGATCGCCAAAGATTCCGTAAAAACCATGCAGCTTGCCGCCAACGGATTCCACCGCCTTTTTGGCGGCTTCTTCGCGGTTCGAACTGGTCTTTACAATCGTTGCGATGGCTTCCGGCGTATACTGAATTTTGAAGCAATATAGACCCATACCTGTCTCCAATCATTGTTTTTGCGATAAAAAAATAAGTCGCAGAGACAGCTAAGCACATATCTCCGTAGGTTGCTAATATGGGAGGTGCCGCGATACCGGACTTGAACACATCGCCAACCGAACAGATGGCAGGCGTAAGCCGGCCTCTTGCGCGATTGGCGAAGCGATCTATCTCGTCTCCAGCTGCGAGATCCGCCGATCCGTCGTGTTGAGACGCCGGTCTGCAATCGAGCCGGCGATTTCAGCCAGCGCCTTGTCATCGCCGACAAGCGAATCCAGTTCGGTCATCTGGTTCATGGCAATCAGTGACAGGATGTCGTCACGAACCTCGCCGGTCGGTCTGCGCGGCAATTCCTTCACCGGTTGGATGAGATCGGCGCCGATGCCGGTCAGATGGTCTGTTTGATGTTTCTCAAGATCGCCGGGTGTTAACAGCTGCGCCATTTCGGCAAAGGCATAAATACCGGTGCCCTTGCGCGGCAGCGGATAGACTGCAAGTGCCACCTCGCCAACCGCAGGATGTTTTTTCAGTGTCGAGATAATTGCTTCGCTTTCATTGGCGATCCGGTCACCGGTGCCCTCGCCGTCGGACCAGTCAAACAGACCGCGTGTGATGAAGTTGTAAATGCGTTTGCCGGTGGCGCGCCAAATTCGCGATGGCAGCGACCGATTTGCCAGAATCCGGTGTTCGGTCGCAGTCAGCAATTGCGGTGCGAATGCAGCCTTGATTTTCACCAGATGTCGCAGATCCTCATAAGCCAGCAGCCGGTACCATTTGCCGCGTCTGCGGTGCCTTGATGAAAGCTGGAAATCGATCACGCCGGCAGAACCGTCCGGCAACATCAGCCAGTTCTGCGGCTTTGCCAAATCATTGTGCGTGACGCCGGCGCGCCGCATTTCACGCAGCAGGCGGGCCGCATCCAGATACCAGTCCCGTTCTCCCGGCCGGGCCAGGTGCAGCGGTGTCCCCTCGCTCCAACGCCGGACAAGACCATCCTTGTCGGTCTCAAGCAGCTGCGGCGTACCGGCAATACCGGCGACTGCGCGCAGACCGGCGATCTCGCGCCGCGCCAGCACCCAGGCAAGCGGGCGTGACCACCACGGGGCGGCGGAAACAATGCGGCGGATCAACGGTTCGTCAGGTTGTCCGGCAAAATGTCCCTTGTGCGTCTCTGAGAAGACGTCGCGCTTCAAGACAATGTCGCTAACAAATTCTGGCATCTAGATGCGCTTCCAGACCGAAGCTGATCGTTAACCTGCTGCAGGGTCAAAATCACAAATTGCGCTGATGAGCAAGAACGCACCGGCCCTATGGTGTCGACTTGAGCGACTTAAATTGTTGCACGCCTGCGGGAATTGAATCCGTTTTCAGACGTTTGACTGAACGTGGGAACAGGATTGGGGCATTTTCGATCATTCGATTTTCTTGCCAGCGCCATTGCCGCCGGTTTTCTCGTTTGTCCGGCGACGCGTTGGATGCGGGCACCCTCCCCACAAGGGTGTTCCGGCCGCCGGCCTTTGCGCCGGCGGCACGAATTCAGATGAATGTCTAGCCAATATGTCCGGATCGATTGCGAGCCCGGATGGTAGGCATCGGGCAGGTGCGAAAAGATATCCACGCCAGCCGAAGCCGATGTACCATGACAGAGCTTTCTCCTGCTGATCGCGGGAACTCACTCCGGACGCCGCACCCGACAATCAGATTTGAACCTGAGTCTTTTAGAAATCTATATATGCGTCTTGCATTTAGTTTAACATCGAACTATATAGTTTAATGTCAAACTAATTTAACGGAGCCACCAAGATGACCACTCGACGCAATGTACTGATGATTTTGGGAGGCGGTGTGATTGCTGCTGCGGGCGGCGCCGGGTCATGGGCAACCACCCGCGATCCGTCCCGCGCCCGGCTGCCATGGGAAGCCGCAAAGACCTTGACGCCCGACGCAGACCCGAGGCGGTTTGCACTTTCCCACGCCATATTGGCGCCAAACCCGCACAACCGCCAGCCGTGGGTTGCAGACCTGTCCGTTGCCGATGAAGTGACGTTGTTCTGCCAGGCAGACCGCCGCCTGCCCCACACCGATCCGTTCGACCGCCAGATCACTATCGGCCTGGGGTGCTTTTCCGAATTGTTGATCATGGCGGCGGCAGAGGCCGGATACCGGGTCGATGCAGATTTCTTCCCCGCCGGTGAACCCCAGCCACGTCTGGACGATCGCCCGGTGGCAAAATTCCGCTTCGTGTCAGATCCCGGCGTGAAACGCGATCCGCTCTTCGCCCAGGTTTTCGACCGTCGCTCCAACAAGGAACCATATGATACCGCCCGCCCGGTCCCGGCTGCCGAACTGCAAAAGATCAGCAATGCCGTGAACCACGTCGACAAGGGCGAGACGATCGATCCCGCCCGCACCAAGCAACTCCGCGAACTGGCGTGGCAAGCCATGGACATTGAAATGCGGACCTATCGCACCGCCAAGGAGAGCATCGACCTGTTGCGCATCGGCAAGTCCGAAATCGAGGCCAATCCAGATGGCATCGACCTGCCCGGACCGCTGTTTGAGGCGCTCGACGCCTTTGGCATGATGTCACGGGACGACATGCTCGACACAAACTCCACCGTTTTCAAACAGCAGATGGATGCGATGCGCGGTCCGTTTGATACAGCAATGGGATTCATCTGGCTCAAGACGCAGGGCAACAGCCGCGCCGCCCAGATCGCTGCCGGCCGTGATTATGTTCGCATCAATCTTGCGGCAACCGCGCAAGGCATTGCCATGCAGCCTTTCAGCCAGGCGCTGCAGGAGTTTGATGAGATGGCGCCGATGTTTGCGCAACTGCGCGAAAGTCTGGGGATCGCCGAAATCGAGACGCTGCAAATGTTTGCCCGCATCGGCTATGGTTCGCCCCAGAAACCGGCTCCCCGCTGGCCGCTGGAAAACCGGATCAGGAGTGCATGATATTAATGGGTCCTGGCCCCAAACCACCCACCGATGCTGAAATCCTGTTCGGTTTCTTCAACGAAATCGGCATTATCGCGCAGCTCTCCGGCAATGCCTTTGAACGGGCAATGCCGGAGGGCATGACGCTGCCGCAGTTTTCAGTGCTCAATCACATGGTTCGGCTGGGCGACGGCTGGTCGCCGCTTCGTATCGCCAACGCCATGCAGGTGACCAAGGGGGCCATGACCAACACGCTGCAGCATCTGGAGCGCAAAGATCTGATTGAAGTCAAACCGGACGAAAAGGACGGCCGCGCCAAAAGGGTTTTCATCACCGACGCGGGCCGGACGATGCGGGATCAATGCATCGCGACCATGATCCCCTACATGAACAACTTTGCAAAATCCCATCCGCCGGCCGAACTCGCGGCCATCCTGCCGGCCCTGCAGGAAATCAGGACCTGGCTGGACAAGGAACGGGAATAATTCGGGACGTCTATTGAATTTCGTCTCAAATGAGACATATATGTCTCATGAGCAAGATCAGACCCGATACCCGCGAAGCCATTATCGAAGCCGCATTTCAGGTATTCAACGAGACCCCAGGCGCAAAACTTGAGGATGTTGCCGCGCGCGCAGGCGTAGGCCGCGCAACGCTGCACCGGCATTTCAGCTCGCGTGAAACATTGATGATCGAACTGGGCCGGCAGGCAGTACGCGAACTCGATGTTGCGATAGAAGAGGCGACAAAACCTGCCCAAACCTATTCGGAAGGTCTTCGCCTCGCGCTCGCCGCCATGGTCCCGTTGGCGCAACGGCAATGGTTTCTTTCCCACGAACCGGTCGACCGTGATCCGGAAATTGCCGGCGCCAACGAAAAGGGCTCCGAGGAGCTCAAAGCCGCCATTGAGGCCGCGAAATCCGAGGGCGCATTCGGCGCAGACGTTCCCACCGGATGGATCGCCAGCGCTTATGAGAACTTGACCTATGCGGCGTGGACCATGGTTCGCGACGGCGAAGCGACACTGTCGCAGGCCGCCGATCTGGCCTGGCGCACGCTCACAAAAGGAACAGGCGGAGATCGCAAATGACCCTCGACATGATTCAAAATCTGGGAACCCAGATCGACGACGCCTTCTTTATCATTGGCGCGATCATTCTGGCGATCGAACTGGCAGAAGCATGGTTCAAGGGTTCGCTGAAGGCCCGGACATTCGGCAACATGATCGCTAGCGCCTCAACCCAGATCCCTTACCTGCTGGTCGAGATCGGCATCATGACCGGCGCCTACGGGCTTTATTACATCATCGCCAATTCACTCGTGCCGTGGTCGATACCTGTCACTTGGTGGAGTGTGGCACTCGCCGTTCTGCTCGCCGATCTGACCTATTATTGGGAACACCGCATCGCCCACGAAGTGCGACTGTTGTGGACCCAGCACGCGGTTCACCATTCTTCCCGCGACATGAACATCATCACAGGCATCCGCTTTGGACCGCTGGAAGGTGTGTGGTCGATGGTCGCCCACATTCCGCTGATCTTTCTGGGCTTCCCGCCTGAACTGGTGTTCTTCGGCATTCTCACGGTTCTCGCATACCAGACCTGGATTCACACCGAAACCATCGGCAAGCTCGGGCCCCTGGAATATGTGCTCAACACCCCGTCCCATCACCGAGTCCATCATGGTTCCGACCAGAAATATCTGGACAAGAACTATGGCGGCATCCTCATCATCTGGGACCGCATGTTCGGCAGTTTCCAGGTCAAGGAGGAAACCCCGCGTTACGGACTGGCCCGCGATTTCGACAGCGTCAATCCTGTAAAGGTCTGGTTTTCCGAACTGCCGCAATTGTTCACTGATTTGCGGAACGCCAGGTCGTCAGGCGAGTTTTTCATGCGTTTGTTCGGCCGGCCGGGCTGGGAGCCGGAAAAGAAATAACGCTTCAACCCTGCGGGCTCATCACCCGCCGGGCACCCTTGCGCTTGATGCCGAGCCGGTGTTCCCGCCAGATGATGAACAGGCCCGCTGCAACAACGATTGATCCGCCAAACAGTGTTTGGCCGGTCGGAATGTCGGCAAAGAAGACATATCCGGCCGCGATGCCAAGCAGCATGGACGTATAGTCAAACGGCGCGACGGTGGACAACGGCGCATGGCGGTAGGCCTGGGTCATCAAAAGCTGAGCCACGCCGCCGCAGATACCCGAGCCGATCAATAGCGCGGTTTGTTGCGCGGACAGCGCCTCCCACCCGAATGGAATGGTGAACAAGGAGGCGACGGTTGCGGTCACCGAAAACCAGACGACGATGGAGACCGTTGTCTCCGTTTCGATCAGCTTTCGCACCAGAATCATCGCCACCGCTGCCAGTGACGCAGAGCCCAGCACGGCCAGCACGCCAAACGCTTCGGTCTGTCCAATCTCGCTTTGGCCGGTAAGAAGTGACAGCTTCGGCCACGAGATGATCAGCACGCCCAGCATGCCGGCTGCTACGGCGCTCCATCGGAAGATTCGGATCGTCTCGCCCAAAAAAATGGCACTCAATATCGTCAACACGATCGGTTGGGCGTAACTGATGGTGATTGCATCCGGCAGCGGCAGCACCGTCAACCCGAAAAATCCGAGCGCCATGGCGGTGACACCAACCAGACCCCTGGCAATATGTCCGGCCGGCCGGTCAGTACGGAATCCGCTGGCCAGTTCTCTCCGCCAGGCAAGAAATGCAAACACCGGCACCATCGCAAATGCTGACCGGAAGAAAACGATTTCGCCCGGCGGCAGCGGGCCGGTCGCCTTGATGCATGTCATCATGGCCACGAAGACGGCGACAGAAGCGATCTTCAGCGCAATTCCCGTGAGCGGGCTGGCTGTCTCCGGCCCGGGGGCGGCCATGAGTATCCGCCTACAACTACCGACTATTGCGATCGCGCTTCGCGTATGGCCTTCCACACCTTGACCGGTGTCGCCGGCATGTCGACAGGTCCGATTTGCCCCGCACGCCACAACGCGTCGTTAACCGCATTCATGGCTGCAGGCGTTGCGCCAATCGTGCCAGCCTCCCCCGCTCCCTTGATACCAAGCGCATTGGTGGTCGAAGGAACATTGCGCGTCTCGAAGTGAAACATCGGCATGTCGTCGGCCCGCGGCATCGTGTAGTCCATGAAACTGGCAGTGATCAACTGGCCGTCTTCGCTGTAAACAGTATCTTCCAGCAACGCCTGTCCGATCCCCTGCACAGCGCCACCATGCACCTGGCCCTCCAGCAGGAGCGGGTTCACGACCGCACCGAAATCATCAACGATGGTGTAGTTGACGATTTGCGTGGTGCCCGTGTCCGGATCGATTTCAACCTCGCAAACATGGGTGCCGGCAGGATAGGTCGCTTCCTTTTGCACGTACTCACCCTCACCCTTAAGGTCTTCGGGCGATTTCGCGGCCCTGGCAATTGCAGCGTAATCGATGCGCCGGTCGGTTCCGGCGATCACCGCCTCCCCGTCGTTCAGTTCGATATCGTCTGCCGATGCTTCCAATTCGTCGGCGGCAATTTTCTTTATCTTTTTGGCGAGATCTTCTCCCGCCCAGGCCGACGATATGCCGCCAAGAGGCACCGAACGGGAGCCACCGGTTCCACCTCCCTTTTCCAGTTCATCGGTGTCACCCTGACGGACCTTGATCTGCGAGATGTCCACGTTGAGCTTTTCAGCGGCAAACTGTGCATAGGCCGTGGCATGGCCCTGCCCGTTCGACTGCGTGCCGATTTTCAGCGTGAACGTTCCATCGCCGTTCAGTTCGATAAACGCCGGCTCGGAACCGGCAAATGCACAAGCCTCGATATAGGTCGACAGGCCTATGCCACGCAGCTTTCCGCGAGCGGCTGAATCCTTCTCCCGAGCCGCAAACCCGGCCCAATCCGATCGCTCCAGCGCCCGGTCCATATTGGCTTCAAACTCGCCGACATCATACATGCGCCCGCCGGGCGTGTGATAAGGAAACTGGTCCGGTTGAATGAAATTTCGCCGGCGTATTTCAGCTGGCGATACGCCCATTTCCTTTGCACAGGCTTCCACGAGCGTTTCAATTGCAAAAGCCGCCTCCGGCCGGCCTGCACCGCGATATGCGTCCACCGGGCAGGTGTTTGTGTAGACGCCGGTCACGGCATAATCCATCACCGGAATGTCATAGACGCCCGTGCCCATATACGACCCGAACATCGGGATCATCGGACCGAACTGATGGGTGTAAGCACCCATATTAGCGGTTACGCGAACGCGGACCGCGAGAAACTTTCCGTTCTCGTCCATCGCCATCTCGGCAGTGGTGACATTATCCCGGCCCTGCGAATCGGTCATGAAATGCTCCGCCCGGTCCGAAGTCCATTTCACCGGCCTCCCCAGGCGTTTGGCAGCCTCCAGCACCAGTGCGTGTTCGCGATACAGAAACACCTTGGTGCCGAAACCACCGCCAACATCCCCGGTCACCACGCGCATCTTGTCGTTATCAATTCCGAACACCGGCCCGGCCAGGCCGTTTCGAATTCCGTGCACACCCTGCGAACCGGTGTTCAAAAGGAACCGGTTTTCTTCCTCAATCCACTCGCCGGTTGCGGCACGCGGCTCCATGTAGTTGGTCACCACCCGGCTGTTGACAAATTCGACCCTGGCCGTCCGCGCCGCGCCGTCAAATGCCTTGTTGGATGCTTTCCTATCGCCCCATTCGTTCAAAAATGCCCGGTTGGTTTGAAGTTCGGTCCACACCAGCGGCGTATCATCTTCCAGCGCTTGCGCCGTGCCGATCGCCGGCTCCTCATCCTCGTAGTCGACTTCAATCAGCTCGGCTGCGTCCTGCGCCTGCGCCCGGCTGTCCGCCACGACAAAGGCGACCGCATCGCCGACATACTGGGCGATGTCGGCGCACAAAACCGGTATTTCGCGGACCGGTGCCCGCGATCCGTCAGGCTGCGGTTGCATGACATTGCACTTTAACTTGCCCAGATGAGAAATATCCGCCGCGGTCAATATAAGGTGCACACCGTCGCATTCAGCCGCTTCGCCGGTGGATATTCCGGCTATCTTCGCCTTGGCAAAAGGAGATCTCAGCACATAGCCGTGCAAGACCCCTTCCCTTTGATAGTCGTCGGCATAATTCCCTTTGCCGGTGATAAATGCGTCATCTTCCAAGCGGAGTGCGGAAGCACCCATACCGAATTTCGGGGGGGCAATGTTCATGGTGACCTCTGGGATATGTCCAATACCGATGGACAGATATGTGTGAATCGAGTTTTGTCGATAGCTGATAAGCGTGTAAAGAGGCCCGCCCACATTAATTCAAGACCGCGGACCGGCAACCTATGCGCACTGACGACGGCCAGACATTTCGCCTCGAAGATTACGAACCGACAGCTTACGCAATTCCGGAAACGTCGCTGCTGTTTCAGCTTGATCCGGAGAGGACGATTGTCAGATCCGAATTGAAGATCAAACGCCGCGCGGAAACGCCGAAAGGTACTCCGCTCCTGCTCATCGGCGACGGGCTAAAGCTCAAATCGGTATCGGTCAACGGCAAACCACTTCGTGAAAGCGACTTCGAGGTTTCGCCTGATAGTCTGATCTTTAAATCGCCACCTCGCGCAAAATCATTCAGCCTTGAGATTGAGACCGAAATCGATCCGACAGCCAACAAGGCATTGATGGGGCTCTACTTGTCCAGCGGCAATTATTGCACCCAGTGCGAGGCGGAAGGGTTTCGCCGCATAACCTATTTTCTGGACCGGCCCGATGTTCTGTCGGTCTACGATGTCCGCATTGAGGCGGATCGCCAAGAATGCCCAATTCTGCTGTCCAACGGCAATCCCGGCAGAACCGGCAAGTTGAAGGGCAACCGACATTTTGCCGAATGGCACGATCCGCACCCCAAGCCGTCATATCTCTTCGCTCTTGTGGCCGGCGATCTCGGTTCGATCCACGACCGATTCACGACGATGTCGGGTAAGGATGTCGAGCTTGCAATCTTCGTTGAGAAGGGCAAGGAGCGGCGCGCCCGCTATGCCATGGATGCGCTGAAACGTTCCATGCGCTGGGATGAGGAGAAATTCGGCTGCGAGTACGATCTGGATGTGTTCAACATCGTCGCTGTCTCCGACTTCAATATGGGTGCAATGGAGAACAAGGGCCTGAACATCTTCAACGACAAGTTCGTTCTTGCCGATCCCAAAACCGCGACAGATGCCGATTTTGCCTATATCGAGGCCATCATAGCGCATGAATATTTCCACAATTGGACGGGAAACCGCATCACCTGTCGCGATTGGTTCCAGTTGTGCCTGAAAGAGGGCCTGACGGTATTCCGCGACCATGAGTTTTCAGCGGACCAGCGTTCCCGGGCCGTAAAAAGGATTTCCGAAGTGCGCCTGCTCAAAGGGCATCAATTCCCCGAGGATGCAGGCCCGCTGGCACACCCGGTCCGCCCGCGGCGCTATCGCGAAATCAACAACTTCTACACGGCAACTGTCTATGAAAAAGGGGCGGAAGTCGTGCGCATGATCAGGACGGTTCTGGGTGATGAAGATTTTCGCCGCGGAATGGACCTGTATCTGAAACGCCATGACGGTGACGCCGCGACGATAGAGGATTTTCTGGCTTGCTTCGAAGAAGCCTGCGGACACGATCTCAAGCAGTTTTCCATTTGGTATCACCAGGCCGGCACACCCAATATTTCGGTTTCAACGTCACACGACGCCAAGGCCGCCACGTTCACGGTCGAGATCGAACAATCGATTCCGCCGACACCGGGAGAAAGCCGCAAACGGCTGATGCACATCCCGTTGGCGTTTGGCCTTGTCGGCGGCAATGGCAGCGACATGGAGTATGACAAAGCGGAAGGAGCTTCTGTCGAAAACGGTGTGATTCATGTGTCCAGGCGGCGTCACAAGGTGACCTTCTCCGGCATTGGCTCCCGTCCGGTATTGTCGATCAACCGTGGATTTTCGGCTCCGGTCACAATGTCGTTGCAGCAATCCGATGCCGACAAGTTGTTTCTCGCACGCCACGACAGCGATCCCGTTGCACGCTCGCAGATTTTGTCTTCTCTGCTGACCGACGCGCTAATTGCCGCTACTCGCAGGACAAAGGGTGGAAAACAGCCCGAATTTTCAACCGATCTGATCGACATTCTGGGTGAGATTGCATCCGACGAACAATTGGAACCCGCCTACCGTGCCATTTCTTTGACGCTTCCCTCAGAAAGCGATGTCGCACGCGAAATCGGCAAAAGCATCGACCCCGATGCCATCCACACGGCCCGGGAGGCCTTTGCAAAAGCCGTTGCCACACAGAATGCAAAGCGCTTTGCCGAACAGCTCACGAACCTGAAACCCGCCAAAACCTTCAAGCCCGATGCGCGTAGCGCAGGCCGCAGGGCATTGGCCAACGTGCTTGCCGATTATACCTCCATCGCCTCGGGAAAGCCGCTGCTCGCCAAGGAACGGTTCGAAGCCGCCAACAACATGACCGACATGATGGCGGCGCTGACAACGCTGGCCCATCGCTTCGGATCATCGAAACAGTCCGGCGATGCGCTGTCCAATTTCGAGGCCAGGTTTGGTGATGATCCTTTGGTCATGGACAAGTGGTTCATGATTCAGGCAACCGCGCCGGGGAAGAAAGCTGTCAAGACAATTGAGACACTGCTCAACCACAGCGGCTTTTCCATCAACAACCCCAATCGGGTGCGATCGCTCATCGGGGCATTTTCAAGTGCCAACCAGACCGGTTTTCATCGTGCCGACGGTGCGGGTTACCAGCTGTTCGCCGATCTGATTCTTCAAATCGATGCCTCCAACCCTCAGGTTTCGGCCCGGCTGGCGACGGCCTTGCGATCATGGCGTTCACTGGAACCTGGCCGCCGCGAGAAGGCGCGCAAAACCCTGGTCCGCATCTCATCTGCGGAAAACCTGTCCACCGACCTGCGCGATATCGTCGATCGAACCCTGGGTTGAATGCGACACTTGTCGCTCAAATTGATCGCAAATGGGCATCTAAAGTCAAAAAAGACTGGACAAGGCGAATCACCTTTGATTCCTTATGGGTGATTCGGGCGTGCGGCGTATTTGCCGGGTCAAACGGGGACAATTTATCGGGGAGAGCCTTTATGGCTAAGGCGGACGCGCATCGCGCGACCGGATGGCAGTTCTTTGGCCGCAATCGCGGACGAATATCCGCCGGTCTAAAAGGAAACGCGCGGATCATCGCTGCTCCGGACTATCGGCGCCTTCTGGCCATCGAACCCATCATCCGAAAGTCCATCCCTGCCCTGATCATCATTTTTCTATTGGTCGTCGCTGCAGCACGTGCCCTTTCTTTGATGAGTTGGCACGAAAGCATTGAATCGAATGCGCGCGCTGTCCTTTCCCTGAGCAGCATCCAACTGGAGCGCACGCTGGCAAAATCGGGAATAGACGATCCCAATGAGGCGATAGAAAACGCCCGTCGCCTGGGCGCTTTGTCGTCCAGCCATATCATGGCCATTACCAATGACCGCTTCGAAGTCACAGCGGCCAGCGGCAATGATCCAACATTTGTCGGCAAGTCGCTCGAAGAGCTTATTTCGGGTGGCCAGCCATTGTTTTTGTTTGGCGAGCGCGCAGGCGTCATGCAGGTGAAAATCGCCGAAAAGGACTGGTTCGCAGCGCTGGCATTGATTGAAAGTGGTGGAGCAGCGGCGGCATTTGTCCCGGTTGACGCAGTCTTTGCGGAATGGCGGAAAACCGTCTCGCTGAACGTTACATTGTTCGTTCTGACCGCGACGATCCTTGCATTCATCCTTTATGCGTATTTTGGCCAGGCGACCCGGGCCAAGTTGGCTGATGAAATCTATTCGAGCGCCCACCAGCGCGTCGATCTCGCGCTGGCACGGGGTCGCTGCGGATTATGGGACTGGGACATGAGCCGTGGGCGTATGTACTGGTCGAGCTCCATGTACGAAATGCTTGGCTATGAACCGTCCGAGGCGATGCTGTCATTCGGCCAGGTAGCAGAGATCATTCACCCCGAAGATGGCGACCTGCTCGAGATTGCGCGTCAGATCGCGGCGAATGAAATTGAATCGATCGACCGTATTTTCAGGATGAAACATGCCGATGGACGGTGGGTGTGGATGCGCGCCCGCGCTGAGGTATCCGATCGCGAATCACCGGAGGTGCATCTGGTCGGTATTGCGGTCGATATAACCGAGCAACAGCGCCTTGCCATGCAGTCGGAAACCGCAGATATGCGGCTTCGCGCGGCGGTGGAAAACGTGCCGGAATCGTTGGTTCTGTGGGACGCCAATGAACGCCTTGTCATGTGCAACAACGTCTATCTCGATCACATGGGGCTCAATTCTGCCGACGTTGTTCCGGGCACCTCCGTCACAGAAGTTGAACAACACATGACGGCGTTTGCTTTCGAGCGCCGGCTTGCAGGACCGGCAAACGGCCGGGGCAATCGGACCTTCGAGCGCCGGCTGGCCGACGGTCGATGGCTTCAGGTCAATGAATTGCCAACCCGTGACGGCGGAATGGTGTCGATCGGAACCGACATCACCCAGCTCAAGCAGCACGAGGAGAAACTGGTCGACAGCGAGCGACGACTGATGGCGACGATCCACGACCTGTCATTGGCCCGCCGCTCTGAAGAAGAGCGCGCGCACGAACTCGTTGAGCTGAACAAGAAATACATGAAGGAAACCGAGCGGGCCGAGGCGGCCAACAAGGCCAAGTCAGAATTTCTGGCCAATATGTCTCACGAATTACGCACCCCGCTTAACGCCATTATCGGATTTTCCGAGCTGATGCAGTCGGCGTTGTTCGGCCCCCTCGGCTCAGACCGTTACGAGGAGTATGTCCGCGATATCCACTCCAGCGGCGGCTACCTTCTTGGTGTCATCAACGATATTCTTGACATGTCGAAGATCGAGGCCGGCCGCCTTACGCTCGACTTGGAGAATGTGGATCTGTGCCCTTTGATCAGCGAAACCGTGAAGGTGATATCGCTGCAGGCAGAAGAGAAGAATGTCGCTGTAGAACTGAATATCCCCGAGAACCTCTCGGTCGTGGCCGACCGCCGGGCCACCAAGCAAATTCTCCTTAATCTGCTGTCAAACGCCGTCAAGTTCACCGACAAAGGCGGAAAAATACTCGTCCGTGCCCGCCAGACCTCAAAGGCACTGGTGATCAGCATCGAAGACACCGGCTGCGGCATAACGAAAAGTGCATTGCGCAAACTGGGCCGGCCGTTTGAACAGGTGCAGAACCAGTTCTCCAAGAATCATACCGGCACCGGACTCGGCCTTGCGATTTCACGCTCTCTTGCAGAAATGCATGGCGGCAAACTCAAAATCCGGTCCAGGGAAGGCGTTGGAACCATCGTGTCGGTTCGCATGCCGCTTGGTGAATTGCCGCAGGCAGCTTGAGCTGCCTCGATCCTACTGTTCCCGCAAGACATACTCTTGCAGTTTTTCCACTTCACCCAGCGCGGAAAGAGCCTTGTTTATCCCTTCACGCAGGCGGTCATCATCCGGCTCGATAGCAAGACCGTTTGCAAACGCTTCGACAGCTTCACGGTGCCTCCCGCGTTTGTTTTCCAACTCTCCGATCAGCCGCCAGGCGACCCAAAGGTTATCGCGCATTTTCAGAGCTTTGTGCGCCAGTGCTAAAGCCTGATCATACTCGCCAAGCCCATATTTCATCACGGCAAGCCGGCGCGTCAGCACGGCATTCAGGTCCCCCTTGCTTTCGAGCAGCTCGATCGCCTCTTCCCGGTTGCCGAGCTGATAAAGTGCCGAAGCTTCAATGCCGATGATTTTCGGATGATCCGGTGACCTTTTTTTCGCTTGCCGCGCTATTTCCAGCGCCGCCTCGGGATCACGACGTTTTAAATGGCTTTCTGCAAGGTCGAGCCATGGCTCGAAGTGTGCGTGACCCGTTTCCGTGAGTTTGCGTTCCAGGTGGCGCACCGCAGGTTCGTAGCGGCCAAGTGTATAGCGGATCACGCCGGCAGCTTTATATATGGACTGCTCATCAGCCGGCATCTCCATGTCCACCAGCCTCGCGAACACCTCTTCGATGTCTGGATCGGCTTTCTCAATTGGCGCAAGCAGTTCGAGGCCGCCGGGGTTTTTCGCGATCAGGTGATCGGTCATCGTGACGTGGATCACGTCCTGAGTCCGCCGCTCCGCCATGTGACAAATCGTGCAATCATCGTTCTCGCCGACGGTCGGATGATTGCCGGCAACTTCTTTGGACAGGGCCAGTCCACCCTCTCCGTCGCCGTGGCAAGACAAACACGCCGAACGATAGTGCGACGCCCGCTCGGCCGGCGTTTTCTTTACGTGCGGATCATGGCAGGTCAGGCATCCGAGCTTGCCACCGCTCTCGATGAAGCATCGGCTTTGTTCAAGCCGGTACGGATGGTGATTGATCTCGAATTTGTCGGACTGCTGTTTGCCGCGCTCTTTTGTGTCGAGATCAAACCTGAAGCTGCTCAACAACTCACCTGGACGAAACGAATAGGCCGAGCGGCCGAAACGCCTGACTGCGGGCACTGCAACAGCCGGCTGCATGTGGCAACCATAGCAGATGCCATAGAGTTGCTCGTCCGGAAGGTCGGCCGGGTTGATGATCGAATCCCTTGCTCTTTGAACATCGCTTTCGTCGGAATAAAGCGCACGCAAGTGGTCGCCGCCGGGTCCATGGCATCGCTGACAGCCGATACCCTGCGGAAGTTCGTGCGGGAAAATATCGTCCAATCCGTACAGGTCACTGTCCTCGGCAACATCAGGATATGCGTTGTGGCAAAACATGCATTGCCGCCTGACCTGCCGCATGACCCCAAGATGGCGGGCCCACTCGAAGCCCGGCGCCATATCCCATCGGCGTTCCTGCGTGTACCAGGCAAGCGGCAGCTGGAACAGCGCCCCGTCCTCAGTCTGGTACAGGTAGGTTCGGGTATTGTGGCCGGAGCCTAATATCCAGTCGACCTTGCGCTCGAAGAGATTGATTTTTCTGCCGTCGGCCGCAAGCCGGTAGCGCCGGAACCAGTAATTTCCGTCGCGCAATTCCATCTCGTAGTGTCGATTGGACGGGTTGTGGTGGAAATGGTTGTGTTTGAAGTCTTCAATGACCTTTTCCGGCGATGGGCGGTAGAAGCTCTTGGCCATGCCCATGTGTGAAAAGGTCTCGGCCTTGCCGGCATGGCATACCTCGCAGACACTGTCGGGGACATAGCCGGGCGCAGCGCCAGTCGTAACTTCAATATCGAGACCGGCCAACGGATCATCTGGCTGCGCCAATGAGGGCATCGTCGCAAGCGGAGCCAGCAACACCCAGACAAACAACCTGCACCAAAACCGGTACCCACGATGGGTGGAATTGAACACTCACAGTCCCTTCGACGTTGCACCGGTCCGATTATGATCCGTCTTTCGGCCTTGTCCAGATTCGGTTGTCTCCGAAAATGCCCTTGACCTGGTTCGCCCGGCTTTTAGGCTGATGGCGACATACGGACGATGGCTGCAAATCCTGGAGGGCCCACCATGAAAAACGTGATCTTCAAATATTCTTTCATCATTGCAATTGCGGCAAGCTTGCAAGCCGGCTCGGACATCGACGCAACGGCGGCGGAGGAAGTGGTCGCGCTGGATGTTGTCGGCCAGAGAGTCGTTGGTACCCTGGAAACACCTGAGGGCGATCCCGCACCTGTTGTATTGCTGCTGCACGGCTTTACGGGAACGCGCGATGAGCTGCCCGTGAAAGATACCGATGAAGGCGTTTTTGCCCGGTCCGCGCGGCTTTTGGCCGAGGCAGGATATGCCAGCCTGCGCATCGACTTTCGCGGTTCCGGAGAAAGCGACGGCGCATGGGCGGATACGACATTCTCTGACCAGATAACCGATGCCGTCGTCGCAATCGACTGGCTGCAATCCGACCCCCGGGTGAACGGTGAAAACATTTCTGTGCTGGGATGGAGCCAGGGCGGACTTGTCGCAACACACGTGGCTGCGGCACGCCCGGACATAAAATCGCTGATTTTGTGGGCACCGGTCACCAACCCGCTTTCGACCTTTTCCGGTCTGCTTGGTGCGGACACGATTGCGGCAGCAGTCGCTGGCCCGGCTGACAAGGAACACACTGTAAAACTGCCGTGGGGCGTTGAGACGACCCTTAAAGGCCGGTTCTACTATGAATTGGCAACAACCAGCCCCACCGGTGCGGTGACCGCCTATCCGGGACCGATGTTGGTCATTGTTGGCAGCCGCGACACGGTTGTCGCGCCGCAACCTGCAGCCGGCCAGATTTTGCTTAACTACCATGAAGGGCCGGAACGGCTTCAGGTTTTCGATACCGACCATGTTTGGGACGCGTTCAGCGGACCGGCCACCCTTGACGAAAAGATGATCCCTGCGACACTTGATTGGCTCGCAGCCACCCAATAGATTTGGCTGATCAGGATGCCAACGATGGCCGACCATGACAGCGCACGCCGTAAAACCAGCAACCGGGAATAACCGGATCAAGGCCAAGCATGCCACAGCCGCAGTTCTGGCGTCGGTGGTAGCTGCGGCATTGGGCGGCATCGCATTTGCTGGCTGGATCGACAATGGTGCCGATATCTTCATGACAATGGCCCAAACCGGCCTGTCCTGGTGTTTTTGACGCTCACTGATTGACGGAACATTCATGACCCGCTTTCGCGCATTGGCTTACGCGTCACTTGTTATTCTTGCTGTTGCAGTAGGCTGGATGACATTCTCCTGGTATCAGAAGCTCTACGGTGGAGATCCCTTCGGTGCGCCGTTTGAGCTTGTGGATCAACGCGGCGAGAAGATCACTGAAGCCGCGTTCCGCGGACAACCGACGGCGGTGTTTTTCGGGTTCACTCATTGCCCTGAAGTCTGTCCGACCACCTTGTTCGAGATGGACGGCTGGATCGAAAATCTCGGCAGTGAAGCAGCCGAATTGAAAGCCTATTTCGTTTCTGTCGACCCGGAGCGAGATACGCCGGAAGTGCTCGATCAGTACGTGTCCAATGTGTCAAAAAGGATTACCGGCATTACCGGCGATCCGCAAAAGGTGGCCGAAATGGTCAAGGCTTTTGGCATCTATTCCCGGAAGGTGCCGCTGGAAGACGGTGACTACACGATGGATCACACCGCATCGATTATCCTGCTCGACAGCCGTGGGACATTCTTTGGCACCATCGCCTATGGTGAAAATGCCGACAACGCGCTGGCCAAACTGCAGCGTCTCGTCGAAAACAGCTAGCCTCCCCTCCCACATGACCCAATATCGCCTTCACTTCATCGCGCCGGGAAATCGCGCGCAGAAACTGTTCGCGGCCGTCGAGCGCACCTTTGAAGTCGATGGTCATCCATTGGCCATGCTTGAGGTCGATGAAACGAAGAATTTGCACGAGATTTCAATCTATACATCTGATCCCCGCGGGGATCACCAAAGGCTGAGCGCTCTGTTTGCGCACGGCGAAGCTTTCGAGATCGAAAGCGAAGAACTGCCCGACATCGATTGGGTGAAAAAGTCGCTCGAAGGTTTGAAACCGGTCCGGGCCGGAAGATATCTGGTCCACGGATCCCATGATCGCGATTCGGTTCGGCCAGGTGACATTGCCGTGGAGATCGATGCCGGGCAGGCATTTGGCACTGGCCATCACGGCACGACCTCCGGCTGTCTGACCATGATCGCAACGATCCTCAAACGCGAGCATCCGAGAAATGTTCTCGACCTCGGCACCGGCAGCGCAGTACTGGCCATCGCGTTGGCAAAAACGGCTCCCGTGGCGATCATTGCCACCGATATCGATGGGGTCGCCACAAAAGTGGCCGAATCGAATGTCCGTTCCAACGGTGTTCACGCCAGCGTATCCACCATTACGGCTAATGGGTTTGGTTCCAGGCAAGTTGCGCAGAAAGCGCCGTTTGACCTGATTATTGCCAACATTCTGGCCGGCCCGCTAAAGAGGCTTGCTCCAGCCATGGCCAGGCATTTGAAGCCCGGAGGTACAGTCATCTTGTCCGGAATTCTTGCCCACCAGCGGCGGGCAGTGCTTGCCGCTTATGTCAATCAGCATTTCAGACACGTTCTGACCAATTGCTGCGATGAGTGGGTAACGATGCAACTCAAGCGTTAACTGACGCAGCGGAATTATCGCAGTTTGATTTGGGAAAATCGCCACACAGTCCTTGAAGGCTGTGTGATGCATACATTTTGCCCGCTGTTGCGTTTATTTCCAGTTACTTATTTTGTTGGGTAATTCACACCCGATAGTTGATTGATATATTATAATGAATTGCTAATGTTGGTTAGTTCCAAAAATACTGCAAAATATAATGCAGAGTATTGGGGCATCAGGCGGACTCTCCTCGCGGGATTTGTGGGCAAACCTTGAGAGTATTTTGACGTCAACAATTCAAGGATAATTGACATGATGAAACGATGGATAACGTTGTGCGCCATTTCAGGTGCACTACTTCTCCCAGGTATTGCACAAGCCGGGCAAACGGCGATCAAGGAGGAAAAGATTGTCGCCACGGAGGTGTTCGAAGGATTACGTGTAGCCTTCAAACCGGGCGCAAAGTATGCAAATGCGACGCTCATAATCACCGGTCCTGCTGACTATCAGGCAGAGGTGTTCAACAAATCGACCCTACCTTCGATCAATCTTGAAAAATACGGCAAGGTCGTTGACGGCAATTTCCGCTATCAACTGATCGCTTCAACCGGCAAGAAAATCGAGATACTCAATCCCGGGCTTAACAACGGCCGCGATGACATACCCGGTTCCAAATTGGCCGGTGCCCAACTCAGCGGAATCTTCTGCGTCAAAAACGGAAAGATCGTTCCCTTTGAGGACATTCCGGAAGGCAAGGGAGAAAAGTGATGACCAGATTTGCCAGAAAATTGGGCAATCATACCGCCCTTATTGCCGCGACCTCGCTGACATTGACAATGGCGGCTCACGCCGATTTCGTTATCAACGACGACCTGATCGTGGATGGAAGCGCCTGTATTGGTTTTGACTGTGTCAATGGCGAGAGCTTCGGTTTTGACACCATTCGGCTGAAGGAACACAATCTGCGTATCAAGTTCGACGACACCAGTACTGCATCGAGCTTTCCGCGCACGGATTGGCAAATAACCGCGAACGCCAGCGCAAATGGCGGCGCCAGCAAGTTCTCCATCGACGATATATCGGGCAGCCGCACGCCTTTCACGATCGAGGCGAATGCAAGATCGCATTCTCTTTACGTCGATGATGGCGGACGCATCGGTATCCGCACCTCTACGCCGTCGACCGAGATCCACGTGATTGACGGAGACACGCCCACATTGCGCTTGCAACAGGACGGCAGCTCCGGCTTTGCGCCGCAGACCTGGGACGTAGCTGGTAACGAAACGAACTTCTTCATTCGTGACGTTACCAATGGCAGCCAGCTGCCATTCCGCATCCGGCCGGGCGCGCCAACAAGCTCCATCTTCATTGATGTTGATGGTGATGTAGGGATGGGGACAACCAGTCCGGACGGACGCCTGCATGTCAACGGGACAGGTTTGCAATTGTCCTATTTCGAAAGTTCGGACAACAACGCTGTTCAAATCAGAATGCGATCCGACAGCGCGAACCGCCGTTTCCTCGCAGTCGACTCCGCTGATTCTGTTGAAACGCAGATCATTTTTGAAAACTCGGCGGTGAAAATCGCGGGACCCACCGATTCGGGTGGAGACCTTTGGGCAACGATTGATGCCAACGGCATCGTCACCCAGGGACCGACCTGCGGCACCCCTTGTGATGCCGTGTTTGATCCTGAGGTCTATACGGTTGAATCAATTGACGAACATGCCGAATATATGTGGAAGAACAAGCATTTGCTGGGTGTCGGTCCGACAGGGCCGAATCTGCCTTTCAATGTGACCGAGAAAACCGCCGGAATATTGAACGAGCTGGAAAAGGCGCATATCTATATTGAGCAGCTGCACCAAAGGCTGGAAAAGGCGGAGAAGCTCGAACTGGCGATTGCCGATCTGCGTGAAGAGATCGCCGAGTTGAAAGCCACGTCCCAATAACCGGTTTTCGCGATTGCAAAACAACTGCCGCCCCGGGGGTTTCAAATCCCCGGGGCTTTTCTTGAGAAGTCAAAACATCCACGCCTGTCCGGCCTGGTTTATGCTTCGCCAGGCATTGGTCTGTGGCAAACGCCCTGGATGCTCTGCGTAATGGACTAAGTCGCGCAAATCCGAAGCGCGGACAACCCGTCAGAGAAACGTCGCGCAAAACCCGCAATTCGGGC
Source organism: Rhizobiaceae bacterium (assembly GCA_040830725.1). Classification (GTDB taxonomy): domain Bacteria; phylum Pseudomonadota; class Alphaproteobacteria; order Rhizobiales; family Rhizobiaceae; genus JAWKWH01. Next base: position 40,385 of record JBFOMG010000008.1, read on the forward strand.
AACCCGTTGGTGAATTGTCGGGCTGGCGAGAGACGCGCAGGCGGTGGAGCCTGAAACCAATATGCAAGTCAAAATAAATACGCAATAGTTGAATTAGTTTCAGCTAATACAATTTGTACAATATTTATATTATCATTCCATAATAAAGAAGATTCTTAATAATTGAATATTACACAAAATACATTGTTTTTATTAGACATCCGCCCTTGAAATTGATAAGCACCCGCCCGGAGTTGACCTGACGGTCGATTGTGGCTGGTCGCACCGAACAAGGAGAATATCCATGAGACGGTTACTAAGCGTATGGTTGGCTGGGGCATTGACGCTTGCAGTCACCGCCGCATTTGCAAACAAGCCTATGGACGCCGAGATCATATTGCAGGGGTCCGAAGTCCGGGTGAACCTTGGAGCGGATTTGTCCAATGCAACCCTTACGATCGGCGGGCCGAACGGCTATTACGCAGCGACGTCCTCGGAGCGCGGTTCGCTGTCGATCGATCTGATCAAGACAGGCGGAACCGCCGACGGCGTCTACACCTATGAAGTCAAGGCAGCGACTTCCGAGACAATCAAAATTCTCAATCCGGTCGATAACGGCGAACGTGGCGCCCGCCGAGGCGGTCTCGATGCTGGAACATCCTACGTTCCCGCATACACATTTGGCAGCTTTCGCGCCAGCGGCGGCATCATTGATTGAGAGGGAATTAAGAAGATGACTATTCACAAGAAACTCATGACGAGCCTGCCTTCGATTGCTTTGGCATTGGGCGCGGTTTCGTTTGCTGATGCACCAGCTCAGGCCCAGCAGATACTCGACGAAGAACTAATCGTCAGGCCCAGTCTTTGCGTGGGCGAGGATTGTAACAATGACGAAACTTTCGGCACCGACACGATTCGTCTGAAGGAAGAAAACCTGCGTATTGATTTCGACGACACCGGCGGTGGCACCTTCCCCGAAAATGACTGGCGCATTGTCATTAACGATGACGTTGATGGCGGCGCCAGCCATTTTTCTATCGCGGACGACACCGCTGACACGCTTCCGTTCCGGATCGAGGCCGGCGCGCCGTCGAACGCGCTCGTGGTTAAAGCCGATGGTGATATCGGCATGGGCACCGTCAATCCGGCGAATGGGATGAAATTACATTTGCAAAACGGCGATTATCCGACAATTCGCTTGCATCAGGACGGCTCAGAAGGCTGGCCGGAATACACATGGGACATAGCCGGGAACGAAGTAAACTTCATAATTCGAAACAATAGGACAAGAAATCCGTTCTGGATCCATGCTGACGCCGTTTACAATGCGCTGTTCATTGACGCAAACAGCAACGTTGGAATAGGCGCTGCAAGATACCCTAGTATAACATTCGCGGCCGATGCGGCTTTGCACATACAGCGCGGAGGTGACGGAGACCTCGGCTTGCCGAGGATTTTGTATGACAATACGGATACTTACGATGCAGAGGCGGAACCCCCGGAGGACCCCGTCACATGGTACACAGATGTCAACGACAATGCAGAATTCCGGATCGGACAGGGCACCGACAACAATGCACTGCTTATTACCTCTGATGGTAAATTCGGAATGGGGACGGAGTCGCCGGAAGCGGCTTTGCACGTTGGGCGCACCGGTAACGCCGGACCTGCCCATTTGTTGAGATTGACCAATGACGGCAATCCGCAAATCATTCTGGAAAACACTAAAAACAGTAATGAATGGGAAATCGGCGCCGGACAGAACTACGTTATTGAGCATCTGACCACTGGCACAATTGTGATGACCGTATCGAAGACAGGCGATGTGATAATTCCAGGCTCGATCATGACCGGCGGTGGCACCTGTGGCACGGGTTGCGACCGGGTTTTTGAAGATGGCTTCGAGTTGTTGTCCATCGAGGAACACGCCGAATTGATGTGGAAAAACAAACATCTGCCAAATGTCGGTCCGACCGTGGAGAACAAGCCGATCAACCTTTCAGACAAGGTGGGCCGCATGCTCAACGAGCTGGAGAAGGCGCACATCTATATCGAGCAGCTTCATGCCCGTGTCGCCGAGCTTGAAAAATCGGCTGCAAACTAGTTCTCGAATCTCAGAAATTTTGATCCGCCGATACGTTTGTAGCGGCGGGTCAAACGGCACTGTCGGTGGGTGGCTGCACAGAACTGTTTGACCCGGAATTTTATTGCCGGCAAGGCTGCTCATTTTCTTGCAATCCGCCGATTCGCTGACCTGTCCATCCTCTTTCGGCAGTTCAAATATCCAGATCATTTGACAATGTTCACCCACGGCCAGTTAGCGAACATTCACCGCATCGTCATTGTGGTCGGCTGCCAGCGCAGCGGCACGACCTTGACCGGTCAGATACTCGGCGCTCATCGAAGCGCTGTGCTCATTGACGAGACCGACGGCTTGTACGCATGGTTTAACGCTCTTGCGTCGCACGCACCTGAAGCGGATGTTCTGGCGAAAGACGCCCTGCTGCAGTCGGTGAGGAAATATCGCACCGCTGACAAGCGCGTACCGGCCGATACCGGCGCAGGATTTGCTTGGCCATCGCATCTCAACTGTCTGGTGCTCAAAGCACCCAATCTGACCTATCATTTTGATGCCATAGCGAAGCTGGCGATGAAGGTGAGCATTGTCTATCCGATACGCGACCCGCGGGCAGTCGTGGCATCGATGGAAAAACTGCGACACATTCCCATGGTCGAAAACCAGATCAGGCTGCTGCGCCAGCATCCTGATTTATGCGCCGAGTTTGCCAGGGAGCTGGCGGTTCTCGAGGATCCCGCCGTTGAAATCCACGTAAAGCGTGCACTCGTGTGGCGCATCAAATCGTCGCTTGCACCGAAATTCGTCAGTTTGGGATTGCCGGTCATGTCCTTCCGCTACGAGGATCTGGTTGCGGAAAAGCAAAAGTTTTGTGAGGCCCTGGCCTCTCATGCTGGCTTGCCCTTCGATCCGCAAATGGCTCGTCATGAAGATGTCTATCAAGGTCTCGGCCCCGGCAGGACTGAGCGGGCCAGACCCGTGGACGCAGTATCGGTTCCAAAGTGGAAGTCCCGGCTGACCCCGCAGCAGGAAGACGACATTATCAAGACTGCCGCTGTAACGTTTTCCAAGCTCGGCTACTCCAGGTCCTCACCGGCTGAACTTCCGGCGGCGCCGGTTATCTCCGACGCTACACTGCGGTCGCCGGTACTCCCCGTCGGCCGCGGCGGCAGCGGCACGCGGCTGATCTCGGAGATGTTCTCCCGATCTGGAATTTTCCTCGGCAACAGGCTGAATGCGACCGCAGATTCCGTGGAATGGGTCGATCTGATCTACGAAATGGCTATCGCGCGAGCAAGAAAGGAAAAAGAATTCGCTTTGGATTCCCGTTCTTGGAGCGCATTGCTTCTCGACAAGGCGAGAGATGTCCTGGTCGCGGGAAATTTCCACCAGGGAGCAAGATGGGGCTGGAAACTGCCCGAAACCATGGTGGTGTTACCGGAAGTGGTGGAAGTATTTGACCAGGCAAAGGTCATTCATCTGGTTCGGCACCCTGTCAGCAGCAGTTTGCGGCGTACGCACATGACGTCGAGAACGGACAATCCGGTCGGAAGTGCGGTGCTCGAGGCCGCCTATAATCATTCAGGTCTCGATCCGGCGCAAATCGCCGATGATGAAGCCTATTTTCACAACGCAGTCACATGGCGCTATCAGGTTGAGCGCGTCATGCGCTTTGGAAGGGACATTCTGATGCCTGACCGGTATCTGGAAGTTCGCTACGAAGATCTTTGTGCTGATCCCCAGAAGACTTGTCGCCTTGTTACCTCGTTTGCGGGTATCGGTTTCCGGGAGGTGCCGCTTCCTGAAATCAATCCCAATCGCATGCGCCATTATGAATCCGGCGACGAGCGCGCCGATGTTGTTTGGAAGATCTGCGGCGATTTGGGTGCGCAGCTTGGATATGGGCCGTTTGAGTGACGGCGTTGACGTATCGCCTTTCGATCCTGGTTGTTGTTTACGATATGCAGCGTGAGGCTCCGCGAACCATAGCCTCCATGTTGCCGCCATATCAAAAGTCCGTCTCTGTCACCGATTATGAAATTCTCATTCTGGACAACGGTTCGAAGCAACCGCTCCCGAAGGCCTATATTGCCGGATTGCCAGCCAACGTCCGCTATCTGCCTGTCCCCGATCCGAGTGGCTCTCCAGGAAACGCGCTGAACTGGGGAGCTCGGCAGGCCCGTGCCGAAAAGCTGATGTTTTGCATTGATGGAGCCCGAATTCTCTCGAACGGCCTTGTCTCCAGCGCTATCGACAACCTGGACCGATTTCCAGACGC
>JBFOMG010000009.1:0-248225 GCA_040830725.1 Rhizobiaceae bacterium
CCGCAATGATCGTCGAACAATTCCCTGCCAATGGCGGCATCTGCAGCGGCCACCATTTCCTCCGTAATTGACGTATCAAGAACCGGATTGGTCAGGTTTTCCAACAACGCCGCAGTTTCTGCTTTCTCCAGTTGAAGCGCCATATGAAATGCGGTTTCCCTGCGTGTGGTAAATTCATTGGGATCTGCGCCTGCTTCAAGCAACGCCTTGACGAGCGTTGTGTCGCCCCGCCGTGCTGCCTCATGCAAGGCCAGAACCCGATCGCTGTCGGGTGGGGCATTGGGATCAGCGCCGGCTTTGAGAAGCAACAACACGATCTCCAAATTGCCGCGTTTGACAGCATCAACAATCGGAATTGACCGCTTTCCCGCGTTCGGATCTGCGCCTGCGGCCAGTAGCATGCCGACTATCTCGATTTCGTCTTTGCGCACCGCAGACAGAAGCGGTGGGCCCAATACCGAAGTGACGTTTGGATCAGCGCCGACCTCGACCAAGAAAGCCACCGCATCGGCATGGCCGGCGCGTGCGGCGACAGCCAGCGGGGTGCCAAGCGGGCTTTCGCTTTCCACCGAAACGCCGCTTTCGATGAGCGATCGAAGCGCCTCAATGTCACCGGCCTTGGCCGCATCGTGGATCGGGTCGGCCGAAGCGACAGAGACCCAAAGTAGGCAGGCTGTCAAACCCGGCATGAAGCTGAAGACGGTCTTCACTGGCTGTCCCTCCCGCAGATTGGGCACTTTACAATGCCGGAGAGACTTTCATCAAATTACGCCAGAGTTTCATCAAGACGGAGACCATGACAGGCGCAGTTGGTCCAAGATGCCGCATCACCGCTTCAAGTCCCGCGTCAGTCTTGTTTCGATCCGTCTTTTTCATCCTTAAGGTAATATTCAACAGAATATGCAATTGAGGATTGCAGATTTTCCAGAGCTCGGAGGTAGTCCCGAAATGTGGATCAACAAGCTTTTCGGCAAGAAACCGTCTGAAGATGCCCAACCGGGCGATGAAACGATGCTCGTCGCCCAGCTCAACGCCCGGGTTCAACCCATCGACCGCGGAGAGTATTTTGAAGATCCACTTGACGAGAAACTGAGATCGCTGGGGCTCGGCGAGGTAACCGGAGGGGGGACGCAATTGGCGGACGAGCCTGACGGTATCGAATTTTGTGACATTGAAATCGCCGTCAAAGAGGCCGAACAGCCGACAATTGAGATGATCGTCGAGACTTTGGAGGAACTTGGCGCTCCGAAGGGGTCGTTGCTGAAGTTCACCTCGGATGCCGATGACATCCCTTTCGGCAAACTCGAGGGCTTGGCGCTGTTTCTGAACGGGACGGACCTGCCCGACGAGGTGTATGCCAATTCAGATGTAAACGAGATCATTTCCACCTGCGACAAGCGTATGGAAGGCATCGGCAAGTTTCGCGGATACTGGGAGGGCAACCAGGAGACAGCGCTATATTTTTACGGAACCAGCTTTGATGGCATGAAATCGGCAATCGCCGATTTCGTTGACGATGATCCGCTGTGCAAACTGTCGCGCATTGTTCAGATAGCGTAGTCGTCGGCTAGCCTACCGTTTCAAATGCCTCGTCAATCTTGCTTCGATCCAGTTCCAGATGTTGCGCAGGATCTCTACGATGATGAGATAGAGGATCGCGGCCCAGATATAGATCTGGAAATCGTAGGTGCGGGAGTAGGCCCGGCGGGTTTCTCCCATCAGGTCGTAGACCGTGACGAGTGCTACGATGGCCGAACCCTTGATCATCAGGATGATTTCGTTGCCGTAGGGCCGCAGCGCAACAACGGCGGCTTGCGGCAGGATGACCTTGTAGAAGGTCTGCAGGCGGTTCAGGCCGAGCGCTGCCGCACCCTCCCATTGGCCCTTTGGCACGCTCTCAATGGCGCCGCGCAGGATCTCCGCCTGGTAGGCTGCCGTGTTGAGCGAGAAGGCGAAGATCGCGCAATTCCAGGCATCGCGGAAAAAGCCCCACAGGCCGACCATTTCCAGCTGCTCGCGGAACGAACCGAGGCCGTAATAGATCAGGAACAACTGCGCCAGCAGCGGTGTGCCGCGGAAGAAATAGACATAGGCAAACGCAATCTTGGCGATCACCGGGTTTTTTGACATGCGGCCGAGCGCGACAGGCAGTGACAGGATTGCGCCGATGACGATTGAGACGCCGACCAGCAGCAGCGTGACGCCCAGACCTTCGATCAGCTTGACGCCATAGCGTTCCAGCTTGTCCGGCGCATATTCGGCCCACAGATACCAGACCAGCATGACGGCGGCGACGATCCAGAAGGTCAGCAGGATGTTGCCGGTGATGCGGTCGCCGGTCCATTGTTTCGGCGGATCGGGCGGGCGTACGACGCTTTGCGGGGCGGCTTCAACGGCCATCAGCGCACCTCCGACCGCTTCGCGGCTTTTTCGATCCGGCCGAAAACCACGGATGACAGGAGCGCGAGAACGAGGAACAGCACGCAGGCCAGCGAGAAGAACATGAAGGCTTCCTTGGTGACGCGTGCGGCGACGCCAGTCTGGCGCAGAATGTCGGACAGGCCGATTGCCGAAACCAGTGCGGTGTCCTTCAACAGGATCATCCACAGATTGCCGAGACCCGGCAGGGCAATGCGGATCAGTTGCGGCAGAATGATCAGGCGCATGACGCGCCCACGGCGCATGCCGAGCGCATAGCCGCCCTCATACTGGCCCTTGGGGATGGCGCGGAATGCCGACAGGAAGACCTCCGACGCATAGGCGGAAAACACGAAGGCGAGCGCGATGACGCCGGCGACAAACGCATTGATCTCGATGCCGGTTTCGAAACCCATGGCGAGTGCGACCTGGCGGATTCCGATCTGCATGCCGAAATAGACGATGAACAGCGTCAGCAGTTCGGGCAATCCGCGAAAAATGGTGGTGTAGATGTCGGCGGAAACCCGCAGCGTCCATTCTTCCGATTGTTTGGCAATAGCCACGATCAAGCCGATGAACAGGCCGACGGGAAGCGTGCAAAGCGCCAATGCGACGGTGATAAACACGCCGGATGCGATCTCGTCGCCCCAGCCGGTATCACCAAACGACAGCAATGTCAGCGTTTCACCCAATCCGGTCCCCCCGGTTCGAGGCCTCCCCAGAGGCGAATGAAAAAGGCGGGGTCATCCCCCGCCTTCATTAGTGCCGAAATTACTGCTGAAAATCAACGCAAGATCAACCGCCGTAAACGTCGACGTCGAAATATTTGTCGTTGATTTCCTTGTATTTGCCGTTTTCGCGCAGTGCCTTGATGGCCGCGGAGAATTTGTCGGCCAGTTCGGTTTCGCCCTTGCGCACCGCGATACCAGCGCCTTCACCGTTGATGACCGGATCAGGTGTCAGGGTGCCGAGGATCTTGCAGCAGGCGCCATCTTCGGTCTTCAGCCACTCGCCAAGGACGATCACATCGTCGATAACCGCATCGATGCGGCCATTGGCGATGTCGAGTTTGTACTCATCGGGTGTCGGATAAAGCTTCAGATCTGCTGATCCCAGCTTTTCCTCGGCGTAGTTGGAGTGGGTGGTCGACGACTGTGCACCAAGCACCTTGCCGTCAAGTGCGGCGTCGGTTGCTTCGGTGATGTCGCTGTCCTTTGGCACGGCGATGGCCGGCGGCGTGTTGTAGTACTTCGCCGAGAAATCGACCTTCTCCTTGCGCTCGTCGGTGATCGACATGGACGCGATGATGGCGTCGAACTTGCCAGCTTGCAGCGCCGGAATGATGCCGTCCCAATCCTGGGTCACGAACTCGCATTTGGCGCCCATTTCTTCGCAAAGCGCATTGGCGATATCGATGTCGAAACCGACCAGCGAGCCGTCCGCTTCAAGATTGTTGAAGGGTGGGTACGCGCCTTCGGTGCCGATCTTGATCGACATGGCATGGCTGTCTGCCAACGCAGTGCCGGCTGAAAACGCAATGGCCGCTGCCGACAGCGCAGCGACGAAACTCTTTTTCAAACGCATTTTGATTTTCTCTCCCGTGTTACTGCCGGCCGGCGACGGGTGTCACAAAGTACCCGGTCCCCCGGCCGCTGGCGCGATATTCCCATTATTTTGGCAATGAATGCAATGACTAATTGACCGGCCGTTACCTGCCGTCAGCTACCGGTTTGACCATTCTGGTCACAATGCCGTCGCGGTCGATGACGGCGTGTTTGAGCGCTCCAACAACGTGCAGGATCACCAGCGGCACGAAAAGCTGCCCCGAAACTTCATGCACTTCTTCCATCAATCCGTGAAACGGGCGCGAAGCCGAAAACGGGGAGGGGATGGAGAACAGGTCGAAAATCCCGATCGGCTGCCCGAGCGACCAGATGACCAGAACACCGGTCACGGTGACAACAACCATGTTGACCAGAAATCCCCAGATCACGATCTGCGAGGCGAGATTGAGAATGGCAGGCTGGGCCGGCTTGTCGGTCATGCCGCGCTTCAGCCTGCGGACAACCCGCCAGATCAGAAAAATACCGCCGATGAAACCGACTGCGACATGAAACGCGTAGGCGAAACTGCCGCGCTCTCCCTCATGGGTGAGGAACAGCGAGATCACCAGGGCGGCCGCGATCCAGTGAAAAATGATCGAGGTTCTGTCGTAACCGCTGGTGGACATGTTGCGCTCCCGAATCTTGCAGGTTTGGCGAAACTGCAACTGGTCAGGCGGCAACACAACTTAAGGATTGGTAATCTGCCGGTAATCCCGGAGACGGCTGCTGTCAGGTGACGACGCCACTGGCGGCCAATCATAACTTGCCGCCTAAAACTTTATTGCGCTCATCCTGTAGTAGGTTAGCGAGAAGAAGAAACGGCCTTCCTGAGAAAGTTGCAGTTGCTCATCAAACCACGAGGTGGCTTCAGATTCCGTGACGTGACCATTCTCGAAAGCATAACGCGACATCAAATGCATCAGCATGAAGGCAATACCATCCGGGCGCAGGGTGACGTCGCAGTAGGAAAACGGTTCGACTTCGATTGATCGAAAACCTGCTTGCCGGGTCAGCGTGGGCCAAAGTGCTGCAACACGCGCTTCGGTGTAGTGATGGTCCCAGGCTGCCTGAATGCGCCGCATCCGCTCTTCGTCTTCGGAAAACCAGTCCAGCGTGTGGCAGCCGGTATCGGTTGCAACGAAACGCCCGCCTACCCTCAACACCCGGTGCGCTTCCCTGATCGCCGCAGGGATATCGGGCAGATATTCCAGAACTTGAACCGCAACGGCCTTGTCCATGGAATTGGCCTGCATCGGAAGTGCGTCCGCTAGGCCATCCATGATTTGAACCGTTGAATTGTCCTTGCAACGTTTTTGTGCCAGTTCGCGCATGTCCCGGCTTGGATCGATGCCGGAAACCCGACCACTCGGGCCGATCGCGCGTGCGATTTCTTCGGTCAACAGTCCGTTGCCGCAGCCTATATCGACGACCATGTCTCCGGCGGAAAGGCCAAGCGCGTCGAAAGCCATTCGCCTTCTGCGACTGACATCACCTCCCTGATAGGCGATTTCCAGCAGTTTTGTGGTCTTTTCATCGAATTTCAGCATCGCCAACGCGTATCGGATTAATTTATATTTATCAATGCTATAACTATAAGCGGGTAACGCCAGCTGACAGGCACCTTGGCGGCGTGTCGCGTGCTCAAACGGTCCGCAGTCGAACGGATGGACAGGTTGGTCGGCTCTCAGGCAAATCCCCGCAGCAGATAACCGACGCCATAGGCCATGGCGGCAGCGGTACCGCCGATCAGCAGCGTCTCCGCCCCCGAGCGCCACCAGGGTGCAAGAGACCAAAGGCTCTTTGATGCACCGATCGAAAAGAAGACAAGACCGGTCATGACCACCGACACGGTGAATGATGCCTCGAGACCCAGGGTAAAGGGCAGGAGCGGGACGGCGCCGCAAACGATAAACGCAGCAAAGGTCGCTGCCCCGGCCTTGAAAGGCGACGGCCGGGAGAGTGAGAACCCATATTCTTCCTGAAGCATGAACTGGATCCAGCGGTTCTTGTCGGCGGTGATCGCGGAAACGGCTTCCTCGAGCGCAGTGCCTTGCAGTCCCTTTTGTTCCAGGATTTGCCTGACCTCTTCGCGTTCGCCCTCGGGGGCGAGCGAGACATGCTTGGTCTCAATCTCGCGCGCCTTGTCGAATTCATCGGTAACGGTTTTGGTGCCGCTATAGTTTGCGGCGGCCATCGAAAAGCCGTCGGCAAGCAGATTTGCCAGGCCGAGGATGAGAATGACATTGGCCGACAGCGCAGCTCCGACAACGCCGGCGACGATCGCAAAGGTGGTGATCGCACCGTCAATGCCGCCGTAGACAAAATCGCGCAGGTAGTTTGGCCTTGTTCCGTCGGCCAGTCTTTTGGCGATTGCCGCGCGGGCGTGGCTGTGTTCAAGCTGCATGGCGGTCTCCCGAGGCACTTGCGAAAGTGATCCAAGGGATAACGGTCAAGCCCAAGAGCCGCCTTGATCTATGTCGTGTGCGGGAATTCTATTCCGGCTCCGACCAGCGAATGTGGCTGGCGACCTCATGCGCATTAACCGTGGCACAACGGATCAGGCTGTCGAAATGCCGGGTCATGGTCTTTACGGTCTCGTCGGCATTCAGCACCAGATACATGCCGCCGACATAGATGCAGACGCGTTTTTGTCCGAAGATCGTGTAGGGCACGGAAAATTGCTGCCGTCCGTCGAAAAGGTAAAGGCGAAACGTTGGATAGAGTTCGTCGATCAAATTTGCCATGTGCTGAAGCTGGGTCTGGCGCAGTGATGCCTCCAATTCAGACCAGATGCCCTGGCCGTGTGACAGTGCCTCCAATGCCTGGACTGGCATGCAAACTTCCATGTCGGTTTCCGGGCGGCGGTTGTAGTCGATCCGGAACTGGGCTTCGCCTATCTTCACAGCACGGTTTTGCTGCAAAGCGCTGGTCTCGTACTCGATCACCGCCTCGGTCCTCAGAAGATCCGGTATGCCGGAAGGCACATAGCGGATTTTCGTGCCTGCCGCCTCGCTGTGCCATTTGGCCAGCAGACTGTGGTCGAAATCACCAGGTCCTTCCTCGATTTCCAGGCTCGGGCGGAGCTCGCCGCGCAAGCCTTCGTCCTGACTGATGCCCAGCAACCAATCCAGCGATACATTGTGGACAGTGGCCATGTTGATCAGGGTTTCTGCGCGCGGTAGCCGGACGGAGTCACCGCCAAGTAGTTGTGACAGCGCCGAGCGGTCGATGCCGATTTGCGCTGCGAATGACGCACGGCTCTGCCCGGAACGGTGAATCAAGGTTTGCAGCCGTTCGCGGAAATCCTCCGATATGTCGCGCTTGTCCATTTCAGGTTCGCCCGTTGCTTGTTTATTAAATACGACAATTGGTGATAATTATCACGATATGAATATTTTGAGAAGCACAATCAACATTCTGTGCGCATAACCGCATTGAACAATCCCGCATTTGCCGCGATCCTCCAAAATGAGACTTGGGGCGTTGTAAATGTTGAGAAATACTGGGCGCGGGGGCGCCTTTACCCGTATCGAGTGGCCGACTGTCGGCCTGATTGCCTTATGTTATGGCGTGTGGTTTGCGGCTGGATTTTGGATCTGGCCGGTATCACCGGTATCAGCGCTGGCAATAATGAGCATTACCGTGGCGCTGCAATCCTCCCTCATGCATGAGGTGTTGCATGGCCACCCGACCCGCAACGCGGTGATTAACGAAGCGCTCATTTCCCTGCCAATTGGTCTGGTCTGGCCTTACCGGCGGTTCAAGTCGCTTCACCTGCGGCACCATCATGACGAACGCCTGACCGATCCGTTTGACGATCCGGAGAGCTTCTATCAGGCACTTTGGCAATACAGGCGGTTGCCGAAAATTCTGCGGTTGATCCTGCGGGTGAACAATGTGCTTCTGGCGCGGGTCGTTTTGGGACCAATACTGGGTGTGGCGGGATTGGTCTGGACCGACCTTCGTTCAATCTTTGCGGGAAATTCCAAAGTCGGCTTTGCCTGGGTGCTGCATGGCGTACTCATCATTCCGGTGATCGGAATTGTAGTCATGTTATTCGAAATCCCGCTTTGGCTCTATTTGCTCGTACCGGTGTGGGTGGGGCACGGAATAATCTCGATCAGAACGTACGCGGAGCATCAGTGGAGCGAAACACCGGACGGGCGAACGATTATTGTCGAACGCTCAATTCTCGGCTTCCTGTTTTTAAACAACAACTTGCACTTTGTTCATCACGATTTGCCGGGTGTTCCGTGGTATCAATTGCCGTCGGTTTACTGGAACAAACGGGAAGAATGGCAACGCCGGAACGGTGGATATGTGTATCCAAACTACCTTGCGCTACTGGCCAAATTTGGCTTGCGCGCCAAGGAGCCAGTCGTCCATCCGCAATGGCGCAGGGTTATTGAACAGCGGTTCATTTTTTTACCGGAGGGTCATGGACAAGACGGTATGGAAGGCGCTAATATGCGACCGGTAGCTGAATCTCAAAGAGATTGATGGCGCCTTCGTGCAAAATAAGTGCCATCAAAGGCGGAACCGATCCGAGCCCCCCATTTCCCGGATTGGTTCCGCCGCTTTCATTTTTGGCGGCCGGGATTTCACCCTTTCAATTGAAGTGAGATAGCGCCATGGCCAAGGTGGCAGCTCTGCCGATGTATGACTGGCAGGAAGTGCGCCAGGAAACCGACGCCGAATGGGATTTATTGCGCAAAGCGTTGCTCTCACTCGGCATTGAAGCACCTGAAAAACTGGCGAGAACGAATGCGGATTTGTCGCCGGTTCCAGGCGGTATCCGCTCCGCTGACGGAGACGAAATTGCACCCGACCCGGCGCAACTGGATCCAGCCGATTTCGACTTTTACACGCTGTGGCGGCATCCGGATCTGGTTTTCGCACAAACTTGCTGGGGACCGCTGGAACTTGGCCTGGCTGAACATGTTACTGTGGTCGGCCAACCGGACTACTCAGCCTTTGAGGGCGGCCGGGACATATTTTACAGGTCGGCAATCCTGATGCGGCGCAGTTCCTCCGGTAGCGACATCAGCGTGCCTGATGACAACGGACCGGCGTTCGACGTGGCGGATCTGCGCGATCGGCGCTTCGCTTACAACGGAGATGATTCCATGTCCGGTATTATCGCGCTGCGACGCGATCTGGTTTCCGGTGGGGCGATCCAACATGAGGCTGATTTTGACCGGTTCTGGTCGCAGACTGCCGTTTCGGGCGGGCATCGCCAATCGGTCATCGAAGTGGCCGAAGGCAGGGCGGATGTCGCAACCATTGACTGCCGGACGCTGGACCTGTGCGGGCGTTTCGAGCCGGCAATCAAGGAATTGCGGATCGCCGGCTGGACCGCGGAGCGAAAAGGTCTGCCCTACATCGCGGCAAAAAGTATGGACTACGCCATCAACTGCTCATCAAATGGGTAAAGGCTGAGTGTTTCGGCGCCGGTTTCGGTAATCAGCACCTGGTCTTCTAGCTTGACACCCTCATGCCCGCCGAGACGGCCAACATAGCTTTCTACGCACAAGACCATGCCCGGATGCAAAACATCGTCGAGCGGCTTGTCGGGCGTGACATCAACCGGATGCGGAATGGCCGGATATTCGTCGCACATGCCGACGCCGTGCCAGAGGCTTCCATACCGGTTCGGCATGCAATCCGGCGGCGCGGTCTTTGCAGTATCGGACAGTTCGCGTAGCGATTTGCCGGGCGCCAGAAGCGCGGTATTGGCCAGGATCTGCTCATGGGCAATCTGGTAGAGATCGCGCTGCTCGTTGGTCGCCTGGCCGTCACCGCAAATCCAGCTGCGGGAAATGTCTGAACAATAGCCATAGGGACCGATCAGATCGGTGTCGAAGGCGACCATGTCGCCGGCTTCGATGATGCGTGAAGAGGATTCCTGAAACCACGGATTGGTCCGCGGTCCTGACGAAAGCAAACGCGTCTCGATCCATTCGCCGCCGCGCTCAATGTTGCCCTTGTGCAGAAGAGCCCAAAGTTCGTTTTCGCTCAGGCCGGGTTTAAGCGCCTGCTCCATTTCGGCCATGGCGCGTTCGCAACTGTGGATCGCACGGCGCATGGCTAGCAGTTCGTCGGTGCTCTTGAGTTCGCGGGCGCGCTCCATCACTTCCTGCCCGTCGTGCACGGAAATGTTGCGCCGGGCGAGTTCGGCTGCGGCACGCGGTTGCAGCAGGTCGAAGGCGACGCGCCGGTTGCCGCCGCCGTGGACGTCAACAAGCTCCTCGATATCGTTGGCCCAGCGCCGGATGCGGTCCTCGATCATGGTGCCGCCGTAGAAGAAAATGTAGGAAATGGCGGGTCGCACTTCGCCGGCAATCCCGGCGTGGTCGGACAAATGTTCACAGTGATGATAGTCGAACAGCGTTACCGGGCCTTCTGCGGGCACAAAGCAATATCGTGTTGCGTTGTGGGTGACCCAGACCTGCATATTGGTGGCGTCGCAGCTGTAGCGGATATTGATGGGATCGTAGAGCACGGCCGCGGCGTAGTCGCGCTGTTTGAGCTCCTTGCGAATTCGCTCCAACCGGTATTGACGCAACCGGGTCATGTCTGGCGCGGCAATGCCTGCCTCTTGCCACTCGCGCTCGGCCAGTTGGCCATAGCCAAGTGCATGCTGATTCAATCGCGCTGCCTTGTCGCGGGCCTCCCGTTCCAGGCGGTGGAGTTCATCAGCGTCCCAAACGCCGCCGGCCGGTTCGAGCGGCATGATCTTGCGGCGGTGCCCGCCGAAATGGCCAACGTTATCAGACATTTTTGCCCTGCTTCATCCCATGAGCCGTTCATCCAGCGGATAGGTGCTCATGTGTTTCGGCCCGTTCTCCGTGACCAGTATCTGGTCTTCAAGCTTGACGCCTTCGCGTCCACCAAGCCGCCCGATGTAGGTTTCCACACAGATCACCATGCCGGCCTCGATGACCACATTGTAGGTATCGTCTTCCAGATCCTGCGGATGGAAGACAGTCGGGTATTCGTCGCACAAACCGACCCCGTGCATCAGGCAGCCATAGCGGTTCGGCAAACAGTCCGGTGGCGGCAGCACGCACTTTTCCGACAATTCATGCAAGGTGATGCCGGGTTTTAAAAGTTCGGTGTTGGCGGCCACCTGGTCGGCAGCGATGCGGTAGAGGTCGCGCTGCTCGTTTGTCGGCCTTGCGTCACCTGCCAGCCAGGTGCGCGAGATATCGCAGCAATAGCCGTAAGGACCAATGAGGTCGGTGTCGAAAGCAACAAGATCGCCGTCTTCGATGATGCGGGAAGAGGATTCCTGGAACCAGGGGTTGGTGCGCGGCCCGGATGACAAAAGCCGGGTCTCTATCCATTCACCGCCGCGGATGATGTTGCCGTGATGCAGCAGGGCCCAAAGATCGTTCTCGGACATGCCCGGCTTCAGTGCGGCTTCCATCGAGTACATGGCCTGCTCGCAGGCGTGAATTGAGCGGCGCATGCAATCGAGTTCCGGCGCCGTCTTGATCACCCGCACCGACTCCATGACAGATTCGCCATTGTGGGTCGTCAGTCCGGCCTGTTCCAGCGCCAGAATTCCTTCACGGTCACAGTGATCGACGGCCAGCCGTTTGTTGCCGCCACCGTGGGAATGCACGATTTCGGCGATTTCGGCGCCCCACCGATTGACGACCGGTTGAATTTCCTCGCCGGCAAACATGTAGATCCAGCTTCGCGCCGGTCTGACCTCGTCAACCATGCCTGTGTGGTCGGAAAGGTGATAACAATTCTGGAACTCAAACAGCACGGACGGACCGTCGGTCATCAAGACGAGGTAACGTGTCGCATCATGGGCTGTCCAAATTTGCATGTTGGTGTGGTCGGCCGCGTAGCGGATGTTGAGCGGATCCATGAGCAGGATACCGGCATAGTCGCGGCGGGCCAGCTCAGCCTGCAACCGTTCGAGGCGCAAGCGGCGCATCAGGGGCAGGTCCGGCGCCTTCAATCCGGCAGCCGCCCACTCCTTTTCTGCCAGCTCGCCATGGCCGATCGCATGGGTGTTCTGGGACGCGGCTTTCCGGCGCGCTTCATCCGACAGACGCTGATACTCCTCGAACGTCCACGGCGCATCGGGAAGCTCGAACGGCATGATCTTGCGCTTGTGGCGTCCAAATGGTTTTTCGGTCGATTGGTCCATGACAGCCCCTTTGCCGAAACGCTTAAGACCGCATCTTTTCACCCTTCGGATCGAAGGGTGGATCAACATTGATGCGCGCAGGCCGGCGAATGCCGAGGATCTCGATCTCAAACAGGCCTTCGTTCTCGTCTTCGGCCAGCTCTGCTGGAACATAACCCTGTGCCATTGAGTGGCCGACAGCATGCGCATAGCCGCCCGATGTCACCCAGCCGATGACCCGCCAGTCGCCGTCGATCGCCGGATGTTTGGGTTCGACTACATTGCCATCGCCATCATAGCGTTTGGCGCCATGGCCATGGGGCGCTTCAATCGTGCCATAGTCCTTGTCACCGACCTTTGCCCAGATGGGCTCATCGTGCATCACGTCGGCATCTGCCGCGTCAATGATGAAGGATACGCGGCGCAGCTTCGGACCATCTGCTTTCTCGCGGGCGACGGCTTCACGGCCGATAAAGTCGTTCTTTTCCAGCTTGATGAAACGGTCCATCGAACCTTCAATCCCACCATAAATCGGGCGCAGCTCGCTGAACCAGGTCGGGAAGTTTTTCTCCAGGCGCATGGAGAGCAGTGCCCGCATGCCAAAATCGACGATATTGAACCCGGCACCGGCTTCCTTGATTCCGTCATAGACCCGGCGTTCATAGGCCGGCTCCATCCAGATTTCGTAGCCCAAATCGCCGGTATAGGTGATGCGGTTGACCATGCAGGGAGCGCCTGCAATGTCCATCTCGCGAAAGTCCATAAAACGGAAAGCTTCGCGCGAGACATCCTCGTCGGTCAGCTGTTCCAGCACATTGCGGGCATTGGGGCCGGCGATCGACAGTCCGACGAGGTTCATGCCGAAGCGCCGTACGGTGACCGACCCGTCATCGGGAAGGTGGGTCTCAAACCAGCGCATGTGATAAATCTGCGCCGCGCTCGATCCCCAGACGATGAAGCGGTGATCGTTGACCTTGGCGATGGTGAAGTCGCCAATGAGCTTGCCAGCCTCGTTCAGCATCGGGGTCAACACAATGCGTCCGGTTTTCGGCATGCGATTGGTCATCAGGCGGTTGAGGAACTCTTCGGCACCTGAACCGGTCACCTCGTATTTGGCGAAGTTGGCGATTTCGGTCACCCCGACGCTGTCGCGCACGGCGCGCGCTTCGTTGCCTACATGTTCGAAATCGTTGGAGCGATGGAAGGACAGGACATCGTGTGCTTCATCTGCCGAGGGGGCAAACCAGAGCGGTGTCTCCAGTCCCCAGCTGTCGCCCATCACTGCATGATTGTCGCGCACCATGATGTCGTGCAGCGGTGTTGTCTGCTGCGGGCGGGCAGCGGGCAGTTCCTCATTGGGGAAGCGGATGGAAAAGCGGCGTGAATAATTTTCGCGTACCTTGGCGTTGGTGTAGCGCAAGGTGGCCCATTCGCCGAAGCGCGAAACGTCCATGCCCCAGACATCAGCGCCGGGGTCGCCATTGACCATCCAGTTGGCAAGCGTCAGCCCGACGCCGCCACCCTGGCTGAAGCCAGCCATGACGGCGCAGGCTGACCAGTAGTTGGTCAGTCCCTGTACCGGGCCGACAAGCGGATTGCCGTCGGGAGCAAAGGTGAACGGGCCGTTGATGATCTGCTTGATACCGGCGCGCTCAAAGGGCGGGAAATGCTTGAAGCCGATTTCAAGCGAAGGGGTAATCCGGTCGATATCGGGCTGCAGCAGTTCGTGGCCGAAATCCCACGGGGTATTGACCGGCGACCAGGGAACGCAGGCTTTTTCGTAGGTGCCGAGCAGAATGCCGTTGCGCTCCTGGCGGGTATAGATTTCACCCTTGAAATCAATGATGTGGCACAGTTCGCGGCCGGTCGACTGGTTGTATTCGATGACCTCCGGCATGTCTTCGGTGAGCAGATACATGTGCTCCATGGCGAGCAGCGGCAGTTCGAGACCGGCCATGCGGCCTACCTCACGTGCCCATAGTCCGCCGGCATTGACCACATGCTCGGTCTTCACCGTGCCTTGTTCGGTGACGACGTTCCAGGTTCCGTCGGCCTCCTGCGTCAGTTCGGTGACGCGATTGCGCAAGACGATTTCGGCACCGAGTTTGCGCGCCGCCTTGGCATAAGCGTGGGTGGTGCCGGAGGGGTCAAGATGACCTTCGACCGGGTCCCAAAGTCCGCCGACGAAATTGGTTTCATCCATCAGCGGGAACATGGCTTTTGCTTCAGAAGGCGTGACCAGCTCTGTTTCCATGCCGAGATAGCGGCCCGTGGCGTGCAGGGTGCGCAGAAAATCCATGCGTTCGGGGCTGTCGGCCATCATGAAACCGCCAACCAGATGCAACGAGCAGGACTGGCCGGACAGTTCTTCCAGTTCGTCATAGAGGCCGATCGTGTAGGCCTGCAATTTGGCGACGTTCGGGTCGCCGTTCAGCGTGTGGAACCCGCCGGCAGCATGCCAGGACGAGCCGGATGTCAGCTCGGACCGCTCAATCAGGACAACGTCAGACCATCCGGCCTTGGCGAGGTGATAGAGTACCGAACAGCCGACAACGCCGCCTCCGATTACCACCGCCCGATAACTGTCTTTCATTTTGCCTTCCCCCATAATTCCTGCTGATGTCTCAGCCATGAAGTTCGTACTTGTCGAAATCGATGTCGCCGGTCCAGGCCCAGATTGCGATCAGCGGCTCGCTGACGGTGCGGCTGGCGTGACGAACACATGAAGGGTGATGCACCCGCTCGCCCGCCAGTTTCGATACTTCTTGCCCGCTGTCCAGTCGCCACATTGCGGTACCCGATAGCATGACAAACAGTTCTTCAGCCGGATGGCTGCGCTCGGGATAATCCAGATTGGAACTCTGAGCGAATAAACCGACCCGGCAGACCGGATCAAACACGATACCGGTCGGCCCTATGAGTTCGCAGGTCAGCATCTGTGTGCTGAGATCGGACCTGATCCGGCCGTTCTCCGAGCCCGATTGCCGCCAGTTCAGGTGATCGAACACGTCGTGAAGATGGGTGGCGATCGGGTGCGCTCCGGGTCTCAGCAAGCCGGGTAAAAACCTTGCGTCAATATTCCTGGCCGGTGGAACGCAGACGGTTGCAAATGGAGCATGATGCCTCATTGCCTCAGCTGCGGTATGCGCAATTGGCTCGTTACCCTCCTCCAGTGCCGAAGCGATGGCAAGAAAGAACCCGGTCAGGGACAGCGCGTGCGAATTGTCCTGGTGGGCAAGCTGTTGCGCTGGATGAATGAAATCCATCATCTCAAAAATCCGTCTCCACACCGCCTTCGGCAATTCGCCGGCCGACAAAGTCGTTGAGTTCTTCTTCGATGCCCGGATCGATCACCGGTTTTTCGTATGTGGTGAGACGTTCTTTCCAGACCGCATTGGCTTTTTCGATCGCGATGGGGCTGCCTGCCTCTGCCCAGGTTTCGAAATTGCGCCAGTCTGAAAGGACTGGCGCATAAAACGCGGTCTTGTAGCGGTCCTGCGTGTGCTGCGTGCCGAAGAAATGGCCGCCCGGGCCAACATCGCGCATGGCCTCAATGGCAAGCGCATCTTCTGACAGATCGAGCGGCTGCATGAATTCGGCCACCATTTGCAGCAAATCGATATCGAGGATCATTTTCTCGTACGAGCATGTCAAACCGCCTTCAAGCCAGCCCGCGGCATGTTTGATGAAATTGGCGCCACCCTGCACAAATCCCCACAGCGAGAAGACGCTTTCATAAGCGGCCTGCGCGTCAACCGTGTTGGCCGCACAAACATTGGAACTGCGGTAGGGGATGCCGTATCGCCGCGCCAATTGCCCGCCGGCCAGCTGCGCCTTCATGTATTCCGGTGTGCCGAAGGCCGGTGCTCCAGATTTCATGTCGACATTGGAAGTAAAACCGCCATAGGCAACCGGTGCGCCCTTGTTGACCATCTGCGAGAATGCGAGGCCGGCGAGCGCCTCGGCGTTCTGCTGAACAAGCGCGCCCGCGATGGTCACAGGTGCCATTGCGCCAGCCAGCGTGAATGGTGTGATGACCGCGACCTGACCGTGACGGGCCATCTGGTAGATGCCTTCCATCATCGGTACATCCAGCTTCAGCGGGGAGTTGGTGTTGATGATGGTAATCAGCGATGGCTCTTTGACAAACTGCTCCATCGGCACGCCACGGGCGATGCGGGCAATCTCAAAGGCGTCGAGATTGCGTTGCTCGCCGAGCGAATAACAGACATAGAGCTTGTCGGTCATCAGCGACATGTCGCGCAGGCATTCCAGGTGCCGTATCGAAGCGTGGATATCGACCGGTTCGACCGGGTAGCCGCCGACCAGATGCAGGATATTGTGCACCTGACAGAGTTTCAGCAGTTCGCGGAAATCGCGCTGGTTGCCGGCTCTACGGCCCCTGTCCGTGTCCGAGCAGTTGGGTGCAGAGGCCATCTGGGCGAAGAAGATATTGTTTCCACCCATCAGCAGGTCATGATCGGGATTGCGGGCATGCAGCCGGTATTCCGACGGGCAAGTGCTGATCGCTTCCAAGATGAGATCGGAATCAAAACGGACGAGGTGAGAGCCTGGCGTTACGTCGGCTCCGGCCTTTCTCATGATGTCCCGCGCGCCGTCATGCAGGACTTCGATGCCGATTTCCTTCAGCACGCGCAGTGAGGCGAGATGGATGGATTCCAGCTCGTCGGCTGAGAGGATTTCAGTCGGCGGAAACGGATTTTTCAGTTGCCGGAAATCCGGCTGGTCAAATCCGGTAGCGGCAGTATCACGCTTTCCCGCGCGTCCACCACGCCGGCCACGGGCCGGTGCATCACCGTTCTGTCCGCCCGCATCCATCACTGAACCGTTGTTGCTATCGCCATGGGCGCCATTGTTCATTTCTGCCGGTTGGCATACGACGAAACATGCGACCGATATGTGCGGCTATACGACATGAGGGCTAAAAGTGGCGGCTGACAGAGCAGAAGTGGACGAAGACGCCCTGGCCGAAGCCTATAACCGTGCGCTTGCACTGGAAAAAGCCGGTGAGTTGGAGGCTGCTTCGCGGGCTTATCGCGAAGTGCTGGCGCTGGACCCTGCCGACCGTGGCGGTGCTTCGGTCAGGCTGGCCAGCATGGGGCAGGGGCCGCATCCGGAAAAGGCGCCGGACGCCTATGTGGAAACGCTGTTCGACCAGCACGCGGAGGTGTTCGACAATGTGCTGGTCGAGCAGCTTGGCTATGCTGTGCCGGTACAGCTGCGGCAGTTGCTGAGCGATTTGGCGCTGGGGCCGTTTGACCGTGTGCTGGATCTTGGTTGCGGAACCGGACTGACCGGTGGCGAACTGCGCGGCATGGCGGGATACATCGCCGGCGTCGACATTTCCGAGAACATGGTTGAACTGGCAGATGAGCGCGAGGTTTATGACGCGCTCTATGTCGGAGAGGCATTGGCGTTTCTGAAATCCGGCAATGACGAAGAGGAAAGGTGGGACCTCATCGCCGCTACCGATGTGATGCCCTATCTGGGCGACCTTACTGCCTTTATCGGGGAAATGGCAGCTGCGCTCACATCTGACGGCTGGATCGCGTTCTCAACTGAGACCTTACCAGATGAAGTGATGGCCGGCCGGGACTACATGGTCGGCCCCTATCAGCGATTTGCCCATCGTGAAGACTATGTCAGGCGGCTTTTGGCCGGAAACCAGCTCGAAGTGGAAGCATTTGAGCCGATAACAGTGCGCCACGAGCAGGGGGCGCCGATTGCCGGACATCTGGTGCTGGCACGAAGAAAAGGGCGCTGAACGCGCCCGTGTAGGCATTTCATATTGGCTTCCCGTGTCAAACTAACCGGGCAGGGGATCCGGGTCTCTCGCCGGGAGAGCCGCGACAGCCTTGGCGAATTCGGCGTGATATCGCGGGTGCTCGGTGCCCATGATCCGGTCCCAGAAGGTGAAGTAGAGACCGAAATTCTTGCCGGCATAGGCGTGGTGCAAATCATGGTGGGTGACCGTCGTCATCCAGTCGAACAGCGGCCTGCCGTTGTTGCGGGCCGGAAACACTTCATAGCCGCAATGTCCCAATGCGTTGCGGATCATCATGTGAACCGTGAAGAACAGCAGCGCCGGTATGCTTGACGGCAACACCAGCAGGATGAGCGGCAGATAGGCCGCATTGACCACGGCCTCTGTCGCGTCAAACGCATAGGAGGTGAACGGCGTCGGGTTGTGCGATCGGTGATGCAGGCGATGAAACCATTTGAACAGGCGAGGCCGGTGCATGATGCGATGCGACCAGTAAAACCAAGCATCATGGGCGATGATCAGAACCGCCACGTTGGCGGCAAAACACCACCAGCCATATTCGGCAGCATCTGCACGGATATCGGCGAGGCCGTTCCACGCCAACAGTGCGATTGAAAGACCCGACAACGAAAAGATGATTACCGTGCGAAATGACGCCAGGATTTCGCGGCGTATCTGCGCCCAACCTGGCGTCTCGGGCCTGATTTTCCTTGCTGCCAGATATCCGGACAGCAACAGGTTGATGATCAGGAAGGTGCCGCCGGCGCCGATAAGATAGCGCAGCAGGTCGTGGCGGAAGATGCCGGGATAGGTGCGCAGGATAAAGTCAAACAGTTCAGAGCTGAATGTCTCAATGTGCATGTCGAATTCCTCTCGAGCGTTGAAGCTGAGCGGAAACTGGCAGTCAGGCGCGCTGACTACTGCGCGATTTCGAAATCGATCGCCGATTTCAAAAATCGATCAGCATTTTTCAGAATCGATCAGGGTCGTTGCCACCGATGGCTTCAAACCGCCGGCATCTGCTGCGTAGCGCAGTGAATTCCGCCGCCAACCTCGCCAAGCGGATCGACATTGAGCGTGACGATTTCGCGGCCGGGGTAATGCCGTTTCAGCGCCCCGGTGGCTGCCGCGTCTGTTTCCTCATCGCCGAATTGAGCCGCCATGACGGCACCGTTGCAGGCATAGTAATTGACATAGGAAGCGACGAAGTCGACGCTATTCACACGGCGGAAGTTTGGCTCCGGGATGACCTCGATGTCCAATCCGGCAGCCACAAGCCGGTCGTGGGTTTGCAAGGCAGCGGTGTGAAAGGCATCACTGCGGTCGGGATTGTCCGGCAAGTTGACCAGGACACGACCCGGACCGGTAAAGCGCGCCAGGCTGTCGATATGATAATCGGTAATGTCCACGTCCCAGACACCGGGCGACCAGATCGTCCGTTCAGCGCCGTAGGCCCGGAGCAGCCGGGTTTCGATTTCATCGCGCGAAAGGTCCGGGTTGCGATTGCCGTTCACCCATGAACTCTCATGGGCCATCAGCAGGCCGTGGCCATCGTGTTCAACCCCGCCGGCTTCGCCGGCCAGCCCGCTGTCGACAAGTTCGATCCCGAGCCGGTTTGCGATTTTGCCGGCGATGCGGCCGTCGTGCTTGTGAACCTGCTTGTTTCCCCAACCGTTGAAGCGGATGTGGCTGACAACCAGTTTGCCGTCCGGGTCTTTTGCAAACAGCGGTCCTGAATCCCGGCACCACAAATCTTCGGTGGAAACGTCCCACAATTCGATGCCGGAATTCAGCAGACGGCGTGCGTTAGCATGGAATGGCTGGGCGGCAAGCATGACGACCGGTTCGAACTCGGCAATCGAATTGGCAATATTGGCGATGGTTTGCTGCAGAAGAACCAAAAATTCAGCATCGGCATGAACCTGGCGGCTGACCGGCCACTGCATGAAGGTCAGTTCATGCGGATCTTCCTCCGGTGGTACGATCATTTTGGTGGGTTGTGAGGCCATCGAAGGCGCTCCCGTCAGGGCAAATGATGCAGCGAGCGAGGCTGATCCTGTCTTCAACAATTGCCGCCTGTTCATCCGTTGCTTCCATCCGGTGCCGAACGCTCGCGATACTCGCGCGGGCTGGTTCCGGTCCGCTCGCGAAAAGCACGGTTGAACGGGGCAAGCGAGGCAAATCCGAGATCGAAAGCAATGGTGGTGATTTGCTTGTCCGCCAGTTGCGGATCGCGCAGCGCGCGTTTTGCCTCGTCAATGCGATGATCGTTGAGAAAAGCGGAAAAATTGCGATATCCCAGTTGCTGGTTGATCAGGCTGCGCAGCCTGTGTTCGGGAATCTTTGCCATTGTTGCCAGTCCGCCGATGGTCAATCCGGGCGTTTTATAGGCGCCGTCTTTCATCAGCTTTTGCAGGCGGGTGGTGGCCGGATCCAGTGTCTGGTCAGGTTTGGATGCTTCCACAACCTGGTTGCCGGGGCTTGGCAGCAGGTCGCCGCGAAGCGCTGTCAGCCAGCCGGTGAACAATGATACCAGGATGACCAGCACGGCGAGTTGAAGATAGTTGGTGCCGGCCGGCAGCGAATAGAATATCGCCCACCCTTCAAACAGGGCAATTCCGATTCCAAATACCGGCGCAAGGAGGGAGAATGCCCGGCTGAAGGCGCGCCGGGCAGGCACCAGGTCCTCGTTCAGGCTTTGGTGCGCAGTCCAGATAGCGTGGCCGAACAGACCCAGCAGCAAGACGACACGAACGGCCTCGACCATGTCGGATCCGTATCCGGGCAAAACCGGGCGCATAATGATGATTGCGACCATGGCGGCGGCCAGGCACCAGTGCAACGGGCGCAGCGAGAAACCGTCATCGACCAGGGCCAGAATAAACCACCAGAAGAAGACCGGCGCCATGGTTGCCGGCACCATGAGAAGAAACGCGCCAGGCCCGAGATAGGTGTACAGCCCGGGCATCGACAAAATCACATAAGCTGCAAAACAGGCCATGAATAGCGCGCCGGACCAGCTGCAGATGGATGCCGGGCGATGCGCCAGCATTTGCCACGCCGCGAGGAGCAAGCCGCCTACCAAAGCACCACGGATGACAGCCTCGGCAAGAAAGGCGGCGCTAAATGGTTCCATCGATCAGGCCTGATAAGGTGTGGATTGGCGCGCTCTTGCCTCTGCGGCCTCTTCTGTCAGGCCAAGATGCTCATAGACCTCGGCAAGCATGCCGTTCAGGGGAACACCATCCGGATCATAGGTCCGGCGCATTTCCATCATCTGCTGGGCAATGGCGAAGTTTCCCAGCTTGATATGCGCATCGAGCAGCAGCTGCTCGAACAAGTCGCGTTGGGCATGGCTGCCGCCGGTTTCGGCCATGCGGGGCAGGGCGGCTCCCAGATTGCGCAGAACGGATTGATAATCGCCCCGCGCGTGAGCAAGCACGCCGCGGCAGGTTGGCAGCGCCACATCGGTCCACACCGCCCGCTCAAATGCATCGGCCGAGTTCGCCTTTTCCTCCACCGCATTCATCAGTTCGTCCGCTTCGCCGCGCTCGGCCCGCGCCAGGCCGTAAAGGTATTGTGCGGTCAGAAACGGCTGCACCGTATCCTTGGCGCGCGACTTCAAGTGATCGGCGACATCCTCCCAGCGGTTGCCGACGTCCAGACCGGCGCACTCCATGCGGGCCAACAGCGACACGGCTCCGATCTGGTCCTGCGAGTATTCCTTGTCGACGCCCCAGCAGTGGTGGTCATAGGCATCGTACACGGCTTGATGATTGCCGAGCGAGATGTTGAACAGCGCCTTGTGCCACCAGTTGTGGGTGTACATGAAGGAATTGAGGCCTTCCCAGCTTGCCGACACACTATTGAGGAATTCTATTCCTTCGCGAACGCGGCCCTGGGTCAGCATGACATGGGCAAGCGCATGATGGGCCCATGGCTCGTCCTCGTTCAATTCCAGCGACCGGTTGGCGGCGGCTTCAGCCTTTTCAAGCAGATGACATTGTTCATAGGCAAATGCCGCCATGCCGTGAAAATTGGTGTTGTCCCGGTTGGCTGCTTCGCCTTCATGCGCCAACCGCAGCATTCCCGGTGCATTGCCGCGGTTGAAATGAAAATACTGGCCCAGTTTCAGCATCGCCAAATCGGTGGGAAACCGCCTGACCAAATGCTCGCAAAGGGAAACAGCGCGATCCATGTCATTGTCATGCCAGGCGCGCAGCACGTTTACCGCCATCTGCTCGCGATCGTTTGCACCGGCAGCATGTTGCTCGGCCCGGTCCAGATATTTTTGTGCGGCGGCGGGAGCGCCGGGCGATTCCAGAAACATCCAGATCATGCCGGCATAGGTGTTTGCCAGTGCGCATTCCGGATCGTCATCGGCGGCCTGCAGCACATTTACCGCGCGTTTCTCGTAGCCGAGGAAACCGCCAATGAAATCGTTTATGCCATCAAGTGCGGCCGCATCGGACGCCGTGATTTCGTTGCCAAGATAGTCGTGCATGTGCTCTCATCCGCGATTAGTGACAGAGTTGCAAATCGCTCGATTCCTGTCGAGTCTGACATCCGGAGGAAGCATGCCGTATTTGGAGCGAAACGGCGCCCGCGTCTATTTTGAAACGACCGGCGACGGTCCGCCTCTGCTGCTGATTGCCGGAATTGCCAGCGATGTTGCAAGCTGGACACCGGTTGTTCCGCTGCTGGAGGAAAAGTTTCGTCTCATCCTGTTTGACAATCGTGGTTGCGGCCGGACCGAACACGAGGGCCCGATCAATCCCGGCGATTGGGTGGGGGACGCAGCTGCCGTGTTGGACAAGGCGGGCGCTGCCCAGGCGAATGTGCTGGGCCATTCGCTCGGCGGAATGATTGCGCTGAGACTGGCAGAAGCTGCGCCGGAGCGTATCGGTGAAATGGCGATATGCGCTGCCGCCGCCAATCCGGAACCGAAGACCCATGCACTGCTGGAAGAGATGGTTCAGCTCTATGAGAGTGGCATGGATGCGGAAGCCTGGTTCAGGCTATTGTTCCAGTGGTTGTTCGCGCCGCCCTTTTTTGCCGACTCTGAGGCTGTTGAAGAGGCCGGGCGTGCTGCAGCGGCTTACGAATTTTGTCAGAGTCCTGCCGATTTCAGACGGCAGTTTGAGGCAGCAGCGAAGTTTGAAAGGCTTGATGGAAGTGCGATGGCGAAACCGTTCTCGCATTTGATGGGCGAGCATGACCTGATGGTGACGGTGCAAATGTCCAGAGATGCCTTTGCCGATTTTCGCAATGTTCGGGAAATCATCATTCCGGGCGCGGGCCATTCGGTGCATTGGGATCAGCCGGAAGCATTCGCGGATGCGGTGACGCGTGTCTTTCTTTAAATTTCTGCAGTAGCGCCTATCAGAAGTTCGCCTCCTCCTCCGTCGCCTCAACGGCACGGATGAAGGCTGGTCTCGACGTAACGCGTGCAAGATACTGCTGCAGCGCAGGATAGGAGCCGAGCAATTGGAGCCGGCTTGCCATAGACACGATATAGCCAACGCCGAAGTCAGCGCCTGTCAGGTGATCTCCGAGAAGATAGGATTTGGTGCCAATGAAATTCGACAGGTAATCGAGATGTAGACGCGTTTCTGATCTTGCAAACTGATCGAGCAGGCCCGGTGCCTGCTCTTTGGCGCGGGCGAGAAGCAGGGTTAAAAGAAGTGGCGCAAAAGCAGAGCCTTCAGCATAATGCAGCCATTGGCTATACTCCGCTCTGGCAGCAATATCTGCCCGATCGGGCGCCAGATTGCCGGCATCATCATAGGTATCGATCAAGTATGAGGTGATGGCGCCGGTTTCCGTCAGCATCAGGTCACCGTCTTCGATAATTGGTGACTTGCCCAAGGGATGGATGGATCGGAGTTCCTTGGGCGCACGCATCGTTTCCGGATCACGCAAAAACACGTTGAGCTTGTAGTCGAGTTGCAATTCTTCGAGCAGCCAGACCGTGAAAAGCGGCCGGCCGATTTTAAGATAGTGAACAGTGATCATTGCGTACCTTTGGTTGACGTCGGCGAAGAGAGTGGGGACTGTCTTGCAGCCAATAATGCCTGAACGCAACAAACCGGAATCCAAACAGCAAAAACCGCGTCCCACTTTCGTGACAACGCGGTTCTGCCATTCTCAAACGCATGGTCTTTCGCAACTCGATACTCCGCGAAAGGTACAGCTCCGGTACGCGAGACCTGATCCGGAGCAGCGAGGCGGTTCGTTTGGTCCGCCTCGACCGCCAATCTAGGTCAACATCGTTACCGTGCGGTTAGCGAGTGATTAAGTAAGTCTGAACACGCGATTTTTTTTGTTACCGCATTTGGGTTTGTCAGCCGTCTGCGCGGCGCAGAAAATTAATGATGCCGGAGAAGTCGGTCTCGCCGTTTCCCTGCGCCTCAAACAGGGCATAGAGCTGTGCGGCCTCTGCGCCCATCGGCGTTATGGCGCCGGCGCCCTGTGCGGCTTCCTGGGCAAGTTTCAGGTCTTTCAGCATCAGTGCAGCAGCGAAGCCGGGCTTGTAGTCATTGTTGGCAGGCGAGGTGGGCACGGGGCCGGGAACCGGACAGTAGGTATTGATCGACCAGCACTGGCCGGAAGAAGTGGAAGCCACATCAAACAGCGCCTGGTGCGAGAGGCCGAGTTTTTCTGCCAGCACGAAAGCCTCGCCGGCCGCGATCATCGAAATGCCGAGGATCATGTTGTTGCAGATTTTTGCGGCCTGACCATTGCCTGCGTCGCCGCAGTGAACGACCCGGCCTGCCATCGGCTGCAAAATGGGGTCGGCCTTGGCGAATGCTTCGTCCGATCCGCCGGCCATGAAGGTCAGCGTTCCGGCCTCGGCGCCACCGACGCCACCTGATACCGGGGCATCGACCGACAACATGCCGGCCTTTGCAGCGATGGCATGCGCCTCGCGGGCGCTGGCGACATCGATGGTCGAGGAATCGATGAAAAGCGTTCCAGGATCGGCCTTGCCGGCGATGTCGCCATAGACAGAGAGCACGTGTTTGCCTGCCGGCAGCATTGTTATGACAATCTCGGCGTCTTTTACCGCGGCACCGGCATTGGCCATGATGGTGACGCCGTTGTCGCCGGCGACCTTGAGATTGTCAGGCACCAGGTCGTAACCCTGCACCTCGTGACCGGCCTTGACCAGGTTGGCGGCCATCGGGTTGCCCATATTGCCGAGGCCGATGAATGCGATTGTACTCATTGATGAACTTCCAGTTTGGGATTCGTTACCCGGCCGTCAGCTGCCGGGCGATGATAACCCGCATGATTTCGTTTGTGCCCTCGAGGATCTGGTGTACGCGCAAATCGCGGACAAGTTTCTCGATACCGTAATCGTGCAGATAGCCGTAACCGCCGTGGATTTGAAGCGCGTCATTGGCGATATCGAACCCCTTGTCGGTGACGAAACGCTTGGCCATCGCGGACCATTTCGAAGCGTCATGCGCCTTGGTGTCGAGCCTTGCGGCCGCGCCATAAAGCAACATGCGCGAAGCGTTGAGATCGGTTTCCATGTCGGCGAGTTTGAACTGCAGCGCCTGAAACCGGTCGATGGTCTGGCCGAATGCCTTGCGTTCGGCAGAATAGGCCAGCGCCTTGTTGAAGGCTGATTGTGCGCCGCCAAGCGAGCAGGCGGCGATGTTCAGACGGCCACCATCAAGTCCGGCCATGGCGATGCGGAAGCCGACGCCTTCGTCCGACAGCCGGTTTGCGGCCGGTACACGGCAATTGTCGAACAACACCTGGCGGGTCGACTGCATGTGCCATCCCATCTTGCTTTCGACGGCGCCGAACGAAAGGCCGGGCGTGTCCTTCTCGACTACGAAAGTGGAAATCCCCTTCGGCCCGTCATCGCCGGTGCGCGCCATGACGACATAGATCTCGTTGTCGCCTGCGCCGGAAATGAACTGTTTGGCGCCGTTCAGCACATAGTCGTCGCCATTGCGGACAGCGCGGGTTTTCAAGGCAGCCGCATCGGAACCGGAGCCCGGCTCGGTCAGGCAGTAGCTGGCCAGCCACTCCATTGAGGTCAGTTTTGGCAGGAAGCGCCGGCGCTGTTCGTCGCTGCCGAACAGGTCGATCATCCAGGACGCCATGTTGTGGATGGATATGTAGGAGGAGAATGCCGGGCAGGCCTTGGCGAGCGCCTCGAAAACCAGCACGGCATCGAGCCTGCCGAGTGCCGAACCTCCAACATCGTCGCGTACGTATATACCACCGAAACCAAGCGGGCCTGTCTCCCTGATCACATCATCCGGGAAACGGCGTTCCCGGTCCCAATCCAGCGCATGCGGTGCGACACGGTCTTCAGCAAAGCCCTCCGCCATCTCGCGAATGGCGCGTTGATCCTCGTTGAGGTCGAATTGATTGATGGCGGTTTCGACAGTGGCGTCCATAGCCGGCCCTCCAACTGCAGTTGGTTGAGTGGCTACA
The DNA here is from genome assembly GCA_040830725.1 of Rhizobiaceae bacterium. Classification (GTDB taxonomy): domain Bacteria; phylum Pseudomonadota; class Alphaproteobacteria; order Rhizobiales; family Rhizobiaceae; genus JAWKWH01. The sequence goes on from JBFOMG010000009.1 coordinate 26,411, forward strand.
GCATAATGGAAGGTCGCCAGCACGAAAACTCATTCAATAGGCGGATACAGATGTTCAATTCGACATCCGGTAGTCGCTTCTGTGTGCTGGTCTTTTTTTGACGCTGTGGTAGCAGAACTCACCATGGCACGCGCGATCATGCTTCAGGGAACAGGTTCGGATGTCGGCAAGACCTTGCTGACGGCCGGGCTCTGCCGGGTTGCGCGACGCCGAGGACTGAATGTCCGGCCGTTCAAGCCACAGAACATGTCCAACAATGCCGCTGTCGCTGTCATTCCAGGCAGCACTGAGGCCGGCGAAATCGGCCGCGCACAATGGCTGCAAGCGCTGGCGTGCGGCATCGAACCGTCAGTTGACATGAACCCGGTGCTGCTCAAGCCGCAATCGGATACCGGTTCACAGATCATCGTTGCGGGAAAAGTGGCCGGTAGTGCAGCAGCGCGCGATTATCAGGCGATGAAGGGCGGTCTACTGGATGCGGTTCTGCAATCATTCGGCCGCCTGAAGCAGGAGGCGGACCTGGTAATTGTCGAAGGGGCGGGATCTGCTGCTGAAATCAATCTGCGCGAGGGCGACATCGCCAATATGGGTTTTGCCACGGCTGGCCGGGTGCCTGTCGTGCTGGTCGGAGACATCAACCGGGGCGGGGTGATCGCGTCGCTTGTCGGCACCCATGCAATTCTGCCGGAAACTGACCGCGACATGGTATGCGGATATTTGATCAACAAGTTTCGCGGTGATGTGAGCCTCTTTGACAACGGGCTTGAGGCCATAACCGGGCACACGGGATGGCGATCATTTGGTGTCGTCCCTTACCTCCAGGAAGCGCGAACACTGCCACCGGAAGATTCCGTCGTGCTGGAGGAACTGTCCGGCAGAGGCGGCGGCGATATAAAAGTCGCGGTTCCGGTTCTGTCGCGCATAGCCAATTTCGACGATCTTGATCCGCTGCGTGCGGAGCCGTCCGTCAATCTCTTGTTCATTCGGCCCGGGGAGCGGGTGCCATCGGATGCGACACTCGTGGTGATTCCGGGTTCGAAATCGACCATCGCCGATATCAAGGCATTTCGAGAAAACGGCTGGGACGATGATCTGCGCCGCGTTCGTCAGGCTGGCGGATATATTGCCGGACTGTGCGGCGGCTACCAGATGCTGGGCAATATGGTGCGAGATCCCGATTGTATCGAGGGAGAGGACCGCGAGATTGCCGGTCTCGGCCTTCTCGACATCGAAACCGTGATGGAGCCTGAGAAGACAGTGCGCAACACAAGCGCCCGTTCAATCCGTTTCGATGCAGCCGTTGAGGGCTACGAGATTCACCTGGGATTGACAACGGGCCCTGACTGCTCGCGGCCGGTATTGCGGATGGGGGATCGGGTTGACGGCGCTGTTTCGGAAGACAGCAAGGTCTGGGGTACCTATTTGCATGGTATCTTTGGTGCCGATGATTTTCGCCACCAGCTATTGGAGTCACTTGGCGCGAGCGGTCCTATGGTGCGTTACAGGCAGAGTGTCGAAACTGCGCTTGACCGAATTGCCGACACACTGGAGCGGACGGTCGACTGTCAGGCGATTTTCGACGCTGCAGCCTGAATTTCTTGAATGGTATTTGATTCCGGTTACCATCTATCCTGTGATCTGAGCGTGCCTGGTTCAATCGATTCTAATTGAACAAGACACGCTAGAGGAGAGGGAAATGGACGGGAATCCGATACTGGCAAAATTGCGTCTGCTTTTCGAAGGCGATCCCGGCGTGCGCAAAGTCGCCAATGATCCAACGCTTACGGCCGAGCTTTTGCTGCTGTTCAGGATGATGCTGGCCGATGGCGCGGTCAGTGAGCAAGAATTGGAGACCTTCAGGCGTATCTGCAAAGACGCATTCGGGATTGGTGAAGACAGCTTCAGGGGTGTTGTCCGCTACCTGCAGGATTTCGGTTACGAGACCACCGCGCCGCAAGCGCTGGAGATGTTTCGTGCCATGCCGCTGGATCGCCGCCATCAGCTGGTGCGTCACCTTGCGGAGATTGCCAAAGCCGATGCGCAACTTCACGAGCACGAGGTGAAAATATTGAAACGCACCGTGGAATTTCTCGATGTTAACGCCAGCGAGGCTCTTGGTGAGAAGCGGTAGCGGCAAGCCGGTTTTGGTTGCCGGCGGCGGGATTGGCGGGCTGGCAACCGCACTGACGCTGGTGCAGACCGGTGTCCCGGTCGTTGTCCTTGAAACTGTCAACGAGCTTCGCCCGCTGGGTGTCGGTATCAATTTGCAGCCAAATGCGGTGCGTGAACTATTCGACATGGGGATCACCGCTCGTGAGCTGGACAAGGTCGGCGTACCCGCTCGCGAATGGGCGCTCGTGGGGCAGAACGGCAATGATATCTATTCGGAGCCGCGGGGTCTGGAGGCCGGATATAATTGGCAGCAATATGCCGTGCATCGCGGCATGTTCCACATGCTGCTTTATGAAACATTGCTGGACCGGGCCGGCTCCGATGCCGTGCGCTGTGGCCATCGGGTCACCGGATACCGCAACCATGCCGATGGATCGGTGACGGCAAAGGTAGAGCACAACGGAAATCAGGTGGAACTCGATGGTGCGCTTCTGATCGGCGCCGATGGCATTCATTCGGCGATCCGGGCGCAGATGCATCCCGAGCAGCCGCCAATTCACTGGGGCGGCGCGATCATGTGGCGCGGGACGACGCTCGCCAAACCGATCCGCACCGGTTCCTCGTTCATCGGACTGGGAACGGATCGCCAGCGCATGGTTATTTACCCGATCTCTCATCCCGACCCCGAAACGGGCTTGGCGCTGACCAACTGGATCGCCGAGGTTACCATCGACAACAAGGACGGCTGGCAGGAGACCGGCTGGTTCCGGCAGACGACGATCGATGATTTCATCCACCATTTCGAGGACTGGTCGTACGACTGGCTCGATGTGCCGGCGATGCTGCGGCAGGCGGACATTGTCTATGAAAATCCGATGATTGACCGAGACCCCGCGCCAACCTGGCTCGACGGTAGCGTGGCGCTGATGGGGGATGCCGCGCACGCCATGTATCCGACCGGCTCCAACGGGGCCAGCCAGGCGATTGTCGACGCCCGTGTGCTCGGTGCGTCGATGATTGAGCACGGTGTCAGCCGCGAAGCACTGGCCGCCTATAACGACCGGTTGTGCGGTCCGGTCTCCGAAGTCGTGCTTCGCAACCGCGGCGCAGGGCCGTTCGGGCTTCTGGCGATGGTGGATGAGCGTTGTGGCGGGAAATTCGACAACATTGATGATGTTATTCCCGCCAAGGAGCGGGCGGAGTTTGTCGCCGGCTACAAGGCGGCGGCAGGATTTGCTATCGAGCAGTTGAACAATGCGCCGCCGACCATTTCACAAGGAGCGCAGGTGGGGTCGAGCCCCTAACACCGTGTTACCGGCTTATTCGCTTAGCTGCTTGTAGCTGTGGATGTTGATATATTCGGTGTCCTTTGCCGGAATGTGACAACCGATACACTCGCTGCGGTAGTTCTTCGTGGTGTTCTTGTGTGGTTTCTTGGCCTTGAACAGCGCCCAGCCCCAGCCTTTGCCCCAAATCTTGTTGCCTTCAAACCGGCCTTCCGTGTCCCTTATCATGACAAACCAGCCGATTTTTTCCGCATTCGGGTCCGGGTTGCCGTCATTGGGGGCGTCCAGCGGCAATTTCAGCATTTCCTTCACAAATGTAGCGCCGTCGGGAAAGGTTCCGTTTTCGCGATAGGCGTTTATCGTTTCAAGCGTGGTGTAGACGTTGTGGATTTCGTTGCGCTTTTTGTCTTTCTTCAGCTCAAGCACCTGATAGCCGATAAATTCCCAATCACGGAAACCCTCGGGGATCGAAATGCCACCGGCCTCGTCGACATGGGGCGAGAAACCCTGGGCCTCAGACGGGATTGAAGAGAAGGCCAGAGCGGCGAGAACGGCAGTCGAAAAGACCAGTTTCAAGAAACGCATAAGCTTCCCCCTGGCGCTGTATTCGCGCGCAGCCGTGGGGGCCGCGGCGAGTAACATTTTTGTTATCCTTGCGTGAACAATAAGCGAAATCCAATGAGTATGTCCATGATGGGCCGGGGCATTTGCTTTAAGCCGGAATTGGCACATATTCGGGCTTGCCGCCTGAATTGCTGTACAGGCAGCAAGGTGCGACCAGTGGTTTGCGCCGCTATCATGGACCGGCGAGGAGTTACAAATGCGTGCCGTGAGCGTTCACCAATTCGGCGGACCTGAAGAGCTGGTGCTGGAAGAACTTCCCAACCCGGTGGCCAAGGCGGGGGAAGTTCTCGTTGATATCAAGGCTGTCGGCGTCAATCCGATCGACACCTATATTCGGTCGGGAATACACGCGATCCGGCCGCAGCTGCCTTACATTGCCGGAGGCGATGCTGCGGGCGTCGTATTGTCAACCGGCGAGGGTGTGACCGGATTTGCAGCGGGCGATCGTGTCTATGTGAGTGCTATTGCCGGCGGTCATTTTGACGGTCTGACGGCCGAGATGGCAGCGGTACCTGCGTCGGAAGTTTTTCATCTTCCGGACAATGTCAACTTCGCCGAGGGTGCCGCGCTGGGGGTTCCCTGTGCGACAGCATTTTATGCATTGCATGTCCGCGGTGAAGCCCAATCCGGGCAGACGGTCTTCATTCACGGCGCCAGCGGCTCGGTGGGTACTGCGGTCGTGCAAATGGCTCGATCACAGGGCATGACCGTCATCGGAAGCGTCGGGACGGATGAAGGACGCAGACTGGTATCAGAGCAGGGTGCAGATCACGTTCTCAACCACACAACAGCCGGTTATCTCGATGAACTTGCCTCGCTCACCGGAGGCAGGGGCCCCGACCTGATCATCGAGATGCTGGCCAATGTGAACCTGGCTGCGGATATGGATGCGGTGGCGAAATTTGGCCGTATTGTCATTGTCGGCAACCGGGGCGAAATCACCATCAATCCACGCACCGCGATGATGAAAAACCTCGACATCGTAGGTTTGGCCCTCAACAACGCGTCTAAAGACGAAATGACGACCGTTCACGCGGGCCTGAAAGCAGGGCTGGAAAGCGGGGATCTAAAGCCGGTCATCCGCTGCGAAATGGATATGACGGACGCCGCCAAATCCCATGAGATGGTGCTGGAGCCCGGTGCGCTGGGGAAAATTGTTATCGTGCCCTAAGCCGGAGCGTTTGGTGCGGAGCTGCTGCGGCAGAAGGGCTTGAAAGGGCTCTATTTGGTGAGCTAGTTCAACTGGCAACCATTATATTCGGGAAGATATTTCTTACCCATCTTCTTGCAGATGGCCTTCATTTCCGATGCCGAAGCTTCCATGCGGCATCCGCCCTCAACGAGTTTGCCGCCTATTTTTTTGCAATCGCTTGCCGACATCTGGTGGGAAGAACTTCGGGTTGAAGTGTCCGAGCAAGCGGTAATGGATGCTGCAAATACTGCTGCAAAAATCAAACGTGACATTGAATTCACCTGTCATAATAAGTATTGGAATTTGGTGAATTGTAGTGTCTAATTGTAAAAATAAAGTTTATATAAGTAATACTTTAGACAATACTTATATATAGTAATATATATCGAAATTACACAAAACCGATTCCATATTCCGCACCCAGAAATTGCAGGCTGCAACCGGATGGACCGGATCAGTCGGCTCCAAAACCGGTAGCCATCGCTAATTGCTCGTTCACCCCATCCTTGCTGCAATGGCGCGGTCGAGGTCCGGCATCGCGGCCACGAGTTCCTTTCCGGCGTCCGACTGCGGGTCGGCGAGCACGTCGGCGGTCACGCCACGCTCGACGATTTTTCCCTCATGCATGACCATGACATCGTCGGTGATGGCGCGGGCGACATGCAGGTCATGTGTGATGAACAGATAGGCCACGCCGAGCCGGCCGTTGAGTTCGGCAAACAGATCGAGCACCTGGGCGCGAATTGATACATCCAGCGCAGAAACCGGCTCGTCGCAAACGACCAGTTTGGGCCGGGTGATGATGGCGCGGGCAATCGAGATGCGCTGGCGCTGGCCGCCTGAAAACTCATGCGGATATTTGTCGAGGTCTGACGGGGCGAGACCGACTTCGCCAAGCGCCACAATAGCCATGTCACGGCGTTCGTCACGCGATGGCTGTTCGTCCAGCAGGTGCAGAGGTTCGGTCACCAGCCGCTCAACCTTGTGGCGCGGGTCAAACGAACCATAGGGATCCTGAAACACCACCTGCATGTTGCGGCGATGCGGGCGCAGGCCGGCCTCGTTCAGGTCGACGAGCGATTGGCCATTGAAGGCGATATCGCCCGAGGTTGGCCGGTCAAGCGCCAGGATCATGCGCGCAAGCGTTGACTTTCCGCACCCCGAACGGCCGACCAGCGCCATTGAGTGGCCGTGCTCCAATGAAAAACTGACATCGTCAACGGCACGGAACAGGACGGGCGGCTTGAACAGACTGGTGCGGCGCCCGGTATAGTCCTTGATCACGGATTTGATTTCCAGCAATGGCGGCGCATCCACCTGGCCTGGATCCGTCTCCACGCGGGCCGGAACGTGAGTGGAGGCTTCCGCGAGCTGGCGTGTGTACGGATGTTTTTGTTCTGAAAGCGTTCTGGCGGTTTTACCGGATTCCATTACCTCACCATTGCGCATGATGGTAACGCGATCGGCCATGTCGGCGACGACTGCCAAATCGTGGCTGATCAGCAGCAACCCCATGCCGTTTTCGTCAACCAGATCGCGCAGCAATTCGAGGATTTGCGCCTGCAGGACAACGTCAAGCGCCGTGGTCGGTTCATCGGCGACAAGCAGTTTCGGATTGAGCGCACAGGCAATGGCGATAACAACGCGCTGACGCTGACCGCCGGAGAGTTCATGCGGAAAGCGGCTGAGCGGGAATTTCTCTTCCGGCAGACCGACACGGGCGAGCATTCGCCGCGCCTGGGCTTCCGCGTCGGCACGATTGGCGGAAGTGTGCCAGCGAATGCCTTCGGCCACCTGTTCGCCGATGGTCTTGACGGGATTGAGCGCCGTCATCGGTTCCTGGAACACCATGCCGAGATCATCACCGCGCAATGCGCACATGCGGTCTTCGGATGCGGCCAGAATGTCTTCGCCGTTGAAATTGATGGAGCCCACCGGCAGTTTGGCAGCGTGGGGAAGCAGTTGCATCAACGCCAGCGCGGTCATCGATTTTCCCGAACCGGATTCGCCGACCAGCCCCATGACCTCGCCGGCTTCGATTGCCAGATCGACGCCCTTCAGGATCGGCGTGTCACCGATCCAGAGATCGAGCTTTTCGATCTCCAGCAGGCTCACCGCTCGCGCCTCAGTCTGGGGTCGAGCACGTCGCGCAGGCCATCGCCGAGCAGGTTGAGGCCGAGTACCGTGGCGACAATCGCAAGGCCGGGGAATATTGCCATGTGCGGCGCAACCACCATGCGCACCTGCGCGTCAAACAGCATGCGGCCCCAACTGGGCATCGGCGGCTGAGCGCCAAGCCCGACATAGGACAGGCCCGCTTCGGCCAGGATGCCGAGTGCGAACTGGATCGTGCCCTGGACCAGCAGCACGCTGGCGATGTTCGGCAAAATATGTTCGACGGTGATCTGGGCGGCGTTCTTGCCGCAAGCGCGGGCAGACAGAATGAATTCCCGCGGCCAGATGGAGAGTGCGGCGCCGCGGGCGACGCGAGCAAAGACCGGAATGTTGAAGATGCCGATGGCGATGATGGCATTGATGGCGCCGGGGCCGAAGATTGCCGTGATCATCACCGCCGAAAGCAGGGCCGGGAAGGCAAAGACGACATCGTTGAAGCGCATCAGGGCTTCGTCGACCCAGCCGCGCCGCGCTGCGGCCCAGCAGCCCAGCGGAACGCCGATCCCCATGCCGATGCCGACTGCGACCAGTGCAACGGCAATTGAATTGCGCGCACCGACCATGATCATCGACAGGATGTCACGGCCAAAATGGTCGGTGCCGAGGAGGTGATCCATAGACGGGGTCTTCAGCCGATTTTCAACCGGAAGGTCGGTGACCGCATAGGGTGTCCAGACAAACGAAATCAGCGCGGCTGCGGCAACGATCAGCGTGACAATGAGGCCGATCAGGAATGAACGGTTTGCAAGCGCCTTGCGGACGAAATGGCCCAATGTTTCGTGTTCAAATGTTTCTGCCTGGTCGGTCATCAGCGGATCCTCAGACGCGGATCGACAATCGCATAGGAAAGATCGACGAGCAGATTGACGATGATCACCGTCGCCACCAGCAGCATGACGACGCTTTCGACGACGATCAGGTCGCGCTGGGTGATTGCCTGAAACACCAGCCGGCCAAGGCCCGGCAGGTAGAACACGTTCTCGATGATGATCGTTCCGGCAACAAGGAAGGCGAATTGCAGGCCGAGGATGGTCAACACCGGTATCAGCGCATTGCGCAACGCGTGGCGCCACAAAACACGGTTGCGCGGCAGGCCCTTGGCGCGGGCAGTGCGGATATAGTCTTCGCCAAGCACTTCGATCAGTGCTGAGCGGGTGACGCGGGCCAGAATGGCAGCCTGGGGCAGGGCAAGTGCGATTGCCGGCAGGATGAGTGCCTTGATGGCAGGCCAGATCCCCGCCGACCAGCCGGGAAATCCACCCGCCGGGACCAGCCTGAGGCCGACGGCGAACACATAAACCAAGAGCAGCGCAAACCAGAAATTGGGGATGGCAACGCCGATTTGCGCCGTGCCCATGGCGATTGTGTCGGGAGCGCGGCCGCGCCGGGCGGCCGAATAGATGCCAACCGGAATGGCGACCGCGGTCGACAGGAAAAGGGCGATGATGGCCAGCGGCAGCGATACGACGACACGCTCGCCGATCAGCTCAATCACCGGAACAGAGTAGGTGTAGGACTGGCCGAAGTCGCCTGCCAGCATGCCGAGCATCCAGTCGGCATAGCGCACGAGCACCGGCTGATTGAGGCCCATTTGTTCGCGAAGCGCGGCAAGTGTCTCGTCAGTGGCATTGATGCCCAGCATCAACTGCGCCGGGTCGCCGGGGACCAGTTCGAGAACAGCAAAAACGACAATCGAGGCGGCAAACAGCGTCAGGATGCCAACGCCCAATCGCCTGATAATATATGCCGCCATCTTGCTTTTCGGAGTGTTGAAAGAAAGCCCGGACGCTGTTCGATCCGGGCTTTCTGGTTATCCGTGGATCAGTCGGTCCACTTCACGCCGGTAAGGTCGTTTGCCTGTACCGGTGAGTTGTGCCACAGACCTTCGATCTTGGCGTCCCAGACGCCGATCTTCGGCAGCTGGTACATGAAACCGTTTACGGCGTCATTTGCCAAAATGGTTTGCGCCTTGCCGAACAATTCCTTGCGCTTGGCGGGATCGGCGGTCACATCCAGTTCGGCGATCACGGCATCAAAGTCCGCATTGTCGTACTGGAAGTAGTAGTCTTTGCGCGCATAGATGCCGATGTCGTTGGGCTCGGTGTGCGAGACGATGGTCAGATCGTAGTCCTTGGCCTTGAACACCTGTTCCAGCCACTGCGCCCATTCGACCGGAATGATCTCCAGGTCAATCCCGACCTCGCGCAACTGGGCGGCGACAACCTGCCCGCCTTCGCGGGCATAGCCGGGGGGCGGCAATTTGAGCGTCGCCTTAATGCCATCTGCAAATCCGGCTTCAGCCAGCAGTGCCTTGGCCTTTTCCGGATCGTACGAATAAGTGCCGACCAAATCGACATAGGCTTCATTGGCTGGTGAGAAATGCGATCCAATCGGTGTGCCGTAGCCCGAACCGTTGCCCTGAATGAGCGCTTCGCGGTTCAACGCGTGGGCAATCGCCTGACGAACCTTCAGATTGTCAAATGGCGGTTGCTTGTTGTTCGTCGACAGGATCGTTTCACCTTCTGTCGCGCCGATGACCACCTCAAAGCGCGGATCGGCCTGAATTTGTGGCAACGCATCACCTGCCGGCATGTTGGCGAAGGCGTGTACGTCGCCTGACAGCAGTGCCGGTACGGCCGCGGCGGCATCAGGAATGATACGGAATGTTGCCTTGTCGAGCGCGACAGCATCACCCCAGTAATCCGGGTTCTTCACGATCGTGATCGATGAACCCTTGGCCCAGTTGTCGAACTTGAACGGACCGGTGCCGACGGGATTGGCCTTGTTGTTGTCCGCCGATTCGGGCGCGACGATCACCGCGTCACCCCAACCCATATTATAAAGGAAGGAGCCCTGCGGTTGTTTCAGTGTAACCGTGACGGTGCCGTCGCCGGCTTCCACATTGTCAATCTGCGCAAACAGTGGCTTCTGTGCGTTGGTGGAATCTTCGGCGCGGGCACGGTCGAGCGAGAATTTCACGTCACCGGCATCAAGATCGGTTCCGTCGTGGAACTTGGCGCCCGAGCGCAGTTTGAACGTGTAAACCTTGCCGTCATCGGAAACGGTCCAGCTTTCTGCCAATGCCGGCTGCACGGAACCGTCCGGACCAATTCTGGTCAAACCTTCAAAGACATTGGCGTAGACGATTTCGTCGATCGCGGCGGCAGCACCGGCTGTCGGATCGAGATGCGGTGGCTCCAATACGACGCCCATTACGAGGTCGGTTCGGGCTGCAAGGGCTGACGTGCTCGTGGCAAGCACGAAAACAGAGGCGGCGATGATGGAATTCATGGTTCTCATGTAACTCTCCCGAGACAAAAACGGCGCCGGTGTTGATCACCGGTCTGACGTAAGTGAGTAAATCAGGATATTTTGCCAATGTCAGCACACGAACAAAAATATTGTGAGTGCGAGGCGAAGCAGGCGATGGCGCTATGGAAACGCAACCCCCGATTTTGTAGGATATCGGCGGACACAATGAGGGGGTAATCCAATGTTCGAAAACTATTTTCAGCTCGGACCGTGGCTGGGGATCATTTTTGGCGGCGTCATCGGATGTCTGGTCGTCGGCTTCATAGCCATGTCGCAAGGGGCGAAGTTTTCCGATCTGGCCGGTCATCCCGGAAAACAGTTGTGGTCAGTGATCTTCGCCATCCCGATCCCGTTCATTTTGCAGTTGGTTGGCAGCATGGTGCCGGGGTTGATCGTGGCGCTGATCTGGCTCACAGCGGCTCCGATTGTCGGATTGAAAACGGTTTTCAAACCGGCCATGAAACTGGGCATGCCGCAATTGATCCTCGGCAATGGCATCTATGCCGTGGTCACCCTGATCGTGTTCATGATCTTCGTCGCTATTGTCTGAACAATAACGCCTTCAGTCCGAACGCCAACACCTTGGCGGATTCCACCATGTCATCGATACCGACCCATTCGTCGGGACGGTGTGCCAGGTCAAGAATACCCGGACCATAAGCGATGCAGTCATGCAGATGGCCCAGCCGCGCAATGTGTTTCTGGTCGTAGGATCCCGGCGAAATGACATAGTCAGGATCCTTGCCGAATACCTGCCTGATCCCGTCGGCGACTGCGCTCACGACCGGGGCATCCCGGTCGGTCATGGTGGGAATGATCTCCATGATATCTCGAACCGAGTAGTCGAATTTCGGCCGCTCACGCTTCAAACGTTCAAGAATTGCGACGACCTCGCCTTTGACGTCGTCCAGTTGTTCTTCGAGCAGAAACCGGCGGTCGATGGTCATCTTGCATGAATCGGGGACGTTGGGCGCGGGAAGTCCGGTGTAATCATCGGTCTCACCGCCATGAATGGCGTTGATGTTCATTGTCGAACGGCGTGCACCTTCGGGAACGACCGGCATCTTGGTCTGCTTGCGGTCGAGTGCCGGATAGAGTTCGTCCTCAAATGCCTGCAGCACCGCTCCCATATGGCGGACGGCGCAGTCGCCGAGGAATGGCATCGAACCGTGCGCCTGCGAGCCTTTTGTTTCGATTTCCGCCCACCAGGCACCGCGATGGCCGAGGCAAATACGGTCCTTGTTGAGCGGTTCGGGGATGATGACGTGGTCGACCCTGGGTTTGGAGAAATAGCCCTGTTTTGCCAGGTGTGCGACGCCGCCGAAACCGCCGGATTCCTCATCGACGGTGCCGGAAATCTCGATTGCGCCGGGATAATCCGGAAAAACAGCCAAAAACGCTTCTGCGGCAATCACCGACGCAGCCAGCCCACCTTTCATGTCGCAAGCGCCGCGACCGAAAACCTTGCCGTCGCGAACCACGCCTTCGAACGGGTCAAGTGTCCAGCCGTCGCCGGCGACCACCACATCAATGTGCGAATTGAAATGAACGGTCGGACCGGGCGACCGGCCCTCGCGGCGGCAGATGACATTGGTCCGCGGATATTTGTCGGTGTCGCCGGGTGTACCTTCACCGCGGATCATCAGGCATTCGAATCCGCTCCTTTGCATCCTGCGGCCGAGATATTCGGCGCAGGGTGTGTAGGCTTCGCCGGGTGGGTTGATAGTCTGATAGCGGATCAGATCGACCGTCAACTCGATCAAATCCGAACGCCGTTCATCGACAGCTTTTGCTATTTTCTCGTCCATCAAGCCGATATGACCTGTGGCAGCAATATTTTGCAAGTGCGCTATTGCTTGTTAAGCAAATCACGTAATTGTTTGATCCGCATACCTGCTAACTGGTGATTTTTGCTCGGTTTTGTGCGAAAGTGCACCGTCAGGCAAATGATGTTGCAGTACATTTAGTAAGGGGCGTTTTAACCAGGGGTTTGTGTAATGCGTAATTTTCTATTGATGATGGCCGCGTCACTGGCTGTCATTTTGGGAGCTTCAACGACAGCGATGGCTGCCAGTCTGGTGGCACATGTCGATATCTCGGCGCAGACGATGACGGTGAAGAAATATGGCCGTGTCGTTCATCGATGGAAAGTATCGACAGCGCGCCGCGGCTACGTGACACCGCGGGGTACGTGGCGTCCGACCCGGATGCACACAATGTGGCACTCGCGCAAATATGACATGTCGCCAATGCCGCACTCGATATTCTACTACAAGGGCTATGCCATTCACGGCACCAATGCGATCAGCCGTCTTGGCCGCCCGGCTTCACACGGATGCGTTCGCTTGCATCCGGCGAATGCGAGAAAGCTGTTTTCAATGGTCAAGCAGGTCGGTCCCGGCAATGTCCGGATTGTTGTGACCAACTGATTTCAGCAAAAACTGATCTCCGAAAAACCGTGTGGTTCCTGCCCACACGGTTTTTTTGTGCGTGGACCAACCGACGGCATTTTCATCTGCTTGAGTCTTATATAAGACTGCCGCGCACAGAAGGGTGTTCGCATGAATGCAGAACCGCAAATCGACCTGTCGCAGGCCGCCTCAGATGAGGTCAAAAAGACCACATGCTACATGTGCGCCTGCCGCTGCGGCATCAATGTGCATCTGAAAAATACACCCGACGGCAAGCAGAAAATCCGATACATCGAAGGCAATCGCGACCATCCGGTCAATCGCGGTGTGCTTTGTGCGAAAGGTTCTGCCGGGATCATGCAGCACTACGCTCCGGCAAGGCTGAAAGCGCCGATGTTGAGAACCGGTCCGCGCGGTTCCGGAGAATTCAAGGAGATTTCCTGGGATGAAGCGCTGGCACTGGCCACCGAATGGCTCGGCAAGGTGCGCGATGACGACCCGCGAAAGCTGGCATTTTTTACCGGGCGCGACCAGTCGCAGTCGCTGACAGGTTATTGGGCACAGCAGTTCGGCACGCCGAACTATGCCGCCCATGGCGGTTTTTGCTCGGTCAATATGGCGGCCGCCGGCATCATGACCATTGGCGGTGCGTTTTGGGAGTTTGGCGCGCCGGATTGGGAACGGACAAAGCTGTTCATCCTGTTCGGAGTGGCGGAAGATCACGATTCCAATCCGCTGAAGCTCGGTATCTCGAAGGTCAAGGAGAACGGCGCCCGCTTCGTGTCGGTCAATCCTGTTCGCACGGGTTATTCGGCAGTTGCGGACAACTGGATCGGGGTCAGGCCAGGTACCGATGGCTTGCTGATCCTGTCGCTCATTCATGAGCTTTTGAAAGCCCGCAAAATCGACGTTGATTACCTGTCCCGGTACACCAATGCGGCATGGCTGGTCATTGACGCCCCCGGCACAGCCGATCACGGCCTGTTTGCCCGGAACGGTGATGGCAAGGCGCTGGTGTTTGACCGGGTGACCGAGACGGTCGTAACCGCCGAAACCAAAGGTGTTCAGGGCGCTTTTGGCGGAAGCTGCAAGCTGGACGACGGCCGGAAGGTTGTTCCGTCATTCAGCCTGCTGGCAGAGAAATATCTCGACGAGAAATATGCGCCGGAGACTGTTGCGGCCCAGTGCGGAGTATCGGCCGAAACAATCCGCGGTCTGGCAGCCGAGATTGCGCGGGTCGCATTCGATGAAGAAATTTTCATCGAGCAGCCGTGGTTCGACATGCACGGCGTCAAGCATGACGGTTATCGGGGCAGACCGGTTTCGTTTCATGCCATGCGGGGCATCTCGGCCCATTCCAATGGCTTTCAGACCTGCCGCGCGCTTCACCTGTTGCAGGTGCTCATCGGTGCAATCGATTGTCCGGGCGGATTTCGCTATGAGCCGCCTTATCCGAAACCGGTTGATTCACACCCCAGACCGCATGGGCGCGCCGAACATGTCAATGCCGGTGAGCCGCTGGCGGGGCCGCATCTTGGGTTTCCGCTGGGGCCTGAGGACATGCTGATTGATGCCGAAGGACAGCCCTGCCGGCTGGACAAGGCGTTTTCCTGGGATTCACCGCTTTCGGCGCACGGGCTGATGCACATGGCAATCCCCAATGCGCATGCGGGTGATCCGTATCCGGTCGACGTGATGTTTCTTTACATGGCCAATATGGCCTGGAACTCGTCGATGAATACCGCCGGCGTGGTGAAGATGCTGGAAGACAAGGACGAAGCGACGGGCGAATACAAGATCCCGAAGATCATCTATTCCGACGCCTACTGGTCAGAAACCGTATCCTATGCCGATCTTGTCCTGCCGGACACGACTTACCTGGAGCGGTATGACTGTATTTCGCTGCTCGACAGGCCAATTGCCGAGCCGGATTGTGTCAACGACGCCATCCGGTGGCCGGTGATAGAACCGGACCGTGACGTGCGGGGATTTCAGTCAGTGATCCTCGACCTTGGTGCGCGGCTGAAGCTGCCGGGTTTTGTCGATGGAGAAGGCAAGGCTCTTTATTCCGACTATGCCGATTACATTGTCCGGCATGAGCGGCGGCCGGGCATCGGCCCGCTGGCCGGTTTCCGTGGCCCTGAGGGTACGAAGCTTGGCCGCGGAGAACCGAATCCTGACCAGCTTGAACGCTACAAACAAAATGGCGCGTTCAATTCCACCCATATTCCGATGGAGGCGCAGTTTTTCAAACACGCCAATGCCGCCTATCAGGAATTCGGCATCCGCATGGGTTTCTTTGACAAGCCCGCGCCGGTGACTTTCCAGCTTTACAATGAGACGCTGCAAAAATTCAGGCTTTCTGCCGAAGGGATGCGCAAACCACAGGCGCCGGAGACGCACCGCGAGCAGATATTGACGGCATTTCATCCGCTGCCGGAGTGGTATCAGCCATTCGAGGAAGCAGCGGTCGACCGCGAAGCCTATCCCTATCATGCCATTACCCAGCGGCCGGCGGCGATGTATCACTCTTGGGGTTCGATGAATGCCTGGCTTCGTCAAATCCACACGAAGAACGTTCTCTATGTACCTGGAAAGATTTGTGATTCGGTTGGTCTTGAAACTGGAAACTGGGCCTGGGTTACGTCAGCTCATGGCCGCATCAAGGTCGAAATCGCCCGTTCTGAGGCGGTCAATGAAGACACGATGTGGACCTGGAACGCGATCGGCAAACGCGCCGGCGCCTGGGCGCTTGATGCAGATGCACCGGAAGCAGAGAAGGGCTTTTTGCTCAACCATCTCATCAACGAACTTTTGCCACCGAAGGGCGACGGTATGCGCTGGTCGAACTCAGATCCGATAACCGGGCAGGCGGCCTGGTACGATCTGCGTGTCAATATCGAAAAAGCGGAACCGGGAGCGCAAAGCGAACCGCACCTGCCACGAACAGCCAAGTCAGTCGATGGCGTCGATGAACTGCGTTACGGGCAGGAGTGGGATTGATGACGAGCCTGCCGAAGCCCTCTTCATCCGCCAAGCTCGGGCTTGTCATCGACCTGGACATCTGCGTCGGCTGCCATGCATGTGTCGTCAACTGCAAGGAGTGGAACACCGGCGGCTATGGCAACGCGCTTTCTGATCAGGATCCATATGGCGCCGACGTGTCGGGCGCCTGGCTGAACCGTATTCACACATTTGAAGTGGTGCCCGAAGGCGGCGAAATCATAGGTGAAGAGGGCGATGCCCGTGTGGTGCATTTCCCAAAATCGTGCCTGCATTGCGAGGATGCTCCCTGTGTGACCGTGTGTCCGACTGGCGCGTCTTACAAACGGGCGGAAGACGGGATTGTGCTGGTCGATGAAGACAAATGCATCGGCTGCGGGCTGTGTGCCTGGTCGTGCCCCTATGGCGCTCGCGAGATGGATGTCGCCGCCGGCGTGATGAAGAAATGCACGCTCTGCATCGACCGTATTTACAATGACACGTTCGAAGAGGTCGACCGCGTCCCGGCATGTGTACGCACCTGCCCGGCAAAAGCCCGTCATTTCGGTGATTTGGGTGATCCTGAATCCGACCTGTCGAAATTGGTCGCCGAGCGCGGCGGAGTGGATTTGATGCCGGAGCAGGGCACGCGCCCGGTCAACAAGTATCTTCCGCCCAGACCGCGAAGCACACTGGCCTCGAAAGCCGGTGCACTGACAGCCGAAAACACCGATGGCGCCAGCGGCTTTTTTTCCTGGCTCGACGGGATGCTGGAAAGACTCTGAGTAAATGCATCCGGCTTATTCGATCATATTTTTCACGACAGTATCGGGCTTTGGTTATGGGCTCGCGGCTGTTCTCGGTTTTGGAATGCTCGATGCCGGAGCAGTTTCCACGAAGGTTGCGCATTTCACAGCGCTCGCGTTCATTTCGGCCGGGCTGTTGTCCTCGACGCTGCATCTGGGCAACCCGCAGCGGGCGTGGAGGGCATTTTCGCAATGGCGTTCCAGCTGGCTGTCGCGCGAAGGGGTAATGGCGATCTTGACTTTCGTGCCGCTCTGCGCCGGTGCTTGGTTATCGATTTTCGAAGGCCGGTATGTGGCCTGGATAGGGCTCACTGGAACGGCTTTGAGCCTGATAACCGTCTATTGCACCTCTATGATTTATGCGTCGCTGAAATCCATTTACGCGTGGCACACTCCGGTCACGTCACTGGCGTATCTGTTGTTCGCTGCCGCGGGCGGCTTGTCGCTGGCTTGTGTCTTTGCGGTATTTTCAGGCGATTTGCCGGCGCTGTTGATCGTCGCGTGTATGGCGGCGTTGGCTTTTGCATGGGTGACAAAAACGATGTGGCGTAACCGGTTGAAACAGGATCAATCGCCCTCAACACCCGAAACCGCAACCGGTCTTGGCGGTATAGGAAAAGTGAAATTGCTCGAGCGTCCGCACATTAATGAGAACTATCTGACCCGTGAGATGGGATATCGCGTCGCGCGAAAACATGCTGACAAACTTTCGTTGCTGTCGCTGATCTTCGGTTGCCTGATACCGATTGGGCTTTTGTTTTTGGTGCTGTTGGCCGACGAAGCTTCAATCGGCGCTTTGGGTCTTGCCACAGCTGCCTTGGTGAGCCACGCGCTGGGGGTTGTCACTGAACGGTGGCTGTTCTTTGCGGAGGCCCGCCACGCTGTGATGAACTACTACTGAGGGTATTCGGTTTGGCATGGCCGCCGTGTTGACCAGCCGTCCGCAGTTGCCGCCGTATCAGAGCACACAAGGCAGTCTGCCCCCTTGTCATTCAAAATCCGGCGAACTTGTTGCGGAAATCGTCGTTCGGTGATTCGTCAGGATTGTGCCGTTACCGGGAGGAAAGCACTGCCGAAGTGACGCCGGTCGGCAAATACCCGGTCACAGAAGCTCTGAAGGGGCATCAAGGGCGGCTTTTTTGCAACAGCTCTTCCCATTAGCGATCACGAATATGAGAGCACTGCTTCACGCAGGGAGCTGTTCCCGCTATTATCGCGCCAAATTGTTGCCCTCAGATGCCGCTATGCGGTATCGCCACAACAAGAATTCCGAACGCGGAACGGGGCTGACAACGTGATTTCAAACGGGCAGGCATTTGGGATTAACGCAACGTGGCGGGAAACATGATTGGACACTTAAATCGCCGGCTTCGGCTTTCAATTGCACTTCTGGCATCAACGCTGGTGTTTTCACCCGGCGAGGCAGATGCCCAAAGTCTGTTTGAGCGGCTTTTCGGTGGCAACCGGATTAACCGGCGCGAGCGCGCTCCGGAACCGCCGAAACCCAAGCGCATCAAGAAAATCAGCGCACCTAGCTATTACAACTACAAGACGGACAAATTCTCGCGCATCAATTTGAAGGAAGTGAGCGAGGCCGCCAAGACGGATGATTTCACTCCCGTTCTCGGCACCGCAGGATTTGGCGAGGCTGTTGCTGCAGTCGCCGCCGACAAGTTTTCGGCGGAGACGGATATCGCCAAGGGCATTGAAGCTTACTATTCGGCCAATCCCTCGTTTATCTGGGTAAGCGGATTTTCGCCAAATGCGCGGGCGGCGGAGGCATTGCGCGTTTTGTCCGGCGCTGACAGTTATGCGCTCAAACCGGCAGACTACACAGTCGATGTTCCACAACCGGGTTTCTCGCTGGACGATACGTCCGGACGCTTGGCCGAACTCGCCCGGTTTGAAATCATGTTGTCGGCGAAAGTGCTGCGCTATGTTTCCGACGCGATGAACGGCCGTGTGACCGCTGACCGCCTGTCTGGGTATCACGATCTTCCGCGCAAGGAGATCGACTATTCGGCAGTGTTGCGAACATTGGCGCATACGCAGGAAGTGAAGACTTACCTGGAATCCAGACATCCCCAGAACGATCAGTATCAGGCGTTGCGTCGCGAACTGGAAGTTCTGCGCGCCAGCGCCGAAAACGACATCGTTATTGCGCCCAAGACGCTGATCAAACCCGGGCGAACCAGTGCGGAATTTCCGAAACTGCTACGCCTGATCGAACGGCGCGCGAGCGGCGAGTTTCGCGCCGAATATGGTTTGTTGCTGACAGCGAACTTCACCAACGAAACCTACACGTCTGACCTCGTGCCGCTGATCAAGGCTGCTCAAGCGGAGCACAAGCTGAAGCCTGACGGCATCATCGGTCCGCGTACGATCGCCAAACTGGCAGGGGAATCAAAAACCAACCGGCTGCAGAAGGTCGAGCTTGCACTTGAGCGGTTACGCTGGCTTCCTTCCGAATTCGGCAATCCGCATGTCTTCGTCAACCAACCGGCATTCAGGGCGACTTTTGTTCGCGGCGGCAAGGACGAATTGTCGATGCGTGTGGTCGTCGGCAAGCGGTCGAACCAGACCAGTTTCTTCTATGACGAGATCGAGCAGGTGGACTTCAATCCTTACTGGGGGGTTCCGCAGTCGATCATTGTCAACGAGATGCTGCCGAAACTCTACAACGATCCGGGCTACCTGGACCGGGCCGGATATGAAGTAACCAACGCACGCGGAAGGCGGGTGTCATCGTCCTCGATCAACTGGACGCAGTATGGCGGCAAGGTGCCCTATGACGTTCGCCAAAAGCCCGGCAGGCGCAATGCACTGGGTGAACTGAAAATCCTGTTCCCGAACAAGCATGCGATCTACATGCACGACACGCCGTCCAAGGGCCTTTTCCAGCGCGATGTGCGTGCGTTCAGCCATGGCTGTATTCGGCTACAAGATCCGCGCGGCATGGCTGCCGCGGTGCTTGGCTGGTCGATCGACGAAATCGAGGCCAAACTGAAGAAGGGGCATGCTGAACAGGCAGTGCCAAACAAGATCCCTGTCTATGTGTCCTACTTTACTGCAATGCCGAATGAGAATGGCAAGGTTGAGTATTCGGCGGACATTTACGGACGCGACAAGCGGTTGCAGACTGCCATGGACAAGACGGATGCGGTTCGCCAGCCGAATAGCTGATGCAGCCTGGCGCCGTCAGGCGAGAGAAGTCAAAGAAATCACAAAAGGCCCCCGCGGGGGCCTTTGTTGTATTGCCGAGTTTGCGGGTTCAGGACCTGGAAAGCGGGTTGGCTAAAAAATTCAACCGAATCGCTATATTATGTTGAAATGCAACCATTTGTATATAACGTGATCACGTAATAGTGCACGTCCTGCCGTTACACTATCAAAGTCGAGGGCGTTGCAATCCAATCACCAGCCAGTAGTGACTAGCCTGGCTGGTAACCCACGTGTAGCGTCCAATACAGCCCGCCGCAGCCCAGCCCCGGAGGCGGCGGGCGCCCATTTTTTTCTTTTGATCCGTTTGATACCGCTGCCGGGAAACGGCTTTATAGGTGATGGCGCGGGATATCGCTGGCGTCTAATCGGGAGCCACGCTTTCAGCGTGCGCGGTTCGACGGCCGTGTAACCGTCGCGTGATCGTTGGCGTCAATTCATCAAAATGAGAGATGATCGTATCGGGCTCGAATTTCGAAACATGATGATCGGTATATCCCCAGTCCACTGCAACAACGGGGATGCCCGCTGCCTTGGCGGTATCGATATCGGTGCGTGAGTCGCCAATCATGATCGAACCGTCAATCGCACCGCCGGCGAGACGGATCGTCCCGGTCAGATGACGCGGATCGGGCTTTCTGAATTCGAACCGGTCGGCACCACAGATCGCCGCAAATTGGGTCTCCAAACCCAGACTGCCCATCAGGGTTTCGGAAAGGCTTTGATATTTGTTGGTGCAGATTGCGGCGCGATAGCCGGCGCTCAAAAACCGCTCGACCGCGTCCAGTGCGCCGGGATAGGGCCGGGACCTGCCCGGCATGTTGGAAGCATAGTGTTCAAGAAACAGATCAAACAGACCTGAGATTTCCTCTTCCCTTGCCGGCTTGCCCTGAGTGGTAAGCGCTCGCGTAATCATGACCCTGGCGCCGTGGCCAACCAACTGACGCAGGTCATCGTGTTGCGCTGCTTCGTGCCCTGATTGGGTCAGACAATGATTGAGACTGTCGAGCAGATCGGGTGCGGTGTCGATCAGGGTTCCGTCCAGGTCGAACACAATGACGGGTTTTGGCATTGCCTGTCCTTCAATTGGTTTGTTGTGCCGATAGCGTGCAATCGGGTGCAGCGCAATGAGTTGGGCGGGCGCGTCAACCAGAATTCCCTTGAAATGCTGCATTTCAACGGTTTGCCAGCGAAGCCAAAAGTGCTACCAGCACGGCGATTGAACCACCATTCCCGTTCCGGCGAAGAAGCATGGATCCCAGATCGTTGAAAATTGAAGCGGCGCGAGCTGCACTTGAGCATGTCGAAAACGGCATGCGGCTTGGTATCGGTACCGGATCGACGGCGGAAGAGTTTGTGCGGCTTCTGGCGGAGAAGTGCAGTTCCGGCCTCGATATTGTTGGCGTGCCGACTTCGGAGCGCACTGGGGCTTTATGCGCTGAATTGGGGGTGAAGCTTGCGACACTGGAGGAGTTGCCGGCGCTCGATCTGACGATCGATGGCGCAGACGAACTTGACGGCGACCTGTCGCTGATCAAGGGCGGCGGCGGGGCATTATTGCGCGAGAAAATCGTCGCAGCCGCCTCGGCAAAGATGATTGTGATCGCTGACGAGTCAAAACTCGTGCACGAGCTCGGTCAATTTCCGCTTCCAATCGAAGTCAACCGATTTGGATTGCGTGCAACGACCATCGCCATCGATCAAGCCGCACAGGGGCTCGGACTAAAAGGCGAGCTGGTGGTCAGAAAGGGCAATGACGAGCCATTTGTCACAGATGGCGGTCATTTGATCATTGATGCATCTTTTGGCCGCATTCACGATACAAGAGCGCTGTCGAATGCGCTGAATGCCATACCGGGCGTTGTCGAGCACGGCCTGTTTCTTGATTTGGCAGATTTGGCGATCATTGCCGGTGCCAAAGGCGTACGAACATTGTATACGACCCGCAAATGAGGGAGAATTGAAGCACTATGAGTATTTCAGGCAAACTATTTCGCCTCGCCTCTGTCGCGATTGTGGTCGCAGTAGCCACAGCTGGCGGCGTGCGCGCCCAGGATGAGATATCCGACTCGCATCTGAAAGCGGCGCGGGCGGCAATAACATCGCTGCGAGTGACCGATGAATTTGACGGGATCATTTCAGCCGCGGCAGCACAGTTGAAAGTGCAATTGTACCAAAAGAATCCGGACCTGCAGCCATTGATCAGCATCATTGTTGATGAGACGGCGCTCAGCCTGGCGCCCCGAAGAGCTGATTTGGAGCGCGAATCCGCGCTTGCCTATGCCAAGGCGTTCAGTGAAGCTGAGTTGAACAGCATTACCGAGTTTTACACCGGTTCGATCGGAAAAAAACTCCTGGCAGAAGGCCCTGTCGTGACCCAGGAACTTTTCAAGGCCGCCGACATTTGGCGCGCAGGCATTGCGCGTGATCTTGCTTTGGAAGCCGGCAAGAAAATCGATGAAGAGGTGGCCAAGCTCAATGAGGGTGGGGGAACCCAGAGCGAATAACTCACGTGGATTTCAAATTCGCTTGAGCTGATTTGCCCGGCGGTATGCCGGGCTTTTCATTTACTCCGCGGGCTCTTACATGGTGCCGGCTAGAGCGTGTCTTGTTTAAATGGAAGCGTTTGAACGCCGGTAATTTGTGTCCTGACCAGGAGCGCGAGGCGGCGCGGTGTGAACATCGCCAGGCTCGCGCGACGCCGTTCAGGGCGTATAGAACCAAATACAAGCGATTCCATTTTAACAAGACACACTCTATATCCAATCCAGATCAGGGGAGCGCGCAGATGGCGCACTATGACTATGACTTGTTTGTCATCGGCGGCGGTTCGGGCGGAGTGCGTGCTGCCCGGGTAGCGGGAAATCTCGGCAAGCGGGTCGGGTTGGCGGAGGAATTCCGTTACGGCGGTACCTGCGTCATACGTGGCTGCGTACCGAAGAAACTGTTTGTCTACGCATCGCAATTTTCGGAACATTTTGAGGATTCGGCCGGCTATGGCTGGTCAGTCGGGGAAACGGCTTTTGACTGGCCAACGCTGATTGCCAACAAGGACAAGGAAATCGCGCGGCTGGAAGCCGCCTACCGGTCTGGCCTGCAAAATGCCGGTGTGGATATGTATGATGCCAGGGCCGAGCTCACAGACAATCACACCATCAGGCTTTCGACCGGAAAAACCGTTACGGCTGACCAAATTCTGGTTGCCGTGGGCGGGCGGCCGAACCCCCATGACGCGCTGCCGGGGCATGAGCATTGCATCACCTCCAATGAAGCCTTCCATCTGGAAACGCTGCCCAAAGCGATCCTGATTGGCGGCGGCGGCTATATCGCGGTGGAATTTGCCAACATATTCCATGGTCTGGGTGTCGAGACGACGCTGCTTTATCGCGGCTCCGATATTCTGCGCAATTTCGACATCGATATGCGTCAGGGTGTGCACCGGGAGATGGAAGCAAAAGGCATTCGCGTCATTTGCCACGAAATTTTGAGTCATGTCGACAAACGGTCCGACGGTCGGCTTGATGCGCATATGCGGGGCGGTGAGATCGCAACGGTTGACGAGGTGATGTTCGCCATCGGGCGCATTCCGAACACGCAGAATATGGGGCTTGAGGCCGTTGGCGTGGAAATGGATCACAGCGGTGCGATTGTCGTCGATGATTATTCACGAACCAGTATCGGCAATATCTGGGCGGTTGGCGATGTCACCAATCGGGTGCAGCTGACACCGGTAGCGATCCATGAGGCGATGTGTTTTGTCGAGACCGCGTTCAAGGACAACCCAACCAAACCGGACCACGACACAATCGCCACGGCGGTTTTTTCGCAGCCTGAAATCGGTACGGTTGGCATGTCCGAAGACGATGCGGCCAAGCGTTATGACGAGTTGGAAATCTACCGCGCCTCGTTCCGGCCGATGCGCCACACGCTGTCGGGACGGCAGGAAAAGATGGTCATGAAGCTGGTCGTCGATGCCAAGACGCGTGTCGTCGTTGGGGCCCATGTGCTCGGACCCGATGCGGGCGAGCTGGCGCAAGTGCTCGGTGTGGCAGTCAAGGCCCGTCTGACCAAGGATGATTTCGACCGCACCATGGCGCTGCATCCAAGTGCGGCAGAAGAGCTGGTGACGATGTACGAACCGACATTCCGCGTCGTTAACGGCGAACGGGTAGGGGAGTAGTCAGTTCTATTCCGGCGGCCTGCCTTCAAGCAGCCAGTGTCCTGCAATCGGCCACAGCGTGTCGCGGTGGTTGCTTCGAAAAAAACCGAGATGACCGATTTCCTGATCGTTGGTATCGGCCGGCGAGACCCATTTTTCGGTGATTTCAGCACCGGAGTAGTGTTTGGCGAAAGCGTGGACGGCAGCTTTCGTGCCCCATGGGTCGTCGGTCATGCCAATTGACAGGATGGGGGTATTCACATCGGCGAAGCGGTTTGTTTCGGGAACTTTCGGGTCGTCAAAAAAATAGTCCGGCATGCGGCACCATCGCGCCCAGTCGGAAAACACGCTGGCGGGAACGCCGGCGCCCAGTCCCATCCAGCTGGCAGTCCGGCCAAGCATCCAGGTCGCCGGAAGGCCGACAAAATTCATCATGAAGTAGGATTTCAAGGGCTCGTTCAAATTGCCCCAATAGCCGGAAATAACAGCAACAAAGGCGTAGCGTTCAAAGCGGTGCGCTATACCCGATAGTCCGAGCGCTTGCCCGCCAAAGGACTGGCCAATGCCGACAAGCGGTTTTGCCGGCGACTGGCGGGCGAGGAAATCAGCGGCGGCAGGGTAGTCGTGAAGCGCCCAGTCCTTGAAATTGATGCGCCTGGACCAGTCTTTTGGTTGAGGCGAGCCGGGCATGCCGCGGTAGTCGTAGGTCAGTGCAGCGCTGGCGCCGTTTTCGACCAGCCAGGCGGCAAATTTGTTGTAGAAGGTTCTCGGTGCGCCGGTTGCAGCCGAGACGAGCACGGCCGGACCGGCGCCAGTGCCTGTAAACAGGTCGCCCTGAATCGGAAAGCCGTCTTCGGTATCGAACGAAACCGGTTCGGCAGCCGCCGGATATACGGCGTCCGAAACTTTCGCCGCGATCTGATTGTCCATTGCGCTGGCCTTTCAAATTGCAGCAGCATTAGATATTACGTTTACGTAACCGTCAATTACCAGCGTCGTAAATCTTCTCAACGATGTGTTGCGGCCTGGCGCGGATTCGGCCAAACCGGAAAATCGGCTGATTCCAGCAGGATGAAATCGGAACGCTGTGGTGAGTGAAGAAGAAATCGTGGGATATTTCGGCTACGGCTCGCTGGTCAACCGGACCACGCACCGGACCGACATTGTCGATGCAGTGCCAGCACGGTTGATTGGGTGGCAGCGTTGCTGGATGCCGCGCCGGGACACGTCGGTGTTCGATGTCGCCATACTGAGCGTCAGGCGCCGGCAGGGAGCGGTAACCGATGGGCTGCTGGTGTTTGACCGCGCAGAAAATCTGCCGCAAATCGATGAGCGTGAGCGGCATTACCGGCGGGTTATTCTCGAAGAAGACGAACTGCAGTTCGATGAACGGTCTGCCCCGCAATGTGCAATTCACGTCTATGAAATTGAACCGGACCCGCTGTTGGCGTTTGGTACACAGCGCGTTTTGCGATCCTATCTCGATGCCGTGTTGCAGGGTTTCCTGTTTGAGCACGGTGAAGAGGGCGTCCATCGTTTCGTTGCGGAGACGGAATCGTTCGACATCGGGATTCTCGACGACCGGGCCGATCCGCTCTACCAGCGTCGTGTCACGCTATCGGATTATGAACAGGCATTGCTCGATGATGCGGTCGCTCACCTTCCATCGGTTTCGAGGTGATTCGCACCGATACCGTTTGCAGGGTAGAATAGCCATCAGGCTTTGTGTATAAGCCCGCGGTCCGCCGCTTGGCGGACAGTGTTATTCAGTAACCCGATTGGACAAGACAATGACAAAGTGGTCGCCGAGTTCGTGGAGAGAAAAGCCAATCCAGCAGGTTCCGGTCTATCCGGACGCCAGCGTTGTTGAAGCGACCGAGGAGCGGCTGGCGAGCTTTCCGCCGCTGGTTTTTGCAGGTGAAGCGCGGCAGCTGAAGCGTTCGCTGGCCGAAGTCGCCGGCGGCCGGGGATTTCTGCTGCAGGGCGGCGATTGCGCCGAAAGTTTCGCCGAACATGGGGCGGACAACATTCGCGATTTCTTCCGCGCGTTTCTTCAGATGGCGGTGGTGCTGACCTATGGCGCTTCGCAGCCGGTGGTCAAGGTGGGGCGCATTGCCGGGCAGTTTGCCAAACCGCGTTCTTCACCAACCGAGAAGAAAGGCGACGTTGAGCTGCCGTCATACCGCGGAGACATCATCAACGGCATTGAGTTCGAAGAGGCAGCACGCATACCAGACCCGAACCGCCAGGTCATGGCCTACCGCCAGTCTGCGGCGACGCTGAACCTGCTGCGCGCATTCGCGCAAGGCGGATTTGCCAATCTGGAAAACGTGTCGAGCTGGATGCTGGGTTTCATTTCAGACAGTCCCCAGGCCGACCGTTACAGGGAGCTGGCGAACCGTATTTCCGAGACGATTGAGTTCATGCGCGCCATCGGCATTGATGCGCAATCAAATCACCGTTTACGCGAAACCGAATTCTTCACCAGCCATGAAGCTCTGCTGCTTGGCTACGAGCAGGCAATGGCGCGGATCGATTCCACCTCCGGCGACTGGTACGCGACATCCGGCCACATGATCTGGATCGGCGACCGAACCCGCCAGCCCGATCACGCCCATGTCGAGTTTTGCCGCGGCATCAAGAACCCGCTCGGGCTGAAATGCGGACCGTCGCTGACCCCTGACGGGCTTCTCGAGTTGACCGATCTGCTCAATCCGGACAATGAACCGGGCCGCTTGACCCTGATTTGCCGGTTTGGCGCCGACAATGTTGGTGAGCATCTTCCGGGCCTGGTTCACGCAATTGAGCGGGAAGGCAAAAAGGTTGTCTGGTCTTGCGACCCGATGCATGGCAACACGATTACGGCCAATGGCTACAAGACACGGCCGTTTGACCGGGTTTTGAAAGAAGTCGAGGCGTTTTTCGACGTTCATCGCTCAGAGGGTACTCACGCCGGCGGCGTTCATGTCGAGATGACCGGCAAGAATGTCACCGAATGCACCGGAGGTGCGCGTGCCATTTCTGCCGAGGACCTTTCCGACCGCTATCACACCCACTGCGATCCGCGGCTGAACGCCGACCAGGCACTGGAGCTTGCCTTCCTGATCGCCGAACTGTTGAAGAAGGAGCGTGAGGGTGGTGTGCAAAAGAAGGTGGTGAACGCTTAACGGGTTCTGACCCTAAGCTTCAAAATTATTCGCTGTTGAAACGACGGGCCGGAGTACAAACTCCGGCCCTTCCTGTTTGCAGCCCACACCTTGTCGCTGTGCTGAAAACAGGTGTCGGGAACCGGTTCTCCGTTTGGTGTGCACCCGATCATGCTGCGAATGTCTGGATGAAAAGGAGTCATGCGATGAGCAATGAACGTAGCGGCGGCTGCCTGTGCGGCAAGGTGACGTTTCGTGTTACCGGACCACTTCGCGATGTCATCGCCTGTCATTGCGGTCAGTGCCGGAAGCAATCGGGCCACTATTATGCCGCGACCAATGCACAACAGACGGATGTCGAGATCAATGATGGAGGATCGCTGCGCTGGTATCGCGCTTCAGATTTTGCCCTGCGCGGGTTTTGCGGCGAATGTGGATCGGCGCTGTTCTGGAAGCGCGACGATGCCGAAGATATTTCCATCCTTGCAGGCAGTTTCGACCGGCCGTCGGAACTCAAACTGGTCAGCCATATCTTTGTTGCCGACAAGGGCGATTACTATGAAATCAATGACGGGTTGCCGCAATATGCCGGGTCGTCATCTGCCTGACAATTAAACACCGCTCGTTCGAAATTGCTGAACGGTCAGTCGACTTTTTGGCACTGACCTCGGTGCAAGACATGTCTATATAGTCGTCACGGAGACACATCATGGCGACACAACCGACATTTTTCATATCACACGGCGGGCCGAATATCGTTACCGACGACACACCGGCGCGGACCCACCTGATGCATCTGGCTTCAACACTGCCGGAGAAACCGTCAGCGATCGTGATCGCGTCAGCGCATTTCGAGACCGATGGTCCCGTCGTCGTCTCAGATCCGTCTCCGGAAATGATCTATGACTTCAGGGGATTTGCGCCTGAGCTTTATGAAATGGTGTATCCGGCGCCGGGAGCGCCCGAACTTGCAGGCCGGATCAAACAAATGCTCGACGATGCCGGATTGCCGGCCAGGCTGGAAGGCAGTCGTGGGTTTGATCACGGGACCTGGACCTCCATGAAGCTTGTGTTCCCGGAGGCAGACATTCCGATCGTTCAGGTATCAGTCGATCCAAACAGTGATGCCACGTATCACTACAAGCTGGGTAAGGCGCTGGCCTCTCTTGGCGGGGAGAATATTCTGATTGTCGGCTCGGGGCATATCACCCACAATTTGCGGTTGGCGTTTTCGGTTATGCGGGACGGCGCGGCGCCCGATCCACGCGAAGTGGACAAAGTCACTTCGTTCACAGGCTGGATGAAAGATAATTTGGAGACGGGCAGCACGGAAAACCTGCTCGACTGGACAAAAAAGGCGCCATATCCGCAAGACAACCACCCGACTGACGAGCATCTGATGCCGCTGTTTTTTGCTCTCGGAGCGGCGGGTGGGAACGCTTCGGCAACCCGTGTGCACGACTCGCTCAGTTTCGGCTTCTTTGCCTTTGACTGCTACAGGTTCGATCGCGCAGCCTGATCGCGGTTACGCTTCCTTGGTATTTCACCAGCATATTGCGTTGCGATTGATCGGCAGGAGCGGTGGCAATGGAGCGTATTATCAACGCTTTCCGGAATTCGGGCAGGGCCTGGGCTCATCTGATAAGAAGCGAGACCGCATTCAAACAGGAGATAATCGTGCTGGCTCTGGCCTTGCCGGTGGCCTGGTTCATCGCCGAAAGCTGGCTGATGTGGCTGGTTTTGATCGGCATGGTGGTGATGGTTCTGGTCGTCGAGGTGCTGAATACCGGTATCGAAGCTGCCTGCAACGCGGTATCGCGCGAATTCTCCGCAGATATCAGAATAGCAAAGGATTGCGGGTCGCTGGCGGTTCTCCTCGCCTGTTC
Source organism: Rhizobiaceae bacterium (assembly GCA_040830725.1). Lineage (GTDB taxonomy): Bacteria > Pseudomonadota > Alphaproteobacteria > Rhizobiales > Rhizobiaceae > JAWKWH01. The sequence continues at coordinate 55,721 of JBFOMG010000009.1, forward strand.
CATTGGCTCTCTGGTGTGGCTGTTTGCTATCATCGAAGCCATTTTCCGATGGACAAGCTGATCAGCGATGACAGTTGAAGGCAGATCGCAGCAACAGGGTGAGTTGCTTGATCAGCGGCAGGGTCTTCCGGCAGACCTGACCTGGCTTTTCGAACGCTATCCGCGCGACATCTGGCAAGGGCACCAAAATCTTGGCGACATGGCCAGGTTCTGGTTGCGCCGGCACGACATGTTTCGTGAAGTCGGATCGATGTTGCAACGGGGAATCGACGAATGGCGCGAGAAGCCGGACGATCCGGGCAGTCTGTCAGCGTGGATGGCGCCGCGAATAAACTTCTTTCTGGGACAGCTGAACGATCATCACCAAATTGAGAATCATTACTATTTTCCCCTGTTCAAGGGGGCCGAACCAAAGCTTGAGCGTGGATTTGACCTGCTAGACAGTGATCACCACGTAATCCACGAAGCGCTTGAACGGAACGCCGAGACCGCCAATTCCTTCTTTGAAAGCCTGATGAAAGACAAGGAAGCGGCACGATTTGCGGCGGATGCCTACGCAAGTGCAAACGAGCAGCTGGTGGCGCTGCTGACCCGTCATCTCGCTGATGAAGAAGACCTAATCATCCCCATGGTTCTTGATCGCGGCGAGACAAATTTGATGGCGGGCAGCAATCTCTTCTAGAGCAGCAGTTCCGCGACAAGCTCCTTGGCGCCCCAATTCGTTTGTCCGCCGGTTTCAGCCTGATGAACCAGTTGGACGATTTTCTCGTTTACCGGCGCCTTTTGTCCGGTCTTTTCCGCCAGCTTGACAATCTCGCCATTGAGGTAATCAATTTCGGTTGTTTTCCCTGCCGCAAGATCGTCTGCCATCGAACTGCGTGCCTGCGGGTCGATCTTTTGAAGCCGCAGGCCGACCGATTTGAAGAACCAGTCAGGCGTATCGATAAAACGGGGCAGTAAGCGTGGTGGCAAGGGTGTGATTTTCGCCGGCTCGATAAGGGCTGAGTCCAACACGCTCAGCGCTTCACGCATACTCGCCGACAACACCCGGCGGTAATTGCGATTTGACAACTGGTCGATCAGTTTCAGGCCCGATAGCGCATTGATGGCGTTGTTGAGGTTGAGCAACAATTTGCCCCAGGCGATTGCTTCCATATCGTCTGCCAGATGCACTCTGGAAGCCGAATCGCTGGACCGTTCAGCGATCCGGCCCGTCTCAACCGCTCTTTGACAAATGATCTCTCCGGATGTCGCCTTGTGCCAGCGGCCATCTCCGAGGCGAACGACGTTAAAGCCGACCATGCCGGCGAGGACGCTGTGTTCCGGCAAGGCTTGCTGTAAAAGCTCAACGTTGGAGATGCCGTTTTGCAAGCTCAATATTGCCGACTTTTCCGGCGCGTGTCTGGCAATCAGTGCGCCAGCCTCATGTGTGGCAGTCGATTTCACGGCGACGACGACCAGATCGGCTTTTGACATCGCCGCAGGATCGATGGTGGTGTTGACCTCGGTTGAGGGCAGGGCAGCCGACCATCCGGTGTGGTCACTCAAGTTCAACCCGTTTTCGGCGATTTGGTCGGCGATTGCGGAGCGCCCAATCAAGACGACGTCCATTCCTGCCACCTGCCAGCAGCCACCGACGAAACAGCCGATGGAACCGGCACCGAGAAAAACAATTTTCAATCGACTGTCCTCGTTGCTTGCACAGGATGGTAGGAGCCGCGACGCTGACAAACAAGTGTCAGGAAGGTGTGTACTGACGGTTCATTCGCAATGATTTCTGCATTACGGTCACGGACAGGAAACAACCGGAAAGAATGGCTATGGAAAGTTTCGCCAAAATCCGCAAACGCGCAGCTGATCGCAAAGGCGGAGAGCAAATCTTGCAAAGCCTGCTGGGCGGGGCGCCGGACAATTCCGCATTATCCGACATCCCGGACAACCGGTTCCTGTCGACAATGGCAGAGCGGGTGTTTTCGGCAGGATTTGTCTGGTCCGTCATCCGCCAGAAATGGCCGGGCTTCGAAGAGGCTTTTTTGGGATTTGAACCGAAGGCCTTGCTGTTTCAGCCAGATGATTTTTGGCACGAACGGGCCTCAGATACGCGTATCGTTCGCAACGCAGCGAAGATAAAGTCGGTGCGAGACAATGCGGAATTCGTAGACCGGGTATCACAGGAGCACGGCTCATTCGGCAAGTTCATGGCCGACTGGCCAGCTGACGATCAAATCGGTCTTCTGGCCTATCTTGGAAAACACGGCAGCCGGCTTGGCGGAGCGACAGGACAGTATTTTCTTCGCTGGGTTGGATGGGATGCGTTCATTCTTTCTGGTGACGCGGTCAAGGCGATGCAGGAAAGCGGCTTGGAGGTCGCCGACAAAGTGACATCAAAGCGCGATCTGGCCAAGGTTCAGGCGCAGATGAACGCATGGGCCGAAGAAACGAAACTGCCCTATGTTCACATCTCCAGGATATTGGCGATGTCTGCTGGTCAGAACTACGATGCCGACGCGTTGAAAGAGCGAATGGGCGGCGGAGACGATTGAAAAAACGTCAAGCGATGCGGCGGATATCGCCGGCGGTTTCCCCGCCCAGCCGATTTCCGGCAATTACGTCGCCCAGTGTTTGACGAAGCGTCGACGACCGTGCGGGCTTTGTCAGCGTGGCGGAAATGCCTTTTTCCGCAAGTTCCGAACTACTGGCTATGTTGTCCACTGATGTCAGCAGTATTACCGGGATGTGGGCGGTGGCTTGATCGCCCTTCATCGCACGGGTGACGTCAATTCCCGACATGTTCGGCATCTGATAGTCGAGAATGACGCAGTCGACCGCAAGCCCCCGTTCGTGCGCCACTTTCAGGAATGTAAGGGCTTCCTGTTCGCTACCAACGGCAACACTTTCATAACCCCAACTGTGCATCTGTTCAGACAGAATTGCCCGGTTGGTCTCGTTGTCATCGACAACCAGTACTTTGGCATCTCTGAGAGCGACGTCCTTGACAACAGTGCCGGAGATATTTCCGGCGGTATCGAGATTTATTTCGAAGGCAAAGGTAGAACCTTCTCCCGGTTCGCTGACGACGCTGATTTCACCACCCATCAGTTCGACCAGTGCGGAGGAGATAGCCAGACCGAGTCCGGTGCCCTCGTGCCTGCGGGTCGCTGACGAATCGACTTGCGAGAATTTCTGGAACAGCAATTCCTGCTTGTCGGGCGCGATACCGATTCCGGTATCGGACACACTGATCTTGAGTTTGAAGGATTCTGACTGGCCTGTTTCAACGACGGTACCATCGATGTCGATAAGTATCTGGCCCTGTTCGGTAAACTTCACAGCGTTGCCAACCAGATTGTTGACGATCTGGCGCAGTCTTGCTGCGTCGCCGAGCAGAAGTGCCGGAAGATCCGGATTCACCCGAATGATCAATTCAAGGTCCTTTTCGGCGACCTGCGGTGCGAACAGAATGGCCACATCTTCAAATGTGGCGGCGACGTTAAACGGCTCTACATCGAGCCGCATCTGTCCTGCTTCGATTTTAGAGAAATCGAGGATGTCATTGATGATCGTCAACAGCGCATTGCCCGATTTCAAAATGACGTCGGAAAACATCTTCTGACGCGTATCAAGCTCTGTCTTGCCGAGCAATTCCGCCATGCCCATGACACCATTCATCGGAGTGCGGATTTCATGGCTCATATTGGCAAGGAATTCCGATTTGGCGCGATCGGCGGATTCAGCGGCCGCCCGCGCATCTGCCAGTTGCCCGCTGGCTCCCGTCATCTCTCGATGAAACACCGCAGCGCACATGCAGATCAGCAACATCGAAAAGGCCAGGCCAACAGCAAGCCATATGTTCAGTTCTTCAATGTTGAACGAGGGCAGCGGGCGAACATTGTCATGGACTGCGATCAGAAATCCGTACTGAAGGGCAGACAGGCCAAAAGCGAGCAGTGCGCCCCGATAACCGAACATCATGGTCAAAATTGCCGCCCAGGCGACCAGGAAGAATGATGCGTGGGAGATCATGGCACCCAAATTGACAGCGTTTGCAAAAATCAGGACGTAGCCATAGGCGAGGCAAAAAACGCGATGCGATCGGTCGGATAACCGGCCCGTATCGGGATCACGGCGAAAAGCAGGATCAATGGGCCAGCCATGCCCAGCGCATAATCCGCTGCGGTTGTGAATTCTCCGGCGTAAAAACTGTACAGGCTGGACAGAAATCCAACACCGCCACCCAGAACGCTGAACACCAGCAGGGCCCGCCTGCGGGCCATGTCGACGAAGTCGCCCTGTCTGTCTGATGGAATTCCGTCTGGTCTCATCGGATAAGTCCCAATTTGGACCCGCCATGATCGAATCCAGCCCCAATTGAGATAATAACTTGAGAAGGTTAACGGAATTGGTTGTAATTGCCCCACACACGGTTGTGCCATTGCCGCTTTTGTCATGCCGCGGTAGATGGGACATATGAATGAATCCCCCGATATTTTGCGCATCGCCACGGCGCAGTTGAACCCCACGGTCGGCGACATTGCAGGCAACCTTGCGCTTGCGCGCGAGGCGCGTGCGGACGCGGCCCGTCACGGCGCCGACATCGTCCTGTTCACCGAACTGTTCATAGCTGGTTATCCGCCTGAAGATCTGGTCTTGAAACCGGCATTTGTTGAGGCATGTGAAAAGGCCGTTGGCGAACTTGCCGCCGACACCGCAGACAACGGTCCGGCGGTGATTATCGGCACACCGCTGCGGCGGGATACCGGTCTGCACAATGCCATCGCTTTGCTGGACAAGGGCCAGGTTCAGGCGGAGCGCTTCAAGGTTGATCTGCCAAATTATGGCGAATTTGACGAAAAGCGCGTGTTCCAGCCCGGACCAATGCCGGGACCGGCCAATTTCCGCAATGTCCGATTTGGAATTCCCATTTGCGAAGATATCTGGGGGGATTTCGGGGTTTGCGAAACGCTTGCGGAAAGCGGTGCGGAATTACTGCTTGTTCCCAACGGATCGCCCTATTACCGCGGCAAGGTCGATATCCGCCATCAAGTGGTTTTGAAACAGGTCATCGAAAGCGAACTGCCGGTCATCTATGCCAACCAGTTGGGCGGGCAGGACGAGCTGGTGTTTGACGGGGCATCGTTTGCGTTCAACGCCGACAAGACACTTGCTTTCCAAATGAGCCAGTTTGAGGAAGCGGTTTCGGTCAGCACATGGCGCCGCAACGAAGACGGCGGATGGTATTGCGACAATGGTCCGGCTTCGGCAATCCCGGAGAATGAAGAGGCCGACTACCGCGCCTGCATGCTGGGTCTGCGCGACTATGTGAACAAGAACGGCTTCAAAAATGTCGTGCTCGGCTTGTCTGGTGGTATCGACTCCGCCATTTGTGCGGCCCTTGCGGTCGATGCGCTGGGGGAGGAACGGCTGCGGACCGTCATGCTGCCCTATGAATACACTTCTGAGGAATCTTTCTCCGATGCGGAGGCGTGCGCCAAGGCGCTTGGATGCCGCTATGACATTGTGCCGATCCACGAACCCGTCGAAGGCTTTGCCAGTGCTTTGGACAAGCTGTTTGAGGGAACCAATGAGGGCGTGACTGAGGAAAATCTGCAGTCGCGGGCCCGCGGCACGATCCTGATGGCGATTTCGAACAAGTTCGGCTCGATGGTCGTGACCACCGGCAACAAGAGCGAGATGTCGGTCGGATATGCAACGCTTTATGGCGACATGAACGGTGGTTTCAATCCGATCAAGGACTTGTACAAGATGCAGGTCTATTCGTTGGCAAGCTGGCGGAATGCCAATGTGCCAGCGGGTGCCTTGGGTCCGTCAGGCGAGGTTATCCCGCAAAACATCATCGACAAGGCGCCGTCGGCGGAATTGCGCCCCGACCAGACAGATCAGGATTCACTGCCGCCATATCCGGTGCTGGATGACATTCTGGAGTGCCTGGTTGAGCACGAAATGGGCACTGATGAGATCGTGTCGAGGGGACATGATCGCGCACTGGTGCACCGGATTGAGCATCTGCTCTACATCGCCGAGTACAAACGCCGCCAATCGGCGCCAGGTGTGAAGATCACTCGCAAGAATTTCGGCCGCGACCGGCGTTATCCGATTACCAACCGCTTCCGGGATCGCGACTGACCGCTTCCGCCAATCCCTGCCATATTGCCGTCGCGCCTGTCTGCGATATTATGCTGGGCGGAGATGATAAAATGTTGATCGCACGGATTTGTCTGGCCGTTCTCCTGGTGCTGGCAAGCGCGGCTGCTGCCAGTGCCGGTTTGTCAATTAAACTCAATGAGGATGGTGAGATCGTCGGAGGCCGGTCAGAAGAACCGGCAATCAAGGAAATATCGCCATCTCCTGATCCTGCGCCGCAGGGATTGGTTCCAGTGGAGCCGCCAAAAGAGCTCGTGGAACTGGTCGAAGGGCTGCGTCTGTCGCCGGCGATCGGCAAGGGCGGTCTCGGGGATTCGGGTCGAAGGCTGGCGCTGGTCGTCGGCAACAACAAATACGAACATTTGAAAGATCTGGTCAAAGCAAGGGGTGACGCAGAATCGCTCACTACCGTACTTTATGATCTGGGCTTCGACGTCACGACGCTTTTTGATGTCAATGTGGATCAACTCGACGATGCGCTGCACGCGTTTTACGAAGCATTGCAACCCGGCGATGTCGCGTTCTTTTTCTTCGCTGGTCACGGTGTGGCCGATGGCGACACGAACTACCTGTTACCCGTCGATATTCCCAAACTTGGAGAACTCGAGCGCAATCGCTTAAAGCGCAAGGCATTTGATGCCGGCGAGATTGTTGCAGAAGTCAAAGCAAAGGGTGCCCGTCTGGCTTTCTTCGTGCTCGATGCGTGCCGCGAAGACCCGTTCCGTCGCGATGAGGTACGTGGCGCAACAACGCTTGGCGGGTTGACGCGCATGCTGCCGACCGAAGGGGCGTTTGTGATCTACTCGGCCGGAACCGGACAGACAGCGCTGGACAGTCTGGAGGTTGGTGACGCCAATCCGAATTCGGTGTTCTCGCGCAAGTTTTTCCCGATTTTGCAGACCCCCGGCTTGCCGATCGTGGAAATTGCCAAGCGAACGCAGGTGGAAGTGCGGGAACTGGCGGCAAAAGTCGCGCATAAGCAGGCTCCAGCCTACTATGATCAGGTCATTGGCCAATTCTATTTCAAGGCGCCTGAACCTGCTCTTTACGGTTTGACCATTGGTGTTGATGAATACGATCGCAAGAAAATGCTCCAAGGTGCGGTTAACGACGCCGAACGCGTCAGCAGGGCGCTTGAGGCGCTCGGAGCAGAAGAAGTCGTACGAATTTTCGATCGCGATGCGCGGCGCAATTTCATCGATTTTGCATGGCGAAGTCTGGTCAAGCGAGCGAAGGCAGGCGACACGATCGTATTTTCCTATGCCGGTTCAAGCCATCAATACAAAGGACCAAATGCAGCCGACGAAGCTGACGGTTTGGACGAATTTCTGATGCTGGCAGATGCTCCTTGGAATGCTCAGGTTTTTGAAGTGCTTGCACATCGTGTTTCGAGCATCATTTCCGATGACACGCTGACGGACTGGATGGAACTGGCCGCGGAAAAAAATGTCAACGTGATACTGCTGATTGATGGTTGCCACGGCGGCGGACTGCTCGACAGGGAATTCGCCAACGTTTCATTTCTTGGCGCAAGCGCCGAAGACGAGTTGGTCAACGAGATACTGGTCGACGGGCGTTACCACGCGGCGATGAGCGTCGCATTCGCCGATGGCATTGAGGGTGCTGCAGACTTGAACGGCGACGGCTTTGTGACCCAGCGGGAACTTTACGCCAAAATGTCGTTTGATGTGCACGATCTGATCAAGGGTGCGAAACAGACACCACAGTTCAGCCCGGACATTTTTACGGCGACAAACGACCTGGCACTGTTCAAACTTCCAGACGACATCTCCGCGCGAACTAAAGCTATTGCTAAAAAACCCTGGTTAAACAAAGGTTTGGCAGGGTCGCGCGAACGCTGAATTTGCCTTACCCAGTCGCCTCTCGATAGGCCTGTTCAATGGCGGCTGCCATGGTAGTGACCGAGAACCTGGATTTCAGTTCGGCCAGTGCCGGCATCCGCCCACGAAACCCTTTCGGATTGGTGTGGGCTGTGACCATGGCTTCGGCAATTGCCGCGGCTTCCGGCTGGCAAAGATTTTCACGTTTCTTGTCAAATATTTCAGGAATGCCACCGACATCTGTCGCTATCATCGGCATGCCTGCACCAAGTGCTTCCAGAACGATATAGGGCATGGCTTCTGCGCGCGACGGCACCACAATGGTCTTGGCCAAGGCAAACGCTTCTCGAGCCGCCATGGGCGGGCGGAAAGTGATTTTCTGTGAAATACCCAGACGCTTCGCCTGCGCCTTGTATTTGGGAAGGTCGTCGCCATCACCGACCATGACACCGGAAAGATCATGGCCTGACTGACGGCTTGCCAGTGACAAGGCGTCGATGAATATGTCCGGCCCCTTCAGGTCCCGCATCATGCCGATGAACAGGAAATCAGCAGCATCCGGGTCGGGTCTGACGGGCTCGAATTCTGCGTCGCGAAGGCCGTTGTAGATGACCTGGTTAGGAACCCGTGGTTCCCCCACCTTGCGCCGGTAGGTTTGCCGCTCAAATTCGGAGACAAACAGAAGATGGTCTGCCTGCCGCTCCATGGCACGTTCAATCGCAAAGATGGCTTTGCCGGTTAAAGTGTTTTCATCATAATGCAAACTGCCGCCATGCGGTGAGTAAAGGCGGGCAACGCGAGACCCTGATACCCGCAACAGTGAGCCGAATACACGCGCATAGGCGCCACCCTTGGCGCCGTGGCCGTGGATGATATCCGGCTTCAATCTCCTGATGACCCTGAAGGTCCGCCATGCTGCGGCAATGTCGCCCGGGCCGATATGCCGCTGCATGGGAATTCTTGTGACGCCAAGCGCAAGTTCCGGCTCCTGTGCCTGGAACATGTTGTCTTCGAATGTTCCGCCCGTAGCCGAATCGCACACGATGCCAATTGCATGCCCGTTTTTCTTTTGTGCAGATGCGAGGTCGCGCACGTGCCGGAAAATCCCGCCCACGGGCGACCGGAAACAATGAACTATCCGCAGTCCTGTGGTCACTTCGGACGGTCATCCTTCCAGGCGGTCCAAGTACACTCAGAACAGGCGCTCGCGCACATAGACCGTATCACCCGGTAGCAATGGATCAGATGTCACGACACGCCCGGTGATAACCCTGCCGTTGATATCCCGCGTGACGTCGACATTGTTTTGGTTGGCTCTTGCCGAAAATCCGCCCGCAATGGCGATCGCCTTTTGCACGGTCATCCCTGGAACATAGGAATACTGGCCGGACGCGCCGACCTCACCCATGACAAAAATCGGCCGGTAACGGTCGATTTCCACCGAGACATCGGGCTCGCGAACATATCCGTCCTGAAGTTTGGCGGCGATTGCTTGCTCAATCTGCTGTGCGGTACGGCCGCGGGCACCAACAGGACCAATGAGCGGAAAAGCCAGATAACCGGATTGATCGATGTTGTAGCTGTTGCTCAAGCCTTCCTGCTCGAAAACCGTGACTCGCACGCGGTCGCCTGCACCCAGCACATAAGGTTTTGTGATCGCCTCGTGAAAGGCCGCCGGGGTGGGGCGGTAGCTTGAGCAGCCGGTGATCATCAATGCCGCGGCAATCAGGCTTAGCGATTTTCTCATTTCCCGTACGCGCCTCTTTACATTTGGCCGCACAACGGCCGGCAACCAATTGCCACCTGTTATCGTCTTGTTAGGGTTAATGTCCGGTAAAACGATTGCGCAAAAATGCGGCGGGAAACGCTTTCCAGCTGATCTCCGGCCGGATTGGTTAAGACTTTCTCAATCATTCCAAACAGGCCGTTACCATCGCTTTAACGCGACAGTTACCATGCTCCTTTACTGTGGCAGTCAGTAGGTATCGGAGTTTTGTTTCATGTCGGGCGTCCACACCGTCGATCCGGACATAGATGTCGATCTCGGCACTTTGTTCTCAAGCATTGTCAAAAACTGGATCCGCATCCTGGTCACCGCGCTGGTGGTCACGGCGCTGGTGCTAGGCATTGCGTGGCTGATTCCGCCAAAATATCAAGCAGAGACGCGGATCCTGATCGAGACACGGGAATCCATCTACACCCGTCCGGACGGCGCATCAGACGATGACCAGCCAATCCTGGATCAGGAAGGGGTCGCCAGTCAGGTCGAGTTGATCTCTTCGGCTGACTTGCTGAAACAGGTCGCTACTAAACTCAACCTCGCCAGCCGGGCTGAATTCGACGAGACGGTAAACATGTCGGCAATTGGCCGCGCGCTTGTTCTGGTCGGCCTGAAGGCGGATCCCAGACAAATTCCGGCCGAAGAGCGTGTACTGAAAAAGTTTCGCGAAAAGCTGACGGTCCACCATGTAGAAGATTCGCGGGTGATCGTTGTCGAATTTTCTTCCGAAGACCGCGAATTGGCGGCTGCGGTTCCCAGTGCAATCGCCGATGCTTATGTCACGTTGCAGCGCGACGCCAAGCTTCAATCCAATTCGGATGCGACCGAGTGGCTTGAGCTCGAGATCGAGGACCTGAGAGCGAGAGTGCGTCAGGCGGAGGCCAAGGTAGCTTCGTTCAGGGCCGAATCCGACATTCTGATTGGCCAGGATGATGCGCCGTTGGCGACGCAGCAATTGTCGGAATTGTCGACCGAGTTGTCGCGCGTACGCGCTTCAAGATCATCGGCACAAGCCAAGGCCATTGCCGTTGGCCGGGCGCTTGATAATGGCGCGTCGCTGGACAGCCTTCCGGATGTACTTGAATCGCCGCTGATCCAGCGCCTGCGCGAGCGGCAGGTCGAGTTGAAGGCCGATATCGCCGATTTGTCGACAACGCTTCTGGGTAATCATCCGCGCATAAAGGCGTTGAAATCGCAGTTGGTCGACCTTGATCGCCAGATTACCGCAGAAGCGCGCAAGCTGATGAAGAGCCTGCGGACGGAGGCCGAGACAGCCCGCATTCGCGAGACAGAATTGGTGGCCGATCTAAACAAGCTGAAGGCCGAGTCGGCCCGCGCCGGCGAAGAGCAGGTTGAACTGCGGGCGCTTGAAAGGGAAGCCGCCGCGCAACGCGAGTTGCTGGAATCCTATCTGACGCGCTACAGGGAAGCTGCGTCACGGCGCGACCGCAACTACCTGCCGGCCGATGCGCGGGTATTTCAGGAAGCCACCGTTCCGGCGGAGCCGTATTTCCCGAAATTCCTGCCGATTGCGATTTCGGCCTTTGCCGGTACGATCCTGATCATGATTTTGGCAACGTTGATGCGCGAGTTGTTCTCCGGCCGCGCCATGAGCCAGCGCCAGGCGGGCTTTGTGCCGGTAGCGCCTGTCATGATGACCGGGGCATACGGCACGCCGGGTGATGGAAATGTCGAAGCCGGCGGCACGGAAATTCCGATACCGGCAGCGGCCAATGACGGCCCGGACCGTGTCGACAGTGCGTCCATAGGCGAAGTCGCTGACCGGCTGATCACCGAGGGCGCCACGAGGGCAATTGTAGTCTCTCCGGAAGGCGATGAAGCCGCTGCAACAGCAGTGCTGCTGGCGCGGGAGGTTGCAGATTCCGGTCTCAGGGTCTTGCTTCTTGATCTGACCGCCAATGGTGCGGCTTCCCGGCCGATGCTGAATGGCGCTGTGTTGCCCGGAATAACCGACCTTCTGGCTTCGCAAGCACAATTTACTCACGTCATTCACTCTGACCACTATTCCGATTGCGATGTCATTCCGGCCGGTACTGCCAACGCTTCAAAAGCCATGCGCTCGGTGGAACGCCTGCCGATCATCATGAATTCGCTGACGACGGCCTATGATATCGTCGTTGTCGAATGCGGCCCAGCCGACGCGCAAGGTATGCGTCGGCTTGTGGCGCCGGGTTCTGAAGTGTTGATTAGCGTGATCGAACCTGCCGACAATGCGGTGGCAGATTCAGCTGCAGAACTGCGGGCCGGCGGATATGACAATCTGATGATGGTGTCGCTGGCCGGTCACGCGCCTTCGCCACCGGAGGACGACCGGTCAGCGGCCTGATCTGTTCGGAGCCATCGAACGCGAAAATTATCCGCCGGACACGGTTCGGCGGATTTTCTTTGCCGTCTGCCAAAGTGTGGAATTGGATTTGATTGCACGCTTTGCCTCAGCGGCTGTCCGGTACGCCATAGCAGCCAGTTTGCCTTTGGCTGTCAGTGGAATTCGGCAGTCAAACTGGATTTCTTCCCGGTCACACCACAGCCGCTTGTAGGGTTCATCGCCGACGCTGAAATCGTAGATCGACATGCCCAATTGGCAGGCCTCGCGAATGTTCTCGAAAAACAGGAAGTCACCGGGACTGGCATGCGCAGCGTCATCGTCGGCGAAGGAAGAGAATTCACAAACGATCCGCCCGGTGCAGATGCTTGAACCGGTAACCGCTCGCAGTTTTCCCGCCACTTCCAGACCGTGCAAAACAAATGGCGGGTTTGGTGCGGTGCATGCCTCGGCAAACAGCTCATGGAAAAATCGCTGGACGCCTGTGTCGGCAAATTTGTTTTCAATTCCCATTTGCTGAAATCGCTCGGCCTTCATGACGAAAAAAGCATTGAGCATCTGCTCAGTTGAAGAGGGCGTGTCGGCGCGATATCGCCGCCAGTCGCCCAGCGATTCAAATTTCCGGACCTGCGAGCGGTGTTTCTTGCGTTTGCGCTTGCCGCTCGACCGTGCAAGGACCGCGTCAAATCCACCGTCGAGCGACACCGCCAGCGCCGGATTCGGGCTGTCGGAGTGCGGAAAGGCGAGGAAAGGGTTTTCCACTCCGTTGCTGGTGGCTGCCTGACGCTCAAGCAAGAGAAGATCAATGTCGGGCCGTGCTTTGGCAATTTCCTCGACCAAGCCGACCAAAACTGCCTGGGGAACCGGTTGACTGCCGGGCCGGATCGCCGGGAAATTGCCGTTTGCGTGGCTTCCGGACTGGTAAGTTGCGACCTTGACGCCACCTGAAACAGAGGTTTGCAATGGCAGAGACAATACCGGCTCTTCATGGACGTCGCAGACAACGGCCACAAAGGCATCGGTTCCCGAATGTGACATCCAGTTTGCCACCCATACCGGATGCTGGGAGGGGGCCGGGCAAAGATCTTCACAGACGGACGCGTGACATTGGGCAGCTTCAGCTCCCGAAACCACCATCGGGCTGAAATTGTCCGCTGTAGCAGATTTACGCAAAATGACGCCTGTCGCGTCAACCATGTCTAAATCCTTGTGATCTATACTGGACCGAATTCTCACCGGCCAAATTCTGCCGCTGTCGAGACTATCTGAAAAAGGTGAATGAATGATCGACAGGGGTGAAGCGTTCCGAAAACTGGCGTTGAATGCAGCGCGGTTCACCGGACTGCCGATGATATCAAGCCCGTTTCTCGGCGGTGCAGGCGTTTCGCTGATGCTTCACCGGGTCACCGGCGCCCGGCTAAAACCGCTGGGTGTGAACCGGCATCTCACCGTGACGCCGGACTTTCTGGAACGGACAATCACGGAAATGAAGCGGCTGGGCTACCAGTTTGTGACCATGGATGAGCTTGCCGATCGTCTCAAGACGCAGAGCAGTTCGGAACGGTTCGCTGCGATCACGCTGGACGATGCCTATCGCGACAATCTGCTTGAGGCGTTGCCGGTGTTTGAAAAACACGAGACTCCCTTCATTGTCCATGTTGCCCCCGGTCTAACCGATGGCGCGACTGTTTTGTGGTGGGAGATTGTCGAGGATATCGTCACGAAAAGCGACGAGATCTGCCTGCCTACCAGCAAAGGGTCGATGACGCTGGATTGCCGGACAACTGCTCAGAAAATCTATGTCAACTGCATGGTGACAGATTATCTGACCGAGGAAGTACCGGAAACTGAACAGGTCTCCGTGTTATCAGGACTTGCGAAAACGGCAGGGATCAATCTGTTCGCGGTCAGACAGGAACTTTTGATGAACTGGGATGAAATTTCCCAAATGGCGTCGCATCCACTGGCATCGATCGGTGGGCACACGGTCCATCACTACAATCTGAAGCGGTTGGATGACGAGACGGCTTATCGCGAAATCAAAGGGGCGAAGGATATCCTCGGGGAGAAACTGGGACAGACACCGCGTCACATGGCGTTTCCCTACGGGTATCCAAAGGCAGTCGGTCCGCGGGAAGTGGCCATGGCCAGGGAAGCCGGCTTTGAGACGGCGGTGACCACCAGGCATGGCGTTTTACAGGCAGGTCACAAAGATCATCTGCATGCCTTGCCGCGAATATCGGTCAATGGGCGTTATCAGAGAGTTGGCCATGTCCGAACAATGTTGTCAGGACTGACCACCCCGATGGCCAATTACGGGCGCAGGCTTGTCACCGTTTGATTTTTGGTCCGGCCATCCACTTGATGATGAGCATCGCCGGGAGAACCCACAGCAACCCGGTGAAAAAGAAATAGGCCAAGTGTACCACCGGGCCTGATTCCCCGAGCTTTGCCGAGGCGATGGTAGTCGCCACCAGCGCATAGACGACCACAAGCAAGACAAGCAGGAAAGTACCGATCAGTTTTTTCAGGCGGATTGGCATGATGGCGGTGATTTAGAGCGGTTCATGTCCAAATGGAAGCGGTCTGCCGGACGGAATTTCCGGTATTTGCAAGTGCGTGCCAAAGATCATCCGTTTCTGGCCCATGGACAGAGACGCCTTCGCCCGCTTACATCGGCCAACTTCGCCAGATACAAGGTGCTTGAATTGAGGAATTTTGGCAGCCGATGACGGACCGGTTCGAAAAATCATTCACCCAGCAGGAGCCGATTGACGGTCGATCGATCGATCGCGCCTGCGAGTTGCTGCGTTCGGGACGGCTGCACCGTTATAACACGGTTGACGGCGAAATGAGCGAGACTGCCCTTTTGGAGCGTGAGTATGCCCGATGGCAGGGAGCGAGATATTGTGTCGCCACCGCGTCGGGCGGCCAAGCGTTGCAGATCTCGCTTCGTGCCGCTGGCGTCAATCCGGGCGACAAGGTGCTTGCCAATGCGTACACGCTGGCGCCGGTTCCGGGCGCCATTTTTGCAGTCGGTGCGCAACCGGTGTTGGTCGAGATTGACCGCGATTGGCATACGGACGTTGCCGATCTGCGGGAGAAGGCGGCACTCAGCGGAGCCAAATATTTTCTTTTGTCCCACATGCGCGGCCATATTGCCGACATGGATGCCATAGTTGAAGTATGCGAAGAATTTGATCTCAGCCTGATTGAGGATTGCGCCCACACGATGGGTGCGAAATGGAATGGCAAGCGGTCCGGAAATTTTGGCCGGGCCGCATGTTTTTCCACCCAGACCTACAAACACATCAATTCGGGCGAGGGCGGTCTTTTGACCACGGATGACGAGGAACTGGCGGCGCGCGCGGTTATCGCGTCGGGTTCCTACATGAACTATGCCAGCCATGGCGCCATTCCCGATGAAGCGGTGTTTCAGCGTATCCGATTTGATGTACCGAATTGTTCGGCGCGGTTGGACAATCTCCGCGCTGCGCTCATCCGTGATCAGTTGCCTGGCCTGGAGAACAATATTTCGCGCTGGAATGAACGCTACCGCGTCATCGAGGACGGGCTGCGGTCGGCGCCGGGATTGCGCGTGGTGGAGCGCAAACAGCATGAAGCCTTTGTCGGTTCCTCAATCCAATTTCACGCCGATGGATTGGTCAATGACGCCATTCCGCAGTTTGTCTCGGCCTGTGCCGGGCGGGGCGTCGAGATCAAGTGGTTTGGCGCTGACAAACCTGCCGGGTTCACCAGCCGGTACGACAGTTGGCGCTATCTCGGCGATCCACCACATCTGCCCAATACATTGGCTGCGCTCGCAACCACATGCGACATGCGCATTCCGCTGACCTTCGACGAAGCCGATTGCGCACAGATCGCGTCGATCATTTGCGACACTGCACGAGAATATGTCTGATCAGCGATACCGCGACGGCATGTCACGTACGCTTGCGGCTTGAAAGATCGGCCTGTTTGCGCCAGTTGACACCCGCGAGGGGCCAAACAAGACGGATTGGCAATGGCCGTAAGCGAAATCAATTCTGCACCAATCGCTCGAAGAGACGAGGAAGCACGCAATCGCGCGCTGGTGCGCGGCTGGCTCTACGTTGTGCTCGTGGTGCTGTTTGCGCTTGTTCTGGTTGGTGGTGCGACGCGGCTCACCGATTCCGGCCTGTCGATCACCGAATGGAAGCCGATTCACGGCGTCATTCCGCCATTGTCGAGTGCCGACTGGGCGGAAGAATTCGAAAAATACAAACAGATCCCGGAATATGAGCAGATCAACCAAGGCATGAGCCTTGCCGAGTTCAAGGTGATTTTCTGGTGGGAGTGGGGCCACCGTCTGCTGGCTCGCGGTGTCGGCTTTGTCTTTGCCATCCCGCTGGCCTTTTTCTGGCTGACCGGGCGGCTGGAAAGTCAGCTCAAGCCAAAATTGCTCGGGATATTGGCGCTTGGCGGTCTGCAAGGTGCTATCGGCTGGTGGATGGTCGTCTCGGGCCTCGTCGATCGGGTCGATGTCAGCCAATACCGCCTGGCGACGCATCTGACGCTGGCCTGTATCATCTTTGCCGCGACGGTGCTGGTTGCCCGCGGTCTGGCGCCGCACAGCGAAGACCACGCTGCAACTTCGACGCAGCGCTTCGCCGGCTTCATCGTGCTGGCGATACTGGTTCAAATCTATCTTGGCGGTCTGGTCGCCGGTCTCGATGCGGGATTGGCCTACAACACCTGGCCGTTGATGGATGGACGCTGGTGGCCCGGCGACCTGATGGTCATCGAACCCGCCTGGCGGAATTTTTTTGAAAATCCGAAGACGGTGCAGTTCATCCACCGGCTCGGCGCCTATGCGGTGCTGTTGCTTGTGTTTTGGCATGCGATCTCGACTGCAGCGGGCGAGGGCGCATCATCGACCCATGCCAGACGCGCATTCCTGCTGGTCGCATTGACCGCCACCCAGGCCTTGATCGGGATCGTCACGCTGGTGATGCAGGTGCCATTGCACTGGGCATTGGCGCACCAAGGCATGGCGTTGATCGTGCTGGGCTTTGCCTGCGCCCATTGGCGCGGCACAAAGGGCGCTTATGCGCCGGAGACGGAGGTTTCCGTTCGCAGCTGATCTGGCTCACCCTCACCCAATCATCAAATCCATGCTCTGCACGCAGGCGCCGGAGGCGCCTTTGCCGAGATTGTCGAGCACCGCGACCAGATTGGCCTGACCGCCGCCCGGCTTGCCGAGCACATGCAGTTTCATCGAATTGGTGCCGACCAGTTCCGTCGGCTCGATCATCTCAAGAGCGGCAGATTCTTCAAGCGGCACGACCTGCACCACGTCCTGGCCCTGATAGTGAGCGGCAAGAGCGGCGTGGATATCGGCGACATCGGGTGAACCCGTCAGCAGATCGAGATGCAGCGGAACCTGCACCGTCATGCCCTGGGCATATTTTCCGACATTGGGCGTGAACAGCGGCCGCCGCGAGAGCAGCCCATGCGCCTGGATTTCCGGCACGTGCTTGTGTGCGAGCGCAAGCGCGTAGGCGTAGGCCGGCGCGGTGACGGGGTTCGGATCGTTTTCATCCTCAAACCGCGCGATCAGCGACTTGCCGCCGCCGGAATAGCCCGAGATGGCATTGATGGTGACCGGATAGTCTGCCGGGAGAATGCCTGCTGCGGTCAATGGCCGGATCAACGCAATGGCTCCGGTCGAATAACAGCCCGGATTGGCGACCTTTTCCGCCGCAGCGATTTTTGCCGCATGACCGGGTTCAAGTTCGGCATAACCGAACACCCAATCCGGATTGGTCCGGTGCGCTGTCGACGCGTCGATGAACCTGGTAGGCGAGCCGGCAGCGAGCTCGACCGATTCCCGCGCTCCTGTGTCCGGCAGGCACAGGATGGCAATGTCTGCAGCTTTCAACAGATCCGCACGGACATCCTTGTCGTGCCGGTCCTCATGCGCGATTGCCAGCAGTTCAATGTCGTCGCGATTTTGCAGCCGCTGCCTGATCTGCAGACCGGTTGTGCCGTGTTCGCCGTCGATGAATATTTTGGGAGCCATTGTCGCCCGCCTTCTGATTGCAAATTTACCTTGAGCAGATTGGTTCTTCGGAACGCGGTTCCGAAGGGTTGGTGCGCTTATCGTCGTGCGCGTCGTTCTGCGATCAGTCCAAGGTAGTGCATTGCAACAGTTGCTCCGGCTATCGCCGTTATGTCGGCGTGGTCGTAGGCGGGCGCGACTTCGACCACATCGGCCCCCACCATGTCAAGGGAATTGAGTTTTCTCAGCACCGACAACATCTTGGCGCTCGACGGGCCGCCGGAGACGGGGGTTCCGGTGCCCGGGGCATAGGCCGGGTCGAGGCAATCGATGTCGAATGTGATGTAGGATTTGGCGCCGCCGGTGCGCTCAAGAATTGCATCCGCAATCTGCCCCGGAGTCATTTCCTCGACCTCGTAGCCATACAGGATCTTGATGCCGCAATCTTCCGGCGCGTGGGTGCGAATGCCAATCTGTATCGATTTGTCCGGATCGATAATGCCGTCACGCACGGCGCGAATGACGAACGAGCCGTGGTCAATGCGCTTGCCATCATCGAACCAGGTATCCTGGTGTGCATCGAACTGTACAAGAGCAAGCGGCCCATGCTTGGCCGCGTGGGCCTTCAGCAATGGCCAGGTAACGTAGTGGTCGCCACCCATTGAAAGCAGGAACGCGCCGGCATTGATGATTTTCGACGCCTCGCGCTCGATTCTTGCCGGTGTCCTGGCGTGATTTCCATAGTCGAGTAGGCAATCGCCATAATCGATGACCGCCATGTCCTCAAACAGGTCGAGTGCAAAAGGATATTGCGGGTCGTTGTCGACGATCGCCGAGGCGCGCCGGATGGCTTGCGGTCCGAAGCGAGCGCCAGGGCGGTTGGAAACGGCAGCGTCGAATGGAATTCCCCAGACGGCGACATCGACCCCCTTCAGCCGCTTGGTGAATTTGCGCCGCATGAACGAGAGCGCGCCGGCATGGGTCGGGTCCTGGGCTGCGCTGGTCAGGCTTCTGGCGGTAAAGGCGTGGTCGATTGATTTGGAGGGCATCGTGAATTCAATTCCGGAACTACAGTGGGGATCGACCCATCTGCTTTAGAGTTTTCTGCGCGCACTTTGCAACAGAGCGCCGTCGGTCATTTGTGAGTTCTTCGATGCGCCCAATGACCCTTTCAGCCAGTGCCTGGTCAGCCTTCGTCCATTGCTCAAGGGTCTTCATGGTCATGTTGAGTACAATCCAGTCGTCGGATTGATGGAGGTTGCGAACAAGAATGTTCTTCGCCTTGGTCATCTGCTGATCGTTCATCCTTGCGCCATGGGCCAGGAAAATCTGTGCTTGTGACCACTGGGCGGAAGGCTGGTCCAGATTGGAGACCTCATCCAGCAGATGGTCGGCCCAGTCGTCAAACCACTCCGGTTTTGCCTTGAAGACCCGTTTCAACGCACTTGAAGTTCTCAAGCGTACCACTTCGTCGTCGGACTTGTAGCAATCCATCAGTTCTGTGAGGCGTTCGGGTTCAGACAGGACAGTGTCTACCACCTCGACCGTACGGCCCAGAGAGTTGGGATGTCCGCCTGTCAGCATGAATGTAAACGGTTCCATGGCTGCAAACCTTATCCCTTCGTGAAGAATTGAAAAGGCCGGACAACAGCCCGGCCTTTTCATACTGACAAATTTTGTGCCAGCGATTAGCGCTTGGAGAACTGGAAGCTGCGGCGGGCCTTGGCCTTGCCGTATTTCTTGCGCTCTACAACGCGGGCGTCGCGGGTCAGGAAACCGCCTTTTTTCAGAACCGCACGCAATGTGGGCTCATAATAGGTCAGTGCCTTGGAAATGCCGTGGCGAACCGCACCTGCCTGTCCGGAAAGTCCGCCGCCGGCAACCGTTGCCATAATGTCGTATTGACCGGCACGGTCTGCAGCCACGATCGGCTGCTGCAGGATCATCTGCAGGACAGGGCGTCCGAAATATTTGTCGAAGTCCTTGTCGTTGATGACAATGCGGCCGGAGCCGGGCTTCAGCCATACGCGCGCAATTGCGTCCTTGCGCTTGCCGGTGGCGTATGCGCGGCCATGCTCATCAAGCTTCTGGACATGAACTGGGGCTTCGGGCGCGGCTGCGGTTTCAACGCCGGTTGCCTCGCCGAGTTCTTCGAGAGAATTGAGTTCGGCCATTATGCGACCCTCTTGTTCTTGGGATTCAAAGCGCCGACGTCGAGTGTCTCGGGCTTCTGGGCTTCGTGGGGGTGTTCGGCGCCGGAATAAACGCGAAGATTACTCATTTGGCGGCGGCCAAGCGGACCGCGCGGCAGCATGCGCTCGACAGCTTTTTCGACAACTCGCTCCGGATACCGGCCTTCGAAGATCTGGCGCGCGGTGCGTTCCTTGATCCCGCCGGGGTGGCCAGTGTGCCAGTAGTATTTCTTGTCGGTGAATTTCTTGCCGGTGAAGACAGCTTTGGAAGCGTTGATGATGATGACATTGTCGCCATCGTCGACATGCGGTGTGAAAGTCGGCTTGTGCTTGCCGCGAAGGCGCATCGCGACGAGGGTGGCGAGACGTCCGACAACCAGATCGGTTGCATCAATCAGGACCCACTTCTTCGTCACTTCCGCCGGTTTTTGGCTGAAGGTTTTCATGGCGGTTTTCTTTCAATCAACCCCGGCCGGCGGGCCGGACTTAGCGGGACATTTTTTGTTGCTTGGATTGGTTCGACCTAAAGCGTCTCACCAAAAACAAACGGCGGCCCGAACCGGACCGCTGCGTGTGAGCGGCTTATAGGGGAGCGGACGCAGCGCGTCAACACCCAAATGAGCCGGGAAGGCTATTTTTACCGCACAAAAACATAGGGTTATCATCGCGGTAATATATTACCGCCTAGGCGGTATCGAATAGGTTCCCGTCGCGTGTGCCACCGTCTGATTGTCGGGGCCGGCGCGCATATCGATATCGAATACCATCAGGCTTTTTCCCAGTTTCAATATCCGGCAATGGCCGTCGATCGGGCCTTGTCCAGCCTTGCGCATGAAATTGATACTCAAATTGGTGGTAACTGAAAGCGCATCCGGCCCGGCATGGGTCAGAACGCAGACATAGCCGCCAATATCGGCCAGTGTGAACAGGGATGGACCGGAAACCGTGTTACCGGGTCGCAGGTGATGTTCATCGGCATCAAGCCGCACCACGCATCCGCCCGGAAACACCTCGGTGGCATAGAAAGCCTGAAGCTTCTCATTCAATTGCGGATAGGCTTCATTCATGAAGCTGTTGACTTCATCAGCGTTCATAACCGGCTGCAGCGGGCGAGGGGACATTTTGAGATCCTGGGTTCGGGTGAGGTTATCCGCGCGGATTGATTGGCCGGTTGTCTGTCCAGTCAAACGTTCCGAGATCACGTTCGCGCACCGTTTGTTTCCAGCCTTCGGCCTCCGAGCGGGCTTTGAAGTTCAAACCTTCAGGAGAGTGCCGGGTGATGCCATCGAAGACCGTGGCGAACATCTGGGTCTGTTTCAGGCCCATCGCCTCGATGGCTTGATTGACCACAAGTTTCTGCATCATCAACTGGTTGACCGGAACGGTTGAGATGCGCTCCGCCAGGCGTTCGACTTCCGAATCAAGTTCGTCAGCTGGAACCGATTTCAGCACCAGGCCCAACTGTTCTGCTTCCGGGCCCTTTATCTTGTCGCCGGTGAACAACATTCGCTTTGCCCGTTCCGGCCCTAGCCGGTAGACCCACATCGCCGTTGTCGGGCAGCCCCAGACTCGCACCGGCATGTAACCGATCTCGGCGTCGTCAGCCATGACAATCATGTCGGAACAAAGCGCGATATCGGAACCGCCGGCGACGGCAAATCCATGCACCTTGGCGATGACCGGCCGGTATGAACGCCACAACGACATGAAAAGCTCAGTGTTGCGCATCATCGAGGCGTAGTCCTTCATCGGGTCCCAGGGCATGTCCTGGGTCATTTCGTGCCCGGCACCGGAACTTGCCTCAGCGTAATATTGCAGGTCGTATCCGGCGCAGAATGCCTTGCCCGCGCCTGACAAAACAATCACATGGACGCCTGAGTCGGAATTCGCCTGTTCGACGGAATCAGCCAGTTCGAGCGGCAGATCATCATCAATCGCATTCAAGACTTCTGGCCGGTTCAACGTTATCCGGCCGATGCGGCCATCCTTTTCATAAACAACTTTTGGCATTCGGGATCCTGACGAGATTGTGCCGGCACCGTGTCTGGCGGGCTCTAGAGCGGTTCACATTCAAATGGAAGCAGTTTGATGGAATGGATTTTGGTCTCGGCAAGGAGGAGCCCGCAGCGCGATATGAATATCGAGCAAGCGCTTCGACGAAACTGAGGCCGAAAAGACGTCCAAGCAGATGGAGAGGTAAATATTTGATCCAAATATGAAACTGCAATCGTGTGACCTTGACCTTTCGAGCTCTGGACGTCGTCGCACGAGGCTAACGGTGTTCACACCGCTTCGCCTCCCGCTCCTAGCCAGATCGCGAAATACCTGCGGTCAAACGATTCCATTTGAATGTGAACTGCTCCAATCCGTCAAGTTATCTGGAAGTTGTAACCGGTTTTCGGGCGCGGATGGTGGTGATAGGGTGGGCAAATCGAATTGTTCAAGAATGCGAGAGGAAATTAAGGCGATGGCTGACGTGGTGGCACTCGAAGCGGCTGAACAGGTTCCCTTTTCCGCAGAGCAGGATAAAGGCGTCCTGACAATCGGCTTTTCCGCTCCTCCCGCTCATCCCCTGTCGTCCAGTACAATTGGCCTATTGCGCGAAGAACTTGAGCGGGCGGCTGACGATGGTGGTGTCAAGGTGATCGTGCTCTCATCCTCAGGCAAGATTTTCTGCTCCGGGCATGATTTGAAGGAAATGCAGGCGCACCGCCGGGAAGAAGATGGCGGCAAGGCCTTTCTCGATCAGCTGTTTGATGATTGCTCGGAGCTGATGAAGGCGATTGTCAATCACCCCAATCCGGTGATTGCCGCCGTGGACGGCATTGCAACGGCAGCGGGGTGCCAATTGGTGGCAAGCTGTGACCTGGCGATCGCCTCGGAGCGTGCACAGTTTTGCACACCGGGTGTCAATCTGGGCGGATTTTGTTCGACCCCCATGGTTGCGTTGTCGCGGAACCTTTCGCCCAAGCACGCCATGGAAATGTTACTGACCGGGGAAATGATCGACGCGCAGACCGCTCGCGACTTCGGCCTGGTCAACCGGGTTGTGCCGCCGGAATATCTCGATCAGGTTGTCAGGAAATACGCCGAAACCATCGCCAGCAAGTCGGCATCGGCAATCGCGCTCGGCAAGCAGGCATTTTACCGGCAACTCGATATGCCGCTCGCCGAAGCCTATGCCTATTCTTCCAGGATCATGGTCGATGGCTTCATGACCAGGGATGCCGATGAAGGGGTTTCGGCGTTTTTCGACAAGCGGTCGCCCAAATGGGAGGGGGACGAAGACTGACATTGCAGTTTGCTTGCAATGTCTTTTTCCCGGATGTATGTTCACATTTTGTTCTATTGGAGAATGAAATGGAACTGGACCGCCGCATATCAATCGTCACCCTTGGTGTAGGTGATCTTGCGGCTGCCACGGCCTTTTACGAGCGGTTGGGCTGGCGCAAGTCTCCTGCGAGCCAGGACACGGTGACCTTCATAAAGCTGAAGGGGACGGTGCTGGGTCTTTATTCACGCAAAGGGCTGGCGGAAGATGCCGGTGTCGAAGATTCCACTCCCGGGTTTTCCGGAACCGCTTTGGCGCACAATCTGGCCAGCGAGGCGGAAGTGGATGCGGCTTTCGAGTTTGCAGTTTCGTGTGGCGCCAAGCCGGTGAAGCAGCCAGAAAAAGTCTTCTGGGGTGGCTATTCCGGATATTTCGCGGATCCCGACGGTCATCTTTGGGAGCTGGCCTACAATCCGTTCGCGCCACTCGATGAAGACGGACACATGACGCTGCCTTAGGGCTGCGCCATGGCGACGTCTCAAAATCAGCCTGAATTCGCCTTTACCGGCCGACGCTCGAACGGTCGATACAGCGATAAACGACACAGCGATCGGTATCAGCGGCTGGAATTGACGCAGCGACCGGATATTTCTCGGTATCGCAGAATGCACCGTTGCGCACGTAGCGGTCAAACAGGGTCAGACCAGGATTCCTGCGTGACTGATAGCGCATGATTGCTGCCCCTTCGGCTTCGATAATGGCGTGAATTGAATCACAACTCAAAGACTGTGAATTGTGCCGGGAAATGGCGTGTGAAGCAGTGGAAGTAAGGGTGATTACACACATTGTGACAAGCAGTTTGCGCATCGCAGTTTTCTCTCGGTTTCAATTCAAAAACAGATGTGTCAGCGGATGAAACCGGCAAGGAGATCGTCATTCACAATTGCGCGATATCCAGATTACCTCTTTTGCCTTCACCTGCGCTAAATCTTGTCGTCCATGTTGGGTGCATCGCGTCAATGAAGCAGGGCAACAAATGCGAGTCGTGGCCGCACAAGTGATTTGCGCATCGGTTCCGGCTCTTTTTTGTGGAACTTCGACCTGACTGTGATAGGTCAACGGAAGATCAACCGCAAAAATTCCCAAACCATATCAGCAGGCAATGAACCACGACACCTATGAGGATGAATACATCCTTGGCATCCTGAACACGGTTCGGTCGATCGCGATTTTGGGCGCGTCGGCGAACATTGTTCGCCCATCATTCTTCGTCGCCAAATATCTCGACGACAAGGGTTACGCTGTTTTCCCGGTTAATCCCGGGCAGGCCGGAAAGCAGATCGCCGGGCAACTGGTTTACGCTTCGCTGGCAGATATCCCCGCCGCCATCGACATGGTGGATATTTTCCGGCCGTCTGAGGCGATACCTGGAGTTGCCGAGCAGATCCTGAAACTGGATCCGCTTCCAAAGGTCGCCTGGATGCAGCTTACCATTCGCAACGACGCAGCAGCCCGGCAGCTGGAAGCGGCAGGCATCAAAGTGGTGATGAACCGCTGCCCGAAGATTGAATATGCACGCCTTGCAGGTGAGATTACCTGGAGCGGTGTAAATTCCAGCGTCATTTCATCGAAGAAACCCAAGCTGAAGCAGGGGTTTGGGAATTTTGGCATCGGGCGCAACTGATTTGAACAATGCTGGTTTTCGCTACCGCAGTATTTTTCCTGATCATCACCCCGGGGCCGGGTGTTCTTTCCGCAGCTGGCGTGGGAGCCTCCTACGGATACCGGCCCGGTTTGATTTACATCGCAGGTTTGCTGGTCGGTAACAATATGGTCGCCCTATCGGTCATTCTGGGATTGGCCGGTGTCCTGGAGGTCTTCCCTCCGTTGCGAACTTTCTTGTTTGTCGCTTCGGCGTGCTTCCTGCTTTATCTGGCGGCAAAAATTGCTTTTGCGGGCACAAAAATCGGTTTCATTCATCCCGAGCGGGCACCGGGAATTCCCGGTGGAATTGCGCTTCAGGCGGTCAATCCGAAAGCGTATGTCGTCAACACGGCGCTGTTTTCAGGTTTTCCGTTCATGGCTGGCGCGCCGTGGGCCGAAGCGGCGGTCAAGCTAATGATATTCAACGTCATATGGCTACCAATTCACCTGCTTTGGCTTGCTGCCGGAGTCGGTCTCAACCGGCTTGATTTGTCCGATAATGCGCGATTTGCCGTGAACGCGGGAATGGCCGTGGCGATGCTTCTGGTCGTTGGTCTGGCAGCGTTCGCGAAGGTTCTTGGGTCGCAGTAGAAAAACCGGCTTGGCATATGAGTAACCGCGCAAATACGCCGCGCCGGATTGCCTGAGCGGACGAAACCACCGCTGCCGGTACATCCGCGGTCAACAGCGGCTCATCCACGTGTGTTGTAATCCGCGATTGTTTCAAACAGATGACACCGGTCTTGGCACGCATCGGCGGACCGCATGAAGGTTTTGACCTTTCAGCCACACTGGGTGATAAGTCGTTTTGTTGGTTTGAAAATTTGTGAAGGAGAGGGATCCATGTCCCAGCGTACCCCCGGGTTTGATACACTTGCCATTCACGCCGGCGCCAAGCCGGATCCGGCAACGGGCGCTCGCGCCACGCCGATCTATCAAACAACCTCATTTGTTTTTGATGATGCCGATCACGCCGCGTCACTGTTCGGGCTGCAGGCGTTTGGCAACATCTATACCCGCATCATGAACCCAACGCAGGCGGTTCTCGAAGAACGACTAGCTGCGCTGGAGGGAGGTACAGCCGCACTCGCGGTCGCCTCCGGACATGCCGCACAGCTCATCGTGTTCCACACGATCATGCGGTCTGGTGAGAACTTCATCGCCGCCAGAAAGCTCTATGGTGGATCGATCAACCAGTTCGGCCATGCGTTCAAGAATTTCGGCTGGGAAGTACGCTGGGCGGACCCGGACGAAATTTCGTCATTCGAGGCGCAAATTGACGACAAGACACAGGCAATCTTTTGCGAGAGCCTTGCCAACCCCGGAGGCGAGTTTGTCGATCTGGAAGCAATTGCGAACATCGCCCGCAAACACGAAATACCGCTCATTGTCGACAATACGATGGCAAGCCCCTATCTCGTCCGGCCGATCGAGCACGGTGCCGATATCGTGGTCCATTCTCTGACCAAATTCATTGGTGGTCATGGCAATTCGATGGGTGGCGTCATTGTCGACGGCGGTACGTTCGATTGGTCGAAGTCCGAAAAATATCCGATGCTGTCGCAGCCGCGCGACGAATATGGCGGTATCGTGCTGCACGAGACGTTTGGCAACTTCGCCTTCGCCATTGCGTGCCGGGTGCTGGGTCTGCGCGACTTCGGTCCGGCGATTTCACCCTTCAATGCATTTCAGATTGCTACCGGCTGCGAAACGCTGCCTCTGCGTATGCAGCGCCATTGTGACAATGCGTTGAAGGTGGCCGACTGGCTTGCGAAACAGCCGGAAGTCGCCTGGGTATCGTACCCCGGCCTGCCCAGTGACAAAAACAACGCAATGATGAAAAAATACTCGCCCAATGGTGCTGGCGCCGTTTTCACCTTCGGCCTGAAGGGTGGGCACGAAGCCGGTATCAAATTCGTGGAGGGGCTGGATATGCTCTCGCACCTGGCGAATATCGGCGACACCAAGTCTCTGGTTATTCACCCGGCTTCGACGACCCACAGGCAACTTTCCGATGAACAGAAAGTCGCCGCAGGTGCAGGACCTGATACGGTGAGGCTCTCCATCGGCATTGAAAATGCCGAGGACATCATCGCCGACATCGCCCAGGCGCTGAAAAAAGCGGCTTGATTGACGGCCGATCCATTGCGATCCGGGGACGTTCAGCCCCCGGAGACCGCTTGATGCCGAACTGTGCCGTGTTTCGAGTTTCGTAAGGTTTGAGCTTTGGAAATCCGGTTTTCGGATTTTCACCACCGCACAAATAATTGTTCCAGCCCATGGAAATGGTAGCTGTCGCTGTATTTTGGCGCCTTGACCAGTTCCAATTCCGGCAAGCGTACAAA
The DNA here is from genome assembly GCA_040830725.1 of Rhizobiaceae bacterium. Lineage (GTDB taxonomy): Bacteria > Pseudomonadota > Alphaproteobacteria > Rhizobiales > Rhizobiaceae > JAWKWH01. Next base: position 83,400 of record JBFOMG010000009.1, read on the forward strand.
CAGGACTTTCAGGGACGCCTGCAATTCAAGCCGGGCCAGCGGTGCGCCAATACAGAAATGAAGGCCGGCGCCAAATGAAACGTTCTTCTGGTCTCCGCGGTCCGGATTGAATTTGGCGCAATCGGCAAAGGCTCTCGGGTCCCGGTTGGCGGCTCCCAATAACAGGCCAACCTGCTGGCCCGGTTCCAGAATCAGACCGGGTGCAATTTCCGAATGCTCATAGGCGTAGCGTGTGAACATGTGCAATGGCGCATCGATCCGCAGACATTCCTCAATTGTGCGTGCCGTTGAGGCAGAATCGTCGAAGAAACGTCGCGGGTCACCACCCTGCGCCAGAATGGTTCGTATCGCATTCCCGGTTTGATGCACGGTCGCTTCGTGACCGGCGTTTAATAGCAAGATGGCTGACGATATCAGCTCTTCGTCGGAAAGTTTCTCGCCTTGGTCACGCGCGGCAATCAGCACGCTCAACAGGTCGTCACCGGGCTGTTGGCGGCGCTCGGCAACCTTGTCGGTCAGGTATGCGGTGAACTGTTTTGCCGCATCGTTGGCTTCCAATTCGGTGTTGTGGTCGTGGCTTGGCGTATACATTTTCACCATCGCGTGTGACCATTTCAAAAGCTGCGCTCCATCCTCATTGGGCAATCCCATCATCGATGTGATGATGGTGATGGGAACCGGCGTTGCGAATGCGGGCAACAAATCGACGCTTCCTGCCGGCTGAAATGCATCGATAAGTTCGTTTGCCAACAACTCGATTTGCGGCCGCAAGCGTTCGATTTGGCGGGATACGAAAGCCCGGTTGACGAGGCTGCGCAGTCTTGTGTGGGTGGGTGGTTCCAGCTCCAGCATCGAATGCGCTTCTACACGGTCGAATTCGCGCAGATGGACCCTATTTCCTGTCTCTTGCTTTGCTTCATCGGGCCGTTCGCGCCCCAGGCGCCGGTCGCGGAGCGCATTGTTCACATCGTTGAAACCGGCGAGGCACCAAAACCCGAACTCGCGCCAGTAGAAGGCCGGTGCGGCTTCATGAAGAAAGGCGTACGCCCGGTATGGGTCCTGTACGAATTCAGTATTTCGAGGATCGATTGAAACCAACTTTCCGGCCGGGTCGAATTCCAGATAATCAGGTTTCAAGAATTCCGTCTCCCAGTGAAATCTGCGCCATCTCTCGCTCGGGTTATCCAAGCCGGTGATCTTCGATGGCTCATGCAGCCCAAACTGACATATTTCGCTCTGCAACAGCGGGAAAATGAAGTAAACCCGTTAAGCGATTTCGATGATTCGTCCGGCGGTAACCCTGCGGGCACTATGCTCTTGCGGCCGGCGGGATAGTCACCATATGTAACCGCCCGGATGCGACCATCCAAAATATCTCCGGTACTGCGAAGGAATATCCATGAAAGATCCAATTGAGACAGCCATGAACCTGGTCCCGATGGTTGTCGAACAGACAAACCGGGGCGAGCGTGCCTATGACATTTTCTCCAGGCTGCTCAAGGAACGTATCATCTTCATCACCGGACCGATTGAGGATGGCATGTCGACGCTGGTTTGCGCGCAGTTGCTGTTTCTTGAAGCGGACAATCCGAAGAAAGAAATCGCGCTTTACATCAATTCGCCCGGTGGTGTCGTAACCAGCGGCATGGCGATTTACGACACGATGCAGTTTATCAAACCGCCAGTTTCAACACTTTGTATCGGGCAGGCCGCTTCAATGGGATCGCTATTGTTGTGTGCGGGTGAGAAGGATTTGCGGTTCGCCACACCGAATGCTCGCGTCATGGTGCATCAGCCATCCGGCGGATTCCAAGGGCAGGCTTCGGATATTGAGCGCCATGCCCAAGATATCATCAAAATGAAGAAGCGGCTGAACGAGACCTATGTCAAGCACACGGGTCAGGACTATGAAACGATTGAGACAACGCTTGATCGCGACCATTTCATGACTGCCGACGAATCGCTGGAATTTGGCCTGATTGACAAAGTCATCACATCACGCGAAGCCTTGGAGGGGGCACAAGGCGAAGAGTAAATCGCAATCGCCGAAATTTAGAGACTTGTGAGGCAATATGGCAACATTGCTTTTACCAGGTTGAAGAATGGCGAGATTGCGTTAATCCTATGTTGAGTTTCAGTGGCTTAGCATCATCGAATCATTGGCAAACTGACGCGTCACGGCTACAAAACAGTTTCGGACGTTAACGATCAGATTTGCTTGTGGCGGTTGGCACGAAGCACATAGCGCCATAATGTAAAATATTGATGCCGGGCGAAATGCTTCGCGATTGGGGCGGTGTAAAGAGGACGTAAGCTAGATGAGCAAGGTAAGCAGCGGCGGTGGTGGCGACAGCAAAAACACCCTTTATTGCTCGTTTTGCGGCAAGAGCCAGCATGAGGTTCGCAAGCTGATTGCCGGTCCGACCGTGTTCATTTGCGATGAATGCGTCGAACTGTGCATGGACATCATCCGCGAAGAAAACAAGACTTCGATGGTGAAGTCGCGCGAGGGCGTTCCAACCCCGCAGGAAATTCTCGAAGTTCTGGATGATTACGTCATCGGCCAGGCACACGCCAAACGCGTCTTGTCGGTGGCTGTTCACAATCACTACAAGCGCCTGGCACATGCGTCAAAGAACAATGACGTCGAACTTGCCAAATCCAACATTCTGCTTATCGGACCAACAGGCTGTGGCAAGACGCTGCTGGCGCAGACACTTGCCCGGATTATTGACGTCCCGTTCACCATGGCCGACGCCACGACGCTGACGGAAGCGGGTTACGTCGGCGAGGATGTCGAAAACATCATTTTGAAGCTGCTGCAGTCGGCCGACTACAACGTCGAACGCGCGCAGCGCGGCATAGTCTATATTGACGAGATCGACAAAATTTCCCGCAAGTCGGACAATCCGTCGATCACCCGCGATGTTTCGGGTGAAGGTGTCCAGCAGGCGTTGTTGAAGATCATGGAAGGCACGGTCGCCTCGGTTCCGCCGCAAGGCGGGCGCAAACATCCGCAGCAGGAATTCCTGCAGGTTGATACGGCTAATATCCTGTTCATCAGCGGCGGCGCGTTTGCCGGGCTGGACAAGATCATCTCCGATCGCGGGCGAAGCACCTCAATCGGTTTTGGCGCCCAGGTTGCTTCACCGGAAGACCGCAAGACCGGTGAACTGTTCCGTCAGGTTGAGCCGGAAGATTTGCTGAAATTCGGCTTGATCCCGGAGTTTGTGGGCCGCTTGCCGGTTTTGGCGACTCTTGAAGACCTTGACGAGGAAGCGCTGATCCAAATCCTCAGCGAGCCGAAAAATGCATTGGTGAAGCAGTATCAGCGCCTGTTTGAGATGGAAAATGTCGAATTGACATTCCATGACGGTGCGCTGCTGGCGATTGCCAAGAAGGCGATCGAACGAAAAACCGGCGCGCGCGGCTTGCGATCGATCATGGAAACGATCCTGCTCGACACGATGTTTGAACTGCCTGCGCTTGAAGGTGTGCAAGAAGTCGTGATTTCCGACGAAGTTGTGGAAGGTAATGCACGGCCGCTCTACATCTACGCCGAACGCGATGACAAGAAGGGTGCGGAAAGCGCCTGACGGGTGAGTCCCCGAATTCTGTTCAGCGTACCGATCTGAGCAATTTATTTGTCGAATTGGCTCTTGATCTTTCGTGCCGGTAACGCCACGTAGCGGTCTTGGGCACAATTCCCGATCGTGCTGGACAATTGCCGTAATTGCGGCGTAGGCGACAGGATGTGTTCGCGTTATCATCGGATTCGCAGTTGGCTTGATCAAGCAACTGCTACTGAAAGGCAAATTTATGACAGGTGACGTCAAAGCGAGCGAGATTATACCGGTTGACGGAATATACCCGGTTCTACCCCTGAGAGACATTGTGGTTTTCCCCCACATGATCGTTCCGCTGTTTGTGGGACGGGAAAAGTCCATCAAGGCGCTCGAACAGGTTATGGGCGGTGAAAAGCAGATCATGCTGGCCACCCAGAAGAATGCAGCAGATGACGACCCCGAAGCGTCCGCGATCTATGATGTCGGAACAATCGCCAACGTTTTGCAATTGCTGAAGCTGCCAGACGGCACGGTGAAGGTGCTTGTCGAAGGCATCACGCGGTCACGCATAGTCGAATTTGCATTCCACCCGGAGTTCCACCAGGCACAGGCCGAGATCCTCCAGGAGGATGAGGGCGACGAAGTCGAGATCGAGGCGCTGGCGCGTTCGGTCGTCAACGACTTTGAGAACTACGTGAAGCTGAACAAGAAAATTTCGCCGGAAGTCGTCGGGGCGGCAAGCCAGATCGAGGATTATTCGAAGCTTGCCGATACGGTTGCTTCGCATCTGGCGATCAAGATTCCCGAAAAGCAGGAAATGCTCGCGACGCTCTCGGTCAAGGAGCGGTTCGAGAAGGCGATGGGCTTCATGGAATCGGAGATTTCGGTTCTGCAGGTCGAAAAGCGCATCCGCAGCCGCGTCAAGCGCCAGATGGAGAAGACGCAGCGCGAATATTATCTCAACGAGCAGATGAAGGCGATCCAGAAGGAGCTTGGCGAGAGCGAGGACGGCCGCGATGAAAACGCGGAACTGGAAGAACGCATTGCCAAGACCAAACTCTCCAAAGAGGCCCGTGAAAAGGCTGAAGCGGAGATGAAGAAATTGCGCCAGATGGCTCCGATGTCGGCAGAAGCGACGGTGGTGCGCAACTATCTCGATTGGCTTCTGTCGATTCCGTGGCGCAAGAAATCGAAGGTCAAACGCGATCTCGACTTTGCCCAGAATGTTCTGGATGCGGATCACTACGGGCTCGAAAAGGTCAAGGACCGCATTGTCGAATATCTTGCTGTTCAAAGCCGGCACAACAAGCTGAAAGGGCCGATTTTGTGCCTGGTCGGACCACCCGGTGTCGGCAAGACGTCGCTTGGTAAATCCATTGCGCGGGCTACCGGCCGTGAGTTCGTTCGCATGGCGCTTGGCGGGGTACGCGACGAGGCAGAGATCCGGGGCCACCGGCGCACCTATATCGGCTCCATGCCCGGCAAGGTCATTCAGTCGATGAAAAAGGCCAAGAAATCCAATCCGCTGTTCCTGTTCGATGAGATCGACAAGATGGGTATGGATTTTCGCGGTGATCCTTCTTCGGCACTGCTGGAGGTGCTCGATCCGGAGCAGAACTCGACCTTCATGGACCACTATCTTGAGGTCGAGTACGACCTTTCCAGCGTCATGTTCATCACCACAGCCAATACCCTGAACATTCCACCGGCGCTCATGGATCGTATGGAGATCATTCGAATTGCCGGTTACACCGAGGATGAGAAGGTGGAAATCGCCAAACGGCACCTGCTGCCAAAAGCGATGACCGATCATGCGCTCAAGGCTGAGGAATTTTCCGTCACCGATGAAGCGCTGCATGAAATCATTCGCACCTATACGCGCGAGGCTGGTGTGCGCAATTTCGAGCGCGAACTGATGACGCTCTCACGCAAGGCGGTGACTGAGATCCTCCGGACCAAAGTCGATACGGTCAAGGTCACCAAGGACAATCTGGACGACTATCTGGGCGTGCCGCGTTTTCGCTTTGGCCAGAAGGAAGGCGAAGATCAGGTCGGGGTGGTCACCGGACTGGCGTGGACCGAGGTTGGCGGTGAACTGCTGACGATTGAAGGCGTGATGATGCCCGGCAAGGGCAAGATGACCGTCACCGGTAACCTCCGCGATGTCATGAAGGAATCAATTTCGGCTGCCGCATCCTATGTGCGCTCAAGGGCAATCGATTTCGGCATTGAACCGCCGATCTTCGAGAAGAAGGACATCCATGTTCACGTGCCTGAGGGAGCAACGCCAAAGGACGGTCCCTCGGCGGGCGTGGCGATGGTCACAGCCATTGTTTCGGTACTTACCGGTATTCCGGTACGCAGCGACGTTGCGATGACCGGCGAGGTGACGTTGCGGGGCAGGGTGCTGCCCATTGGCGGCCTGAAGGAGAAGCTTTTGGCGGCACTGCGGGGTGGCATGAAAAAGGTGCTCATTCCCGAGGAGAACGCCAAGGATTTGGCCGACATTCCGGACAACGTAAAAAGCGGCCTTGAGATCATCCCGGTCAGCCGTGTTGGTGAGGTTCTAGAGAATGCTTTGTTGCGCGTTCCGGAGCCGATTGAGTGGCAGGAACCGGTCGAATCGCCTCCGACAACAGCCAGCGAGGCCGAATCAGCGGCCGGTGCGGTAGCCCACTGACGGCGGTCTTGATCCGCTCAGCTAGCGCTAAAGTAGAAAAATGCCGGATAAGTCCGGCATTTTTTTTCGCAAATAGCTAAAATACCCCGGAATTCCGGTCTTTTTGCTTTGACTGAATACAACTTGCCCATAATATCCGCGCCTGACCGGGTGAGTCGCTCATTCGGCTCTGTAACCAGAAGGGGTTTTCAACATGAACAAAAACGAACTTGTTTCGGCAGTTGCAGATGCGGCTGGATTGTCCAAGGGCGATGCACAGTCTGCGATTGAAGCGGTTTTTGATACAATTACCAACGAATTGAAAAATGGTGGCGACGTCCGCCTTGTCGGATTCGGCAATTTTTCCGCCAGCCATCGTGCAGCTTCGGTTGGCCGGAATCCACAGACTGGTGCACCGGTCAATATTCCGGCGCGCAACGTACCAAAGTTCTCTGCGGGCAAAGGCCTGAAGGACGCGATTAATTAACCCCTGTTTCGCGTTTTGAGATTGGAAAAGCCGGGTCCGCCCGGCTTTTTTCTGTCGGAGGGAGTGAGCTGGAGGTTGGAAGATCACGCACGAAACATGCGTGCGCTGCTCTTCGATTACAGTTCCACTTGTTTCGCCCGACCTGATTTGCTACACGCGCCGGGCTGACCGGAACACCTTCGGTCACACGTGCGGTCGTGGCGGAATTGGTAGACGCGCAGCGTTGAGGTCGCTGTTCCTTAACCGGAGTGGAAGTTCGAGTCTTCTCGACCGCACCATTTCTTCAAATCAATCGGGAACTGCTGCCCGAATGGTCCAAGACGGCGGCCGGCACAATGCAGCTGTTGTCTTGATGTGTGGCGTATCGGGTGTCTGTTGCCGCCGGATCAGACCGGTTCGATAAGTTCCGGCCCCTTTGCTGTGTTCTTGTTTACGGCGCGGCTGACGCGGTAGGCGGTCAGTTCGTTGGCGCGATGATGATTGAGCGCTTCGGCTGCACCTTCCAGGTCGGTATCCGGATTCATCCAGGTTTCATACTGGTCCGGTTTCAGGATCACCGGAATGCGATTGTGCAGGTCGGATATCTCAAGACCGTCGGGTGTGGCTGCGGTAATGATCGTGCAGCTGGTGATGTCGAGTGTCTCGTTATGGGCCCACAGACCCGCAAAGGCCCAGGGTTCCCATTCGGGCAGGTGAATGGCCCAAGGATCCTTGCCCTTGTCGTCGGCCTTCGTCCACTCGTAGTAACCCGATGCCGGGATCAGGCAGCGGCTGCGGCCCAGCGCGCCAAACCACGGCCACTTATTACCAGGCGTCACGCTCTCCGACTTGGCGTTGATCATCGGCCATTTAGGCAGTTTCTTGTCCTGCGGCGGAACATAGGCCCACCTTCCGTCTTTCACTTCCACACCGTTTTCAGCGTTGATGATAAACGGAACTTCCTGCGTGGGCGCGACGTTGTAGCGTGCCGGATCATTTCGGCCGACCGCGCTCTCGGGTACGAAGCCTGTCAGGTAATCGCGATACTCAGCCCAGGTCGCCTGAATGACGAAACGCCCACACATTAGCAAAAGCTAACACTAGATGCCGAATTGGCAAGCGCTCATTCGTCAGGTGGTTCAGATGTTTGTCCGATCCTGAGCCGGTCGGGTTTATGAATATCCAGAACGTCATAGGACTCGTCAATTGACCGGCTGATGGCTAGCAGCGCCTTGTACCGGGGACCGAATGCCTTCAGGTCCCGCATCATCGGCCGGATGTGGTACAGGAACTGTTCCGCCTGGGATTTGAACGTCTTTTTCTGCAGGTCCGAGAGCGTATTGCGGCGCTGGTGTCGGGTCATTTGCGGCTCCTTGTGCGGAGCCCCTCTCACCGCTTCACATAAGCCCGAATTCCGGTCGCGGCAAGCATTCGCTTTTTCTGATGAGTTGCATTCAATCCGGCGGCTTACCGGCTCCAGTAGAGCGGAGTAAGGATGACAAGGACCGCCAGAATTTCCAGCCGGCCGAGCAGCATTCCGAATGTCAGGATCCATTTTGCCATGTCGGGCAGGCTGGAGTAGTTGCCGCGCGGACCGATCGTGTCGCCAAGGCCGGGACCAACATTCATCAGCGCGCTTAAGGCTCCGCTCAAGGAGGACACGAAATCGACCCCGGTTGCCGAAAGTGCGACTGTGATGATCGCCCACAAGAACAGAAATGCACCGATAAACAACACGACGGCTCGCTGAATCTCCTCGTCGACAGGCCGGTCGCCGTAACGGACGGTCTGGACGGTATTGGGATAGATCAGACGCCGGACCCCGTTGCGGATCAGGCTGAACAGGATGACAAACCGGTAGGTCTTGACACCGCCGGTGGTCGATCCGGAACAGCCGCCCAAAAACATGGCAACGAATGCCAGTGCAAACGCGAACGGCCCCCAGGCGGTGTAATCGGCGGTCGAATAACCCGTTGTAGTCACCACGGACATGAAATTGAATGCCGCGATGGTTAGCGCATCGAAAAGGCCCATCCCGGCAGTGACGCGCAGATAAATCGTCACCGCCAGAATGATGAGAACCACATAGGCGGCAAAAATGCGGATTTGCGGGTCAAGCGCCGCATCGAGCCGTCCGCGCAACAAAAACAGGATCAGGGCGGAAAACGGCAGGCCGCCGATGAACATGAACACTGTGCCGACCCAAAGTACGCCTGCATTGCCGCCATAATGGCCGAGTGAAGCGTCGTGGGTGGAAAATCCGGCAGTAGAGACCGTGGTCAGGGAATGGTTGACGGCATCGAACGCGCTCATGCCGGCCGTTGCATAGGCAAGACCGCAGGCGATGGTCAAAACCGCGTAGATCGAAATCAGGCCGGCCGCAAATGTCGAAAAGCGAGCAAAAGGCCGGTCGTCAATGTCGGAAGATTCGATCTTGAAATAGGACACGCCGCCGACGTTCAAAAACGGCAGCAAGAAAAGTCCGAGAGCGATCACGCCCAATCCGCCCATCCACTGCAAAATGGAACGCCAGAGCAGCATTCCTGGTGGAAGGCCGTCAATTTTGCTGAATACCGTCGCACCGGTGGTCGTGACGCCCGCGACGGCCTCAAAGGCGGCGTCGGTAGGCGACATCTCCAGCGAGGAAGCCAGAAACGGAACGGCACCGGCAAGGCACATGGTAACCCAAAGCAGGTTGACCAGCAGAAAGCCGAACCGCGGCGATGCCGGCGGCGCTTTGGTGTTGGTTGCGATCGCAACTGCCAGCGCAAGACCGCCGGTGAAAAACGCTGACGCGGTAAACACCTTCCAGTCTTCATGCCCGTAATAGAGATCGACAGCAGCCGGTATCAGCATGAATATCGACAAATAGATCGCGAAGACTGCTGCAATATGGATCGCGGCGCGGATCGGTGTGCTTTGCACGGATGGAACCCCGACTTCCCTGTCACCACCGGTCACGATGTAAATCGCGAGCCGGGAGCAAATACGCCAGTAAGATGTGACATAGCAATAGCGGATGCCAATGCAGGACCGCAAGTATGCTGAAAGGTGTTGCCCATATCCGGTTAACGCCGATTATTCTTGCATTCTTAACGTTTGCGGCCCATATGCACCCCATAAAGGCGCTTGAGCCAGATACCTTTGCTGGCTTTCCCGGAGGGACGTGTCGCGCTTTCGCTTGTTTCCATCTGCTTTGAAATCGTGAATGGACGGGTGCCCTGAGGCAATGTCGCTGCGGGGAAGAACGATACAGTCCGGTTTGCGGATGGTCCGCACGCCTTGTCGTCAAAAAGACGTCGGCTTGTCCGCGCGCAGAACGACTGCCGCGAATGGCAACGGATTTTTGATAATAAATTGAAAGAGTAATTACTTGAATAACAACCAAAAAATATCTGAATTTTCTGACCTAACATCTGAAGTGGAAAATACGTTTGCGGCCTTGGGTATCCATGGACTGCTACTCAAGACAACCGCTACTGCCGGCATGTGCGAACCCAAGCCAATACAGGTTCAAGCCATTCCGCCGCACCTGGCGGGCCGTGACATATTGGGGATTGCGCAGACAGGATCGGGTAAAACGGCAGCATTTTCATTGCCGATTCTATCCAAAATCATCGCGCTTGGTACCAAGCGGCATCCAAAAACCGCGCGCGCGCTGATTTTGGCGCCAACGCGCGAACTTGCCGTTCAAATCGAAGACTCAATTCGAAAATTGTCTCGCGGTGCCCATGTTTCAACCGCACTCGTCTTGGGTGGAGTGTCGCGCAAAGCCCAGGTCAACCGAATCAGACCGGGAATTGATGTCATGATTGCCACGCCCGGAAGACTGACCGATCTGATCAAAACACGTGATGTCGATCTGTCGGAAACACGCTGGCTGGTGTTGGATGAGGCTGATCGCATGTTGGACATGGGCTTTGTCCGCGATGTCCGGCGGATCATTGCCAGGGTGCATTGCGACTGCCAGACGGCGCTATTTTCGGCAACCATGCCGAGGGAGGTGGTCAGCCTCGCGGAGCAGCAACTCAAAGATCCTGTTCGCATCGAGATTGCCCAACAGGGAACCACCGCATCTGAAATTGAGCAGAGTGTTGTCATGGCGCGTACGCGCCAAAAACGGCAGGTGCTTAGCAACATGTTGGAAAACGATTCGATGCGTTCGGTTATCGTGTTCTCACGCACAAAGCACGGTGCCGACAGAATTACCCGTGATTTGAAACGGGATGGCCATGAGGCTGCTGTCATTCATGGCAACAAATCGCAAAATGCCCGGCAGGCTGCACTGAACGGGTTTCGAAACGGCCGGGTTCGCATATTGGTTGCAACGGACATCGCAGCACGCGGAATTGATGTTCCCGGCATCAGCCATGTGGTCAATTTCGATTTGCCCGACGAAGCAGAATCCTACGTTCACCGCATTGGACGCACGGGCCGAAACGGCGAAGACGGCATCGCGGTCACGCTTTGTGATCCGAAAGAAAACGCCAAACTCCGGTCGGTCGAGCGCGTGATCCGCATGCGTCTTCCGGTGACTGCCGATCATCTAGGCGAGCCGGATCCGGTTCGCGACACGCAAAAAAAATCATCTGTGCGGGCAGACAACGATTCCGGCAGGCCGAAGGGCCAGCGCCAGCCACGCAAACGTCACCGCAAGGGTTGCAGGACGGGGAATATGGACAGATCATCCGGTGGGGAAGCAAAATGGGAAAAAACCGATTCTGAGCAGAAAACGGATTATGACCGGGCTGCCAAAGCAAAATTCAGGAAACGCCGCGCCAAGCGGAGGCATGTCGGTCGTTCACCGGCCCGCGCGGCCTGAAATTGCCTTTCGACAAACGCAGCGCTGTTGCACCTGACTATGGGGATTGACGACGCATGGCGGGAATAGCTGCGCTGGCTGCGACCTATATCCTGTCGCAGTTCTATCGAACATTTCTGGCCGTTCTGACGCCAACGCTGTCGTTGGAGATCGGGGCTACAAAGTCGGATTTGTCGCTGGCATCCGGGCTCTGGTTTGTTGCCTTTGCGCTCATGCAGTTTGTTGTCGGCGTAGCGCTAGACCGCTTCGGCCCGAAAAGGACGGTATCGTTTCTGCTGGCGATCTTTGCCGCTGGTGGCGCCTTTGTTTTTGCGCTGGCGAGTGCGCCGTGGATGATCGTTTTGGCAATGGTGATGATCGGCATCGGCTGTTCGCCGGTGCTGATGGGATCGTTTTACATCTTTGCCAAAACCTTTCCACCGGCCCGCTTTGCGGTGTTGGCATCCTGGATCGTCGCCATCGGTATGCTGGGTAATGTCGCCGGTTCGTCGCCAATGGCGAATGCAGCAGAGTATTTCGGCTGGCGAAATGTGATGTGGGGATTGGGGATTATTACCCTTGTGGCATCTATCGTGCTGTACCTGGCAATCCGCGATCCGGAAACTGGCGAGGGCGATGCAGCCGATGACGGTGGTTTTTCCGGGTATCTGCAGCTGGTGAAGATCCGTGCTTTGTGGCTCATTTTTCCAATGATGCTCATCAACTACGTCGCCGCGGCGGGCATTCGCGGACTGTGGGCGGGTCCGTATCTGGCCGACGTGTATACTGCGGATGCATTACAGATCGGCACGGTTACCCTTTACATGGCGCTGGCGATGGTGGCCGGCAGTTTCCTCTACGGTCCGCTGGACATGGTGTTTCGAACCCGCAAATGGGTGGTTGTGGCGGGAAACCTGATCTGCGGCGCAGCCTGTGCGTGGCTAGCGCTCAATACACAAGCATCGATTTTTGCGGTGACGGTTGCGTTTATCGTCATCGGCATATCGGGCAGCAGCTTTGCACTCATGATGGCGCATGGGCGGGCATTCTTTCCGCTACATCTGACCGGCCGCGGTGTTACCCTGATGAATTTCTTCGGTATTGGCGGTGTTGGACTGATGCAGGTAGTCACGGGTCAAATTGTAGCTTCAAGTACCGATCCAGCCACCCCTGCTGCTGCCTATTCCAACCTGTTCGGCTTTTATGCGCTCACGATCGCCGGTGCGTTGCTCATCTATCTTTTTTCGCGCGACATGAAGCCGGAAATAGCCAAGCCAGCAGGATAGTCCGGTTCACTTGAGGTTCTCTTTGAGCCATTCAATGGTTTTTGCCGAAAGCTTCGCGGTTGTCGATGGTGACGAAGCATCGCCCACGATCACATGCTGGGATTCGGATTCGGAATCCTCTACGGGGATGATTTCCCAATGCCCGCCCCATTTTTGCGCGATCTCCCGCGTCAGGTCAGGGCGGACGACGCTGTCATCGTCTGAAATCAGAAACAGCACTGGAATGTCCACTTTTTCATAAGGCGCCGCGTAGGCGAGAGCCGCAATTGCGGACACCGGAAGAAGCGCCTTTGTTGGGTATCTGTAGGTATTAATGTGCTTTTGCAGCTCATTGCGAGGTTCAAAGCTCCTGTACTCACCTTCGAACATCACCGCCAACTGCTCCGCCCACGGCAAGGTCAGCATCCAGTAATTGGGATCATTGATTCGGAACAGCGGTGAAATGAGCACGAGCGCGGCCACATCGTCGAGCAATGGCGGTTCTGTTGTTCCCCAAGCGGACAATCCACCACCGGTGGAAGTAGCGATGATAATTACTTTCTCGCCGATTTTTCGACCGATCGCGACCGCCTCTGCAAGGTCATTAACCCAGGCATTAACCGAGCCCTCAGCCATGGCATCTTCAGTCCTGCCATGGCCGGTCAGGCGATTGTAAAACAGGTTCGCACCGAGTTCGTGTGCAATGAGGTCCGCAAATGGGCGTGTTTCACCCTTTGATGAAGAAAACCCGTGCACATAGACAATAGACAATGGCGTTTTAGCCTTTGAAGCTGGATAGGCCCAGATAACTTCTTTCTGCAGCCCATTACGGAGATCCCCGAACTTAGCCTCACGTTCGGCCAGATAGGCGTCCACGTCATCGCCAATGCTCGCCTCGTCAAAGGTTACTGTCGTGTCGACTTCTACCCGCGGCCCCACCGCAAACAGGATGCAAGCCGCAACGGTCAGGATAATAAGAAAAATCAGGGTCTTTTTCAGCATGGCCGGTTCCGCCTTGTCGTCGTTGAAGCCACTATGGCCCAGCAGGTTGTTTGCAAAAACCCCGAATTGCACCAATTGGAAAAAAATACCTGTCCGTAGCGTCTGGCGGGCAATTCCATGCTTGAAAGCAGGCGCGTGCGTTCCTACGGTTGCTGAAACACGAAACGGGACTCCTCCATGTATTCCAATGTCATTGATCTAATCGGCAATACCCCGCTGATCCGCCTCAAACGTGCCTCGGAAGAGACCGGGTGCGAAATTCTTGGCAAGGCCGAATTTCTCAATCCGGGCCAATCGGTGAAAGACCGTGCCGGATTGTTTATTGTTCGCGATGCGGAAAAGAAGGGCGCGCTGAAGCCGGGTGGCGTGATTGTTGAAGGAACTGCCGGAAACACCGGCATTGGCCTGACGGTGGTGGCCAAGGCGCTCGGCTATCGCACCGTGATCGTGATTCCAGAGACGCAAACCCAGGAAAAGAAGGATGCACTTCGTCTGCTCGGCGCAGAACTGATCGAAGTTCCGGCTGTTCCTTACCGCAATCCGAACAATTATGTGAAACTGTCGGGCCGGCTGGCGGAGCAGATTGCGAAAACTGACCCCAATGGTGCGATCTGGGCCAACCAGTTTGACAATGTCGCCAATCGCGACGGGCATATTGCAACGACTGCTGAAGAGATCTGGGAGCAGACCGGTGGCAAGGTCGACGGATTTGTCTCGGCCGTTGGAACCGGTGGCACGCTTGCTGGCGTTTCTGCCGGCCTGAAGGCGAAGAATGCCGATATCAAAGTCGCAATTGCCGACCCGCTTGGTGCAGCACTTTACAATTTCTACGCCCACGGAGAATTGAAAGCAGAGGGAAGCTCGATCACCGAGGGCATTGGGCAAGGGCGCATTACGGCCAATTTGGAGGGCTTCACCCCGGATTTTGCCTATCAGATTCAAGATGCCGATGCGCTTGGGATCGTGTTTGCGCTTGTGCAGGAGGAAGGACTGTGCCTCGGCTCTTCTTCAGGCATCAATCTTGCCGGTGCGATCCGGCTGGCGAAGGAAATGGGTCCCGGCCATACCATCGTCACCGTGCTCTGCGATTTCGGCAACCGCTATCAGTCAAAGATGTTCAATCCTGAGTTCCTGCGGTCCAAGGACTTGCCGGTGTGCGACTGGATGGAAAAAACGCCCGATATCGATGTACCCTATGAAGAGGTGCCGGCGTGAGCCATTCGGTGGAGGCACTCTTCCGTGACGACGCCTATTTGTCGACGGCGGAAGGCAAGGTCGTAGCAATAAACGACCGTGGTGGCATTATCCTGGACCGCACCAACTTTTACGCCACTTCCGGCGGTCAGCCCGGCGATACGGGCTTCTTCGAACGATCCGACGGTTCGAAGATCGCCATTGCAGGCACTGTGTCCGGTGAAACCAAGGACGAGATCATTCACGTTCCGGCCAATGGCGAGGCGGTCCCAGACATCGGCGAGGAGCTTGTGTTGCACATTGACTGGGACCGGCGCTACCGGTTGATGCGCATGCACACGGCCTGCCATTTACTGACGGTGGTATGCCCTTTCCCGATTACCGGCGCGGCTGTCGGTGAAAATGAAAGCAGGGTGGATTTTGATCTTCCCGACGCGTCTGTGACAAAAGATGATGTGACATCACAGATGATGGATCTGATCGAAGCCGATCACCCGGTGTTTGTTCGGCAGATCACCGAGGAGGCGTTGCAAGCCAATCCGGAACTGATCAAATCAAAGAATGTCCGCCCGCCCTCGGGAACCGGGCAGATCAGGCTGGTGTGCATCGGTAAGGATGGTTCTGTGGACAGCCAGCCTTGCGGTGGCACCCATGTCAGCAGTACCAATGAAGTTGGTGAGATTAATATTGGCAAAATCGAGAAAAAAGGCCGTGAAAACCGGCGATTCCGCATCCGGTTTGGTTCGGCACCGGCGAATTGAGATATCGCAATGAGTGAGAAAAGCCCATTTGTCGTTTCCGCCCAATGGCTGGTGCAGCATTTGAAAGACCCGGGTCTGAATATCATCGACGGGTCTTGGTATTTGCCAGTGCAAAACCGCGATGCTCGGGCAGAGTATGATGCTGCCCACATTCCGGGCGCCATATTCTTTGATCACGACGACGTGGTCGAACCCGGCACCGGACTGCCACACTCCCTGCCATCGCCGCTGGAGTTTGAGCGTCACGCCAGTGCAATGGGTATATCCCGCGACGACACCATCGTGGTTTATGACGGTCCGGGATTCTTTTCGGCTCCCAGGGTCTGGTGGATGTTCCGGTCCATGGGTGCAAAGAATGTTTTCATTCTGGACGGCGGGTTTGATCGGTGGAAGGCAGATGGTCATATCGTTACGTCCAAGCCGACGAAGATCGCCTCATCTGCCTTCATTCCATCATTTGATGAAGACAGCGCGGTTAGCTTTGAAGAGATGAAAACGATCGTCGAATCACAATCCAGCCAAATCGCCGATGCACGTCCAATCGGCCGGTTTACCGGAGTCGAGCCGGAACCGCGTGAAGGAATGCGCTCAGGCCACATGCCGGGCGCGCGATGTGTACCCGCTCTCAGTCTGTCGAAGGACGGATTTCTGCTGCCACTCGATGAGCTGCGCGCCAAGCTGACCGAAGCCGGAATCGAGTTGGACAATCCCGTGGTGACGACCTGCGGTTCCGGCGTCACGGCGGCCATTATCACGCTGGCGCTGCAATCGCTCGGACATACCGACAATCGGCTGTACGATGGTTCGTGGAGCGAATGGGGCGGGCGCGACGACACGCCGATTGTCACCGGAGCATGAGGCAGTGACGACAGGTCATGCCAATGAGCCGTTCACCGTTCGGGTGACACATCTGGAAATGAAATCACCGCCAACCTCCAGGGCGCCGATGCCTTCGCGTCCCCGATTGGCCTTGATGCGAACGCCATCCATCCCGATTGCGTTTTATCGCTATATCTACGAGCAAGTCGGCAAACCTGTTGACTGGATGGTTCGACGCGAAATGGATGATGCTGAGTTGTCAGCCATCATCCATGATGAAAGTACAGAAATTCAGGTACTTTACGCCGATGGCGCGCCGGCGGGTTTTTTTGAACTGGATTTGAAACGTAAGTCCGATGAAGTCGAGATCGTCTATTTTGGCCTTTCGCCGGATTTTCACGGCATCGGCATCGGCAAATTCTTCTTTTCCGAAACGCTCGATGCTGCCTGGGCACATGCGCCATCGAAGGTGACGCTGCATACCAATACGCTTGACAGCCCCAAGGCGCTGCACATCTATCAAAAATCCGGATTTGTCCCGTGCGGATATTCCGAAGAAGTGGTGACCCATTGGGACTGATCACGCTTCTGCCCGGTTGACCGGCTGTCAGCCAACGGTGATGCTACATATCCAATTCGACGACAACAGGCACGTGATCAGAAGGTTTCTCCCAGGCGCGGACATGCTTTTCGATCTCCGCTGACTTGAGGCGATTGGCAGCTTCCGGCGACAGCAATGCATGGTCGATGCGTATGCCATTGTTCTTCTGCCACGCACCGCCCTGATAATCCCAGAACGTGTAAGTCTCATCAGCATCAGTGGTCGAGCGAACTGCCTCGGTCATGCCCAGGTTGACCAGCCGGCGGAACGCCTGCCTGCTTTCAGGCATATAGAGCGCATCGCCGATCCAGTTTTCGGCATTGCGGGCGTCTTCTGGCTGCGGGATGACGTTGTAGTCGCCGGCAAGGACCAATGGCTCTTCCAGTTCGAGCCGTTCGGCAGTCCACCGCTCAAGCCGTTCCATCCATGAGAGCTTGTAGGGAAACTTTTCCGTATCGACGGGATTTCCATTTGGCAGATAGAGCGAGACGACCCTCAACACGCCTGACGCAGTTGACAAGACACCCTCAATGAAGCGCGCCTGGGGGTCATCATCATCGCCGGGCAAGCCGCGATTGACTTCGTCAAAACCGGATTTCGATAACAGCGCCACACCGTTGAAGCCCTTCTGGCCGTGGGTTTCCACGTGGTAGCCGAGGTTTTCGATCGGCTCGCGTGGAAACGGTTCGTCCTCGGATTTTATCTCTTGCAGGCAGGCGATGTCCGGATAGCTCTCCTCAAGCCAGGAAAGCACATTGTCGATACGCGCCTTGACACCGTTGATATTCCACGTGGCTATTTTCATGTTTTTCGCGCGGCACTTTCAATAGTTTCTGCATGGTAGTGGCGTGGCAGATGGTTAATCCTCTCCCACCGTCAGAATCCGGCGATTCGCCGGCAAGGGCGGCTGCAGGTCAGATTATGGAGGGACGATCATGACCGATTCAACCGTGGATCTCAAGGAACAGCTGCGAGATCCGAACTACACGCCGCCTGTCGCCCAGGCGGTTCCGCTGGGTATCCAGCATGTGCTGGCAATGTTTGTATCCAATGTCACGCCGGCAATTATCGTCGCGGGTGCGGCAGGCTTTGGCTTTGGATCAAATTCCCCGGATTTTCCGAACCTGATTTACATGATCCAGATGTCGATGCTGTTTGCCGGCATCGCCACGCTCTTTCAAACCGTTGGCATGGGCCCGGTTGGCGGACGTTTGCCGATCGTTCAGGGGACCAGTTTTGCATTCCTGCCGGTGATGATCCCGATCGTTGCCGGGCAGGGTGTTGCCGCCATGGGAACCCTGATGGGCGGAATTGTCATTGGTGGCGTTTTCCACTTCCTGCTCGGAACCTTTATCGGAAGGCTGCGTTTCGCGCTGCCGCCGCTGGTTACCGGCCTGATTGTGCTGATGATTGGTCTGGCGCTGATCAAGGTCGGCATTCAGTACGCAGCTGGTGGTGTGCCTGCGATGGGAACGCCGGAGTTTGGCAGCCTGCAAAACTGGATCGTTGCCCTGTTTGTCATCGTCGTGACACTCGCAATCAAGTTCTTCATGAAGGGCATGTGGTCGATCGCGGCGGTATTGCTCGGCCTGATAGCCGGTTACGTACTGGCGCTCCTGATGGGCATGGTCAATTTTGGTAATGTCGGCAACGCTTCGTGGTTCAACGCACCGATGCCGTTCAAATGGGGTTTCGACATCACTGCGGCTGCGGTCATCGGCATGTGTTTCATGGCGATAATCTCGGCAATTGAGACCGTTGGCGACGTATCGGGCATCACCAAGGGCGGTGCTGGCCGTGAGGCGACCGACAAGGAGATATCTGGTGCGACCTATGCCGACGGTCTTGGTTCGGCGATTGCCGGTATCTTTGGTGGTTTGCCAAATACATCGTTCAGCCAGAATGTCGGTTTGATCTCGATGACCGGTGTCATGAGCCGCCATGTGGTAACCTATGGGGCTATCTTCCTGATCATCTGTGGTCTGATACCAAAAATCGGCGCAATCATTTCCACCGTACCCATCGAGGTGCTTGGTGGCGGTGTTATCGTCATGTTCGGCATGGTTGCGGCGGCGGGTATCAACATGCTCTCGGATGTCAACTGGAACCGGCGCAACATGGTCATCTTTGCGGTCTCGCTGTCCGTCGGCCTTGGCTTGCAACTGGTGCCTGATGCGCTGCAGCATATGCCCAAGACAGCGCAGATCCTGCTCACATCCGGTCTGTTGCCGGCCGCGGCCCTGGCAATCGTTCTAAATCTGGTTCTGCCAGAAGAGATCGACTAGTTGTAAATGTTTAAAACCAAAGGGCGGCAAAGGTTTGCCGCCCTTTTTTAATGTCTTTCATCAGAAAATTTATTTGCTCGCGACGCTGCCAGTCGGGTTTTCGTCCATTCGCTTCAGGCGCATGCCAATGACCGGTACAAGCTTGCGATTCACCCGGACCGAAACCGTCACGTTCATCGTGTTGTCGTTGGGAAGCCTGGCAAGCATGGCACCGTTCAATTTCCGACGGTTGATGGAAAACACCACCCGTTTGCCGTCAACGTTGCCAGACGTGATATCAAGCCCTTCGCCGACAGCTCCATCCATGAATACACCACGGTAGCCTCGGCCCTTGCGCTCGACTGTTGCCGACATCTTTTGGGTAAACATGCCGACACGGCAGGTGCCATCCAATGACATCCCGACTTTGCCTTTCGGTGTTGCGCCCTTGAAATTGCAGGTGAACTTGGTGCCCTTGTACTTGCCGGCGACAATCTCACCCGGTCCCGACCAGGTGCCCTCAACCTGCTTGAAAAAGCGGCCATCGCGCTCCGCGGAGCCGGCTGCGAGAGGCACCGAGGTCGAAGATGCCACGATCGAAGCGGAAACTGCAGCTACTGCAAAAACTCGTCTGTACATTAGGGTCCCCGGCTAACAAAGCGGCATCTTACACGCATATCAAATCAGTTACCGAAACATGACGAAGATTGGTTAATGCTTCGTCTATCAGCAAATACTGATAAGCGGATAATGCGATAATTAACCCGGCGGTGCAATCTCTTCAAAAAAGAGGCGATTACTTGTCTTTGTCCACTGCCGAAGGGCCGGTGATTGCAGACAAAAATTCTCCCATTCCAGGCCGTTTGCGGGCGACGAAAGGCAATGGACGAGCGGTTTCCATCGCTGCGATACCGATGCGCACTGTCATCAATCCGTTGACCACGCCTTCACCGAGCCGGGCGGACAACCTGGCAGCGAGGCCATGTCCGATGATTTGCTGAGCGAGGCTGTCGCCAACAGCAATGGATCCGGTGACAGCGAGATGCGCCGCGACATCGCGGACCAGCTTGAGGAAACCGAGAAAACCCGGACGGCCGCCATAGAGTTCGGAAATTCTGCGGATCAGGCGGCCTGATTCGAAAAGCACGTAGCCGATATCGACAAGTGCCCGCGGACTGATGGCGGTGACGATTGAAACGCGCTTTGCCGATTGCAAGATCAGCCCTTTGGCTTGTTCGTCAAGGCCGGCGAACAGTTCCCGTTCGGCAATCGACAGCAGATCGGCTGCGTCGAGTACATCGTCTTGCAGGAGGTCCAGCGCGCCGCGGCCCTTTGCGGTCATCGGGTTGCTGGCCGTGAACTCTTTCAGGTCGGCGACGAGTTTGCGCGATTGGCGCAGGTCATTGCCGCTGAGGGCTTCCGTGGCGCGGGTCCTGAGCGCTTCAACCGAGCGCAGGCGCACAAGTGCGGCAATTTCGCGAAACAGCAGGAACAGGAATGCCAATCCGGCGATGGATGCCACTCCCGCGGCAATCCAGCCAAGCCACTGCGACCGCGCAAAAAAGTCGGAAATCAGGCCTTCCACCCACAACCCCGCGGCCATGGTCAGAAGGATGCCTGAGGCGGACAGAAATATCGCACCGAGCCTGAACCGCCTTTTTGGCGATGGCCGGGCAGGTTCTGTTTCGGCTGGCAAAGCGCCGGTATCGAATGGATCGTCGAGCGACTCGACAAATTCGATGCGGTCCGACTCGGCAATCGCCACCGGTTTGCGAGGCTTTTTGGCCGCCGGTTTCTTTTTCGGCCTGGATGCCATCTGCTGCGCATCCAGCTTGAAGGCAGCTGGTTTCCGATTGCCGCTCATGCCAGCCGATCTCCGAGCAGAAACTGCAAAGCGCGATCAAGCCGGATGTGCGGCAGCGACAGCTTGATTCCTTCCGCGGTTTGTTCGATTTCCGGCGGGCGGAAACGAACAAAACGGACCGGTGGCGCCTGTTTGCAATCCGGAGAAAACATGGACTTCATGCCGGCTCTTTCCGATGGCAGATCGCCGGGAAATATGGCGGTCGGGGTTTGTCCATCAAATTCTTCACCATCAATCGTCTCGCCCTTCATCGGCGTGCCGATGATAACCGGGAGTTCCTCGTCGTCATGGCGGACCGTGCCCTCCTTGGTTGTTCGCAACGCGGCGAGCGCCAAAACTTCCACGGTCGCGCCCGAATACCGAGCCTTGTCGATTGCCTTGTCGACGACCTGCCTGACAATGGTCTGCAGCCTGTCGTGGCTCTCATGGTGCAGGTGATCGGCTTTGGTCGCAGCAATCAAAATCCGGTCGATCTTGCGAGAAAAAAGGTCAGTAAAGATGTTACCGCGGCCAGCCCGAAAACAGGTCATGATATCGGTCAGCGCACGCTGCAAATCGGCAAGCGCGGCTGGTCCGGCATTCAGCGCCTGCATGGCGTCGACGAGAACAATTTGACGATCCAGACGGGTTATGTGCTCGCGGAAGAACGGTTTGATGATGTGGGTCTTGTAGGATTCGTATCGCCGTTCCATGACCGAATAGAGCGACTCCCCGGACGGAGAATCGTTCATCGGCGGAAGCGGAGAAAATGTCAGCGCCGGTGAACCTTCCAGGTCACCGGGCATCAGGAACCGGCCTGGCGGAAGTGTCGAGAGAGCCCGATCGTCTTCCTTGCATGCTTGGAGATAGTCGGTGAACGTGCTGCTCAGTGTTCTGGCCACCATCTCGTCAGCGTTGGCAACGGCATCGGTGTCGTTGATCTTCTCCAGCCAGCCGGCAGCCATTTGCCGGCGCTCGGGCAGATTGGCAAGCGTGATTGAATTTGCGGAGAACTCGGCGAAGCTCTGGTCCAAAAGCGGCAGGTCCAACAACCATTCACCGGGATAGTCGACGATATCCAGATTGAGACGGCCTGCGGGAAAGAGGCGGGACCAACCGGAAGCGGATTCATACTCAATGGACAGGCGAAGTTCCGATATCTGCCTGGTGGATTCGGGCCAAAGACGGTCTTCGACAATCGCTGCGACGTGATCCTCATACTGGAAACGTGGCACATTGTCGTCCGGCTGATGCTGCAGGAAGGCGCGGGATATGCGGCCGGAATTTTGCGCGTCGAACAAAGGCAGACGCCCACCGTGAACCAGATTGTGCACTAACGCGGTGATAAATACGGTCTTTCCGGCCCGCGAAAGCCCCGTCACGCCCAAACGAAGCTCCGGGTTGATCAGCGAAGCGGCGCGTCCGGCGACCGTGTCCAGGGTTATCAGCGCCTCATCGGCGATGTTCGTCAGTAACGCCAAATCGAAAGGAAATCCTGTCGGGTGGTTAAAATGTCTGGCCTCGATATAGGTACGAATTCAGGCGATTGAAGTGGACCGGGCGGGGCGTCTGCCACTGGCTGACAACCAATTTAACAGCAAGTCACATGTCTGAAGGTGTCAAAAATGCCTGCAGCGTGCCTTTGCCGGGCGCCGCTTCGGATAGAGGTGTCGCAAACTCAATGACTGCCAATCCCGCGGTTGGAAATCCTTTTTCGAGATTTGAGAGCGATGCCTCATCGCCGCTTCCAGCAAGAGCGAATGCGACGTCTTCCATCATGGGATTGTGTCCGATGAGCAGCAGCCGGTTGCTGTCGAAGGCTTCATTGATGGCCTGCAGATAGCCAGATGCATCCGAACCGTAAAGCGCTTCTGTTATCTCTACCTCGCATTCCATGGCACCCAGCTTGGTTGAAAGCGATTCCCAGGTTTCAAGCGCCCGCGTCGCCTTTGAGCAAATCACACGGTCGGGCAAATAGCCGGATTGGCGCATTACCGATCCAATGGACTCAGCGTTGCGGCGGCCGCGTTCTTTCAAGGGGCGGTCAAAATCCCGCATTCCCGGCTTGGCCCATTCGGCCTTTGCGTGACGCAACAAAAACAGCTGGCTCATTAGGGCTCCACCGATGACATGCGAATGTAGCATTTCAGCTTTAGTGGCATGATCGCTGGCACGCAATGGGTTGAAAAGCTTGTGGATGGAAGACCGATTTGGGGTTACGTGGGGTAAAGATCACGAGGGATTGCAAACCTTTACGCTTGTACGACGCCGGTGGGATGCATATAAGGCGCGCACGAAATACCTTGGGAGATTTGGATGAGCGAAGAAATTGATATCACTTATTCACCTTCCGAAGACGAGCCGTTCATGAATGACCGGCAAAAGACCTATTTTCGGGCCAAACTCGTCGCTTGGAAAAACGATATACTGCGCGAGGCGCGCGAAACTCTGGAAGTTTTGCAGCAGGAGAATTCCAATCATCCTGATTTGGCTGACCGCGCCTCATCGGAAACTGATCGCGCCATTGAACTTCGGGCCCGCGACCGGCAGCGCAAACTGATTTCAAAGATCGATGCGGCGATTCGCAGGATCGATGAGGGCACCTACGGTTATTGCGAAGAGACCGGTGAGCCAATATCTCTGAAGCGGCTCGATGCCAGGCCGATCGCGACGCTGTCGATTGAAGCACAGGAACGGCACGAACGACGCGAAAAGGTTTATCGCGACGACTGACCGGTGTGGGTTTCAAAGTGGTTTGACTGCGCGGCCTAAACCCGTTCGCGGCTGACGATCGCGGCAATATCGGCCAGATCGCTGCCGGTTTCACCGGTTGCCGGTTCGCGTTTGACCTGGGTGGCTTTACTTTGGTCCAACGTGGTTTCCAGCTCGCGCAACAATTCAACATCCAAGTCACCTTTGTCATGCGTGGCGGTCAGTGCATCCGGGCTTGGTTGGGGCGCGACCGGTACAGCGGTTTCAACCGCGGGTCTGCTTAAGCCAACGCTGGTGGCCGTGGCGGTTGCAGATGAATCGACACTGCTTTTTTCGGCTGTGAGAGGTGTTTGAACAGCCGGCTGGCTTGCCCGCAAGGTATCTGCTGCCGACACGCCTCCGATCGCCCCACCGCTCGCTTCATCGCTGCGCCTGGAAATGTCAGGTGTGGGCGACGCCTGTCTGACTTGCTCCGCAGGCCGGGCGGACACAGCGGGTTGTGGACGGGGTGCCTCGGCGGGCCTGGCAAGCGCCGAGGTCTCCTGTCTTGCCGGGGACTCTGCGCTTTCAACCGGATTCTTTGCGGCAGCGCGATCAGAAACGGCGGTCTGCCTCACCGCAGCCTGTGGCGCAACCGGTGCCACAGATTGCTCCGAGGGAACTTGCGCAACGATACCCCGCTCAACGACAATGTCGGTCGGCCCGCCTATCATGACGAGATGTTCGGTATTGTCTCTTCTGATCAGGACGAGACGCCGGCGGGAATCGACGGCTGCGGCATCGAGCACCGCCAACCGTGGCCGGCGGTTGCGTCCGCCGGCGACAAATGTGCCGGACATGGTGCGCCGAACGAGCCAGATAATGGCAAAAACCGCAATCAGACCGACCGCAATATAGGTGGTCCACATTGCCGCCATACCAATGTCGGCGCCAAAAATGCCCTCGAACCAAGATGCCATGGCTGCTCCTCCCAGCCGCCCCGCAAGTTTTTAAGTCTACCCCGCAGTCGGGTTTTCCCGCAAGTGAGCAGTTCGGGTACGCCTCAAGGATGAAATCGCACCCGCAATACCACCCGATTAAGCCTTCAATCGCCATAATCGCCGATTTCAAGGACAAACATGCGGAAATCGGTCCGCTAAATCCGGCTGGGGACTTTTCCGAGCCTGGAGAATGTGATTCAACCTGACGGCGGGCGATTATAGACGCCCAAAGCGAATCACAGGCGGAGTTTGATGGCGAGGCAGACTGAGACCGAGTTCTACCCGGCGCCAATCGTTGAATACAACACCCGACCCGGCGCGATCACGCGGCTGATCATATTTGCCCTTGTCTTGATCTGTGCCGGCTTTGCTTTCGCTTTGTTCAAGGAAAGGCTTGGTGATCCGTTCTTGCTCGGGCTCTTGGGCATCCTGGCAATGATCGGGGTCGGGTATCTGTTTGCAACGGCGATCGGGTTCGTTCAATTCGCACCGCGGGCGACCGGTGGTGATCTGGCCAAGCGATTCGTCGATACGATGCTTCACGGACTGGTCATTTCCGACCCGAAGGGGAGGGTTATCTACGCAAACCGTACCTGGGCGGAAATGACCGGCGCGAAATCTGCCGTAGACACGAAAACGGTGGAAAATTTCCTTGGCTCGAACGAAGAGGCATCTTCCACTGTTTTACGCCTGTCTTCGGCGTTGCGTGACGGGCAGGCGGCGGAAGGCGAATTCCGGTTGTCGCAGGGCCTGTTGCCGACTGATGAGGGCGGCGAACCGCGCTGGTACAGGGTAAGGGCGCGGATGTTTTCGACGCCTGATTACCGCCAGCCGCTGAATGCATGGCAGATCGCTGATATTTCCGATGAGCGCGCGGAGCAGGAACGCTACTTTCAGGATTTGCAGAAAGCCATCGACCACCTCGATCATGCGCCGGCAGGATTTTTTGCCGCTGATCCAAAGGGGCGCCTGACCTATGTGAATGCAACGCTTGCAGAGTGGCTCGGTGTTGATCTTGCGAAATTCCGGCCAGAATCCCTGACGCTTTCGGAAGTCGTTGCCGGCGACGGCATGGCGTTGATCAACTCGGTAAAAGTTGACCCGGGCACCACCCGAAACGCCGTGATCGATCTTGATCTTGCGACCACGTCCGGGGAAGTGCTGCCGGTTCGCTTCATGCACCGCGTGACGGCGACGCGCGACGGCGAACCTGGAGCATCCCGAACCATTGTTCTCAATCGCACGGTCGGTGAAGAATCATCCTCTGACATTCGAGCCGCCGAAGTACGCTTTACCCGCTTTTTCAACTCGACGCCGATGGCAATTG
Organism: Rhizobiaceae bacterium; assembly: GCA_040830725.1. Taxonomy (GTDB): domain Bacteria; phylum Pseudomonadota; class Alphaproteobacteria; order Rhizobiales; family Rhizobiaceae; genus JAWKWH01. Next base: position 109,660 of record JBFOMG010000009.1, read on the forward strand.
CAGGCGTTGACGGTGAGGGCCGGATATTGCGAACCAACGCTCCGTTCATTTCGTTGTTCTCCTCAGTTGTGGATCGCGACTCGATCGATAACCGTATCCGTCTCGACACCGTCATTCACGAACGCGACAGGCAAAGTTTCCATTCGGCGCTGGAAAAGGCCAAAGAACGACAGGCCGATATTACCCCGATCGATACGGAGCTGCCTGGCGAAAGCGAACGCCACATGCGGTTTTACGTCAATGCCATCGCTGACGATGGCCGTGACGGCGCTGAGGAGGCTGCTATCGTCTACGCGGTGGAGACGACCGAGCAAAAGGCGCTCGAAAACCAGATGGCGCAAAGCCAGAAAATGCAGGCGGTGGGTCAGCTGGCCGGCGGAATTGCGCATGATTTCAACAATGTACTGACTGCCATCATCATGGCATCAGACCTGTTGTTGACGAACCACAGGCCATCGGATCCGTCGTTCCCTGACATCATGAACATCAAGCAGAACGCAAATCGCGCTGCATCGCTTGTCAGGCAATTGCTCGCCTTCTCGAGACGCCAGACCTTGAGGCCGGAAGTGCTGAACTTGACCGACGTGCTGGCCGATTTGCGGATGCTGCTCACAAGGCTTGCCGGAAACAATGTCAAAGTCGATATCGAACATGGCCGCGATTTGTGGCCGGTTCGCGCCGATCTCGGTCAACTGGAACAGGTCATCGTCAACCTGGTGGTCAACGCGCGCGACGCCATGCCCGACGGCGGCAGCCTTTCGATCAGGACCATGAATATCACAGAGCAGGAATGCGAACGCTTCTCGCACAATCGGGAGCTTGTCCCGGCTGACTATGCAATCATCGAAGTGGAAGACAACGGAACCGGCATTCCGACCGATGTGGTCAAGAAAATTTTCGAACCGTTTTTCACGACAAAGGATGTTGGCAAAGGTACCGGTCTGGGGCTGTCGATGGTTTACGGAATCATCAAACAGACCGGAGGATTCATTTTCGTCGATTCCCAGGAAAATGTCGGCAGTACGTTCCGCATATTCCTGCCGAGGTACGTCGAAGGAGCAGAGATTGTCGAGGAGGTCGAGGAGCCTGTAGCTGTGATTGGCAGCGACAAACCGGCGACGCCTGTGAAGAAAGTACCGGAACCGGCAGCGCAGGACCTGTCAGGCTCAGCAACTGTATTGTTGGTTGAAGATGAGGATGCCGTGCGCATGGGTGGCGTACGTGCATTGACCTCTCGCGGCTATACGGTGCACGAAGCATCATCCGGTGTCGAGGCACTTGAGATTTTCTCCGAGCAGGATGGCAATATCGATATCGTCGTTTCTGACGTGGTCATGCCCGAGATGGACGGTCCGACATTGCTGGGTGAATTGCGCAAGGTTCAGCCCGATATCAAGTTCATCTTTGTATCCGGTTACGCCGAGGACGCCTTTGCCAAGAACTTGCCGGAGGAAGCCAAGTTCGGTTTTCTGCCCAAGCCTTTCTCGCTCAAGCAACTCGCGACAGTCGTCAAGGAAGTGCTTGAAGAATGACGGCACGCCGACCCCGGCCGATCGATCACTGCGTCTTGCCGGTAGAAGACCTGAATGTTGCGAACGCGAGACTGTCAGCGCTCGGATTTACCGTTGCGCCGCGCGCTGATCATCCGTTCGGAACCGCAAATGCTTGCGTGTATTTTGCTGACAACAGCTACCTGGAACCTTTGGCAATCGTCGATGCGGAGCTTGCGACCGCAACGTCATTGAAGCGAAATGTATTCGGTGTTCGCGACGCGGCATATCGTTTCAGAAACGGGCCGGAGGGTTTTTCGGCACTCGTCATGGGAACGAATAACGCAAAGTCTGATCACCGCCGTTTCGTTTTTTCCGGAATATCCGCAGGCCGGCAGCTGGTGTTTTCGAGGCCATTTCACATGCCGGACGGGTCCGTCGATGAAGCTTCGTTCAGGCTTGCATTTGCTGCCGACCCGCGCAGTCCGGATGCCTTCTTTTTCACCTGTGAGCGAACCAAGGTGCCAAACGTCGATCGTTCGAAGCTGGAAAACCATGAGAATGGGGTTGCAGGAATTTCGAAAGTGATCATGTCCGAGCCCTATCCGTCAGATTTCGAGTTCCTCTGCCAGGAATTGGCGCGCAGCCGGAAAGTGACGGTGCGGGACACGGGCATCGATGTGCAAGCGGCGAATGGGGTACTTTGCGTTCTCGATGCCAAGGGTTGCAAAAAAGAGCTGGGCTTGGCCATTGGCAATGATCGTGGATTGCGATTACGGGCGATAGTCTTTGACGTTCCCTCCCTGGAGGCCGTCAAATCGGTTCTGCAAGCCGGTGAGGTTGGATACGAATTCCGCGCAGACCGGATTGTTGTTCAGCCGGCCGCAGGGCAGGGTGCCATATTTGCGTTTGAAGAGAGTACGAAATGACAGGACCCGACCGCTCGATATCCGTTGGAAATGTTGGATTCGCCAATGAAGGGCCACTGTCGCTGATCGCCGGCCCTTGCGCCATGGAAGGCCGCCAGCACGCATTCGACATGGCGGGCCGGCTGAAGGAAATCTGCGCGGGTGTCGGCATCGGCCTTGTTTACAAGTCCAGTTTCGACAAGGCCAACCGCACTTCGCTCAATGCAGGCCGCGGTGTCGGCCTGGATCAGGCATTGGAAATTTTCGCCGACCTTCAAGGTGAGTTCGGTATTCCCACACTCACAGATGTCCATGCGCCCGAACAATGTGCGCCGGTTGCCGAGGTGGTCGATGTGCTCCAGATCCCGGCATTCCTGTGCCGGCAGACGGATTTGCTTGTGGCCGCTGCTAACACGGGCAAGGTGGTCAACATCAAGAAGGGTCAGTTCCTCGCACCATGGGACATGCAAAATGTCGTCGCCAAGGTAACCGGCTCCGGCAACTCACAGGTGATGGTCACAGAGCGGGGGGCATCATTTGGCTACAATACGCTGGTCAGCGACATGCGATCACTGCCGATCATGGCGGAGACGGGCGCGCCGGTGATTTTCGATGCAACCCATTCCGTGCAGCAACCGGGGGGCAGGGGTGGTTCAACAGGTGGAGAACGCCGACATGTCGGCACCCTGGCGCGGGCGGCAGTTGCCGTGGGCGTTGCCGGTATATTCATTGAAACACATGAAGATCCGGACAACGCTCCCTCAGACGGACCCAACATGGTTCCGTTGAACGAGCTTCCGGAACTTCTGGAAATGCTCGTGGCGCTCGATCGCGTGGTCAAACCCGGCGACAACTGACCGAACCACAAAAACAACACCGCCGGCAACTGTGGCTACAGGTACCGGCGGTGCAGGCAGGACGATCCCAGTCCCTAACCATCAAACCGTTATTGCGATGTGACTCCGTAATCCAAGGGAGCCACCGATTCATTTTGCTGTGTTTCATCGCTGCACGATGTCATCAACGCCGCAATAATCAGCATAAAACTCAAAAGACCACTCAGATTTGTCATGGCGAAACTCCGTCAAGGTTTCGCCCTCCCACCTGTTATCGATTCTGGTTAGATGATATCCCTCGTCGACCAAACGTGCATGTCACATTTATTGACAACGCTTGTCATAATGGGAAGCGAAGGGGGGCATTGTGGAGGAATAATGAGCGAATTAGCGTTTCCCGTCTTTGATCTCGAAACGTTTGAAAGCGCAGATGCTGCACAGCAATCGGCACTGGCGGCGCAGGTTGATGAGATCTGCCGTGCAACCGGGTTTCTCGCAATATCAGGTCACGGAATGGACAAATCCGTTATTGACGGGATCTGGGCTGCGACGAGGGCGTTTTTTGACCTTGATGCGGAGTCAAAGAATTGCGTCCGTGCACCTTATCCGGGTTACCCATACGGATATCTCGGACCGGGTTCCGAGGCACTGGCCAAGTCAAAGAATGTCGATACGCCGCCTGATTTGAAGGAAAGTTTCAATGGCGGACCGCTGTCGATACCCCCGGGGCTTGATGACGAGGAAGCATTGTCCTTCTGCTATGCGGAGACAATCTGGCCGCAACGACCCGAGGGGTTCCGTCAAGCCTGGGAGGCCTATTATCGCGGGATGGAGGGTTTGGCGGCCCGGATCATGCGGGTTTTCGCTTTAGCGTTGGACCTGCCGGAGGATTATTTTGCTTCATATATCGATCAGCCGATCAGTGCTTTGCGTGCGCTCAATTACCCTCACCAGGAAGGAGACATTGCAAAACCCGGCCAGTTGCGGGCCGGCGCGCACAGCGACTATGGCAGCCTGACAATATTGTTGCCCGAGCCCGGAACCGCCGGTCTCCAGATATTCTCTCCTTCCGGCGAATGGATCGATGTTCCGCCGATAAAGGATGCTTTTGTGATCAACATCGGAGACCTGATGGCGCGTTGGACGAATGACCGCTGGGTGTCGACATTGCACCGTGTGGTCAATCCGAACGGCGCGTCTGCAACATCAAACCGGCGACAATCGCTGGCATTCTTTCATCAGCCAAACTGGTTTGCTGAAATTTCGTGCCTTGGGAGTTGCTTGAATTTTGGAGAGGCGCCGAAATACGAACCCGTATTGTCAGGCCCGTATTTAATGGACAAGTTCCGGTCAACCGTGTCCTGACCCCCGATTGTCGCAAAATCTCCTGATTCATTGCATGTTTGCGCCCATATGCCGCGTGATCGAACTGCCAATTGCCCGGTGTCTCACGTTGCGTTTTCAGCGACATTGGATAAGACGACAGCAAATTCCCATAAATGCTCCGGAGTTCTCCCATGACCGCCATCATCGATATTATCGGACGCGAGATACTTGATAGCCGGGGTAACCCGACCGTCGAGGTCGATGTTCATCTTGAAGATGGGTCATTTGGCCGTGCCGCCGTACCATCGGGTGCTTCAACCGGGGCGCATGAGGCTGTCGAACTTCGCGATGGCGGGCCACGCTATCTGGGCAAGGGCGTCAGGCAGGCGGTCGATGCGGTAAATGGCGAATTGTTCGACGCGATCGGCGGAATGGATGCTGAGGAGCAGGTGCGTATCGACAAGATGATGATCGAACTTGACGGTACGCCGAACAAGAAGCGGCTCGGCGCCAATGCGATCCTTGGTGTGTCGCTGGCTGCGGCGAAGGCAGCTGCTGCGGCAACCGGACTGCCGTTGCATCGTTATGTCGGTGGTGCGAATGCACATCTGCTGCCTGTGCCGATGATGAACATCATCAATGGTGGTGCGCATGCGGACAACCCGATCGACATTCAGGAGTTCATGATCATGCCGGTCGGTGCGGAATCGATCGCTGATGCAGTGCGCATCGGCGCGGAGGTATTCCACACACTCAAAGGCGGCCTGAAAGAAGCCGGTCACAACACCAATGTGGGGGACGAAGGCGGTTTTGCACCCAATATTGAAAGTGCAACTGCCGCGCTGGATTTTATCATGCAGTCAATCGCGCGAGCTGGCTACAAGCCGGGCGACGATGTTGCCATCGCGCTCGATTGTGCGGCCACCGAATTCTACACGGATGGAAACTATATCTACGCCGGCGAAGGTGTGACCCGCGATGGCGATGCCCAGGCGAAGTATCTGGCGCAGCTTTCGTCCGACTATCCGATTCTGTCGATCGAAGATGGCATGTCGGAGGACGACTGGGACGGTTGGAAAGCGTTGACCGACCTCATCGGTGACAAGGTTCAACTGGTTGGTGATGACCTGTTTGTCACCAACTCGGCCAGGTTGCGCGATGGCATTCGCATGGGTGCGGCCAATTCGATATTGGTCAAGGTCAACCAAATCGGCACGCTGACCGAAACGCTTGACGCCGTCGAGACAGCGCACAAGGCCGGTTACACGGCGGTGATGTCGCACCGATCAGGTGAGACCGAGGATTCGACAATCGCCGGGCTGGCAGTAGCGACAAATTGCGGTCAGATCAAAACCGGTTCGCTGGCGCGTTCTGACCGGCTTGCCAAATACAATCAGCTCATTCGCATCGAAGAGCAGCTTGGCGGACAAGCAGCATATGCGGGCAGGACGGCTTTGAAGGGCTGAAGACATATCGGAAACTATTGCCCAATGCCGGCAGGGGAGTTGATATGCCGAAATACTTGCAACGGATCGACGCATTGGGTCTCGCGCTCCCCGAACCTCTCATATTGCCTCCGGGTGTCGTACTTCCATTTGCGTTTGTTAATGTACGCGGCGACCGTGCATACATTTCGGGGCATGGCCCGCAAAACACTGACGGTTCGCTTGCCGGTCCCTTCGGGGCGGTTGGAACCGAGGTAACTCCCGAGCAAGCCTATGAGTCGGCCCGTAAAACAGGCTTGTCGATTCTGGGGAGTTTGCATCGAGAACTTGGTGATCTCGATCGCATTATCGGCTGGGGCCGGGTATTGGGAATGGTAAAATGCGCAAACGGGTTTTCAGCGACACCTGGCGTCATCAACGGATTTACCGATTTGATTTTGGACGTGTTTGGGCCGGAAGTGGGACGGCATGCACGTTCGGCAGTCGGAATGGAAGTACTACCGTTTGACATTCCGGTTGAGATTGAAGCCGAAGTCCACATTGTCGAATGACCTGGAGGGAGCCGGTATTACCGTAACCGGGTGTTAAGTACATTTCTGCGAAAAGCATAGCGGGAGACATTCCGCCATGTGGACGCGCCAATACAAAAAGAGAAATACCGGCCGGTTCATCGTTCCGGCGCTGTGTGCGGCATTTCTCGCCTATTTCGGTTTTCATGCGTTCCAGGGTGACTACGGTATCTATTCAAAATACCAACTCGAAAAACAAACCGTTGAACTGCAGGCAGAATTTGCCGAGCTCAGGCAGTATCGAAATTCGCTGGAACAGCGTGTCCGAATGCTCCATGACGGCACTTTGGACAAAGACATGCTCGATGAACAAGCGCGCAAATCGTTGAATCTCAGCAAGTCAGATGAGGTCGTTATCATGCGGCCGATGCAAAACGATGTGAATTAACTGGAATCCAGTTAATATCTAAAGAAATCAATAATTAGAACGATTTACGCGCATAACAGCTATGCCGTTATGCCTATAGGCAAGTCTGTCTGTTCTATGTTACCCACGTTAATCAATCCCGGCGGCGGTCCTGTACCCCTGCAACGGGACAATTGCATTCGTGCACAGGGAGTGAGCGTATGGCAACAGCGGCCAAGAAAACCACCGCCAGAAAGTCCAAATCATCGTCTCCGGCAACGCCCAAGACCCCCAAACCCGTCGAGTACGACAAGGATCAGGAATTGTCTGCCTATCGCGACATGCTGCTGATCAGGAGATTTGAGGAGAAGGCCGGCCAGTTATATGGAATGGGTTTCATCGGCGGTTTTTGTCACCTGTACATTGGACAGGAGGCCGTGGTCACCGGAATGCAGCGCGCATTGATTGAAGGCGACCAGCTGATTACAGGCTATCGAGATCATGGACACATGCTTTCCTGCGGCATGAGCCCGCGCGGTGTTATGGCCGAATTGACTGGGCGCCGTGGTGGCCTGTCGAAGGGCAAGGGCGGTTCCATGCACATGTTCTCCAAAGAGAAGCATTTTTACGGTGGACACGGCATTGTCGGCGCCCAGGTGCCGCTCGGAACGGGGCTGGCATTTGCCAACAAGTACCGCGGCAACAACAATATCTCGACCGCCTATTTCGGCGACGGCGCTTCGAACCAGGGCCAGGTGTACGAGAGTTTCAACATGGCTTCGCTGTGGAAACTGCCAGTGGTCTATGTGATCGAGAACAACCGCTACGCCATGGGCACATCAACGGTGCGTTCCTCGGCTGAAACCGATTTTTCCCATCGCGGACTTTCCTTCAAGATCCCCGGTATTCAGGTCGATGGCATGGATGTGCGTGCGGTGCACGCAGCAGCGGAACTCGCATCGAAGTGGTGCCGCGGTGGCAACGGCCCGATCATTCTGGAAATGCTGACCTATCGCTATCGGGGTCATTCGATGTCCGATCCGGCCAAATACCGCACCAAGGAAGAGGTGCAGAAAATGCGAGCCGAGCAGGACCCGATCGAACAGGTCAAACAGCGTGTGTTGGACAAGAAGTGGGCAACGGAAGACGAGTTAAAGGCGATCGACAAGGAAGTGCGGGACATCGTTGCCGACGCCGCCGAATTCGCGCAATCCGATCCTGAGCCGGACGTCTCCGAGCTTTACACCGACATTTTGGTGGAGGTGTAGTCATGTCCGCACATTTTGAAATTCATGCAACGAATGTGGACCGTGCCAAGAGCTTCTACGGCGGCTTATTCGGCTGGGCACTGGCCAGTGGCGGTGCAGAGGCGCTGCCGCCAGAGAATTACCCGGGTGTCGGACGATGCGCATATGTGGAAGACGGCGAGGGTAACATCGTCGGAATGATCACTCCTGAAAATGGAGCCCAATAAAATGCCGATTGAAATTTTGATGCCCGCCCTGTCACCGACCATGGAAGAGGGCAATCTGGCCAAATGGCTGAAGAATGAGGGTGATGCGGTTACGGCCGGTGACATCATTGCTGAAATCGAAACCGACAAGGCGACGATGGAAGTCGAAGCGGTTGACGAAGGGACGCTCGGAAAAATCCTGATCGCCGAGGGCTCCGAGGGGGTGAAGGTGAACACGCCAATCGCTGTTCTGCTGGCCGATGGCGAAAGCGCGAGCGACATTGGATCTGCAGCACCGGCGCCCACAGCTGCTGAAGCCGCTGCACCGGAACCTGCTGCGGCAGTTGAAGCACCGGCGCCGGTTCCTGCTGCGCCGGTTGCCGTTGAAACGTCCTCCGATCCGGACATTCCCGAAGGCACCGAAATGGTGCCGACGACGGTGCGCGAGGCGTTGAGAGACGCAATGGCTGAGGAGATGCGTCGCGACGAAGACGTGTTCGTAATGGGTGAAGAGGTCGCTGAATATCAGGGCGCCTACAAGATCACGCAGGGGCTGCTGGAGGAATTCGGCGCCAGGCGCGTGGTCGATACGCCGATCACCGAGCATGGATTTACCGGCGTTGGCGTCGGCGCGGCCTATGCGGGCCTGAAACCGATCGTCGAGTTCATGACCTTCAATTTCGCCATGCAGGCGATTGACCAGATCATCAATTCCGCTGCCAAGACGCTTTACATGTCCGGCGGTCAAATGGGCGCGCCGATTGTATTCCGTGGGCCGAATGGTGCTGCAGCGCGCGTCGCCGCGCAGCACAGCCAGGACTATGCCGCCTGGTACAGCCACGTTCCTGGATTGAAGGTGGTTCAACCCTATAATGCGTCTGATGCAAAAGGCCTGTTGAAAGCGGCAATCCGCGACCCCAATCCGGTCATCTTTTTGGAAAACGAAATTCTCTACGGCCAGACGTTCGATGTGCCGAAACTGGACGATTATGTGTTGCCGATCGGCAAGGCCCGTATTCACAAGCCAGGCAACGACGCAACCATTGTCTCCTTCGGTATCGGCATGACTTACGCGGTGCAAGCCGCAGAAGCGCTGGCGGGCGAGGGGATCGACGTCGAGGTTATCGACCTGCGCACAATCCGGCCGATGGATCTCGATACGGTGATTGCGTCGGTTCAGAAAACCAACCGGCTGGTGACGGTGGAAGAGGGTTTCCCGCAATCCTCGGTCGGCGATCATATCGCCTCACAAGTGATGCAGCGGGCCTTCGACTGGCTCGATGCGCCGGTGGTCACCATCTGCGGCAAGGATGTGCCGATGCCTTATGCGGCCAATCTGGAGAAACTGGCGCTGCCGAACGTTGCCGAAGTGGTCGATGCGGTGAAAGCCGTTTCGTACAAGGCGTAGGGGAGGTCCGTCATGCCAATCAACATCACCATGCCGGCCCTTTCACCCACCATGGAAGAAGGCAATCTCGCCAAATGGCTGGTCAAGGAAGGCGACAGCGTTGCCCCCGGCGATGTGATCGCCGAAATCGAGACCGACAAGGCGACGATGGAAGTCGAAGCTGTCGATGAGGGTACCGTCGCAAAAATCCTGGTTCCCGAAGGCACAGAAGCCGTCAAGGTCAACGCGCTGATCGCGGTGCTCGCCGGTGACGGCGAAGATGCAGCCGAAGCGGCCAAGGCCGCCGGCGACATTGGTGGTGACAGTGGCGGAAGCAAACAAGAGGCCGATGCGCCCGCGCCTGCACTTGCTGAGGCTCCAACCCCGGCGCCTGCTGAAGCTGCAGCACTTAAACCTGCGCCGGCTGCCGCTCCTGCCGTCAACGGATCGGGAGCAGGCCGGACCTTTGCATCACCGCTCGCGCGCCGCATTGCCAGGGATGCAGGGATAGACGTTGCCGCGATTTCCGGAACCGGACCAAAGGGCAGGGTGGTCAAGGCGGACGTCGAGGCAGCGATTGCGTCTGGTGGCGTTGCCGCGAAGGCTGCAGACGCGCCAACTGCAGCGCCATCGGCTGTGCCTGCGCCGAAACCCATGTCGGACGATGCTGTGCTCAAACTGTTCGAGGAAGGCTCCTACGAACTGGTCAAGCACGACAACATGCGCAAGACCATCGCGCGCAGGCTGATGGAAGCAAAATCGACCATTCCGCACTTCTATTTGACGGTGGAATGCGAGCTTGATGCGCTGTTGAAACTGCGCGGCGAACTCAACAAATCTGCTCCTGTCAAAGACGACAAGCCTGCCTACAAGCTTTCGGTCAACGACATGATCATCAAGGCGCTGGCATTGGCGCTGCGCGATGTACCGGATGCGAATGTGTCCTGGACTGATGAGAACATGGTGCGTCATGCCCACGCAGATGTCGGGGTTGCCGTCTCCATCCCAGGCGGCCTGATCACGCCGATCGTACGCCGGGCTGAAGAGAAGAGCCTGTCGACCATTTCCAACGAGATGAAGGACATGGCCGGCCGGGCACGCGAGCGCAAACTGAAGCCGGAAGAGTATCAGGGCGGATCGAGCGCGGTCTCCAATCTCGGCATGATGGGTATCAAGGAGTTTTCTGCCGTCATCAACCCACCGCATGCGACCATTCTCGCCGTCGGCACCGGCGAACAACGCGCTGTCGTCCGTGATGGAGCGGTTGCAATTGCAACGATGATGAGCGTGACGCTCTCGACCGACCATCGCGCTGTTGATGGCGCGCTTGGTGCCGAATTGCTTGGCTCGTTCAAGGGTTACATTGAAAACCCGATGAGCATGCTCGTCTGAGGTCCAATTCGATGCAAACCGTCCTCTGCTACGGCGATTCCCTGACCTGGGGCTATGACGCCGACGGACCCGGCCGCCACGCATACGCGGATCGCTGGCCGTCCGTGCTGCAGGCAGGTCTCGGTGACGGTGTCCAGGTCATTGCGGACGGGTTGAACGGGCGCACGACGGTCTATGATGATCACAAGGCGGAGTGCGACCGCAATGGTGCGCGCACGCTTCCGACTTCGCTGCAGACCCATTCCCCGCTTGATTTGGTCATCTTGCTGCTTGGCACTAATGACATGAAGCCGGAGATCGCCGGCAATGCGCTTTTGTCGATGCAGGGCGTGCGCCGGCTGGTGACGATCATCCGCCATCATCCCTGGCCGATTCCCCAGACAGAGCCGCAAGTTCTCATCGTGTCTCCGCCGAAACTGGCGATTACCGACGACATGGAGTTCACCGCCATGTTTGCTGGTGCGCCGCAGGAATCAGCAAAACTGGCGAGCATGTACACCATGCTCGCTGATGAAATGGGTTGCGCGTTTTTCGATGCCGGAACGGTGGCAAATGTGACCCCTGTCGATGGTGTGCATCTGGACGCCGCCAATACACGGGCTGTCGGTGAAGCACTGGTTCCGGTCGTCGGTTCGATGCTGAAACCTTGATCACGATCAAAGGAGTGAGAACGCAGGAGAAATAGGATTGTTCCAACTGATTGCAGAGAGGACCAATCCATGTCGCATACACCGCACGAACTGGCAGAAGAGTTCCCCGAACATGTTGCCAAAATGCACGAGTTGAAGGGATCGGATGCGCATTTCACGCGACTGTTCGACGAGTATCACGAGATCAACCGCGCGATACACCGTGCGGAAACGAATATAGAGCCGACGGACGACTTCCACATGGAAGACATGCGAAAGCTGAGGATGCGGCTGAAAGACGAAATCTACGGAATGCTGACGGGCTGATGTGACTGCCTGTCGCTTTCCAACCCGCCACAAGCCGGCGGCGAAAGAAGGAGAAGACAGGTGGCCGACCAATACGATGTTATCATTATCGGTTCGGGTCCCGGTGGTTACGTCACGGCGATCCGCTCAGCGCAGCTCGGGCTGAAGACAGCGATTGTCGAGCGCGAACACCTGGGTGGCATCTGCCTTAACTGGGGCTGTATTCCGACCAAGGCGCTTCTGCGTTCGGCTGAGATCAAGCATTTTGCCGATCATGCCAAGAGTTACGGGCTGACGCTTGAAGGCAAGATGACCGCTGATGTTGGCGCGGTAGTCGACCGGTCACGCAAGGTTTCAGCACGGCTGAACGGCGGCGTCGGCTTTCTGATGAAAAAGAACAAGGTCGATGTGATCTGGGGCGAAGCCAAGCTGAAAGGCAACGGCGAGATCGTCGTTTCAAAATCGTCGAAAAAGCCTATGGAGCCGCAGCATCCGGTACCGAAGGGCACCAAGGGCGAGGGGACCTACAAGGCCAAACATGTCATCATCGCCACCGGCGCACGGCCGCGCGCGCTGCCGGGAATAGAACCGGACGGCAAGCTGATCTGGACCTATTTTGAAGCCATGGTTCCCCAGGAACTGCCGAAAAAGCTGCTGGTGATGGGCTCCGGCGCCATCGGTATCGAGTTTGCATCGTTTTATAATGCCATGGGATCCGACGTGACCGTTGTCGAATTGATGCCGACGATCATGCCGGTTGAAGATGCCGAGATTTCCGGCATTGCGCGAAAGCAGCTTGAAAAATCGGGCCTGAAAATTCACACCGACGCAAAAGTGGCCAAGGTCGAGAAATCCGCCAACTCGGTCAAGGCGACGGTCGAACTGAAGGGTGGCAAGACCGAGGTGATCGAGGCCGATCGGTTGATTTCAGCGGTTGGCGTGCAGGGCAACATTGAAAATCTCGGTTTGGAAGATTTGGGCATCAAGACTGACCGCGGCTGCGTTGTGGTTGACGGTTACGGCCGCACCAATGTTGCTGGCATCTATGCCATCGGCGATGTTGCCGGCCCACCGATGCTGGCCCACAAGGCCGAGCATGAAGGCGTGATCTGTGTAGAGAAAATTGCGGGCGTTCCCGGTGTCCATGCGTTGGACAAAGGCAAGATACCCGGTTGCACCTATTGCCATCCGCAAGTCGCCTCGGTGGGTCTTACGGAAGCGGCAGCCAAGGAGGCAGGCAAGGATATTCGCGTTGGCCGCTTCCAGTTCGGCGCAAACGGCAAAGCCATTGCACTTGGCGAAGACCAGGGCATGATCAAGACAATCTTCGACAAGAAGACCGGGGAGCTGCTGGGTGCTCATATGGTCGGTGCAGAAGTGACCGAGCTGATCCAGGGGTTTGTGGTCGCCATGAACCTGGAGACGACGGAAGAAGAGCTGATGCACACTGTCTTCCCGCATCCGACTTTATCGGAAATGATGAAAGAAAGCGTGCTGGATGCCTATGGCCGGGTGTTGAATGCCTGATGCGTTCAACCGATATTGATGGATAGTTCGATTAACCGGGAGAACTGACAATGAACTTCATCGTCTGGATCATCATTGGCGGACTTGCCGGCTGGATTGCGGGCATGATCATGAAAAACCAGTCGGGTCTGTTCATGAACATCATCATCGGTATCGTCGGCGCGTTTGTCGGCGGCTGGCTGTTCGATATTCTGCAAATCGCTCCGCAGGCCGGATTCGCCGGCTCATTGGTTACGGCAATCGTCGGCGCGGTGGTGCTGCTGTTCGGCTTGAAACTGGTGAAAGGGCGCTAGACAGCGCACGAGGCAACTGAGATGGTTACTGTCGTCGACAACGTCACCAAGGCGCGGCCGCGCCATCCTGAAAAGGCCCACAAGCCGGATCAGGAGGTTTTGCGCAAACCGGACTGGATCCGGGTCAAAGCGCCGACGTCGAAAGGTTATCGCGATACGCATGATATTGTGCGGTCGAACAGCCTGGTGACTGTGTGCGAAGAGGCGGGCTGTCCGAATATCGGCGAATGCTGGGACAAAAAGCACGCATCCTTCCTGATCATGGGCGAGATTTGCACCCGCGCCTGCGCCTTTTGCAATGTGACCACCGGACTGCCCAACGCGCTCGATCGCAATGAGCCGGAAAATGTCGCCCGGGCGGTCAGGACCATGGGGCTCAACCATGTCGTCGTCACCTCGGTTGACCGGGACGATCTGGATGATGGCGGAGCGCAGCATTTCGTCGAGGTGATCAAAGCCATTCGTAAAGCTTCGCCTTCAACGACGATTGAAGTGCTCACGCCGGACTTCCTGCGCAAAGACGGAGCGCTCGAAAAGGTGGTCGCTGCCAAACCGGATGTGTTCAACCACAATCTGGAAACGGTGCCCTCAAACTATCTGACTGTTCGCCCCGGCGCGCGTTATTTTCACTCCATCCGCCTTCTGCAACAGGTCAAGGAAATCGATCCGACCATGTTCACCAAGTCCGGCATCATGGTTGGGCTTGGAGAAGAGCGCAACGAAGTGCTGCAGTTGATGGATGATTTGCGCACGGCAAACGTCGATTTCCTGACCATCGGCCAATATCTGCAGCCGACCCGTAAACATCACCCGGTGAAGAAATTTGTTACGCCGGATGAGTTCAAATCCTATGAGACGGTCGCCTATTCAAAAGGGTTCCTGTTGGTTTCAGCCAGCCCGCTGACGCGATCTTCTCATCATGCGGGCGAGGACTTTGCCAAGCTGCGGGCAGCGCGCGAGGCACAACACAAAGTTTGAATGATCGCTTGGCTTGATCTAAAGGTTGTGCTGAAAATGCGCCGGAGATCAAATTGCCAAACTATGTCAGCATCGAATTTGCGGCCTCGGTGTTGAGGGGCTGTGACCGGATACTGGTAGTCGGTTGTTCAGCGAATGGAAAATCCACCCTTTCACGAAATCTGTCCTGCAATTTCGGAATGCCCCACATTTCGATGGATCGTGAGGTTCTTTGGAAACCCGGCTGGGTACTGCGAAACAGGCAAGAGCAGCGCGAAATTATCGCAAAACTCGTCCAACAGGATCGCTGGGTGATGGATGGAACAAATCCATCAAGTCTGGATATTCGATTACCCCGCGCTGATTTGGTCATCTGGACGAGAATGCCTCGTGCAACTGCGTATTACGGCCTTGCAAAACGATGTTTGAGATATCGAGGTGAAGTTCGCACTGACATGGCGGATGGATGTCCTGAGCAATTGCCAGACTTAGAGTTCCTTTCTTACATTTGGAATTTTGAGAAGAATCATGCTCCCAAATGCATTCGGGGTTTCGACGAATTTGGTCCGCTAACACCTGTAACCATCCTAAAAAGCCACCGCGAAGCACGCCGTTTCCTTGAACTTGGTGCTTCTGCCCGCTAATTGGCGATCATGCCAAAATTCTCGTCAACCCGCCGGGTCGCTCACACATCTGCTCAGATGTTTGCACTGGTCGCGGATGTGGAGGAGTATCCACATTTTCTGCCGATGTGCGAAGCGCTGGTTGTCCGCTCCAAGAAGGAACGCGACGGCAAGATACTGTTGGTTGCCGACATGACGGTCGGCTACAAGAAAATCCGCGAAACATTCACGAGCCAGGTGCTGTTGGATCGGGAAGCGTTGAAGATTGGCGTCAAATATATCGATGGGCCATTTCGCTATCTTGAAAACAATTGGGATTTTGATGACGCCGATGGCGGCTGTGACGTGAAGTTTTTCATCGATTATGAATTCAAAAGCCGCATTCTAGGTGCGCTGATGGGGGCGATGTTCGATCGCGCCTTTCACATGTTCTCCGAAGCGTTTGAGAAGCGGGCCGACCAGATTTACGGCAAGGCCGGCTAGGCGTTCAACCGGAAGAAAGTGTGCCGGCGATCTGTTCCAGCTTCACCAGCGCTACCCAGGTCGTCTCAAGCCGGATCGTTTCCCGGTCCGTTTCAGGGTCGTGATTGAGTTCGACCAAGTCGATAATTGCGCCGTCTTTGCCCGCAAAGCCGAGGTAGACCAGTCCGACCGGCTTTTCAGGCGTTCCCCCTCCTGGTCCGGCGATGCCGGTAACCGAAACCGCGATATCGGCACCGGAGTGCCGTGCAGCGCCGATTGCCATTTCCGCTGCGGTCTGCTGCGAGACGGCACCGTGTTCCAACAGCGTTTCGACGCTAACTCCGAGCAATTCGACCTTGGCCTGGTTGGAATAGGTGACGAAGCCGCGCTCGAACACATCCGACGATCCTGCAATGTCCGTCAGTGCCGCCGCGATCATTCCGCCGGTACAGGATTCGGCGGTCGCGATCATTTTTCCGGCCGTTGCATAGGCTTGGATGACATCGCTGGCTGCGGAATTGATCGCGCGTTTCGATCGTTTTGTCATCACTTGACCATACCATAGAAGACGGTGGCAGTTGCGATTGCGGCTATCCCTTCTTTTCTGCCGACAAATCCAAGGCGCTCATTCGTGGTTGCCTTAACGGATATCCGCTCCGGTCCAATATCGATGATCTTTTCAATCGCTTCGATCATGGCAGTTCGATGCGGCCCAATTTTTGGAGCTTCAGCGATGATGGTGATGTCGACATTGGAAATGCGCCCACCCTTGTCAACAACGGTCTGCGCCGCGTGGCTCAGAAATATATCAGAATTGGCGCCCTTCCATTGGGGATCGGAAGGCGGGAAATGGGTACCAATATCGCCCGCCGAACATGTGGCCAATAGTGCGTCGGTCAGGGCATGCAGGCCTACATCTGCATCGGAGTGACCGGTAAGGCTTCGCTCGAACGGTATCGCAACACCACAAAGAGTTACGTGGTCGCCGGGACCAAAAGAATGCACATCATAACCGGTACCGGTCCGCACGTCGGGAATGCCCGAAAAACCGCCCAAGTTTCGGTTTGCCATGTCGATATCCCTTGCCCAGGTCAATTTGACGTTTTCCGGTGACCCTTCGACGATGCGCACTGGGATGCCGGCCCATTCTGCGAGCGCAGCATCGTCGGTGAAACCGTGTGGATCGGCGTCAGCGGCTTTGGCATGAGCATCCAGGATCGTGCGGTAGGGAAAAGCCTGTGGTGTCTGGGCGCCATAGAGCCCTTCTCGCGGTTCGGTTCCGATCACAAGCCCGGTATCATCCGCTCGCTTGAGTGTGTCGGAGACTGCCATCGCGGGCAAGGCGCCCACGGTGCCATCCATCGCCTCCACAAGGCGCGCAATCGCCGTCTGGTCCACGAACGGCCGCACACCGTCATGGATCAGCACGAAATCCGGTTCGTGGGACCTGAGCGCTTCCAGGGCGCAATACACCGAGGCTTGCCGTGAAGAACTTCCCTCCACGGCGATTACCTGTTCAGACAATGAACCAAGTGCCCGTTCGAATATCTCGCGATCGTCCCTGTGAATGGCTATTGCAATCGGGCCGATTGTTTCGTCGGAAGCAAAGGCTGCTACGGTTCGCGCCAAGACTGCCTGGCCGCCAATTTCGCGGTATTGCTTTGGACCCTCGTGGGATTGGCCGGCCCGCTCGCCACGTCCGGCGGCAACGATGGCAACGGCAATTTTGGGCAACTGGCGGATCGACATCGGAGATTGCTTATTACGAGAGCTGTGTACGAGTAAATCCGCTTATGCCGGGTTGTGTGCAAATGAAAGCTTGTTTGCTGATTTTGGCGGACCTGAGCAAATTTTGATTGCCCCAAATAGATGCAATGACTAAAAACCGTGCACAAACTGAAGGTGCATTGATTTTGGGCATTCAAGAAACTGTCAATCTGGCTGAACCGATGCAAATCGGATCGGTCACGATCCCGAACCGGGTTTTTCTTGCGCCGATGTCCGGTGTGACCGATCTGCCAATGCGGGAGTTGGCGCTGCGACACGGAGCGGGCCTTGTCGTCGCCGAGATGGTTCCCGGCGCGGAACTGGCCAAAGGCAAGCCCGAATCCCGCCGCCGTATTCGAAGAGCGCAAAATGCCGTTCATATGGTGCAGTTGGCCGGACGTGAGCCAGGGCTGCTGGCGGAGGGTGCCCGCGTTGCCGCAGGCGAGGGCGCCGATATCATCGACATCAATATGGGTTGCCCGGCCAAAAAGGTAACCGGCGGTTATTGCGGATCAGCGTTGATGCGTGATCCGGATTTGGCTTCCCGTCTGATTAACGCCGTGATCGAGGCGGTCGATGTGCCGGTCACGGTCAAAATGCGCCTGGGTTGGGACGAAAACAATCTCAATGCACCGGAAATCGCTTCGCGTGCTCAATCGCTGGGCGCCAGAATGATTACGGTTCACGGGCGGACGAGAAGCCAGTTCTACAAGGGTTCCGCCAATTGGGCTGCAATTGCCGATATCAAATCCGCAATTGATGTGCCGTTGGTCGTCAACGGCGACATTTCGTGCCTCAACTCGGCAAAATCAGCGCTGAGCGCCTCTGGTGCCGACGCTGTCATGGTAGGCCGCGCCCACTATGGAGCGCCGTGGGCAGCTGGCACAATTGCCCTGGAAGCGAATGACGGCAACCACGGCGAGATGCCGTCCGAGTCAGAGCTCGCCGGCTATGTTGCTGCTCACTATAAGGCGATGCTTTCGCTATATGGCTGCGAACGCGGTGTGCGCCACGCGCGCAAGCATCTGGGCTGGTATATGGACCGGCACCTGGGAGTTATCGAACCGGAAACAAGAAGCCGGATGATGACGGCGACTGATCACAATCTTGTTCTGTCGCTGATCCGAAAGACCTTTTCTGTTATTCCCGGGTACAAGCCTTTCAGGAGAGCCGCTTGAAACCGGAAGCTGACTTGGCGGTGGATCTGGCCGACGTGGTGCTCAACACCATCCAGCATCCCGTCATCATGATCGGTGTGGATGACCACATCACCTACGCAAACAATCAAGCCGAAAGTTTCTTCGGCGCCAGCGCTGCATCATTGCAGAAAAAAACGCTTGCTGAATATGTCGTATCGTCGAGCCCGCTGTTTTCCCTTGTTCAGCAGGTCAGGGAACAACAAAGCCCGGTGAACGAGTACAGGGTGGATGTCGCTTCGCCTCGTTTTGGCGGTATACGCACGGTCGATATTTTCGCCGGTCCGGTACACGAATTGACCGGGGCGATTGTCGTCATGCTCCAGGAACGGACCATGGCCGACAAGATCGACCGCCAGATGACCCACCGGGGCGCTGCCCGGTCGGTGACAGGTTTGGCAGCGATGCTGGCGCACGAGATCAAAAATCCTCTCTCCGGAATTCGTGGCGCGGCGCAACTGCTGGAAAGTTCGGCCGCAGATCAGGACAAGGAACTGACGCATCTGATTACCGATGAAACCGATCGCATTGTTGCTCTCGTGGACCGCATGGAGATGTTTTCCGATGAAAGCCCGGTCAAGCGCGAACCGGTCAATATTCATGTGGTCTTCTCTCGCGTGAAATCGATTGCTCAAGCCGGGTTTGCTTCGGATATCGCGATTGTCGAGCAATATGACCCATCGCTGCCGGCGGTTTTCGCAAATCACGATCAATTGGTGCAGGTGTTTTTGAACCTGCTGAAAAACGCCGCCGAGGCGGTAGACGGCCGTCCAAATGCCCAGATTACACTGTCGACGGCTTTTCGACCGGGAATCCGTTTTTCAGTGCCGGGTTCGAAGGAGCGGGTGTCACTTCCTTTACAGTTCAGCATTTCCGACAACGGACCGGGCGTTCCTGAAGACGTATTGCCAATCCTGTTCGACCCGTTCATCACAACAAAGCAGAATGGCTCTGGTCTTGGTCTCGCATTGGTGGCCAAAATTGTTGGCGAACACGGTGGGGTCATAGAGTGCGATTCATCTCCTGAAGGCACCACGTTTCGCGTTCTTCTTCCCGATTGGAAGCCATCGGCGTCCATGGGAGCAAAATCTGACCTGCAGGATGAACCGGCATGAAAGGCGGAACCATTCTCGTGGCCGACGACGACGCGGCCATCAGGACCATCCTAAGCCAGGCTTTGTTTCGGGCCGGTTTTAATGTGCGCGTGACATCAAATGCCTCCACTCTTTGGCGATGGGTGGCAGATGGCGAAGGTGACATCGTTATTTCCGACGTGGTTATGCCGGATGAAAACATCTTTGACCTGCTGCCGCAAATAACCAAATCCAGGCCAGACCTGCCGGTGATCATCATGAGCGCCCAAAATACGTTCATGACCGCGATAAAGGCATCCGAAAACGGCGCGTACGAATATCTGCCCAAACCGTTTGATCTCAACGAGCTCCTGTCAATTGTCAAACGGGCGATGACGGAACCGAAGGCCGAACCAGCCAAAGCAGCCGAACCCATTTTGCAGGAGGCAATGCCGCTGGTCGGGCGGTCTCCGGCAATGCAGGACATTTACCGTGTCCTGGCCAGGCTGATGCAGACAGACCTGACTGCCATGATCACCGGTGAATCGGGAACCGGCAAGGAACTCGTGGCACGTGCCCTGCACGAATATGGAAGGCGCAAGAGCGGACCGTTTGTTGCGATCAACATGGCAGCGATCCCGCGCGATCTGATCGAATCGGAGCTTTTTGGGCACGAAAAGGGGGCATTTACGGGCGCACAGCACCGATCGGCCGGGCGGTTTCAGCAGGCTGAGGGCGGTACTTTGTTTCTCGACGAAATTGGCGACATGCCCACAGATGCGCAGACACGATTGCTGCGCGTACTTCAACAGGGAGAGTATACCACTGTCGGCGGGCGAACACCGCAAAAGACAGATGTCCGCATCATCGCCGCCTCCAACAAGGATCTGCGGCAACTGATTGATCAGGGCATTTTCCGCGAGGATCTTTATTACCGGCTCAATGTTGTGCCGATCCGCTTGCCGGCGTTGAGGGAGCGTGCCGACGATCTGCCGGATCTTGTTCGGCATTTCTTCCGTCAGATCGAGCAGGAAGGCCTTGCAGCAAAACGGATTGAAGCGTCCGGTCTTGAGCTGATGAAGCGATATCCGTGGCCGGGCAATGTGCGCGAACTGGAAAATCTGGTCCGCAGACTGAGCGCACTTTATCCCGAAGAGGAGATTTCTGCCGAGACCATCAAAAACGAGCTTGAACCGGCCGAAATCGCCGCTCCGAACGTGGCAGACATCAACAATGACCCGGAAGACCTGGAAGCTGCAGTTGAGCACCATCTGCAACACTATTTTGAAAAGTTTGGAGATGAACTGCCACCGCCTGGGCTGCATCAGAGGGTGTTGCGAAAGGTGGAGATACCGATGGTGTTGGCAGCATTGAGTGCAACTGGTGGAAATCAGATCAAAGCCGCAGACCTGCTCGGATTAAACCGTAACACGTTGCGCAAGAAAATTCGCGACTATGAAATTGGTTTCCCTGGAAAGCTCCGTTCCGGTCAATAGGTTGCGCCGGATTTTTCCGGCTGTGTACTTTTTTCAATCACATTCTATTTTGTTGCAAAATCGCCACATTGCGTTGCATACTTGCAACAAATTTTGAATCTACTGGGCGGACATGACCGTTCAATCCAACACCACATTGCCGGGAGACATTTCCTCCCCCGCACCGTTGCCTGCGCGCCGAATGTGGCTTGCGCCGGCCATTGTCGCTGTGGTCGGAGCCCTGCTGACCGGCGCTGTTTCATTCGTCATTTTGACAGGCTTGACGAGTATTCGCCCGGACGAAACGGTGACCCTGTCGCTGATTGCGATCAATGCGGGGTTCATTCTGCTGCTGATCGGACTGATTGGGCGCGAACTGGCCAGAATTCTGGTCGCCCGGCGAACCGGAAAAGCGGCTTCCAGATTGCACATCCGGATTGTGGCAATGTTTTCACTTGTCGCAGCCATTCCGGCGATCATGGTTGCCATCGTTGCATCGATCACGCTCGATGTCGGTCTCGACAGATGGTTCCAGGAGCGAACCCAGACGATCGTGCGCTCATCGCTTTCGATTGCCGAGGCCTATATTCGTGAAAATGCCCGCAATCTTCAGGGAACGGCGCTGTCAATGGCTTATGTGCTGGACCAGAACCGGTCGGTCTATTCGCTGGACCGGAACGGGTTTCGCCGCATGATGACCGAACAGGCCGAGGGGAGGGCACTGGCGCATGCCGCGCTGATTAATGACATGGGCGAATTTTTAATGATGGCCGACATCACCACCGGCTTTCAGATGCCTGAGCCGCCCATTGAAGCCGTCGAAAAGGCCGGCGATGGCAATCCGGTTCTGATTGAGCCGCGAATTCGCAACATCGTCGGCTCGATTGTCAAACTCAGACAGATCCGGAATTCGTATTTATATACGGTCCGCCTCGTGGATGCCGAAGTTATCAATGCACGCCAAATCGTCAGTGCAAACGTCAACGAATATCGCGAATTGGAGAACAACAGAACCACAACACAGATTGCATTCGCATTGTTGTATCTCGGCATGACCCTGATTGTCGTCTTGTCGGCAATCTTGACAGGCATTGCGGTAGCCGACCGGCTTGTGCGGCCCATTCGGCAACTTATCGGAGCAGCCGACGAGGTAGCGACCGGTAATCTGGAGGTCTCTGTGCCGGTTCGCAGTTCCGATGGTGATGTCGGCTCACTTGCCAACACCTTCAACAAGATGATCCAGCAACTGAAGAGCCAGCGCAATGATCTTGTCTCCGCCAAGGATCAAATTGACGAACGCCGCCGTTTTTCAGAGGCAGTGCTGTCTGGGGTTACTTCGGGTGTGATTGGCGTGGACTCAGATGGCAAGATCACAATTCTGAACCGGACTGCCTCTGAAATGTTCTCTTTGAAAGAAAAGAAGGCGGTCAATGCAAAACTGGCAAACGTGTTGCCGCATGTGGGTAAGGTTTTTGAGAATGCCCAGTCAAGTCGCCGAAAGGTTCACCGCGAGCAGGTGGCGTTTCTGAGGGGAGGGGTCGAACGGACCTACAATATTCAGATCACCGTTGAGGAAAGCGGTGAGACCGAGTTGCAGCAATCTTACGTGGTGACGATCGACGATATCAGTGATCTCGTGCAAGCTCAGCGTTCGACTGCGTGGGCGGATGTGGCCCGGCGCATTGCGCACGAGATCAAGAATCCGCTAACGCCGATCCAGCTGTCTGCCGAGCGGATCAAACGCCGCTACGGAAAAGTAATTTCCGATGATCGCGAGGTGTTTGACCAATGCACCGATACCATTATCAGACAGGTGGGTGACATAGGCCGTATGGTCGATGAATTCTCCGCATTTGCTCGAATGCCAAAACCGGCGATGGAGCAACTCGATCTTCGCGAGGTATTGAGGGAAGCTTCATTCCTTGTCGAGGTGAGCCGCAGCGAAATCGCCTTTGAACGCGATTATGGCAGCGAACCGTTGACGGGTTCGTTTGACAGCAGGCTGATGAACCAGGCTTTCGGAAACATCATCAAAAACGCAGCTGAATCGACCGAGTCGGCGTCGCGAGGCCGGAATGGTACGGGGGTTATCCGGATCGAGGCGCGAAAAACCGGTGACGTGATCGAGGTCGATATTATCGACAACGGAAAAGGATTGCCGAAGGAAAACCGGCAGCGCCTGTTAGAGCCGTATATGACGACCCGTGACAAAGGCACCGGTCTTGGCCTGGCGATCGTGCGCAAAATCATCGAAGACCACGGCGGGACACTGCAATTGCATGACGCGCCTCAGGGTTTTCATGATGGCCGCGGCGCCATGATCCGCGTCACGGTTCCGGCAACAAAAATCAACGAAGA
This sequence comes from Rhizobiaceae bacterium, assembly GCA_040830725.1. Lineage (GTDB taxonomy): Bacteria > Pseudomonadota > Alphaproteobacteria > Rhizobiales > Rhizobiaceae > JAWKWH01. Next base: position 133,478 of record JBFOMG010000009.1, read on the forward strand.
GGGGACTGCGAACAATGCGGGCGCAGATGGCGGGGACAACAAAGCAGAGATGAGTGAAGATGCCGTCTGATATTTTAATAGTCGACGATGAGGAAGATATCCGCGAGTTGGTCGCCGGTATTCTCGACGACGAGGGACATGAAACCAGAACCGCCGGCGACGCCGATTCTGCGCTCGCGTCGATTACCGAGCGCGTACCCCGGCTGGTGTTTCTGGATATCTGGTTGCAGGGTTCCAGACTGGACGGCCTGGCGCTGCTGGACGAAATCAAGGCGCTTCATCCAAATCTGCCGGTGGTCATGATTTCGGGTCATGGCAATATCGAGACAGCCGTTTCGGCCATCAAGCGCGGCGCTTACGATTTCATCGAAAAACCATTTAAGTCTGACCGGTTGATCATGATCTGTGAGCGCGCTCTGGAGACGTCCAATCTGCGCAGGGAAGTCTCTGATCTGAAAAAACGAAGCGGCGAGACACACGAACTAATCGGCATGTCGGCGGCAATGAGCCAATTGCGCCAGACCATCGAGAAGATCGCACCGACAAACAGCCGGGTCATGGTTATCGGACCTTCCGGGTGCGGCAAGGAACTGACCGCGCGGGCCATTCACAATCAGTCAAACAGGCGTTCCGGCCCATTTGTGACCGTCAATGCGGCGACCATCACGCCCGAGCGCATGGAGATTGAACTGTTTGGCACGGAGCCGAATGGTGCGGAACGCAAAGTGGGCGCTTTGGAGGAAGCCCATGGTGGCTCGCTTTACATTGATGAAGTCGCCAATATGCCTCCGGAAACACAGAGCCGTATTCTGCGGGTCCTGGTGGATCAGCAATTCGAGCGCGTCGGGGGCACCAAGCGGGTTAAAGTCGATGTCAGGATCATTTCCTCGACCTCGCAAAATCTGGAAGAACTGATCCGGCAAGGACAATTCCGCGAAGACCTGTATCACCGTCTTGCTGTTGTTCCGGTGGTGGTGGCTGGGCTTGCGGAGCGCCGGGAGGACATTCCGTACCTCATCGACCACTTCATGAAGCAAATGGCCAAACAGGCGGGCATCAAGCCGCGCTCGCTCGGCGACGACGCAATGGCGGTTCTGCAGGCGCATGATTGGCCAGGAAATGTGCGCCAGCTTCGAAACAATGTTGAGCGTCTCATGATCCTGACACGCGGCGATGATCCGAATGCCCCGATTACTTCCGATTTGCTTCCCGGCGAGATTGGCGATGTGATGCCAAAGGCGCCAAACCAGTCCGATCAGCACATCATGACATTGCCGCTTCGAGAGGCACGCGAACAGTTTGAAAAGGAATATCTGATCGCACAAATCAACCGATTTGGCGGAAACATATCGCGCACGGCGGAATTCATTGGTATGGAACGTTCTGCATTGCATCGGAAACTGAAATCGCTTGGTGTATGACGCCACCGGTCTCGGGGGATTGAATTGAAAGTCATCATTTGCGGCGGTGGCCAGGTCGGGTTTGGTATCGCTGAGCGATTGTCTAGCGAGCAGATTGACGTTTCGGTTATCGATACGTCGGCAGATCTTATTCGCAATATCCGAGATAATCTGGACGTAAGGGGGTTCGTCGGACACGGATCGCATCCGGGTATGCTTGAGGCAGCCGGGGCACAGGAAGCGGATATGATCATTGCGGTGACCCTCTATGACGAGGTCAATATGGTTGCCTGCCAGGTTGCCCATTCGCTATTCAACGTGCCGACCAAGATTGCCCGCGTGCGGGCGCAATCGTATTTGGAACCACATTATCAGGATCTCTTCTCGCGCGATCACATGCCCATCGATGTGATTATTTCGCCGGAGCTCGAAGTGGGCGAAATGGTCTTGCGGCGAATAGCCATGCCGGGAGCCACGGATATTGTTCGATTTGCAGACGAGAAGATCGTGCTTGTGGCAATCGAATGTCAGGAAGAATGCCCGGTTATCAATACGCCGTTGTCGCAGTTGAGCGAATTATTTCCCGATCTTCCATCCACTGTTGTCGGTGTAAATCGTGGCGACCGGTTGTTTATTCCACATTCCCATGACCAGCTTGTTGCAGGTGACTTGGCCTATGTTGCAACAGCACGCGATCAGGTGAAGAGAACGCTGGGCCTGTTCGGGCACGAAGAGACCGAAGCTACGCGGATCGTAATCGCAGGAGGAGGCAATATTGGCCTTTACGTCGCTAAAGCGATGGAAGCCCGCCAGGTGCGAACCAAGGTCAAAATCATCGAGAATAATCGCGAGAGGGCGATCAAGGTTGCAGATCAATTGCACAGAACAGTGGTGCTTGCAGGAAGTTCGCTCGACCAGAAACTGTTGATGGAGGCGGACATTGCTGACGCCGATCTGATGATCGCGTTGACCAATAACGACCAAGTCAACATCCTGTCGAGCGTGATGTCCAAGCGGCTGGGATGCAAGGCCAACCTGACGCTTATCAACGATCCGAGTTACCACGATTTTACCAAGACCCTTGGCATTGATGCCCATATCAATCCACGATCGGTAACCATCTCCCGTGTGCTGCAACATGTCCGGCGCGGCAGAATTCGTGCGGTTCACAGTGTCCACAAGGGCGGTGCCGAGGTGATTGAGGCAGAGGCGCTGGAAACGTCGCCATTGGTGGGGCCGGAATTGCACGATGTTGAGTTGCCTGCAGGGATTCGCATCGGAGCGATTTACCGTGATGGTGAAATCATCAAACCAAGCGGCTCGGTTCGTATCAAACCGAATGACCGCATCGTAATCTTTGCGCTGTCTGGCGCAGTCAAACAAGTCGAGCAACTTTTCCGCGTCAGTCTCGAATTTTTCTAAGATCCATCTTCCAGGAACCGCAACATGTCGCGCACCGCCTATGTCAATGGCCGCTATGTACCCCATCAACAAGCTGCCGTTCATATCGAGGACAGAGGCTATCAATTTGCCGATGGGGTTTACGAAGTATGCGAAATTGCGAATCGGATGGTTGTCGATATGGCGCCACACCTGGATCGTCTTGATCGGTCGCTGAGAGAGCTGTCGATCGATTGGCCGCTGCGCCGCTCATCACTTGAACTGGTCATCGTTGAAACGGTCCGGAGAAATCGGGTGTCAAATGGCTTGGTCTATGTGCAGGTCACCCGGGGTGTTGCGCCGCGCGACCATGTTTTTCCGGTGGAGACGATCAAGCCAGCCATCGTTGTGACCGCAAAGTCCGTTTCGCGCGCTGTGATGGATGCCAAGGCAAGCAAAGGCTTGAGTGTCATTACTGTGCCTGAAAATCGCTGGGAAAGAGTGGATATCAAGACTGTCGGACTATTGCCAAATGCGCTGGCGCGCCAGTCGGCGAAAGAGCAGGGTGCACAAGAAGCCTGGTTCGTCGACTTGGATGGCACCGTAAAAGAAGGAGCCGCGACCAATGCCTGGATTGTAACCATGGATGGCACTTTGGTTACGAGGTCGGCAGATAATGGTATCTTGAAGGGAATTACTCGGGCGACTGCAATGAAGGCCGCCGACAAATTGGGTTTTGTTGTTGAAGAACGGGCATTTACAGTCGAAGAAGCAAAAGCGTCAAAAGAAGCGTTCGTTACTTCTGCCAGTTCACTGGTGATGCCGGTTGTGTCAATTGATGGCGACGTAATTGCAAATGGAAATCCTGGAACAGTTGCGACCAGTCTTCGCGAAATGATATTTGACGTTGCGGAAAAACGCAGAGCTTGGTAACGGCTTTTAGCAGCCGCTAATATGTTTGAGTAAATTATTGGCAGTGCCGGTAATTGAGTGCTAGTTTCGGGCGCTGATAATGGCGGCAGACTTAAACTTGTGTGTGTGAAAATGGGGAATGGGACTAAAAAAATGGCGGAAAAATCACAAAATTTGCAGGACGTTTTTCTAAATTCGGTCCGAAAAGCAAAAAACCCTCTGACAATCTTCCTCGTAAACGGTGTCAAACTTACCGGAGTCGTGACATCCTTTGACAACTTCTGTGTGCTTCTGCGACGCGATGGCCATTCGCAACTCGTATACAAGCATGCCATCTCGACAATCATGCCGAGCCAGCCTGTGCAGATGTTTGATAATGAGGACTCCGCCGGAGCCAACTGATTGAAAGCCAAAGTTACCGGCAACAAGCAAAACAACGGAACAAACGGTTCGCGACGTCCGGTTAACAGAGACCGGACGCGGGCGGTTGTGCTGGTTCCGATCGTTGCGGCAGGCGGGCAGGCGGTTTCAACCAATGGTCCGGCCACAAACCCCCGCTTGCCGGAAGCTCGCCTTGAGGAGGCGAGGGGGCTCACCGAGGCCATTGATCTCCATATTGTCCACGACGCAGTTGTGCCTTTGAACCGGCCCCAAGCCGGGACACTGATCGGCAAGGGCAAAATCGCCGAGATTTCGCGCGTCGTGGCTGACAATTCAATTGAAGTCGTTGTCGTCGATCATCCGCTTACGCCGGTGCAACAGCGAAATCTGGAAAACGCCTTTCAAGCCAAAGTCCTTGACCGGACTGGTTTGATCCTGGAGATATTTGGCGAAAGGGCGCGAACCAAAGAAGGCCGGCTTCAGGTCGATCTCGCGCATTTGAACTATCAGCGCGGACGTTTGGTGCGAAGCTGGACGCACCTGGAAAGGCAGCGCGGCGGTGCCGGATTTCTCGGCGGCCCCGGTGAAACCCAGATCGAGGCGGACAGGCGCATCCTTCGCGACAAGATCGTGCGGCTGAAACGTGAGCTTGAAACGGTTCGTCGTACGCGGACCCTTCACCGGTCGAAGCGGAAGAAGGTTCCCTATCCTGTCGTCGCCATTGTCGGTTACACAAATGCAGGAAAGTCAACGCTGTTCAATCGGCTGACCGGATCTGAGGTGATGGCAAAGGATATGTTGTTTGCAACACTTGATCCGACTCTGCGCCGGCTCAAGCTGCCTCACGGACAAACAATCATCCTGTCCGACACAGTTGGATTCATCTCCGATCTTCCGACACATCTGGTCGCAGCGTTTCGAGCGACGCTCGAAGAGGTTGTTGAGGCCGATCTTGTGCTGCATGTACGGGACATGTCGGATCCGGATTTTGCCGCTCAGGCCGGTGATGTGGAACAAATTCTGTCGGATCTCGGAATTGATCCGCACAATGAAAAACGCGTGCTTGAGGTGTGGAACAAGGCTGATCTGGTGAATTCGGACTTCGAAACAACGATATTGGATCAACGGAAAGTAGCCGGCGGAAACGCTCCGGTCGTCATTTCCGCGATGAAAGGTGACGGTATCGATGTGCTGCGCGAGCGCATTGAATTTCTGATTTCAGGCGAGACGAGTGAACTGATTGTGCATCTCGATGCCAGCGAGTTGCGCCTGACCGATTGGCTTTACCGGCACAGCGATATCAAGGAACGCAACGATCGGGCTGATGGCGGGACGGATTTTGTCCTCCGTGCAAGCGCCGATACAAAATCCGAGATCGAAAAGCGGTTGGGACGGCCGATCGCGGATTGATCTCGCTGTTGCCTCACGCCGGATCGTCTTTGGCCTGTGATTTGGCTTGTTGCCAAAACGCTTCCATCTGTTCTGGAGATGCATCTTCAAGCGGCACATTGGCAGCCAGAAGCTGATCCTCGACGTAGTTGAAACGCTCGATGAATTTGCGGTTTGTTGCCGTCAGCGCCTGTTCGCTGTCGATTTGAAGGTGACGTCCCAGATTGGTGACGCTGAACAGCAGGTCTCCAAATTCGTCCGCCACCTGATCAAGGTGACCGCCGGCAATCGCTTCGCGCAGCTCGCCGATTTCTTCTTCAATCTTGTCCAATACAGGCTCCGCCGAACCCCAGTCGAAGCCGACACGGGCAGCCTTCTGCTGAAGTTTCAATGCGCGAGTCAAGGCGGGCAGGGCAGCAGGAACGCCATCCAGGTGACGTGACCGGTCGACATCAACGCCATCGTTTATGCGCCGTGCGTCTTTTGTCGCCTTTTCCTCTGCCTTGATTTTCTCCCACATACCCTTCGCCATACCGGCGTCGCGTGCTTTCCTGTTGCCAAAAACATGGGGATGCCGGCGGATCATTTTTTCTGTGATGGCATAGACCACGTCGCCAAAATCGAACTGGCCGTCTTCTTTCGCCATTCGGGCGTGATAGATCACCTGAAGCAACAGATCGCCCAACTCGTCGCGAAGGTCTTCGAAGTCACCGGTGTGAATTGCCTCGGCTACCTCGTAGGCCTCTTCAATCGTGTAGGGTGCAATGCTGGCAAAATCCTGCTCGATATCCCATGGACAGCCGGTCTCCGGATCGCGAAGCGCTGCCATGATTTCGATCAGACGGGAGATTTCTTTTGATGGTTGCATGCCTTGCCTTTGGGGCAGCTGATTGCGGTCGCAATTGCGATTTCGTGTCTGTCCATGATTACGGCAATCGCAGAGGCGAAGGTGATAATCAAGGAGAGAACGAAATTTTACAACGTAACCGGAAAAACCAGCGATCAGATCTATCGCCAAATGTTGCGCAAAGGTCCGCGGACCGGTCGTTTCAGCACGGAAGAGAGCCGAGCGTATCTACATCCGATACAACAAGAAACAAGAACGATTTGACGCCAGCGCGTTTGTGGTGATGGTGGTCAGCAATTTCGCCACGACAAGCGGCTCAGAAGAACCAAGTAGGGGTGGTTCTGCGCGCAGGACAGCCTGGCAAGACAGCTGCTGTCGACTACCAACTTTATCGCATAAGATAGATTATGGAACTGTTTGATTAGTTCAAATTCGAACCGTTCAACCTTCAACAAGGTCGCCGGTTTGGGCATTCGCCGCCACCAGCAACGCCTTGGGTTCAACTTGAAACACGGCGTCATGAGCGCCTGCCGCCGCCCAGACGCTTTCCAGTTTCTCCATACCTTCGTCTGCGAAGGTTTTGATTGGAGAGGTGTGACCGATCGGTGCGACACCGCCAATGGCAAATCCCGTTACATCGCGCACCGTCTGCACATCTGCGCGATCCAGTGTTTCGCCAGCCAAGGCTGACGCTTTTGCAAGATCCAGTTTTCTGGAGCCACGCAAAAGGAACAAATACAGCTTTCCGCTGGATTTCCCCTGAAATATCAGAGATTTGACGATTTGGTCGATTGCGCAGCCACACTGGTCGGCCGCTTCTTGTGCGGTACGTGTAGATGCGCCCATGCGTACGATTTCAATTTCCAGACCGGCATGAAGAGCAGCCTGCCTGACGCGATTGATGCTTTTACTCATGATTTCAATCGCTTCACAGCTCTATTTCAAGTCTCATGCCGTCATAGGCTGGCTCTACGTTATCAGGCGTTTCCTGCATCACGGTGTCATAATCAAGCGGAACGTGCATGTGGGTCAAGATACCTTTTTTTGGCGATATTTTTGCGATCCAGTCCAACGCCTGATCCAACGATAAATGGCTTGGATGGTATCGGTACTGGAGTGCATCAAGTACCAAATAATCAAGTTTTTCAATCATTAATAGCGTTTTCTTCGGGAAGTCACTGATGTCGGGGCAGTAAGCCATTGTTCCAGCAAGAAAACCTAATGAAATGATGTTGCCGTGGATCTGAGGCAAAGGGGTGAGGGTCAACACGCCGCCCTTGCCTTCAACGTTGATCGGCGCGTCATGATCGATCAAATTGGCCCGCAGGATTGGGGGATAAGAGCTGCCTTCCGGTGTGTGGAAACAATAACCGAAACCCTGATGAAGGCGGTCCATTGTTGGCCGGTCAGCATGGACGTTCACAAGTTCACGGGTCTGCAGGGCGAAACTGCGCAAATCGTCAATCCCGTGAATGTGGTCGGCATGCGGGTGGGTGTAGACAACAGCATCCAGCGACGTGACGTTTGCTGACAGCATTTGCTCGCGAAAGTCCGGACCGGTGTCGACAATAACACGGGTAACACCCCCGTCTTCGGAAATCCTCTCGAACAGAGCCGAAGGCCTGCGCCTGCGGTTCTTTGGATTTTGCGGGTCGCAGTTTCCCCAGTCGCCGTTGATACGCGGCACGCCGGGCGAAGAGGAGCAACCGAGGATGGTCAGGCGTAGACGATCAGGCATGTCTTAATCTGGCGACCCGGGTACTTTTGAAAAGAGTCGGAAAAAATTACCTGTCGTCAACTCGGCAAAATCCTCATACGGCATCTCCACCGTCTCAGCGAGAGACTTCGCCGTATGGGCAACATAGGACGGTTCGTTGCGTCTGCCGCGCTTTGGTACGGGGGCCAGATAAGGCGCGTCGGTTTCAATGAGCAAACGCTCGGGGGGAATATGACGTGCAATGTCGCGAAGTTCTTCCGAATTTTTAAAGGTTACGATGCCTGAGAACGAAACATAACCGCCGAGTTCCACTCCGGTTTCGGCCAGGTCTCTGCCGGATGAGAAACAGTGCAATACGAAGGGGAACGCCCCCTGCCCGGTTTCCTCCCGCAAAATGGACGCCATGTCGGCATCTGCATCACGCGAGTGAATGACAAGCGGCAAACCGGTCTGTCGTGCTGCGGCTATATGGTTGCGCAACCCTTCGGCCTGTGCATCGCGCGGCGCGTGATCGTAGTAGTAGTCAAGTCCGGCCTCACCGATTGCCACGACTTTCGGATGCCCCGAAAGTCTGACCAGCTCTTCGACCGGGATGTCCAGTTCCTCGTGGGCGTTGTGTGGATGCGTGCCGACCGAACAGAAGATTTGATCATGGGCCTCGGCGATCGCGAGCACACGTTCGAATTTTCGAACCCTCGTCGATATGGTTACCATCAGTCCGACGCCCGCTTCGTTGGCGCGCGACAGGATTTCTTCGCGCTCACCCTCGAACGTGTCAAAATCGAGATGGCAATGACTGTCTATCAGCATTGGTCAGCCATCTTCTTTCTCAACGTAGCGCGGGAACACACCTTGCGGCTTGGGCAATGCAGTTCCGGCAACCAGTGCTTTCTCCAGGTCGCCGAAGCTTCGTGCGTCCTGCGGCACTGCAAGCAGATCCAACAACCGGGCTGACGAGTCCGGCATGAAAGGTTGTGTCAGTATCGCTACGCGGCGCACGGTTTCTGCGACCGTATATAATACCGCCTCCATCCGCGCTGGGTCGGTCTTGCGCAGCACCCACGGCGCCTGCCCGTCAATGTAGCGATCACCGGCTGAAACAACAGCGAATATCGCTGCCAAGGCCTTGTGAATCTGCTGTCCTTGCATCTCGTTTCGGGCTGTCTCGAGCGCTTGTGATGCGAGCTCAGGCAAAGCCCTGTCTTCGGCAGTTTGAGCAGAGTGGTCGGGAACCTGGCCGTCGCAATTCTTGGCGATCATGGACAGCGAACGCTGTGCAAGGTTTCCGAGTCCGTTAGCGAGATCGGCGTTGGTCCGTGCCACGATAGCTTCGTGACTGTAGTTGCCATCTTGTCCAAACGGCACTTCGCGCAGCATGAAATAACGCAGCTGATCGAGTCCATAATGGTCTGCCAGCGAAAATGGATCGATGACGTTGCCAACTGACTTGGACATCTTTTCTCCGCGATTGAAGACAAATCCGTGACTGAAAACCCGTTTTGGAAGTTCAATGCCGGCTGACATCAGAAACGCCGGCCAATATACCGCGTGAAACCGCGCAATATCTTTGCCGATAATGTGCAGATCAGCCGGCCAGTACCGCCACAAAGGAGCCGAGCTATCGGGATGACCCACACCGGTGATGTAATTCGTCAACGCATCGACCCAGACATACATGACGTGTTTTTCGTCGCCGGGAACCGGGATGCCCCAGTCGAATGTCGTCCGCGACATTGACAAGTCTCTCAGGCCAGACCTGACGAAATTGACGATTTCATTGCGCTTTTCCTCGGGGCCAATGAAGTCTGGATGCGCCTCGTAGTGAGCCAGCAGCTTGTCCTGGTAGTTCGACAGCCGGAAGAAGTAACTCTCTTCCTCGACCCAATCCACCGGAGTTCCCTGGGCTCCAACCCGAACCCCGTCATCGCCCACGGTCGTTTCGTCTTCACTGTAGTAGGCTTCGTCACGAACCGAATACCAACCAGCGTATGTATCCTTGTAAATATCCCCATTGGCATTCATTGCCCGCCAGATTGCTTGCGACGATAGCCTGTGACGCTCCTCTGAGGTGCGAATAAAGTCATTGTGCGACCCGCCAAGGGTCTCGGCCATTCTCTTGAACTCGCCGGCATTGCGGTCGGCCAATTCGCGAACGGTCAAACCCTCCTTCTCGGCCGTCTGTACCATCTTGATTCCGTGCTCATCTGTGCCGGTCAGAAAGTATACGTCCCGCCCATCGCACCTGTAGAAGCGAGCGATCGCATCGGTAGCAATCAGCTCATAAGCATGGCCGATATGCGGCCGGCCATTGGGATAGGAAATGGCCGTCGTAATGTAGTATTTCTCTTTACTCATATTTGCCTCGAGCGCTCCTGGGCATTTTTCGCTCAAACGGAGTCAAAGGAGCGAAAAATGCTTCAATGGCCCCAATCGGACAAAGGCGTTGTTGCGGTTCAAAGAAACCGTAAAACACCTTAGCTCAAAATGGTCGATCTACGGGCGGTCAGATACCTTACCCCGGTCACAAATACCATCCCGGTAATTTGCCGGTGACATCAATGTCCGTGGAGTTTGGATATCAGCCCTACGAGATGCTGCTTCTTGTCCAGATTGAATATGGACGTCTGGCGGATTTCTTCAGAGGCGTCATACCACATGTTCGACCAGCGTGCCGATTCTGCCGTTTTACCGTCCGCGGCCATTTTTCTCGCCCGGCCGGCGATGCGATCCAATATCGCGTCGTTGACGATTGAAAACTGGATGTCCGCGTCCCGCCCACTGACCGCGTCGGCAAGTTTGTATGCTTTTTCGAGGTCCAGCTTGGAACTTTCCAGTAGTTTGTCGAGCGTCTCCGTAAGCTCCAATCCACCATAACGGGTCAACAACAATGCATTTCGCGGGCTGCCGCCAGCAAGATCAACCAAGGTTTCTCTCTGCCCGGTGTCTGAGGGAGCATTTTCGCCTAGCGCATTCAGGACTTCCGTCAGATCATCGTTACCGAGCGGGTGAAGACGGACAATCTGGCAGCGGGAGCGAATTGTCGCGAGCAACCTACCCGGCGCATGTGAAATCAGGACGAAGAGAGTCCTGTTTGGAGGTTCTTCGAGATTTTTAAGCAATGCATTGGCGGCGCTGGTGTTCATGTCGTCCGCCGGATCGACGATCACGATCCTGTAGCTTCCGTCGTGAGAGGTCATTGACAGGAATTTTGAGACGCGCCGGATCTCGTCGACAGTTATTGCTGTTTTGAACTTCTTGCCATCCTTGTCCAATGGTCGGGTGAGATGAAGCAAAGCTGGATGCGCTCCGCTTGCGATCTGGCGGAAAACCGGTGAATCCTGGCCTGGTTGGGACAGAACATCCGGCGCTTCAGACGCCAGCGGATTGTGAAGAAGGTGACGAGCAATCGCAAAAGCGAATGTGGCCTTGCCTATGCCACGCGGACCGCAAAGCATGAGTGCGTGGTGAAGACGGCCATTGCGATAGGCACGAACCAGCTTTTCCGCTTCGCGCTGATGGCCAACAAGCGCCGGATTTTCTGCCGGTTCGACGATTTCCGGAAGTGAATCGTGTTGTTCAGGAGCCAAGCCTTGTGCTTCAATCACGATCCGGTCCTGGCCCGGTTTTTCGGAATTAGAATTCCAAGTCTTTGGCTGACAGCCCGTTCGATCTCGTCTGCAATTTCCTGTGAACTGCCGCCAGCGCTAATGACAATACAGCGCTCGGGCTCGGCATCTGCGATGTCCAAAAAAGCCTGCCGGCGTTGTTGATGGATGTCGATTGTTTCCTTCTCGAACCTGTCAGGCACTTCTCCACCACGCCGTTCGGCTGCCCGAAAGAGCCCCTCCTCAGGGTCGATGTCGAGAATGATAGTCAAATCGGGGTACATGCCGTTGACGGTGATGCGCTCTAATGCCGCCATGAAATTCTCGTCGGTGTCAGCAGTCGCGCCTTGATAGACCCGCGACGAATCCATGAACCGGTCGCAAAGGACGATGGCGCCCTCCTCGACAGCAGGCCTTATCACCTGTTCGACATGATCGGACCGTGCGGCTGCGAACAGGATTGCTTCCATCGACGGGCCAAACGGTTCGGCAGCACCGGAAAGCAAGACATTGCGGATGGCTTCTGCTCCGGGAGAACCGCCGGGTTCCCTTGTTGACAATACCTCAAAACCGGCGCGCGAAAGGCGATCGGCCAATTTGGCGATCTGGGTCGATTTGCCCGAACCATCGCCGCCTTCGAAGGTTATGAAAAATCCGCGTGCCAAATCCCTGCCAGTCATCTGGATTACGGTGGGTCCGCTCAACCCGCCTGACTAGGTGTTTAATCTTTGTCGCAAAAAAGGTCCATGCTGCAAGTCTGGAGATCTGTGCCGGCTGGTAGACGGTTGATGATCTGTTCCATCAAAGCTGCCGCAGCCATCCGGTCAGCAATTCTTCAATCGCGTCAAATGCGCGGCTGTGCAGCGAACCAACGCTGATATCCTCGGCAGCGAAAAGCTCGGTTTCCTGGCTCATCTTGTCGCCGATCCAGACCCGCAGATGCCCGACTGGCGTTCCTGCCTCGACGGGGGCCATGACAGGCCCCTGGTAAACAATCCTTGCCTTCAGCCGGTCACGGCTTGCGATGGGAACGAGGATCGAAATCGGGTTTTTGGCTTTCAGCACCACCCGGGATTTGTCGCCACCGAAAACTTTGGCCTCTCCCACTATCTCGTCGGCCTCATAAAGCGGAATGCGCTCAAACGCTTTCATGCCCCAATCGAGTGCTCTTCGGGCCTCTTGCGCGCGTTCCTTGCGTGATTTCATGCCACCGAGCGCCACAAACAACCTCAAACCGTCACGCTCGGCCGACCCCGTTATCGCAAAACCCGATTCTTCGGTGAAGCCGGTCTTCAGTCCATCCGCTCCGATACCCATTTTCAAAAGCGGGTTGCGGTTGAATTGCCGGATCTTGTTCCAGGTGAATTCCAGTTCGGAATAGTATTTGTAGAATTCCGGATAGGTGCGCCAAATATGCTGCGACAGTTGCACCAATTCGCGAGCCGTAACAATCTGTCCATCTGCGGGCAGGCCGGTGGAGTTTTTGAACACCGATTTTGTAAGCCCGAGTTCGCGCGCCCTCTCTGTCATGCGGCGGGCAAATTTTTCTTCTGAACCATCCATGGCCTCTGCGATGATGATGCAGCCGTCATTGGCCGACTGGACGATCACGCCCCTGATCAAATCCTCAAGCGGGACTGACGAACCCAATTCGGCAAACATGGTCGATGTACGTGACGGCGCGCCGCCGGTTCGCCACGCATTTTCGCTGACCGGAAATGTGTCGGTAAGCGATAACTCACCTTTTCGAATGGCATTGAATACGACTTCCATCGTCATCAGTTTGGCGAGAGATGCGGGCGGAAACGGTGCATCCGGATCTTTTGAGTACAATACCGTACCCGTATGGGCATCCATCATGAAGCCGCGTTTTGCCCGGGATTCAAATTCCTGTGCCGAGGATTGAATAACCGCAAACAGCGCAAAAACGACCGCAACAGTGGTGATGCCGATCGTGCGCCCCTTGGTTTTCACCCAATGCCTCCTGCCTGCTGTCAGAAATTCATTCTATTATGAAGTGATTAAATAGCAAAAACAGCAGCTTGATGACAGCGCCTCAAACAAGACAGCGACAAATGTGGATCAAATTGCGGTGAAAAGCGTTCTCGGCCGGCCGGGCCTGTTAGTGCTGTCTCAGGATCATCGCGTCAGGAGCGCCTGAATCCCAGGCAAAACGTAGTATCTCGTTCACAGGCTGGCCTTTGTCAGGCCGCAAGGTAAGGGCCGCGACCGCTTTTCCGGCCTGCTGGAAGCTTTGAAGCTCGGTTCCGCCAAATTGTGATAACGATTTTTGCAGCGTGTCCACCAGAGCGGGATCGGAAAACGTCCCCACGTAGATTGTTTCACCCAAAGCATCTCCGGATTGCCGTTTCCACGATTCGATGATGTCAGCTGACGTCATCCGGTTTGCGGCAAATCTGTTGAGTGCGTGTTCTGCATCTGACAGCCGGTTGTTCGCCGAATAGGCAAGGACACGGGTGTCCGATCCCAACCTTGCAACCAGTCCCGTTCCTGGGCGATCAGGCAATATCGGTCCTGCTTCGGGCAATCCATCTCTGACAAATCTCGGTCGACGCTTGTTGCCGCGTTCAGGCGTTGCTCCGTCGAGCGCGATCATGACGCCGGATGGCAGTCCATCTGACGGGCTGGAAGCGCCATTTCGGCGGTAAGAGGCAAGCAAGTAAGAATCATCTTGTCCATGCAATGGTGCACGACCGATGTAGTCGACCTTGACCTTTGCAACGCCGGCATGGGTGTAGTCGAGCATTTCTGCGGCGCGTTTGGACAAATCGATGATGCGTCCGCGCGCAAACGGTCCGCGGTCATTGATTCTGACGATGACCGAACTGCCGTTTGTCAGATTGGTCACACGCGCATAACTGGGTAGCGGTAGCGTCGGGTGCGCTGCCGTCAGGTGCGTCATGTCGTAGATTTCGCCATTGGCAGTCAGGCGGCCGTGGAATGCGGCACCATACCAAGAGGCTTTGCCAACCTTGGAATAGGAGCGCACCGCCTTAGGATAGTACCACTTGCCTTTGACCTTGTATGGTTTTCCAACCTGATCGCGGCCACCGCCGCGTTTTATCCCACTGCGCTTGATCGATACTCTCGGGCTGGCCTTGACGCCGTATTCCTTCTCGGAAAAGTACTCTTTGGATTTCTGGCCCGGCACATTGACCCTGGGTTGCGGCGAGGCGCAGGCTGCGATCATTGCTCCTGCCGCGGCCAGACAGGACGCGCGTATCAACCAAGTCAACTCAGACCGTTTGGCCAGCTTTTCCAAATCTGTCCCCACAATATTCCGGCTCAAACGAGAATGCTTTTACCGATCGTCCTGTAACCGGGCCTATAGCGCACTTTCGGGCTTTGTTTCCACCCCCGGCCGCGTTGATAGCCAATATATCCGGAAACTCTTTAGCGCAGACTTAACAGTCTGTGCCCGCAGGCAGGCAATTTTTCGGCGGTATTGTGGCAGCGTGGCTTAACACGGAGTTCCTCATTTCAAACCGAATGCCGCTACCCGCTTGAAAATTATTGCGACTTCGCTCATAGAAGCGCGGCTTGGAGGGATGGCCGAGTGGTTGAAGGCACCGGTCTTGAAAACCGGCAGGCGGGAGACCGTCTCGTGGGTTCGAATCCCACTCCCTCCGCCATCGTGCAATTGATATGGCTGTTGCAGATCCCAAGCGAAATGCGCAACGGCAAGTTTCCGAGAAAATGATGTCTCACGTTTTCCCCCGCCACACGAAAAACCGCTATCCAATCGCGGTCAAAGGTGATGGCTGCTATCTGATTGATAGTAGCGGCAAGCGGTATTTCGATGGTTCCGGCGGTGCCGCGGTTTCATGTCTCGGCCACTCGGACGCGGAGATTGTCGACGCTATTAAAGTCCAGGCTGATCGCCTTGCCTTTGCGCATACAGGTTTTTTGTCGTCAGAACCGGCTGAGGAACTCGCCGAGTTGCTGGCGCGGCACGCACCTGGCGACCTGGACCGGGTTTACTTTGTGTCAGGCGGATCAGAGGCTGTTGAGGCGGCGATCAAGCTTGCCCGTCAATATTTCCTGGAGATTGGTCAATCCGGCCGTTCCCGAGTGATTGCGCGGCGGCAGAGCTACCATGGAAACACGCTCGGCGCTTTGGCAGCCGGCGGCAATGCCTGGCGCAGAAAACCGTTCGATCCGTTGATGATCGAAACCTCTCACATCTCGCCCTGTTATGAATACAGGGACCGGCTGCCGGAAGAGGATGAGGAAACCTACGGGCTTCGCGTGGCAAACGAGCTTGAGGCGGAAATCCTTCGCCTGGGTGCTGAGACGGTTATGGCGTTTATTGCCGAACCTGTCGTAGGCGCGACAATGGGCGCGGTGCCGCCGGTGAAGGGGTATTTCAGCCGTATCAGGGAAATTTGCGATCAGTACGGCGTGTTGCTCATCCTCGACGAAGTCATGTGCGGGATGGGCCGAACGGGAAGCCTGTTTGCTTGTGAGCAGGAAGGCATTGCGCCGGATATCGTGACAATCGCAAAAGGATTGGGCGCTGGATATCAGCCGATTGGTGCGATGCTCTGCACCGATACCGTCTTTCGCGCAATCGAGGACGGCTCCGGCTTCTTCCAGCACGGGCACACCTATATCGGCCACCCGATCGCTTGTGCGGCAAGCCGTGCGGTTTTGAAAGCGTTGCTGGGTAGGGGATTGATCGATCGCGTGGGTCAGACGGGTGACTTGCTGAACACCGCGCTACACGATGCATTCGGTCAACATCCGCACATCGGTGACATACGCGGCAGGGGTCTTTTCCGGGGCTTGGAGATCGTTCGTGACCGTGAGACCAAGGAGCCCTTTGATCCGTCAAAAGCGATTAACGCGAAGGTCAAGAAGGCAGCGTTTGAAGCGGGGCTGATCTGCTATCCGATGGGTGGCACGATCGATGGTGTCCGCGGTGACCATGTATTGCTGGCTCCACCATTCATCACCACTGAGGATCAGATCGGTGAGATCACCGAAAAACTCAATGCAGCTTTCAGGGCGGTGTTGTGAAGGAATTGCCGCGGATAATGGTGGCGCCGAATGGTGCGCGCAGGACCAAGCAGGATCACCCTGCCCTGCCCGTGACCATCAGCGAAATCGTCGACTGCGCGAAACAAAGCCGTGAAGCAGGTGCCGGCGCCATTCATGCACATGTCCGCGATGCCGAGGGCGCTCATGTGCTGGATGCCGGTCTTTATCGTGAGCTGATCGCGGAGATGGACAGGCGCGTTCCAGAGATGGATGTCCAGATCACAACCGAGGCGGTCGGGATCTATTCTCCGGATGAACAGCGCAAGCTGGTCCGGGATGTAATGCCAAAGGCGGTTTCGGTCTCAATTGCGGAGATGTTCTCTAACGGCGACACGGCGGCGGCAATCGGATTTTACCAGTGGGCCGCTGCGGCACGAATTTCGGTGCAGCACATCTTCTACAGTACACAAGAATTCACCCGGTTTGCCGAACTCGCACTGGCCTCGGAAATCCCCGGTGAGCAGCATCAGGTGCTTTTTGTGTTGGGCAGATACAGTCCAAACCAGAACAGCGAGCCGGCGGATCTGGACCCTTATTTGGCTGTCGTGGACAATTTGGCAGGGCAACTCGATATCGATTGGGCTGTCTGCGCGTTTGGAATGCGTCAGCAACAGTGCTTGGTCGAAACATTCAGACGAGGTGGCAAGGTACGCGTCGGATTTGAGAACGGCTTGTGGCTGCTCAACGGATTGCCGGCGCGAGACAATGCTGCGCTTGTCGAAGACCTGGTCCGGCAGATTGCGTTTGAAGCGACGCGCATCGTCCCTTAACGAATTCACCAAACTATCGATCTAGATTTCGCGTCCGAAACACATCGGAGGCGCATGGATGTCACCTCGTAATCGGCCACCAAGCAAAGATCGTATGGCAACACTGGATCTGCTGCGGCTTGTGGCTGCTCTAGCGGTGGTCTGCTTCCATTATCTGTTCCGTGGTGAGATCGCCGCAGATGGGCACGGCCTGGCTTATGAATATGCATCCGGTGCAGCAATTTACGGTTATCTCGGAGTCCATCTGTTCTTTTTGATCTCCGGATTTGTCATCGCTTGGTCGGCCGAAGGGCGCGAATTCAGCCGCTTTGCACTCGCGCGATTCGCCAGGCTTTACCCCGGTTTTTTGGTCTGCATGACGATCAGCTTTGTCGTTTTGTGGATGATTGCAGATCCCAATTTACAGGTAAGCATCCCTCAGTATATCGCCAATTTGTTCATGTTTTCCAAGGCTTTGGGCCAACCCTTCGTCGATGGTGTTTACTGGTCGATTATCCTTGAAATCATCTTCTACGGATGGGTGGCAATTGCGCTGTTCTTCGGCGTCTTCGAGCGCTGGAAACTTGGTTTGCTGGCTTGCTGGCTTCTTATCTGTGCAGGCAATGAATTCTGGCTTGGCAATGGCGCCGTCAAGCTGGTTTTCATCACCGAATACGGCGCGTTGTTCGTCTCCGGCGTCTTGATCCATCACATTTATGCTCATGGCAGGACTTCAGAGGCGGTGGCGCTTTTGACAGCTTCGTTCTTTGTGTCCACTGCATCCATGAGCGCCGGACGTGACTGGATGCTCGATCACTACGGCCAAGCTGTGCCGATGGCGGGACTGGTTGTCTCGAACATCGTAATCTACGGATTGCTGATTGGCGCCGTCATGTTGAGGTCAAGGCTGGCGCCCTCCCGGCTCGTACTCATGCTCGGCGGGCTGACGTATCCGCTGTATCTTTTGCATCAGAATATTGGCTACCTTGCCATCAAGGGCTTGGCACCAGTCGCCGGATCATGGATTGCTTTTGCGGCAACAACGGCAGTGATGTTGCTGCTTTCCTGGACCATATGGCGCTTTATCGAAACGCCAGCCCGGCGGAAGATCATCGCCAGCCTTGCCCCGTTTACAGACGCGATCTCGATGCGGATATCCCGCAAGCCTATCCCGGCTCCGGCGGAATGAAAAAGGGCGCCGCCTGGGCGCCCTCTTGAAGATCGGAATTGCCACGAATTATTGCGGCAGTGTGTCGTCAACACCCATGACGTAGAAGTTCATGCCTAGAAGCGTACCGATATCGGCTTGTTCGCCTTCCTTCAGCCACTCGCTACCGTCCTGTTTGGTGATCGGGCCGGTAAACGGCTCAAACTCTTTGGCGGTAATTTTGGCCTGGGTCGCTTCGGCCAGCGCTTTCACATCATCGGGCATGTTGGTGTAAGGCGCCATTGCAACACTGCCATGGTCCATTCCATGCCAAACGTCCTGCTGCTCCCAGGTGCCGTCCATGACAGCCTTGACGCGCTCGACATAGTATGGCGCCCAATCGTCAATGATTGACGTCAGCTGGGTCTCCTTACCGAACTGGATCATGTCTGACGCCTGTCCGAAAGCCTTGATGCCGCGCTCAGCTGCCACCTGCATTGGCGCAGTGGAGTCGGTATGCTGTGTGATGATGTCGACGCCCTGATCGATCAATGCCTTTGCAGCGTCAGCTTCCTTGCCGGGATCGAACCAGGTGTTCACCCAAACAACTTTCAGCTTGAAGTCGGGATTGATGGATTGTGCCCCGAGTATGAATGAGTTGATTCCGCGCACGACCTCCGGGATCGGGAAGGAAGCGATGTAGCCGGCGACGCCTGTCGTCGACAATTTTGCGGCAATCTGGCCCTGAACGTAACGGCCCTCATAGAATTTCGACGAATAGGTCGAAACGTTCGGATGCTCGCGCTTATACCCGGTGGCGTGCTCGAATTTCACATCCTTGAACTTGCCAGCGACCTTGTTCGTGGCATCCATGTATCCAAAAGATGTTGTGAAAATGATATCGCATCCGGAGCGGGCAAAACGTTCTAGCGCGCGCTCGGAGTCAGCACCTTCCGGTACGCTCTCCAAATAAGCTGTTTCCACGCCAAGCTCTTTTTCGACAGCCAACCGACCCTGATCGTGTTGGTAAGACCATCCAAAGTCACCGATCGGTCCGACGTAGATGAAACAAGCCTTTGTGTCGGCCTTGGCTGCCCCAACTGCCATCGTGGCGATTGCGGCAGAAGCCATCAGCGTTACGAGTGTTTTCTTCATTGAGTTTCCTCCGTTGAATTAAGAAGCTTCAAGTTTCTTATCTGCTTGGGACGAATGGTTTGCCAAGCGATGCGGGCGTGTTCATCATGGTTAGCCTGCGATTTCTCGAGATCAATACCAGAACTATGACAGTGGCCAAGTAGGGCAAGGCCGAAAGGAATTGCGATGGTATCGATTTTACAAGGCTTGCAAGCCAGAATATCACGCCGGGCAAAAACTCCAGCTCTGCCAAACTGATCGCCTGGATGTGCAACTGCACGATAGTGATCGCGCCGAAGAGGTAGGCACCAGCCAATACACGAAGCGGCCGCCAAGAGGCGAAAACGACAAGTGCGAGCGCGATCCAGCCTCGCCCTGCGGTCATGTTCTCAACCCACTGTGGCGTATAGACAAGAGAGAGAAATGCACCAGCAAGACCAGCACATGCGCCACCGAACATGATTGCCAGATACCGCACGGTCATGACCGAAATACCCAAAGCATGCGCTGATCCGTGGCTGTCACCAACTGCGCGCAATGTAAGACCCGCCCTGGTCCTGAAGAGGAACCACATGACGACGATGGTCAACACGATTGATATGTAGAATATCGGGTCCTGACCAAAAAGGAGTTTTCCTACCAGAGGGATGTCAGACAAGATCGGAATGGAAATCGCTTCCAGTCTGATTCCGGGCAGTCCGATAAACGCCTCGCCGATCATGCCTGATACACCAAGCCCCAGCAGGGTGAGTGCCAGTCCGGTTGCGACTTGATTGGTCACCAGAGTCAAGACCAGAAAGGCGAAGAGAAGCGAGAAAAGTGCACCGGCTATGATTGCGCAGATGACGCCGACCCAGGCCGATCCCGACAGGTAGGCCATGCCGAATCCGGCAACGGCTCCCATCACCATCAACCCTTCCACACCGAGATTGAGGACGCCGGAGCGTTCAACGACGAGTTCACCAATCGCAGCGATCAACAACGGTGTGGCTGCAGTCGCGATTGTCAAAAGAATGGCTTCAAGCGTACCCATGATCAGGCTCCTCCGCTGGCGTGAGAACGCATGGCCAGCTTGATGCGATAGTGGATCAAAGTGTCGGTGGCGAGCACGAAGAACAGCAGCATGCCCTGGAAGACGCGCGCGGCCTTGTCAGACACGCCGAGCGAAATCTGCGCTGCCTCACCGCCCAGATAGGTCAATGCGAGCACCAATCCTGCTGCCACAATGCCGAGCGGATTGAGGCGGCCAAGGAAGGCGACAATGATTGCCGTAAACCCGTATCCAATTGAGATCTTTTCATTGAGGTGCTCGATCGGTCCAGCTACCTCGCTGATGCCTGCCAGACCGGCCAGACCGCCGGAGACTAGGAACGCAAAGAAGACCATCCGCGAGGACGAGAAACCGGCGAAACGCCCTGCCCTTGGACTTTGGCCAAGAACCTTCACCTCAAAGCCCTTCAATGTCTTGGACATCATGAACCAGGCTGCCACGGCCGCAACCAGCGCAAAGATGAACCCCCAATGCGCGCGGCCCGAATCCGGCCATATCTGCGGCAGGATGGCGTATTCATGGAACCTGACCGTGCCCGGAAAACTGAAGCCCTCGGGATTGCGCCACGGACCACGCACCAGCCAGTCGTTGAACAACTGCGCAACATAGACCAGCATTAGACTGGTGAGGATTTCGTTGGTGTTGAAGCGCACTTTCAAAAAGGCAGGGATCGCTCCATATGCCGCACCGCCGGCGACGCCAAGGATGAGCATAAGCGGTAGGACCAGGAACATCTGGAAATCGGGGAAAAGCACAGGCGGTATCGAGCCGACAACCGCGCCGGCAACAAATTGCCCCTCCGCTCCGATGTTCCAATTGTTGGAACTGAAGCACACGGCAAGACCCACCGCGATCAGGATCAAAGGAGCTGCCTTGATGGCAAGCTCATGAAGCGACCACGTCTCGCGAAGCGGGTCAATGAAATAGTAGTAAAGCGCGTCAAACGGGTTTTTACCGAGCGCGGCAAACAGCAGTCCGCCAGCGATCATGGTGAGCGCCAACGCGATGAATGGCGACAACGCCGAAAACAGCACAGAATGCTGCGGTCTCTTTGTAAGTTCTATCCGCATCTCTCAAGCCCCATGATCATGTTCGACATGTCCGGGCTCTGCACCACCCATCAACAGGCCAATTTTTTCGAACGTCGCGTCGGCGATGGGCAACGGTTTGGAGAGCTCTCCGTTGTGCATCACCGCAATCGCATCACAAATTTCAAACAGTTCATCGAGATCCTGGCTGATTACCAAAACCGCTGAACCGGACCGGGCAAGGTCAATGAGCGACTGCCGGATACGCGCCGCAGCTCCGGCGTCAACACCCCATGTCGGCTGATTGACGATCATGACGGCGGGTTGTCGGTCGAGCTCCCGTCCAATGATATATTTCTGAAGATTTCCACCCGACAAGGCGGCTGCTTCTGGATCTTCACCGCTTTTGCGAACATCCATCTCTTGATTGATGCGTTTCGCGGTTTGCGAGATTGTGTCGTGTCTAATGACACCCAAACCACCGAGAAAGGCGTTTGAATCGGTTGTGTGGCGTGACAAGAGCAAATTGTCCGACAGTTTCATTTCCGGCACAGCGCCATGACCCAACCGCTCTTCGGGAACAAACCCGACGCCTTGCAGTCGTCTGTCGGTAATCGAAAGTTTGCCAGCGTCCTGGTTGCGAAAACGCACAACCGAGGGGCTGTCCTGGGTCACCTCGCCGGATATCGCTTCGAACAATTCGCCCTGACCGTTGCCGGCAACGCCGGCGATACCGACGACCTCGCCTGCACGAACATCAAGAGAAACATCGCGCAGGGGGATTGAAAATGGCGTGGCGGGCTCGCGATTGAGGTTTTTCACCTCGATCAGCACTTCGCCTTCCTGGCCTTCTGCCGGCGGTGTGCGGGCAGCGCTGGTCACCTCTTCGCCAACCATCATATTGGCAAGCGATGCAGCTGTTTCCTGCTGAGGGTCGCAATGGTTTACCACTTTGCCATGACGCAGCACGGTTGCCGCGTCGCACATGCGTTTCACCTCTTCCAGCCGGTGCGAAATGTAAAGGATCGACTTGCCCTCGCTGCGAAGCCGTTCGAGCGTCTCGAAGAGTTTATCGGCTTCCTGGGGTGTCAGGACCGATGTCGGCTCATCAAGGATGATCAGGTCCGGCTCCTGCAGCAAACAGCGAATTATTTCGATACGCTGCCGCTCGCCAACTGAAAGATCACCAACGAGCGAATAGGGATCGAGCGGAAGACCGTAGGATTCCGACAATGCCTTGGCCTTCTCCGCAATCTTGTCGATCTGCGTTTCCTTGTCGAGCGAAAGTGCGATGTTCTCGGCTGCTGTCAGTGCTTCAAACAGCGAGAAATGCTGGAACACCATGCCGATGCCCAGTGAACGGGCCTGACCCGGACTGCGGATATTTTCAATGTTTCCGTTCCACAAGATCTCTCCGGCGTTCGGCTCCAGTGATCCAAAGAGCATCTTGACGAGCGTCGATTTCCCCGCGCCGTTCTCACCCAGCAGAGAGTGAATTTCACCTTTTGCAATGACAAGATCGACGGCGTCGCACGCACGCAGTTCGCCAAAGATTTTGGTCAGTCCGCGCACCTCGAGCAGAGGCGTTGCGCCGTGTTCAGGCACTTTAGACAATTTTGATACCTCCCTCGGGCTCAACAGGTCCGGAGCCTTGCTTAACTATCCCATCGTAAGATGCTCCGATTATCTTCGTAAAGCAGGGTAAAACGAAAACACCTTCAAGATTTCCACAGGGAATGGCGGCTTGGCCGGGCGAGCTGGAAAGGCCAGTCACGCCCGCTGATCGCTGAAGCGCCGGTGCCATTTGGGCAACAATTTCAGAGCTATCGCCGGGCTAAGCGTCTTTCGCGCCCAATTTTGGAAACAGTTGCATCACGCCGCCAATGCAAAACAGATAAACGCCTGACGCGGCGATCCCGATCTTTATCCACTGTTGCGCGTGCATGTCTTGCAGAAGCGCCAAAGTGCCAAATGCGCACCAAAGCAGGAAAATACCAAGATTGAGATTGCGTAAGCGATGGACCCTAACCGGATGCAGGAAGTAGACCGGCGTAAAGCTCAGGATCGCCGCTATGACGACCACCGCGAACGACAGCATTTCTCCTGGTTCTATGACAAAGAGCGTGAAAACGATCATGTTCCAAACAACCGGGAAGCCCTTGAAGAAGTTCTCCTTCGTCTTCATCCCGGTGTCGGCATAGTAGATTGCGCTTGAAACGACGATGATCGCTGCCGAAGCGAAAGAGAGCCCCTCCCCCATAAAGCCGCGCTGGTAGAGTGCAAACGCGGGAATGAGGACATAGGTCACGTAATCAATTATGTTGTCCAGCAGGTCGCCCGACCAGGTCGGCAGCACGTGTTTGACGTGAAGTTTCCGCGCAATGGGGCCGTCAATACCATCGACCAGAAGCGCCATTCCCAGCCACCAGAACATGGCAGTCCAGCGTTGTTCGCTTGCCGCCACCAGCGAGAGAAACGCGAGAAATGAACCCGATGCCGTAAGAAGATGGACTGAGAACGCCTTTGCTTGAGGCGCTGTAACCTTCTTCATTTGCTTTGGCAGCGGGGGTTTTTTCACGGACCGCGCCAGTCAAGCTTGCAGATTTCTGCTGACTTGCCTCCAAAGTTCCAGTTGCGGCCAAAGGCCCTGAACCGGCTCTTGTCAGACCGGGCGACAATGATCTCCTCGGCGATCCAGTACTCGGAATTGGTGATGACCGTGTCGCCATCGTGATCCTTGCCCCGAATTGGCGTGATGGCGCCATCGATGATCTTCGGAATCTGGAAGATTCGGGTCTTGTCCTCGACCTGGTAGCTTATCGGTTCCCGTTTGATTCCGAGAAAATTACCGACCATGATGGACAGCAAAGATGTAGTGCCGCCGGCTTTGCCGGAAAAAATCTTGCCGATTGCTTTTTCCGCGTACACCGAAGCCTTCTTGTCGATAAACAATCCGGCAGTCCAATTTCCGCGGCTCATGTAACCGGGAATTTCCATGATCACGCCTAGATTGATCCCGGAAAGATCGACATCATCAAAGTGACCGTGATCGATACGAAAACCCGCCCAGGTCTGACAGTATCCTTCGGTCGGCGGATGCTGGCCGAGCGACAACACACAGGGGCAGAACACTGTACAATTACATGAAAGGATCAGTTCTCCCTTCATTGCCCAACTCTTCACCGCCATAATATTCGTAACTCCTTAATTCAGACTGCAACTAAC
Source organism: Rhizobiaceae bacterium (assembly GCA_040830725.1). Taxonomy (GTDB): domain Bacteria; phylum Pseudomonadota; class Alphaproteobacteria; order Rhizobiales; family Rhizobiaceae; genus JAWKWH01. Next base: position 158,504 of record JBFOMG010000009.1, read on the forward strand.
AGTACGGAGAAACCCCACACAAGCAATATTACCCCCGCTATTCTCGACAGGGTTTTTCCTGATCCCAATTTCTCCAGCACCATGAATGCCGTAAGCAGGGCCATCCAGAAAATGTTCATCACTCCAACCACAAACATGATCAGCATCAGCGCCCAGCAGCAGCCCAGGCACCAAAGACCTTGGGCCACGCCCAGCTTGACTATCCGGAGCGTATCAAATGACCAGTTTCCGAAGAGCGTGGAAAACGGATTGCGGCATTTCTTCAGACACGATTCTTTCAGCGAACTGAACTGATAGGCGCCGGCTATCACAAGCGCTGCCACCGAGACAGGCGCGACGGCAGGGGACGCAATCCCGGCGAAAGCAAAGCGCGAAACGGCCAGCGCAACCAACGCGAAACCTGCAGAAGCAAGGAGCCAGACCCCCAGAAAGCCAGACAACAGCCACATGGGATGCACGACCGATTTTCCAGCCGCACGCGCCGTGTCGGCAATTTCGCAGTATGTGCGAACAAGCGGCGCTGCACTGGGTAGCATCATGGCCAGCGACATGATGAACCACATTGCAAGCAGCGACACAAACAGCGGAAGATTGCCTGCGTCAGGGAGCACTGGTGTCAGGCACAACGCCAGTAAAGTATCAAGAGGCCATGGAACAAACCGTAGTTCCAGCCAGTCGAGCAGTCCGGCGCCGGGTCCGGCTTCGAGTGCCGGCAAGCTTGCCGACATACCGGCCAGCAATACCCAGGATGCAATGGTGATGAATGCAAGTGCGGTGAGCGTTGTTGCCGCTGCCGGATGTGCTATTGCGGCAACAGTTCGGCCGACGCGGTCGAGATGGTCGAATGAATTATTGTCTTTTGCCATGTCGCCGAACCGGATTTGCGGGCAATTCGTCTCATTGAACCAGCCGCGGGAGAAGCTCTATATGATCACGAGTTGCCATTCCAGTGCAGAATTCTAGCCGCTGCAAATTACGAGTTGCTGACTTGAATCAAATGACAACGACCCAAGAGCAAATGCCGACCGCAGCCGATTGCGATGTAATGGTTGTAGGAACGGGTCCGGCCGGGCTGGTGACCGCGCTGCTCGCCACCGATGCGGGCCTTGATGTCCAACTGGTCGGACCTCCGGTCAATACTGGGGACGCCAGGACCACCACACTGATGTTACCCGCGCTCGAAACGCTGCGGCAACTGGGCATCGATACCGCGTTTGACGGCGAAGCGGCAGCTTTGGAGGTCATGCGCATCATTGACGGAACAAAGCGCCTGCTCAGAAGTCCTGTCGCCACATTTCATGCCAGTGAGATCGGCGAAAGCCATTTCGGCATGAATATTCCCAATGCAACACTGAATAAAACTCTTTTTGAGCGCGTTAGCGCCGCGAATATCGTGTGGCATGAGCGGATGGTCGAGAAGTATATGCCGGACGATGGCGGCGTGAGCGTTATCACCGACAAGGCCGGCGAACTACGCGCGCGGCTGGTTGCCGCTGCTGACGGGCGGAATTCGGCCGCCCGCGCTGCGGTTGGACTGCGTGTCCATGAACGCCGCTATCGCCAATCGGCCTTTGTCGCGATGTTTTCGCATGAGAAGGGTCATGGAGGGATTTCGACCGAGTTCCACACCGAGACCGGCCCATTCACGATCGTGCCACTGCCCGGGAACCGTTCGAGCCTTGTATGGGTTGTCAGACCTGACGAGGCGGAAATGCTTGTTTCGCTGCCTGAGGCCGATCTTGCGCGGCGGATTGAGGACCGAATGGACTCAATGTTGGGTAAAGTCGCTGTCGAAGGCCACCAGCAGATATATCCGTTGGCGAGTGCCGTACCATCGGCGTTTGCGGCCAAGCGAGTTGCCCTCGTCGGTGAAGCAGCGCACATCTTCCCGCCAATCGGAGCACAAGGGCTCAATCTGGGCATTCGTGACGCGGTCGACCTTGTCAATGTCGCTTCCGCCCATCGTGCCGACCCCGGTTCCCCCGCTGCGATGGCGGCGTATGACAGAGCCCGCAGGCCGGATATCCTCGCGCGCACGGGAGCCGTGTCGCTTCTCAACCAATCGCTGCTGTCGAACCTGTTGCCTGCTCAGATTGCGCGCAGCGCCGGATTGGCAGCGCTTTCGGGTATATCTCCGCTGAGGGGCTTTTTCATGCGCGAAGGGATGCGGCCGGGCAGCGGGTTTTCGGCCCTGATGTCATCGGTTCGGAAACAAGTCCGGCGGTAGTGTTCCGTTTTTTATGGCATAGAGGATCACCGTAACGGTGACGACGGACAAGACCGTCGTGATCAAAATGCTTGCCGAAGCACGCTCGACCCACACGCCGTATTGCTGACCAATGACGAATACGTTCGTTGCGGTTGGCAAGGCGGCCAATAGTACAGCGGTGAAAGCCCATACTGGTGAAAAGTCGCCGATCCAACTCAGGATCAAATAACAAAGCACCGGATGCACGGCCAGCTTCAGTATCGAGATCTGTACAATTGTTGAGGGAAGCCTCTTCAGAGGCCTTGATACAAGCGTGACACCCATCGCGAACAGAGCGCAAGGTGCGGCTGCTTGTGACAGCGTCACCAGCAACCTATCAAGCGGCCCGGGAATCTCGAGCCGCAAAACAGCTGCGGTTACGCCAAATGCCGTGGCTACGATAAACGGGTGGAGCACGATCTTTTTGACAATCTGTCCTGCCAATATGAAAGGGCTCTCATCCGATTTTCCGGCCAACGCCATCATGAGCGGTGCGATGGTGAAATGCATCAGATTTTCGAAGCAGAAAATCAAAGCCACCGGAACCGCGGCACCCTGACCGAATGCCAGTATTGCAATTCCAGGTCCCATATAACCAATATTGCCGTATGCGGCTGCGAGACCTTTGATCGTGCTTTCTGCTAATCCCTTTTGCAGCAGTAGCGACCCGACGAACATTATCGAAAAAACGAGAAATGTGGCCAGCACTGTGCCCGAAATGTAAGACCATTCGGTCAACTGATCGACCGGAGTTTTGGAGAGCAGTTGAAAAAATAGTGCCGGTAAAGCGAAATAGATTATGAACACATTGATCCAACCAAGCGCATCGTCCGGCAGCTTCGCGGTCCGCGCGGCGATAACGCCAAGCAGAATCAAACCGAAAAATGGGATAATCAATCCAATGACGTCTGACATTGCGGCACCGTTCGGGGTTTGATCGCGCCGCTATCGCAATTGGGCAGATCGCGTCAACCCAAGTTACCCATTGAATTGAACATGATGGTCTTGAACTTGAAGAGAAGCTACGCCAATTTGTACCTGACGTTTAAGGTAGCCAAAAAAGATCGTTGAAATGAGAACAGCAAAATTTCATATCGGACAGGTGGTCTGTCACCGGCTGTTCCCGTTCCGCGGCGTGATTTTTGATGTCGATCCGGAATTCAACAATACTGAAGAATGGTACGAATCAATTCCTGCGGAAATCAGACCGCGGCGAGATCAACCTTTCTACCACCTGTTGGCCGAGAATGAGGACACCGAGTATATCGCTTATGTCTCGGAGCAAAACCTGCTGCCTGATGAGACCGGGGAACCGGTTCGTCATCCGCAGTTGAATGACATGTTTGTCAGGCGCTCCGATGGCAGCTACGAACCCATCGGTCCTGCACCGCATTGATGAAAAAAGGCGGGTTTTGAAACCCGCCCTTTTGCAAGTGTGATTTTCGAGCGTGCTTATTCAGACGCTTTTGCCTTGTCCTGCTCTGCCTTCAGCTTCTTCTCGAACTCCTCGCGGCGTTTTTCGATTTCTTCCTGAAGTTTTTTCTGCTTGGCGTCGATGTCGGATTGCTGCAGGGGCGGCCCGTCAAATGCATCGGTGAAGCCTTTCAGCGAAATCTTGATCGGATTTGGCTGGTTCTGGAAGTTCACCGAAGTGAGTGTCAGTTCGCCACCACGCTTGAACGCTGTAACCATGTTGTCGGTCAAGCCGACCTCTGCGATGCAGCGATCCGGAAAACAGATTGCATAGTTGATTTTCTGAGCCTTGCCACCGTCGACCTGCATGCCGATACCCGGTGGGACCAGACGTCCACTTGGCACGGACACCTGAAATACTTTGCGGTTCACTTTGCCTTTGACTTCAATCAGGCTGACACCCGTGAGCAACTGGCCTGAGTCCGCCATGAGCAGATTTTGCACATTGCAGACGTCAGTATCTTCCTGTTTGGAGCAAACCTTGAACCAGCCCTGTGGCACCTGCTGCGCAGAAGCTGAAGCAAGTCCACCGGCCATGAATGCTACCGCGCTGGCGGCAAGCACTGCCGTGCGGGTTTTGACGGTCAAACGGCTCGTCATGTTTTCCAATTCCTCTTGATATTTGTTCTGTTGCCCGCGGCGTTTCCGCCATGAAGTTGTTTGTACGGCTTCCTGTTGCCAAATTGAGGCGACAGAATGGCTTCGGCAGGCGTGTTACACCGCATTAGCGGGCAAATCCACCCCGGATCCACCAGAGATGAGATGGTTTGCCGAACTGATACTCACTGATACGCTTTGCCCGACCGTTCACCGCGATTCGCTGCCAACCAAGGCTGGAGAAAAAAGATTGCCGCGCACTTTCATCATTTCCCTGGCTAGCGTTGTGGTGCTGGCATTGTCGGCTTGGACGCCGGTGTCGGCTGAGCCATCCCATGCCATCGCAATGCATGGACAGCCGTTGCTGCCGAAGGACTATGCCCATTTTCCGTACGTCAATCCCGATGCGCCCAAGGGCGGCCGAGTTGATTACGCTGTGCGGGGCAGTTTTGACAGCCTCAATCCGTTTATTGTCCAGGGAGACGGTTCCCGTGGATTGTTCGACCGGGTTTATGGCTACAATGTCTATGAGGCATTGATGGCGCGCTCGCGCGATGAAGCCTTCACGCTGTATCCGCTGATCGCCGAATCTGTCGAAACCGATGAAGATCGCACCTTCATCGAATTTACACTCGATCCGCGGGCCAAATTCTCTGACGGGAAACCCATCACTGTTGATGATGTCTTGTTCACGATGGACCTGCTGCACAAAAAGGCTCGTCCGCTCTACAGGCGCTGGATTGATCTGATCGCGGAGACACGCAGAGTGGGTGACCGAGGCGTTCGTTTCATCTTCAAACCCGAGGCCGATCGCGAAACTCCATTGCTAATCGGTATTTTGCCGATCTTGCCCAAACACGCAATCGACGCAGAGAAATTCGACAAGTCGACGCTTACGCCAATCATCGGAAGCGGTCCCTACACGATCGAGACCGTCAAACCGGGTGAATTGGTCGTTCTCAAGCGAAATGCGGACTATTGGGCCAAAGATCATCCGTCAAAGCGGGGTTTCGACAATTATGACGAGATCCGAATCAACTATTTTCGTGATGACAACGCCATGTTCGAGGCGTTCAAGAAGGGGTTGATTTCGTCCTGGATTGAGGGCGATCCCGGCCGCTGGGCCGAGGGGTTCGATTTTCCGGCTGCGACGGATGGCAAAGTTGTCAAGAAATCATTCAAGAGCGGGCTGCCGTCCGGAATGCTCGGCTTTGTGTTCAATACGCGCAGAGACAAGTTCGCTGATCCGGCGCTGCGGCGTGCGCTCGCCTCGTTGTTCGATTTCGACTGGGCCAACAAGAACCTGTTTTTCGGAGCCTACAAGCGCACTAAAAGCTACTTTGACGGTTCGCAAATGTCCGCATTTAATAATCCGGCAGATGAGCGGGAAAAAGCCCTTTTGGCCGGGTTTCCCGATGCCGTCATTGCCGATGTCATGGCGGGAACCTGGCAGCCACCCTCGTCTGACGGCTCTGGCCGGGATCGCAAATTTTTGAAAAACGGTTTCGATCTGCTGCGGGCGGCCGGTTACAAACTCAAGGACCGCAAACTGATCGGACCGGATGGCGCGCCGTTGACGTTTGAAATTCTGTTGAACGGCAAAAGCGGCGAAGCGGTAGCCTCATCATTTCAACGCACATTGGAAAAAATCGGCATTGAAGTGACAATCCGCGTGGTCGAGGCGGCCCAATATCAACAAAGACTGCAGACCTATGACTATGACATGATCATGCAGTTCTACTTTTCATCTCTGTCGCCTGGCGCGGAACAGATCGGCCGCTGGGGATCCGCTTCGGCCAACTCTGAAGGCACCTACAATTTTGCAGGCGTCGCCTCCAAAGCGGTTGATGCAATGATCGATGCACTGCTGCAAGCGCATGATCGAGACGACTTTGTCTCTGCCGTTCGCGCTTATGATCGCGTACTTTTGAGTGGCGCTTATGTGGTTCCGCTCTATCATCGGGGTGAAACCTGGGTGGCGCACTGGTCACACATTGCGCATCCGGACAAAACGCCCATATACGGGCCGCAATATCAGACGTGGTGGCATACCGGCGAATGAGGCCGGATTTGCACCGGACCGGAGCACCGAATGGCTGAAAAAACCAAGCTGAATGTCGACATCGTTTCCGATGTCATGTGTCCGTGGTGCTATGTCGGCCAGAAGCGGCTTGAAAGGGCAATGGACCAGGTTCCGGAAGTCGAAGTGGACATTCATTGGCGCCCATTCCAGTTAGACCCTACCCTGCCGCCCGAGGGAAAGGACCGCAAAAAGTATTTGTCGGACAAGTTCGGAGGCGATGAGCGCGCCAAATCGGTATATCAGGCCATCAAGGATGCGGGAGTTGCCGAAGGCATTCCCTTCGATTTTGACGCCATCAAGGTTGCACCGAACACACTTGACGCCCATCGCCTGATCCGATGGGCCTCCAGCGCCGGCGAAGGCATACAAAACCGGTTGGCTCGACGGTTGTTCCAGCTCTATTTCGAGGAAGGTGCCAATATTGGCGACCACCGGGTACTCATTGATGCCGCACGCGACGTCGGAATGGACAACTCAATCGTTGAAAGCCTGCTTGCCACCGATTCAGACCGCGAGGCCGTTCAAAGCGAGATCGCGACCGCGGGACAGATGGGCGTTACCGGCGTCCCGTGTTTCCTGATCGAGGGTAAATACGCGGTCATGGGAGCGCAGGATTCCGACACGCTGGCAAACGCGTTTCGCCAAATTGCCGAAGCGAAAAAGGAAGGCTATCTGGAGCAACCAACGGGCTGAAGATCAGGTCGCTTCGGCCAGTTTTGCCAATCTGGTCATGATAACGGCAGAACCCGACAAGCGCTTTTCGGCATTTGGCCAGTCGCGAGTAAACACGACACTCTGATCCGGCCGGATTTTCGCCAGGCTGCCCTGTTCACTAATGAACCCTACAAGAGCGCCCGGATCGGCAAATGTGTTGTTCCTGAATTGAACGACGACACCTTTGGGGCCGGCATCGAGCCTTTCGACATTAGCGGTACGGCATAGCGATTTGATGAAGACGATCTTCATCAGATGCTGCACTTCATCGGGCAATGGTCCGAACCGGTCCATCATTTCTGCTGCCATTGCGTCGATTTCTTCGGCGCTGTGCAATTCGCCAAGACGGCGGTAAAGCCCGAGGCGAAGCTGAAGATCCGGCACATAATTTTCGGGAATCATCACAGCAGTACCGATGGTGATTTGGGGCGACCAGCCCTGGTCGGCTGCTTCTTCCTCGCCTTTCAGTTCTGCTACCGCCTCCTCAAGCATCTGCTGGTAGAGTTCATAGCCAACTTCGCGAATATGGCCGGATTGTTCCTCGCCAAGCAGATTTCCGGCACCGCGAATATCCAGATCGTGACTGGCCAACTGGAAACCGGCGCCAAGCGTATCAAGCGATTGCAATACCTTGAGCCGCCTTTCCGCGTTCGTTGTCAAGGTTCGGTTGGCTGGCAACGTGAACAGGGAATAGGCCCGCAGTTTCGAGCGCCCTACCCGGCCGCGCAACTGGTAAAGCTGCGCCAGTCCGAACATGTCTGACCGGTGCACGATCAGGGTATTGGCGGTGGGAATAGCGAGGCCGGATTCGACGATGGTCGTAGACAGCAGCACATCATACATTCCATCGTAAAAAGCATTCATCACATCATCAAGCTCGCCCGGCGGCATCTGGCCATGCGCAGTCGCCACCTTCAACTCAGGTGCCTGTTCATCAAGGAATGTCTTGACCTCCGACAGGTCCGAAATGCGCGGAACGACATAAAAACTCTGACCGCCACGGTAATGCTCGCGTAGCAACGTTTCGCGGATGACGACCGGATCAAACGGTGAGATGAAAGTCCGAACCGCCAGACGATCAACAGGCGCGGTTGTGATCAGCGACAGTTCCCGTACGCCGGTGAGCGCAAGCTGAAGCGTTCGGGGAATGGGGGTTGCCGAAAGGGTCAGCACATGGACATCGCTTTTCAGCGTCTTGAGCCGCTCCTTGTGTTTAACCCCGAAGTGCTGTTCTTCGTCGATGATGAGCAGACCGAGGTTATTGAACGAAATCGAAGAACCGAGAAGTGCGTGCGTCCCCACGACAATATCGACCGTTCCGTCGGCAAGGCCTTTCTTGGTTTCTGAGAGCTCCTTTGCGCCTACCAGCCGCGAAGCCTGACGAACCTTGATCGGCAGGCCGGAAAACCGATCTGAAAAGGTTCGGAAATGCTGCCGCGAAAGCAGCGTCGTCGGCACCACAATGGCGACTTGAAGACCTTCCATTGCCGCAAGAAATGCCGCCCGAAGTGCTACTTCGGTCTTTCCGAAGCCAACATCTCCGCAAACCAGCCGGTCCATCGGGCGTCCGGCGGCCAGATCGTCAAGCACATGGTCAATTGCGGTTTGTTGGTCTTCGGTCTCGTCGTAGGGAAAACGGGCAGCAAACTCGCCGTAAATACCATCTGGCGGGGTGATTTTCGGCGCACCTCGCATTTCCCTTTCAGCAGCCAGCCGTATCAGGTCGCCGGCCATTTCCAGCAGCTTCTTCTTCAGTTTCGCCTTGCGCGACTGCCAGGCGACACCGCCCAGTTTGTCCAGTGTCGCTTCGGCTGCGTCCGAACCATAGCGGGATAGAAGTTCGATGTTCTCTACCGGCAAAAACAGCCGGTCATCACCGGCGTAGCGCAATTCGAGACAATCATGGGGAGCGCCGGCCGCCTCGATTGTCTTCAAGCCGACAAAGCGGCCAATCCCGTGATCGGCGTGCACGACAATGTCGCCGGCTGACATTGAAGCAGCTTCGGAAATGAAATCGGCAGCCCGCTTTTTACGGCTGCGTCTAACCAACCGGTCGCCAAGGATATCCTGCTCGCAAACCAGCACAAAATCCGGCGCCTCGAATCCGGATTCGATGCGCAAGGTGGCCAAGGCAATTTTGGCTGCCGGCGCTGCTTGCATCTCCGGCAGCGAGCTAACCCGGACATGGTTATCCAGACCGTGTTCACCGAGAATTTCGGTCAGCCGCGTCAGTGAACCGTCCGTCCAGCCGGCAATCAGCACCCTTTTGCCGGAGGCTCGCAGGTCTGCAATGTGTTTTGCGGCGTGATCGAACAGGTTTTTGTCCGGATTCGCCCGCTCGGCAGAGAAATTACGTCCCTGCGTACTCGAACCCCTAACGACCTTGCGTCCGGATCCTCCAGGTTGATCGAAGGGCGACAAATCGATGGTGGTGCGTTGCTGACTTGCCTGTTCAATGTCGGCCGTTTTGATGAACATGAGGTCAGGAGGGACCGGTTTATAGGGAACAGCCTCGCCAATCCCCTGCCCGTCGGCTTGTCGCTGGCGCGCATCATAATAATCCGCGATCTGGTCGATGCGCTCGTTGATTGCTTCGTGCGCAAGGTGTTCGAATACGACCGGTGCGTTGGGCAGGTAATCGAAAACCGTCTCCAGCCGGTCGCAGAAAAGCGGCAACCAATGCTCCATCCCCGCAAACCGCCGCCCCTCGGAAATTGCGGCATAAAGAGCATCTTCGCGCGAGGGTGCACCAAACATCTCGATATAATTGCGCCTGAACCGGCTGATCACTTCAGGAGAAAGCGTAATCTCGCTCATTGGCTGCAATGACAGTTCGCTCTCCTGACCCGACGTACGCTGGGTCACAGGATCGAAACGGCGAATGGACTCCAGTGTATCGCCAAAGAAATCCAGACGCAGCGGCTCGTCCGCGCCCGGAGCAAACAGGTCGATGATACCGCCGCGAACGGCATATTCGCCGACTTCGCGCACCGTGGCCACCCGGTCGAAGCCGTGGCCTTCGAGCCGCAAGGACAATTCCGACATGTCAATCCGATTGCCGGGCCGGGCGCTGAACCGCTGCGCTGCAATCGCCTCTCCAGGTGGTATGCGTTGAAGCAAGGCGTTGGCTGTTGTCAAAACAATGGCGGAGTGCGGCGCTTCCCGCAGAGCATTCATTTTTGCAAGGGCATCCAGGCGTCTTGCCGCCGCGTCGGCGCCAGGTGATACGCGGTCGTAGGGCAAGCAATCCCACGCCGGCAATTCCATCACCGGTAATGCGGGTTCCGCGAATTTCAACGCGTCGGTCAAAGCGACTAATCGCTGTCCGTCGCGGGCAACATAGAGTACCGGTCCCGGTGCGGTTTGCCGGGCGATTTCAGCCAGCGCGAAGGCTTCATAACCGTCGGCAATGCCGTCGATCATGATGGAAGCGGATTGATCGTTCCGCAGGCCGAGTTCAGGCAGGACAGGCATAGAGCTAACGATCCTGACCGTCCGGGTGATAGTTTCTGATACGCTGCAACAGCGGAGTGTCGAACTCTGCAGGTGTTTCGCAACTGCCCGTCAGCCAGCCGAGAATCTCCGCGTCAGGCTGGTCCAGCAGGTGCTCAAAAATTGCCAACTCCGAGTTGTCGAGATTGGAAATCTCGGCATCTGCAAATGAACCAAGCAGCAGATCGGTTTCACGCATGCCGCGGTGCCAGGCGCGATATAGCGCCTTGCGTTGCCGGCCGCTCAATCCGGCGCTTGATCGGGTCATGCCTGTCATTGTCTGTTCCGACTATTTGGTCTGGATAATTTGAGCCATCTGGTTTGGCCTGCATATAGCGGGTGGAAATGGCAAAGTCAGCCTTGCATGCTGCAAGTGCTGCCATAAACTTGGCCCATGCGCCCCTCCCTGCTTGACCCCCTGTTCGCAGAAGCTGTCTCGCTAGACAAAGTGGGAGCTAAAACTGCCGAACTGATCAGACGGGTCATACCATTTGACACCACCGATCGACCGGTCCGGGTTGGTGACATGATTTTCATCCTCCCGCACTCGCTGATTGACCGGCGAAACCGGCCCGGAGTGGCAGGTGGAGCTGAAGGCGCGATTGTAACGTTGGAGTTACGCGTCGGCCGGCATCAACCGGCACCTTATGGAAAGAAAAATGTCCCCTACCGGGTCTATGCATTCGACGATACCGGCGAAATCGCCCTGACCTTTTTTCATGCCAGAAAGGCCTGGCTGGAGCGAACCATGCCGGTGGGTGCAGATATCATCGTCAGTGGCCGAATGGAGTGGTTCAACGGCCGGCCTTCCATGGTTCATCCAGACCACATCGCATTGGCCGAAAATGCCGATGAGCTACCGCTACTAGAACCCGTGTACCCGCTTACTGCCGGATTATCTGGCCGCATTTTGCGCAGGGCGGTAATTCAGGCGGTAGAGCGTGTACCGGATATGCCCGAATGGCTGGTACCCGAGTATGTCAGCAGGCAGACCTTTCCCGCATTTTCAGCGGCACTGAAGCGTCTGCACGAACCGGCCGGCCCGGAAGATGTGATGTTGGAAAACCCGGCGCGCAGGCGTCTTGCCTATGACGAGTTACTTGCGGGTCAACTATCGCTGGCCTTGGTGCGTGCGCGTATGAAGCGGCAGACCGGACGGCCTGTAGTCGGGACCGGGGAAATAAGGCAGAAAATCCTGAAACGGATTCCCTATTCGCTGACCAGAACGCAGGAGCAGGCACTGGCTGAAATCGGCGCTGATCTGGAGGAGCCGGATCGAATGCTGCGTTTGCTGCAGGGTGATGTCGGCTCCGGCAAGACCATTGTTGCGCTGCTTGCGATGGCACAAGCGGTGGAAGCCGGTGGGCAGGCTGCGCTTTTGGCGCCAACGGAAGTGCTTGCGCGTCAGCACTTGGCAACCATTGAGCCCATTTTGGAACCGATTGGTCAGCGTGTGGCGATATTGACCGGACGCGAAAAGGGCAAGCAGCGCGATGAAATTCTCTCCGGACTGGAGGATGGTTCGATCGGCTTCGTTGTAGGCACCCATGCGCTCATCCAGGAAGGCGTTCAATTCAAGAACCTGCTGTTTGCCGTCATCGACGAGCAGCACCGCTTTGGCGTGCACCAGCGTTTGGCGATGACTGCAAAGGGTACCGCGCCGGACATGCTGGTGATGACGGCAACGCCCATTCCGAGAACGCTTGTGTTGACTGCCTATGGCGATATGGATGTGTCTCAATTAACCGAAAAACCGGCCGGTCGGCAGCCGATATCCACCGTTTCCCTTCCGCTGGAACGGTATCAGCAACTCGTCAGCCGTATTGAGAATGCCGTGTCGGAGGGTCAGAAAGTCTACTGGATCTGCCCACTCGTTGAAGAGTCCGAAGAGATTGAACTGACTGCCGCAGAAGATCGTTTCGCAGCGCTTCAACCGGTATTTGGCGACAGAATAGGCCTTGTACATGGACGGATGAAAGGTGCTGACAAGGATGCAGCGATGGCGGCCTTCAAATCAGGCGAAACGCGCGTCTTGATTGCAACGACTGTCATAGAGGTTGGTGTTGATGTTCCGGATGCAACAATCATCGTAATTGAACATGCCGAACGATTTGGCTTGGCACAGTTGCATCAACTGCGCGGGCGTGTGGGCCGGGGTGACAAACAGTCCAGTTGCGTACTGCTCTACAAAGCGCCGCTTGGCGAGATTGCCCGGCAAAGGCTTGATGTCTTGCGCAACACTGAAGATGGCTTCCGGATTGCTGAAGAAGACCTGAAACTGCGTGGCGAAGGCGAGTTGCTCGGCACAAGGCAATCAGGCAGTCCAGGATTCCGGGTTGCCCGATTGGAAGCGCATGGCGATCTCCTGCAAACGGCACGCGACGATGCGCGTTTGGTGTTGCAGAGCGACCCGGAACTGCGGTCACCGCGCGGTGAAGCTTTGAGGCTTTTGCTTTACCTGTTCGGTCGCGACGAAGCCGTGCGCCTGCTCAGTGCGGGGTAGTTTCCAACTGCTTTTCATCGGCCTCTTCTGCCAATGCTTCGAGCCGCTTCTGGTATTCCGGTGTCACCAAACCGGCCGAGATGACCAATTTGGCCCCCTCTTCCACCGACATCGACAGAATTTTGACATCGCTTTTCGGAACAAACAGCAGAAAACCAGAGGTCGGATTGGGTGTGGTAGGCAGGAATACTGCCGTTGTCTTGCCGACCTTGCCCTGCAATTCCTCGTCAATCTCGCCTTCCGATTCGGTGGCGATGAACACAATGGCCCATAGACCCTTGCGTGGATACTCAATCAGCCCGACCTGCTTGAAGGTGTTGGTCCGTTCAGAAAGAACCGTCTCCAAAATCTGCTTCAGCACTCCGTAGATATTGCGCACCAGTGGCATTCGACCAAGCATGTATTCGCCGTAGTTGACGATGGTGCGGCCGATGATGTTGGCGGTCATGAAACCGATCAGCGTGATCAGTATCAGGGCAACGACTAGCCCGAAGCCGGGTATGGAGAACGGCAGGTAGGTGTCCGGATTGTATATTTCGGGAATGTAAGGCTTGACCCAGGAATCTGCCCATCCAATGAAAGACCAGGTCAGGTAAGCCGTCACTGCCAGTGGCGCACAAACGATGAAGCCGGTCAGGAAATAGTTCCTGAGCCGCATGACACCGGAAATTTTTTTGGGCGAATCGCTCATATTTCCTCAATGCACGACCGTTCGGGCATCTCACATGTAGTGCAGCGCCAGCCGATTTTGAACATCTTTTTGTATGTGGGCGCTATTCGACAGTTACCGATTTGGCCAGATTGCGCGGCTGATCAACGTCCGTGCCCATAATGACTGCCGTGTGATAGGCCAGAAGCTGGACCGGAATGGTATAGACTATCGGCGCGATAAATTCTGGAACGTCCGGCATGACAATGGTTTCCAGCGTATCGACAGTGGCCCGGCGTGTGCCGGTTTCATCGGTTATCAGGATGATGTTGCCACCGCGTGCTGCAACTTCCTGCATGTTGGATACAGTTTTGTCGAATATCCGGTCATGCGGAGCGATCACGACTACCGGCATCGTTTCATCAATCAACGCGATAGGTCCGTGTTTCAGTTCGCCCGCAGCGTATCCTTCAGCATGAATATAGGAGATTTCCTTAAGCTTGAGTGCGCCTTCAAGCGCCAACGGATAGCTGGTGTCGCGCCCAAGGTACAAAACATGACGCACGGTCGAGAGGTGCCGTGCGACCGAATGAATCTGTTCATCGAGTTTCAATGCCTGGCTGGCAAATCTCGGCGCTTCCGACAGTTCCCGGACAAGCGATTTTTCCGTTGCGGGGTCGAGCAGGCCTTTTGCCTTTGCTGTCGCCAGCGCCAGAGCCGCAAGTACGGACAATTGGCAGGTAAGAGCCTTGGTTGAAGCAACGCCGATTTCCGGTCCCGCCAGCGTCGGGAACACCGCATCCGATTCGCGTGCGATCGTCGAACCGCGCACGTTGACGATCGACATGATGGGAACGCCCTCGTCGCGGCAATATCGCAACGAGGCAAGCGTGTCGGCAGTTTCTCCCGACTGGGAAATGAACAGCGCTGCAGAATCGGCTGGCAACGGCATTTCGCGGTAGCGAAATTCCGAAGCGATATCGATATCGACAGGAACACGCGCATATCGTTCGAACCAGTATTTGGAAACAAGACCCGCCAGATAGGCCGTGCCGCATGCGGAAATGGCCAGCCGTTGCAGTTTTGCCAGATCAAAGGGCAGATCCAGAGGTCTGACGGTACCAGCGGCAAAATCCAGATAGTGGGCCAGTGTGTGGGAAATGACTTCCGGTTGTTCATGGATTTCCTTCTCCATGAAGTGACGGTGATTGCCCTTGTCGACCATCAACGCTGAACCGACTGATTTTTGCCGCGCTCTTTCGACGGCGGCGCCCGAAGCGTCAAAAACCTCTACCGATTGTGAGGTGACCACCGCCCAATCACCATCTTCCAGATAGGTGATTTCGTCAGTGAAAGGCGCGAGCGCGATCGCGTCGGATCCAACATACATTTCGCCTTCGCCAAAGCCGACGGCCAGCGGTGGTCCGTGTCGAGCCGCCAACATCAGATCGTCATGTCCGGCGAAAATCACCGCAAGCGCGTAGGCACCCTCCAGCCGGCGCAAAGTTGCCTGCATTGCTTCGTTGGGTGAAAGTCCGGAATCCAGATGGCGGGCCAGCAACTGCGCCACAATTTCGGTGTCGGTCTGTGTAGTGAATTCAGCGCCTGAGGCGGCCAGTTCATCGCGCAGTTCAGCAAAATTCTCGATGATGCCGTTGTGAACCACCCCGACCTTGCCGGCAAAATGCGGGTGGGCATTGTTTTCGGTCGGCGCGCCATGGGTAGCCCAACGCGTATGGCCGACACCTATAGTTCCTTCGAGAGGCTGTTGTTTCAGGCGTTCCTCAAGATTGACCAGTTTGCCTTCAGCTCGGCGCCGGTCAAGCTTTCCGCCCTCTAACGTGGCAACTCCAGCCGAATCGTAACCGCGATATTCAAGCCGCTTGAGCGCATCAACGAGTAGCGGAGCTACCGGCTGACGCCCGATTATCCCGACAATTCCGCACATCTCCAAACCCCATTAATTCCCAATCCGCGCCTACCGGCATAGAAGCTGCCCGTCTGCCGGAAAAGACACATTTGATTTCGAGTCATTTCAATCTTCGCCGCACCAAATAATACGCCCTTGAGGCCAAGAATGGGTGATTTTCGGTAAAATTGGTGAATTTCAGGCAACGAGGAAGTCTATTTTTCTTTCTTTCGGGCTGCATTTCGCTTGTTGATTTCGGCAGCCTTGCCCTTCCGGACTGTTTCCTCATTTGCCCGGCCAAAAGCCAGGGCGTCTGCCGGCACATCGCGGGTGATAACACTGCCGGCGGCAACCAGCGCCCGGTCACCGATGTTGACCGGAGCCACGATCGCTGAATTGGAACCAATGAATGCGCCATCACCAATACTGGTCTGGTATTTGTTGTAGCCATCATAGTTGCAGGTGATCGTACCTGCTCCAATGTTGGCCCTGGCCCCGATCGACGCATCACCAATATAGGTCAGATGGTTGACCTTGGCGCCCTCGCCGAGGCTCGCTTTTTTTATTTCGCAGAAGTTGCCAACCTTGCTGCCGGAGGCAAGTTCGGCACCCGGTCGCAATCGCGCATAGGGACCAACTTCTGCACCGTCGGCAATTGTCGCGCCCTCGATATGCGAATAGGCCCGAACACGGACGCTGTTGCCAATTTTCACACCGGGGCCGAACCAGACATGCGGCTCAATGGTGCTATCAGCGCCGATTGCCGTGTCATGGGACAAGAAGACCGTTTCCGGCGCTTGCATGGAGACACCGGCATGCATCAATTCCCCGCGTCTGCGTTGCTGCCAAATGTTCTCCGCGCCGGCCAGTTCTGCCCTGTTGTTGATGCCCAGCAGTTCCTCGTACGGTACCTCCAGTGCCTCCACCCGCAAACCTTTGGCATGGGCAATCTCAACCACATCGGTCAGATAATATTCACCTTTGGCATTGTCATTGCCAATTGCGTCGAGCAGTTCAAGCGCGTTTTGGCCTGAAATGCCCATCAGCCCACCATTGCAGAAGGTGATTTTGCGTTCGTCGTCGTCGCAGTCCTTTTCCTCGCGGATGGCGACCAGCCTGCCATTTTCCTCGATCAGGCGGCCATAACCGGTTGGATCTTCCGTTTGAAAACCCATGACCGTGACCGCGGAGCCATCTGCCAGTTTTGCCCTCGCTTTCAACAATGTTTCGGCGGTGACCAGAGGCGTATCTCCGAACACGATCAGAACATCGTCAAAACCTCGTGCAATCGCCTCACGCGCTGCCAATACGGCATGGCCGGTTCCCAGCCTCTGCATCTGCTGATGAAATACGACCTGAGTGTCAAAGGGCGCAACTGCATCGCGCACCGCATCACCGCCACGGCCCGTCACGATTGAAATCGTGGCGGCTCCGGCATCCGCTGTTGTTTTTACAACGTGCGCTATCATCGGCGCCCCGGCAACAGGATGCAAAACCTTCGGCACCCCACTTTTCATTCGTGTACCGTCACCGGCGGCTAGAATGATGGATAGACAGGTTCTGGTTTGCATGCGGCTGATTCCGTCAATTGGCGATTTGGTGGCTTGTAACATCGCCTTTCGCGGTCCAAAAGCACCCGGCTTGCAAAAATCGGGGGGCGGTAAATGAGCATAGCACAGGACAAAAGCGGCACGGGACCGGTCGCCTACATTGTCATGGCGCTGACGCCTCTTTTCTTTTCAACCAATCTGATTTTCGGCCGTGGTGTCTCTGGTGATGTCGCGCCGTTCACACTGGCTTTTCTGCGCTGGTTGGCGGTTGCGATAGTACTTTTTCCGCTGTTATGGCAGGCACGAACCCAGATTCAGGCAATTTCCACCTCCGGCTTCGGCCGAATCTGCGTTCTTGGATTTCTCGGGATGTGGGTCTGCGGTGCGCTGGTCTATGTCGCATTGGACTATACCACCGCAACCAATGCCACACTCATCTACACCACCTCCTCGGTAATGATCATTCTGATTGAGTTTCTGTTTTACGGCCGTAAAAGCAATTGGCGCGAGGCGGTCGGAATTGTCATGGCGATGGCAGGCATTGTGGTGATCGTCGTGAAAGGAAGTCTGGAATTGCTGCTGTCGCTGACGTTCAACCCGGGTGATCTGATCATTCTGATCTCGGCGTTATCCTGGGCGGTTTACTCGGTACTGCAGCGGCGCGGTGAGGTTGCCTCAATCCCAACGTTACCTGCGCTCGCGCTCATATCAGCGGTCGGCGCGGTTTGGTTGCTGCCCTTTGCGATCTGGGAGTTTTCCAGCGGACAGGAAATGCCGGAAACCCGGCACGCCTGGGGCAGTATCGCCGGCATCATTGTGTTTGCTTCCCTGCTTGCGTTTTCGGGCTTTCAGTTTGGTGTGCGCCATCTCGGTGCGCCGGTCGCCGGCATTTTCATGTACATGCTGCCAGTCTACGGGGTGGCACTGGCGATGATTTTTCTCGGCGAACGGCTGGAATTCTACCACCTTGCCGGTGCGGCGCTGGTCATGGGCGGTATCGTATCGGCCACCTTGCCGATGCGCTTAACCTAGCTGACCAAGCAAAGGGAATGTTTCAAGCAGGAAGAACGCGATTGTCTGCATGCCACCGGTGAGAAACAGAACGCCAGCCAGGACAAGCAGCCCGCCCATGACTTTCTCCACCTTGTCCATGTGAACGCGGAAACGGCCCAAAAACCGCATGAACGCGCCCGAGAATGCGCTTGCGAGCAAAAACGGAATGCCCAGACCGGCTGAATATGCGGCCAGAAGCAACGCGCCTTCGCCGACGGTTTCACGCCCTCCGGCAAGCGTCAGGATCGGTCCCAAAACCGGACCGATGCATGGGGTCCATCCGAAAGCGAATGCCAGGCCCATGACATAGGCGGCGCCCATATTTGCAGGCTTGCCGCCGGCCTGAAAGCGCGCCTCGCGCGACAATAACGGGATGCGAATGATGCCCAGAAAGTTCAATCCCATGAGGATGATGACCAGCCCGGCCACGACGGCGATCTCGTTTTGCCAGGCGCGCAGGAACGAACCGATGGTCGAGGCACCTGCGCCAAGCGCAACGAACACGGTCGAAAATCCCAGTACAAAAGCAATAGATGCTCCCATCAGCGCCGAGCGGTAGCCGGTACTTTCGCGGTTCGAATCACCGCGAAAATCGTCGACGGATATACCCGCCATGTAGCAAAGATAGGGTGGTACGAGCGGCAACACGCAGGGCGACAGGAACGACAGCGCGCCGGCGCCGATGGCGCTCAGATATCCGACGTCAAGCATGTGCGTTTTCCATCGTTGATGATTTCCCGCAAGGCCGTTCAGCCTCCATTCAATTGTTCCTATAACGCGCCGGTTCTTCACGCGCCAATCACCTAATTGTCGCTATCTGTTTGACAACAGGCCATTAACGGTTGAGTTTGGGACCTCCCCGGCGTCACTTTTTTGAGCCGTGGTTGCGGGGCTGCTCATTTGCAAACTGCAGACGTTGCGGTTGAACGTATGTCCTGACACGCCAGCGGGGAAGAACCCGGGTTTTGTGCACGATTTCAACGAAGCGGAAACGAGGCATTTTGCGGTTGACCGGGTTGGTGTTGCTCCCTATGTTCCGCGCACTTTCGGGCGGTCGGATTGAACCGCCGACGGGAGCGCGTAGCTCAGCTGGTAGAGCAACTGACTTTTAATCAGTAGGTCCAGGGTTCGAGCCCCTGCGCGCTCACCAAATAAGTATTTAATTTCAATAATTTGCAGCCGATTGGTTTTTCAGTGATGCGGCTGATTTGTTTTTGGGTTCCACATGGGTTCCAATTTTGTCAACTTCGGAATTTCGCATGAACTCTTTGAGATTGTACTGCGGCAATTTGAGATTCGGAGAGATTGCTGGGAATTGCTGATCTGGGGCGCCTCTACCTTGCGCGGAAGTTCCTGTCCTCAAATACCGTGACGAATTTCCGCTTAGGATAATTGGTTAGGAAGAAGCCAGTGTTTGCCATCTCATTTTCAGAATGAGCTCTGACCGATCATTCATGGGTTGCTTGACAGTGAATCGCGTTGAGCCATCAGACATTTCTTTGGCTTGAAACTCTGACTCTGGCTCGAATGACTGCACTGCGGACAAAGCTGCCCTGGCGGCTTACCGCAAATAATCCATTCGCGGCGCTGCCGATCAAACGATCACGCCCAAATCGGACAAATGGCTTTTGATTCTGTCAGTTGGGGACACGCCATGTTTGGCCGGATCGCCGTGTATGCAATTCTACCTGCCATCCGGTAATGGAATAAATTCTGATGCATCATCGGGCGGCAGCTTGAACCGGCCATCTTCCCAATCGCCTTGCGCCCAGGCTTCCTTGGCAGCGTCGATCTTCTCCCTGGAAGAGGCAACGAAGTTCCACCAAATATAGCGTGGTCCGCCAAGCGTTTCCCCACCGAGCATCATCAGTCTGGCACCTTGGGGACCGCCGCGGATGGTGATGGCGTCACCGGGGCGGAATACCATCATCTGGCCGGCGTCAAACACCCGGTCGGCCACACTGACGGATCCGGAAAGAACATAGACCCCGCGATCCTCATGTTCGGCAGGAAGAGGAATTGAAGCACCGGGATCAAGCTCGGCATCGGCGTAGAAAATCGCGCTATGGGTTTTCGCGGGAGCATATTCGCCCCAAGCGTTGCCGAGGATCAGACGCACATTCTTTCCCTCGCCGTCAAGGAAGGGAAGTTGTGCGCGGTTGAAATGCTCAAAGGCCGGATCGGTCTCTTCGGTATCCTCCGGCAGGGCAACCCAAGTCTGGATTCCGAACAGGCTGCTCGGGTTTTTGCGGGTTTCCACACTGGTACGCTCTGAATGGGTAACGCCGTTTCCGGCAACCATCCAGTTCAGTTCGCCCGGGTAGATCATCTGGTTGGTACCAAGCGAGTCCCGATGCTGGAATTCGCCCCTGTAGAGATACGTAACCGTAGCGAGCCCGATATGGGGATGCGGGCGAACATCGATTCCTTTGCCGGTCAGGAACTCGGCCGGCCCCATCTGATCAAAAAAGATAAACGGTCCGACCATCTGCCGTTTTGATGAGGGCAGCGCCCGTCGCACTTCGAACTCGCCAATGTCGCGGGCTCTGGGAATGATCAGGGTCTCGATGGAATCCGTATCGCCAGCTTTCGGGCATTGCGGATCAATCGCTGGATTCCAGCTCACGGTATTCTCCTATCGTTTGAGTACATCTGCCCATTGGGGATGTCGGTGAAACTGCGAATTCGCAAAGGGACAAAGCGGTATGATCTTGACGCCACGTTCACGCGCATCTTCCACAACCCGTTGGATCAGCCTCGCTCCAACGCCTTTGCCCCGAAAGGCATCGGGAACTTCGGTGTGATCAATGATGATCAATCCGCTACCGGCCTTCGAGAAAGTCAATTCAGCGTCACTGTTTCCATCGCCGCGCACATAATAGCGGCCCTTGGTCGCGGTTTCTTTGAGCAGAACATCGTTGTTTGAAGTCAAGGCCCACATCCTTCGCAAATCTAGGCACCAAATGGTGCGGTACAGCGAACAAGAAAAGGCCCCGACCGGTAAACAGTCCGTACATCCATTCATAACCAATCGCCGAATGCCAGCCTGCCGCCAAGTCTCCGATAATTTCGCGAAAGCCTGAAATGATCTGAGCGCTACGTGACCTTGGCTGATGCTCACAAGGATCAAACTCGCACGATTGCTGTATTTTGGGTCATCGCGGATGCGACAACGTTCGAAGGACAGCTCAGGGCTTAGAGCAGCCGATCACCGCATTGCCTTCGGACGACTGCTTCGCGTCCCCAAGCGCTCATCTGCTATTCAGGCCAAATCGTGGATACGAAACGAAATGTTTTTGTCCACATGGACTGTCAGTTGATTTCTGGTTCCGGCACCGGAGCGCCGAACTCGGTCCTCAGAAAATCAAAGTCGCAACCTTTGTCTGCCTGTTCGATATGTTTGATGTACATGTAGCCATAGCCGCGTTCGTAGCGCGGTTTGGGGGCGGTCCAGGCCTTGCGGCGCTCGGCCATCTCTTCATCCGAAATTTTCACGTTGAGAGAGCGGTTCGGGATATCCATTTCGATGATGTCACCGGTTCTGATGAGCGCAAGCGGTCCGCCGACAAACGCTTCCGGCGCCACGTGCAAAACACAGGCTCCGTAGGATGTCCCCGACATCCTGGCATCCGAAAGCCGCATCATGTCACGGCAGCCTTGTTTCAAAAGCGCCTTTGGCATCGGGATCATGCCCCATTCAGGCATCCCCGGTCCGCCTTGCGGGCCAGCGTTTCTGAGCACCAGAACGTGGTCCGGTGTCATTGGATTATTGGCGTCGTTGATGATGGTCTTCAGCTCGGCATAGTCGTCAGCAACAATGGCCGGGCCGCTATGCTGTTGGAACCTAGGCTCCATCGCGGCCGGTTTTATGACCGCGCCGTCGGGTGCGAGATTGCCACGCAAAACCGCCAGCGATCCTTCATGGTAGACGGGATTTGAAAGCGGCCGGATGACATCATCATTGAAGTTTTCCGCTCCCTCAATTCCTTCGCCCAGCGTTTTTCCGCTTGCGGTGATCGCAGAAAGATCCAACCGGTCGCCCAATTCTTTCATCAGTGCCGGCAGTCCGCCGGCGTAGTAGAAATCCTCCATGAGATATTCGGATCCCGAAGGCCGAATATTGGCGAGAACAGGAACCTCGTGTCCGATGCGGTCAAGATCGTCCAGGCTCCAGTCGACACCTGCGCGCCGAGCCATGGCAATCAAGTGGATGATTGCATTAGTCGAGCAGCCTGTGGCCATGGCGACTACAGTTGCGTTTCGCGTCGCCTTCTGGTTGACGATCTTGTCCGGTGTCAGATCCTCCCACACCATTTCAACCGCGCGGCGCCCGCAAGCGGCGGCCATACGCTTGTGATTGGCATCAGGCGCCGGGATCGAAGAGGCGCCTGGCAAAGTCAAACCAAAGCCCTCTGCGATCGACATCATGGTCGCTGCCGTGCCCATGGTCATGCAAGTACCGTAGGACCGGGCAATTCCGCCCTGAACACCGTCCCACTGCTCCTTGGTGATATTGCCTGCACGTCTTTCGTCCCAGTACTTCCAAACATCCGTGCCCGAGCCAAGCTTTTCACCCGCATAGTTTCCCCGCAGCATTGCGCCAGCCGGCATGAATATGAACGGCAGCCCCATGGATACAGCACCCATGACCAAGGCCGGCGTCGACTTGTCACAACCGCCCATCAGCACTGCGCCATCGATGGGATGGGACCGCAATGTCTCTTCCACCTCCATCGCGCCCATATTGCGGTAAAGCATCGAGGTAGGTTTCAGAAATTGCTCGGCGAAAGATTGCACTGGCATTTCCGCCGGCATACCCCCCGCCTGCAGGATGCCGCGCTTGACCCATTCCGCCCGATCACGCAGGTGGTGGTGGCAAGGCGACAGGTCTGACCATGTATTGATGATTGCGATGACCGGCTTGCCCGCCCAATCCTCAGGCGACAGGCCCATCTGCATGGCGCGACTGCGATGGCCCATCGAACGCAAGTCGTCCGGCGCAAACCAGCGCGCTGATCTGAGTTCTTCGTATCGTTTCTTCACCATGACATATGACCAGAAAATTGACCGTCAGATGTCAATGTTGGATGGGCAACATCTGCGGCATCAGCCGAAATACTCATTTTCCTTCAGCGGCTTTTTCGAATTGTCCTTTGCAGCCAGCAAAACCAGCATACTACCTGCGAGCAAAACTGCGGTGCCCACCAGAAGGACCGGCGCTGCCTTCGCTATCAACAAGCCTTTCATCAAACTCCTCCTTCACCGTATCGCGTATAACGGCATTGGTTGATGCCATTGTGGAAACGAGTGATCGTATCATCCGCCGGCAAGACGCGGCAGAAGGACGATCTCGGCATCCTCAGGCAACTCCTTTGACCACGTATCGCGGTAGATCACGCCATCAATAGCAACGGCAATGCCGTTGTCGATGAGAGGCTCGAGACCCGGATATTCTGCCGCCAGCTTGGCAAACAATTCGCGAATGTTCTTGGCCTCCACCTCGACTTGCTTGTTGCCGCCGGCCGCCGATCCAACAGAACCCCAAAGCGTTACTTCGACCATCAATCCTTCTTCTTCGTGTCCAGCGCAGCAAGGATGCGCGGCGGTGACATGGGAATATGGGCCAGGCGGACACCGACCGCGTTCGACACTGCGTTGGCGATCGCAGCGAGCGGCGGCACGATGGAAGTTTCGCCAACGCCACGCACCCCATAGGGATGGTTTGGATTGGGGATCTCCAGGATCTGTGTATCGATCATCGGCAGATCGGAGCAAACCGGGATGCGATAGTCCAGAAAACCGGGGTTCTGCAATCGCCCATCTTTGCCATAGATGTATTCCTCATTGAGCGCCCAGCCAATGCCCTGGGCAGCGCCTCCCTGATACTGCCCTTCCACATAGTCGGGATGCACCGCCTTTCCGGCATCCTGTATCACCGTGTAGCGCAATACTTTGGTTGCGCCGGTATCCGGGTCGACTTCGACATCGCAGATATGGGTGGCAAAAGAGACCCCGGCGCCGTCGGCCACCAGTTCGCTGTGTCCGGCAATCGGTCCCCCCGTTTTCGGAGCCGCCGCCGCGATCTCCTTCAACGACAGCGGCGGCAGATTGCCGTGTCCGGCGCCGGTGGCCTTGGCATGGCCGTCCTCCCAGACCACATCCTCGACGGGAATGTCCCACATCGCCGCCGCGCGTTCCTTCATCACGCCAATGGCGTTGCGGGCCGCGGAGATTGTGGCCATCGACGAGGAGAACGTGCCGCGGCTGCCGTCGGTCATGTCATTGTAGCCCAGCGTTGACGTGTCCGCGACAACGGCTTTGACCTCATCGTAGGAAATGCCAAGTTCCTCGGCCGCGACCAGTGAAAGCGATGCACGCGCTCCACCCACATCCACAGTGCCGACGGCCAGCGTCACCGTGCCGTCCAGCCCGATGTTCAGGTCGGTGCAGGTCTGGCCGCCAAAGTTGAACCAGAAGCCGCAAGCCATGCCGCGTCCCTGATTTTTACCCAGCGCCGCCGCCATGTGCGGGTGGTCACGGGCTGCATCAAGTGTCGGGCCGATCCCGATCGGGCCGTACACCGGGCCATAGGACGACTTCGTGCCTTCCTTGGCGGCATTCTTGATCCGGAATTCGACCGGATCCATCCCGATTTCATGCGCCAATTCGTCAATCGCACTTTCCACCGCGAAAGCAGCCATCGGCGCAGACGGCGCGCGGTAGGCGGCAGTTTTTGGTCTGTTGACCAGCACTTCATGGCCGACCGATTTCACATTCGCCAGATCATAGCAGGCAAAGGAGGTCATGGCGCCCAGTTCGGCCCACATGTCCCGATACGGCCCGCAGCTATAGCGCAAATCAGCTTGCGCGGCCGTTATCGTGCCGTCCTTTCGCGCGCAGATACGAACATCGATCGACGTTGCACTGGTGGGACCGGAGGCCCGAAACACGTCTTCGCGGGGCATTACCAGCTTGACCGGCCGGCCGGCTTTTCGGGAAAGCGCGAGCGCAACCGGTTCGATCCAAACATGCGTTTTTCCGCCAAATCCGCCGCCGATCTCAGACGACGTGACCCGCAGCTTGGAAACATCGATACCGAGCAGATCGGCGCAGGTTTGCCGAAAGACAAAATGACCCTGGGTGCAGACCCACATGTCGGCGGTACCATCAGCATTAAAGCTCGCAACGCAGGCATGAGGCTCGATGTAGCCCTGGTGTGTCTGCTCGGTCCTGTACCGCCGCTCCACAATGAAGTCGGCCTGTTTGAATCCCTTTTCAACGTCTCCATGCCCATATTCGCTGCGTTTGGCGACGTTTGAGGGCTTCTTTGGTCGGGGATCGATGCCGGAAGTGAAGACATCTTCGTGAACAAGCGGTGCTCCCGGCGCAACCGCTTCATCGACATCGGTAACATGCGGCAACACTTGATAGGTGACCTTGATGCGCTTCAGGGCTTCGCGTGCTGTTCGTGCGTCGATCGCAGCCACCGCGGCAACCGCGTGCCCGTCATAGAGCGCCCTGCCCCGCGCCATGCAGTTGTCGAGAATGTTGTAAAGGCCGGAATCGCCGTCAGTGAGGTCGGGCAAATCGTCAGCGGTGATCACGGCCTTGACGCCTTTCAGCTTCTCCGCTTTCGAGACATCGATTTTCTTGATCTTCGCGTGTGCGTGCGGGCTTCGCAGCACCGCTCCCGCCAGTTGCCCCGGCATGTTGAAGTCAGCTCCATACCGCGCGCGTCCTGTCACCTTGTCGACGCCGTCTGGGCGAACAGGCCTCGTGCCGACGGAATTGAACTTTTTTGCAGCAAATTTGGCATCGAAGTTCATGGTCAGCCTCCCTTCATCACAGTTGCAGCATCTTGTACAGCGCGCACGATCTTGTCGTATCCGGTGCAGCGGCAGAGATTGCCGGCAAGGGCAAAGCGAATTTCCTCTTCACTCGGATCCGGATTTCTTTCCAGAAGATCTTTTGCCGCGATCAGGAAACCGGGCGTACACACACCGCATTGAAGGGCGGCATGTTCGAGGAAACTTGACTGCAGTGGATGCAGTTCATCACCTTTGGCCATCCCCTCAATGGTTTCGATGCGGCGGCCTTCAGCCTCTGCGCCCAAAACCAGGCATGCGCAGACCAGGCGGCCATCGACGATCACGCTGCAGGCGCCACAATCGCCTGTGCCGCAACCTTCCTTGGCCCCGGTGAGACCCAAACGATCACGAAGCACATCCAGCAGAGTTTCCTCCGTCTGGCAAAGTACTTCGATATCGTCGCCATTGATTGTTGTCGAAACTGCAATCGCGGTCATTACTTTCCTCCCGCGCGTTTGTACGCAATCTTTGCGGCGCGCCCGGCCAGCACGCCGGCCACCTTCTTGCGAAATTCGATCGTGCCGCGCTTGTCGTCGATCGGCTTACATGCCGCTGAGCAGGCTTCCGCCAGCCGCTCGAGTGCCGGCCCGTCCAGCTTGGTACCGATGATGGCATTGGCGGCTCGGCGCACCAGAATGGCTGTCGGCGCAACCGCGCCGAGGGAAACCCTTGCCGATTTCACCACGCCTTCTTTGTCAAGCGTCAGGTTCACCGCAGCGCCGACGACAGCAATGTCCATTTCCGTGCGGGGAATAAAGCGCAGATAGGCATCTCCAGATCGCAGCGGACGTTTGTCGAGCAGAACCGCTTCAACAATTTCCCCCTTGCGCAGTGACGTACTTCCCGGCGCCTTGACCACCTTGTCGACGGCGATCGTGCGCGATCCTTTGGGGCCGGCGATGGCGACCTTGGCTTCGGCCGCCATCAGGGCCGGAACGCTGTCGGCGGCAGGGGATGCATTGCAAAGATTGCCAACGATCGTGCAGCGTCCCTGAATTTGCTTTGAGCCGATCAGATTGGCGGCCTCGACCACACCCGGCCATGCTTTCTTCAATGCCGCCGACTCAGCCATCTCCGCGCACGGAACGGCCGCACCGATCGTAAATCCGTTACTGGATTTGCGAATTGTGCCGATCCCTTTGATCGCCTTGATGTCAACCACAAGATCCGGTTCGATAAAGCCGCCTTTCATACGGACCAGCAGGTCACTTCCACCTGCCAGCACATATGCGCTGCCTTTCGCACCGTTCAAAAGCCGGGTTGCATCTTTTATCGAGCCTGGACGCTCATAATGCATATTTCACTCTCCGTAGGCGCCTGATTACACCTGCTGTTCATAGCGGATATGCCGGACCAATTCACCTGGAATTCGACACCAAATTTCACAAAATTGACCGTTGAATCGGAATGAAGTTCGTCGCCAACAAAAGTCGGGGGGCTTGCCTGCGGTTTTGAACCGTTTCCGGTGTTCGACGTTTTCACACGGCAGCCGCCTGGGGTGGTCAATCGGGTGAATTTTTCAAGTGGAGCGATTGGCTGCGTATAATTGCTTGACCTTCCAGTGACTGGAAGCATTACATCAGCGCTTATGAAACATGATCATGCATCGAGCGATCCAGGCGTGTCCGGCCGCTCTCCGTGCGGACATGGCTGCGATCATCACGGCAATTCAGGTCCCACGGCTTCAAACGCATTCGTCGATCCCGTCTGTGGCATGTCGGTCGATCCGGATGCCGGAAAACCATATCTGCGCTATCGCGGCGAGGATTATCACTTTTGTTCGCAAAAGTGCCACGACCGGTTTGAAGCCGATCCGTATTTCTATTTGTCGGGCAACAAGGCAAAGAAAAGGGTCTCTGCGCCGAAAGACGCATCGTTCACCTGTCCCATGGATCCGGAAGTCATCCAGGAGGGACCGGGTACCTGTCCGATCTGCGGTATGGCGCTGGAGCCGATGGATGGTGTTGCCGAAGGGCCCAACCATGAGCTGATCGATTTCACCCGGCGCCTGTGGGTGAGCGCCGGCGCTGCGGTTCCACTTCTTGTCTTGACCATGGGACCGATGATCGGATTGCCGATCCGGGAATGGATCGGCGAAGGCCTGACGCTTTGGATTGAGCTGCTTCTCACCACACCTGTTGTGATTTGGGCAGCCGCTCCATTCTTTCATCGTGGTTGGACTTCGTTGAAAACAAGAAACTTCAACATGTGGACGCTGATCATGCTCGGCGTCGGTGCGGCCTATGCCTACAGTGTTGTGGCCACATTGCTGCCGGGGCTGTTTCCCTCCTCCATGCAGTCTCCGGACGGCCATGTCCCGGTCTATTTTGAAGCCTCTGTGGTGATTGTGGCCTTGGTATTTGTCGGCCAGGTGCTCGAGCTTCGTGCGAGAGAGCGAACCGGCGATGCGATCAGGGCTTTGCTTGATCTCGCACCAAAGACTGCCCGGCGCGTGCTCCCGGACGGTGAAGAGTATGATGCGCCGCTTGAAAACATCATCGAAGGCGATCTTTTGCGCGTGCGGCCCGGAGAGAGCATTCCGGTCGACGCGATAGTGGTTGAAGGTCACTCCGCAGTCGATGAAAGCATGATCACCGGTGAACCGGTCCCGCTGGAAAAAACCGAGGGCAGTTCGGTCACAGGCGGCACCATCAACAAGAATGGCAGCCTGATCGTTGAGGCATCGCGCGTGGGTGAAGAAACCATGCTGGCGAAAATCGTTGCCATGGTTTCATCGGCGCAGCGGTCGCGTGCTCCCATCCAGGGACTGGCCGATCGGGTTGCCAGCGTGTTTGTGCCGACCGTTGTGGCGATTGCTGTGATCGCCTTTGCTATCTGGCTGACAATCGGGCCTGATCCGGCATTTGTGTTCGCAATCGTGTCTGCAGTTTCGGTTCTGATCATCGCGTGTCCCTGTGCGCTTGGTCTTGCGACGCCAATGTCGATCATGACAGCCACGGGCCGAGGCGCTCAGGCGGGTGTTTTGATCAAGGACGCCGAAGCATTGGAACGAATGGCACGTGTGGACACGTTGGTCGTCGACAAAACCGGCACGTTGACCGAGGGACAGCCGCAGCTCACTGACATCGTCGCGTTTGATGGCTTTTCCGAGACCGACATTCTTATAAAGGCCGCATCTCTGGAAAGAGGCTCAGAGCATCCGCTTGCTGAGGCGATTGTGGCCGGTGCCGAAGCGCAAGAGCAGGTTCTTCAGCCTGTTTCCGGTTTCCAGGCGATAACCGGAAAGGGTGTGAAGGGAACCGTTGGGCAAAGTGCTGTGGCGCTTGGAAATGCAGCGATGATGGAGGCAGAGAACGTTGAATTTGACTGTGCCATATCAACCGCCGATGAACTTCGAACCAACGGCAAAACCGCAATGTTCCTTGCTGTGGACAGCCGGCTTGCGGGAATTGTTGCAGTTGCCGATCCAATCAAGCCGACAACGGCAAGTGCCATAAAAGCACTTCATCAAGCCGGCCTGAAGATTATCATGGCCACCGGGGACAATGAACGTACCGCTCGCACAGTCGCAAATCAGTTAGGGATCGATGATGTGAGGGCAGGCGTGCTGCCCGAGGACAAGAAATTGCTGATTGACCAACTTCAAGCCCAAGGCAGATTGGTGGCCATGGCTGGAGATGGCATCAACGATGCCCCTGCCCTGGCCGCCGCTGAAGTGGGCATTGCCATGGGAACCGGAGCGGATGTTGCTGTCGAAAGCGCAGGCATCACCTTGCTCAAGGGCGACCTTGGCGGCATCGTCCGCGCCCGCAAGCTGGCGCAAGCGGCCCTGCGCAACATCAAGCAGAACCTGTTTTTTGCATTCGTTTACAACTCTGCCGGTGTGCCGATCGCGGCCGGAATCCTCTATCCGCTGACAGGCTTGCTGTTGTCCCCGATGCTGGCCGCGGCAGCGATGAGCTTGTCATCCGTTTCGGTTATCGCCAACGCATTGAGAATGCGGACGCTGCAGCTGTGAGTGCTGACCTTACGAATGCAGGATAGATATCAACCAGCGAACCGGTCGGCTCTTGGTCTCGCCGGGGTCGTCCTAACTCAAAAGATTTAGGCGGCATCAACTCTCGTTGAGAAACTTTTCCAATGCACTGCGGTTTCTGATTTCCACAATCGGCCCGCGAACGGCCAGTCCGTGTCCCTCAAGCCGTTTGAAGGCTCTCGACAGGGTCTCCGGTTTTATTCCGAGCATCGAAGCAAGTGTTTGTTTTTCGTACGGAATCAAAATCGAGCAGGAATTCGTTTCTTTCTCTGCGTGCGCAAGGACAAAGCCGGCGACCCGCTCCAGCCCTGACGCCGCTTTCAATTGCTCCACCTGACGGATGAGACGGTGAAGATGGGTGTATGCCGCCGTCAAAACTGCCGAATAGGCTACAGGATTGGTTTTCAATTCGTGCCGGATCAGGCTTTTCGGAATAGCGACGACCCGGCTGTCTGCCAGGGCGGTTGCCGTTACCGGATAGGGAACATCCCGAAAGGCCATCATTTCGGCAAAACTCGATCCCGGGTGGAAAATGTCAACGACCACCGTATCCCCGTTCTTCGAAGCGACGGAGAGTTTGATCACACCCTTGACGACGCAATAAACTGCGTGCGCCTCGTCTCCCTGGTGAAAAATCTCCGTTCCGGTCTTCAGCTTGATGACATGGGCATGGGCCAGCAAATGCTCGAAGACCTCTTGCGGCAGAGCACCAAAGAAGTCGGTTTTCTTCAGACAGTCAATTTCTTGTTGCGATAGCACCCTCACTCCCTTTCGGGACGTGAAACCGGATTGCAACCTCATCAATCAAATTCATCGACAGGCTCGGTTTCAAGGGCTGATTTTACACTGTCCTGCAAGAGCTTTGTTGTTCTTGATCAACTTTTCGGCAAGGCGCAGAGATAGTCAGCATGCCGGACACAACGGTCCCGCAATTGCAAACCTTGAGACCCGCTTGCCTTCCGGGTTATGGGTCCGGCTTTTTGGTCAGGCGACCGCGCGGCTTAGTGCGCACTGCGACCACAAATCGGAAAGCGCACCGGCAAGATGCTGGATATCGGCTTCCGAATGCAGCGGAGAAGGCGTTATTCTCAGTCTTTCGGTACCTTTGGCCACCGTCGGATAATTGATCGGCTGTACGTAGATACCGTAGTGCTCCAGAAGCTGGTCGCTCAGAAACCTGGCCTTGAAGGGATCACCAACCAGTACCGGCACGATATGGCTCGGATTGTCCATATGCGGAATACGGCTGCGGTCCAGCAGTTCGCGCAGGCGCGCGACATTGCGGCGTTGCTGCATCCGTTCAATATCCGAGTTCATCAAATGGCGCACCGATGCGGTCGCTCCGGCTACCAGCGCGGGAGGAAGAGCAGTGGTGAAGATGAATCCGCTGGCAAACGAGCGGATGAAATCACACAGCGCGGTGGAACCGGTTATATAACCGCCGAGAACGCCAAAAGCCTTGGCCAGCGTGCCTTCAATCAGGGTGATCCTGTCAGACAGGCCCTCACGTTCGGCGATGCCGCCGCCCCTTGGCCCGTACAGTCCGACGGCGTGAACCTCGTCGAGATAGGTCATTGCGCCGTGCTTTTCGGCCACTTCGACGATCTCAGCCATCGGACAGATGTCGCCGTCCATGGAATAGACGCTTTCAAATGCGACAATCCGTGCTCCGCCGGAGGGGAGTTGCGACAATTTGCGATCCAGGTCTTCCGGGTCATTGTGATCCCAAATCACTTTGCGGGCCTTCGAATGGCGAATTCCCTCGATCATTGACGCGTGGTTCTTTGCATCCGACAGGATCGTACAATCGGGCAACTTGGCGCCGAGCGTGCTGAGGCTTGCCCAATTTGAGACGTATCCGGAGGTGAACAGAAGCGCAGATTCCTTGCCATGAAGCTCGGCCAGCAGGTTTTCCAGCTGAACGTGCATATGCGCGGTACCCGAAATGTTGCGGGTGCCGCCGGCTCCTGCGCCGTCTTCCAATGCCGTGCTCGAAACCGCCTCGCGCACAATCTTGTGCTTGCCCATCCCCAGATAATCGTTGGAACACCAGACCGTCACCGGGCGCGTCTTGCCATCGATATGCTGAACTGCGCGAGGTGCCTCTCTTGCTGAGCGTTCAAGCTCTGCAAAATAGCGATAATTCCCCTCGGATTTCAGGTCATCGAGGGCGTTTTCAAAGAAGGCCTGGTAGTTCATCTGGGACTCCAGTCGTGGGTATCTGACCCGATCCAAACACTGTTGTTACGAATTGGCCTTAACTATTGTCAAGAATCGGCTTCGTCCATCATGTGTCGCACCCAACGCCCAGAGGCCCAGGTCGCGGGAATGCCCAGGACCAGACCGCCGATAATCGAGGCATAGGGCGTTAACGGCGCAATTCCGATGACCGGTGCCATGAGAAACACCAAAAACAGATTGATTGCTACTGCTGCAGCGGCAAAAGGGTAAAGAAGAATAGCCAGCTTCCAGACCGGCCATCTGCTTTCACTCATGCGACCTCTGCCTCTTGTCTGGATTTCAGTTCTTCAGCAATCAGGCGTGGAATTTCTTCCCAGGTTCCGATCGGAGCCAGCACCGGGCCGGAAAATGAGGCTTTGGCCAGTGCTTTGGGAAGGTCAAACAACACGTGGCCGGCGCGCGCTGCAAAAAACGGTAACACGATCGCCGGCCCCTTGATTGACGCTGCCTCCTCGATCGACGGTTCTTCATCCACATAACCGACGCGTACCTGCAGAAAATTCCCGCTGCTCCGGAGTTTTTCGGCAAATGCCTTTGTAGCGCGTGCAGGCCTTGGATCGGATGGTGAACCGTGCGCGGCTATAACAAGTGTAGTCTCCTTGTTTTGAAGCGAGTGCTTCTGCAACTCCGCGCCGATCATTTGCTGAGCAAGACAAGGCAGAGTGCCGATAAGCCCTAGCGGGGTTGCCATACGCCAGCGGTTCAAGCCGGACCTGCGCAGGCGATTTTGCAGATTTGTCGAGACAAACCAGCCATCGGCCATGAAGTGTGGATAGACCAAGGGTTGAGAAAAACCCTCAATCGCTCGTTCCAGCGCGCCTGGCTTTGCAAGGGTGGCCCCGCGAGCATTGCAGCCGGTCATCGCGGCAATCTTGCCAGCTAGGGCCTCGATGAATACTTGTTGCTCTTCGGGTTCGGAAGGTGAACCGTGCGAGACAACCAGAATTTCAGTGGCTCGTTCCGCTTGAGAAGGTGATCTTGTTGTAAACATTATACTTTCCCGAAGGCTTCACCATTGGCAGGCGTTTGACTTCTTCCAGCGTCGCTGCGTCATAGACAATGACCGCGCCATCCCGCTCCCACAGGCTGACCAGTGCGTATTTGCCGTAGCGGTCAAATTCGACATGGGCGGCTGTTTTGCCGGGTACAGGGCGCAGTGTGCGGACGATCTGAAGGCTTTCCTTGTCGATCACATGCATCACGTCACGGTTGGGACCAAAAAACACATCCGCCCACAGATAGGGTGTGTTTTCGTGGCTTCTAAGAAAGAAGCCGGGGCCTTCGGTGGCGATCTGGTCGATCGTCGACCAGTTCTTCATGTCAATTACAGAGAGCACACCGTCGCGCAGATGTGGCGTTGCCATGACCGTAGAGCCCTGCCGTTTCCAGGTGACGCCTGAGCCGAGGTGCGGCATGCCGGGAAGATCGAGTTTGGCGATGCGGTGGCCGATAACCAGATCGATCACCTGTCCGCCTTTGCCCTCACGGGCAGCTCCCATGACGTATTCATAGTCTTGGCTGAAGAAAAAATCGTCCAGCACCTCCGGAATGCTAATCACACGGACGGGAAATGGCTCGTCGTAGCCGATCGGTCCCTCGTCGCGGTAATCGTGCACGAATCCGTAAAACGGTGGGTTATCACCGTAGAAGACCTCCCAGATTTCGGGCACGTCTTTCAATGCCAGAATAAAGCTTTCCCGCGGTGGGGCCTGGTAGACTGCTGATACGCGGCTCGCCTCTCCGTTTTTTCCCTTCACGTCGTGTATTTCGGCGACGCCGAGATCTTCCGTCGACAGAATGGTCAGTGTTCTTGGCAGGTAATTGGCAACCGCCAGCCATTTGCCGTCATGACTGATGGCGATATTGCGGCTGTTGATGCCCGCCCTGATGCGCGAAACCTCCTGCATGTTCCAGAGGTCCACTTTCTGCACCCAGCCGTCGCGTGACATGACGAAGACAAAGCGGCCATCCGGGCTGAATTTCGGACCGCCATGAACGGCTAGCGGTGTCGGCAGCCGTTGCATAACCTCCAGCGTGTCGCCATCGACAATGCTGATGTGATGATCGCCGGTCTCGACAACCACGAAAAGGTTCAGCGGATCTGCGCCGTGCGCCGGTGCGGTGGGAGCTTTGTACTCCTCGTTCACCAAAAGTGTGGCAGCGATTTCATCTTTGGTCCAGGCGGGGACTTCTGCAAGTGGCTCATGCACGAACCGGGCAAGAGAGGCGATCTCATCCTCCGACAATTGGTCGGTGAAAGCAGGCATTTGCGTTGCTTCGCGGCCACCTGCGATGACCTTCTCCAGACGTTTGCCTTTCAAGCGTCGCAGACTTTCGGGGATCAGCGCCGGTCCTGTTCCACCCAAGCGGTCATCGCCATGGCACACCGCGCAATGGGTGGCGAAGAGCACACGGGGATCGGCGATCGCCACCGGCGCAACAAACATGAAGAAGAGGCTAGTAAAAACGATGTGCCGGATCATGGCGTTTCCCTCGAAATGCAGTTACGGCCAGGCGCGGGGTGTCGGTTGCAACCCCGATTTCATCGTCATCCAGGTAACAGGCCGGATCTTCCGCCCACGGATTGCCGGTTAGTTGAAGCGCGCGAATACGCGTATTACCGCCGCAGACCGCCTGGTGCGCACAGGCGCCACACCGGCCCTCCAACGGCCGTGGCCGGGTCCGCAGCAAAGAAAGCATCCGGTCATCGCCGGTCCATAACTGCGTGAATTTCGCATCTTTCACGCTGCCGATTGTATAGTCCGACCAATAGGTATCGGGATGCACCCTGCCAATCGGGTCAATGTTGGCGATGCCGACACCGGATGAATTGCCGCCCCAGGCAATGAGGTGCTGTTTTACGTGCTCGGCCTGTTCGGACGAGAAGTTATTCCGTACCCAGTTGAGAAACAGAACAGCGTCGGCGTCATTGTTGCCGGTGACGATTTCGAGATGGCGCCCCTGCTGCAACGCCTGCCATGCCCGTTCAATCAACAGGCTGACAGCATTGCGGGCGCGCCTGTGCCCGGCATCTTCGCCGCGGTTCTTGTTGCCCCGGCCTGCGTAGACAAGGTGGGACATGTAGAACTTGTTGATCCCCTCGGCCTCGCAAAGGTCAAGTATGTCAGGCAGTTGATCAGCATTCTCCTCGGTGGGCGTGAAGCGAAGCCCGACCTTGATACCGAGCTTTTTGCAAGTGCGTGCCCCGGCCAGCGCCTCGTCAAACGCGCCTTGCTTGCCTCGAAACCAATCATTGGTCCGGCCGACGCCGTCGATCGAGATGCCCACATAATCAAAACCGATTTCAGCAACTTTTTGGGCCGTTTCGCCTTCGATGCGCGTGCCATTGGTCGACAGTGCCAGGTACCGGACCTTGTCGCGTGCATAGGCCGCCAGTTCGAACACGTCGGGCCGCGACAGCGGTTCACCACCCGAGATGATCAAGGCCGGAATTTTGAAAGAGGCCAAGTCATCGATCACTCCAAGCGCCTGCGCGGTCGAGAGTTCACCAGGAAAAATCTGGTCTGCCGACGTGGTATAGCAATGCCTGCATTGCAGATTGCATCGCCGGGTAATGTTCCAGATCACCACCGGGCGAACTTCGCCCCTCCGTTGCCGCGGCGGTGTCGGATTGATCAGTTGTTCCATGTACTGGGTCAGACGAAACATTTCAGTCCTTCCTGTCGCGCAGGCGCAACCCGGTTTTTTTGAGTATGGCGGTCGAATAGAGAATATCCGAAGCGCGGCAGGCGGTTCCCAAAAGGGTTTTGATCGTTTGCCGCTTCTTCTCCACTTCATCGCGGTCGCTGCCATGGATCATGGCGAACAGATTGTATGGCCACACCGGAAGTGCACGAGGACGCAAATAGCAATGGGTCACATCTTCCATCGCGCCAACGAGAGGCCCAAGTTCTTCGGCGGCATCATCGTCGACATCCCAGACGCTCATGCCGTTGGCTGTCATGCCGAGTTTGTAATGATTGGGCGCGATGCCGATCCGCCGGATGACTCCCCTCGCCTTCAAAGCGGCAAGGCGGTCGATAACGTCAGCTTCGGTGGTTCCGAGTTTGGTGGCGATGTCCGCGTATGGTGACGCAACCAGGGGGAGCCCGCCTTGGCATGTGGATATGAGCGCACGATCTGCCGGGGAAAGGTTCATGCCGCCACCCTGAACCCGACGAAGAATTCGCGTAATTTGGGAAAGCGGAACACGGTGAGCCCGGTTTCAGCTTCGATTGCGTCGGCGGTTGTGGCGATACCGGCTTCGGTTTCCGTCGCCAGCACAAACCACATGTTCAAGGTGTGATCGCGTGCGTAGTTATGCGCGACCTCAGGAAAACCGTTCACCATTTGCGCGATTTCGTCATATCGCTCTTTGGGAGCTGTGAGCGCGCAAAGGCAGAATGCACCGCCCATCGCTGCCGCATCAAGGAACGGTCCGAAACGCGTGATGATCCCTTCGCGCATCATGCGGCCAAGCCGGTCAAGAAGGTCATGCTCTGCAATACCAATCGCCATGGCAGCGTCGGCATAAGGCTTGGGCGTCAGGGGAAAATCATCTTGCAGGGTATTGATGATCATCCTGTCGATTGTGTCGAGCTTCATGCGTCGACCCTCCTGTCGATCAGGGCGCCGGTCTGCTTGAAGCAGCGGGTACTGAACAATACTTTGTAGTCGTAGCCGGCAAGACCGGCACGGACCCGGGCGAGTGAGAGAACATCAAGCGCTTCGGAGCGGCTGCGGCCGTGGATCATGCAGTAGAGCGTGTATGGCCAGACATCAGGCTCCGGCCGGCGCTGATAGCACAAGGATACGCCGGGCACTCTGGTAAGCGCCCTACCCTTCTCCGTAACCTCGTCGGGTGGCACGTTGAAGACGCACATCGCGTTGGACCGCCAACCGAGGGCGCGGTGGCGGACGATGAGGCCGATCCGGGACAAAACCCCCGACAGTGCGAGGCTTCGGATGCGCTCGAGCAATTCCTTCTCAGTGCGGCCCAACCGTTCTGCCATCGCCTTGAACGGGCGTTGCACTGGTTCCATCCCCTCGGACAAGGTCTGCATGATTTCCCGGTCGCCATCCTCCAGTGGTACCGTATCGTCGATCGGGGCCGGTTCCGGCATTTCGCTGGTTCCGTCGAGCGCAAAACCAAGATCAACATTGAAGGGCTGTTCCAGCCGGAGATCGAGCACACGCAGACCGGTTTGGCGACTGATCTCGGCAAGCGTTTCATCAACAAAGGCGCGGGTAGGACCAGTGGCCACAAACCAATCGTTCCATTCGTTTTCGCGTTGATAGTTGTGGCTGACACCTTCTTGCGCGTTGATGATTTCAGCAACTTCTTCGATTCTGTCGGGTGGGGCTGCTACGGCGCCGAGCGTACTGGCGGCAAGCGTATTGGGCCTGCACGTCGCCCCCACACGGCTTATCGCCTTGCACTCAAGCAGTTTCTTCAGTCGAACCAGAACCTCTTCTTCGCTGATGCCGAGCGATTCAGCGATGATTTCAAACGGCCGCGGCACGAGGGGAAGCGCTCGCTGCCAGTCGTTCATCAGTTTCCAGTCAAGATCATCCAGGTCCACGGCAGACCTCCTCAGAGCCCGGATTTGTGGGCTCTTGCGGTAAAGAAGATGCCCGATGGCGTCTCTGCCGGAATTTCTCCAAGTTTGGCAAAGGTGCGGGTGTCGTAGATTTCGATGCGGTTGCCATCGCGGACCGAAAGCCACACCTGATGGCCACGCGGGGTGAATTCCATGTGCAGTACAGCCGGACCGGGTTTAAGCGTATGAACAACCAAACCGGATTGGCTGTCGATGACTTCTACCGTGTCATTGTCCGGATGGGCGTAATTGACCCAAACATGGCGGCCGTCCGGTCGCGATACTGCAAAGATTGGCTGTCCGTGTGTGTCGGTTCGCGCGACTTCGGTCAAATCCCGCGAATCGACCCACAGCAATTGGTGATGACCCACCGCCGGCAGAGCAAACCGATCCCCAGCCAACGCCCATCCTTCAAGATGCGGCATTTTGTAGACAGGCAATTTTTGGTCGCCCTTGCCGTAGTTTGCCAGGATTTTTTGCTGCTCGGGCGGGTCGGACCACAAGTCGAACGCCGTCAATCCGTCTTCGCCAAACAGCCCCACGATATAGCGGCGGCCATCCGCCGTGATCAGCGCGTCATAGGGGTTGGTACCGACATCATCGAAACGCTGTACCTGCGGCACCTCACCGCTCATATCAGCAATCCAGGTTTCGCCGGCATCCCAAAGTGAGAACACAAACCGCCGGCCAGGCGCATCTACCAGCCCGATTGTTTTTGATCCCGTCGGGATATCGGCAACCAACTCAAGCGAAACGGCATCAAAAATGCGCACACCGCCCGGTTCGTAATTGGATACCGCAACCAATTGCCCATCATCCGATATTGCGCCGCCGATTGCATTTCCTGACTGGATGATCCGGTTTGCGACCTGCTGTGATGTCATGTCCAGCTTGGTCAGCCCGCCATCCCGTCCGAAAATGTAGGCAAAACGCTGATCGGGTGAAAACACGACGCTGGCATGGGAGAGATCGCCAAGCCCCTCCACCCGGGCAATGGAAGCCATGTCGGATTGATCGACGATCAGCACCGAGCCTGACGAACGCTCGACGACGACCCCCAAGTCCCCGGTTGCGACCACCCGGTCGGCGGCCGATGCGATCGCCGCAGAAAGAAGCATCATGGTGACCATCAACACGCGGATCATTGGCGTTGCTCCCGCAAGTAGTCGGCGATCCACTGCGCCTCGTTTTCCGAGATCAATGGACGCCAGGGAGGCATTGCGGTTCCTGGAACGCCATCGAGGATGATATCCCGCAGCACCTCACGGTCGTATTGGCGCATGCGGTCTCGATCAATCGGCCGGCCCAAACCGCCTTTCAGTGTCAATCCGTGGCAAGAGCCGCAATCTTGCCGCACGAGGTGTTCAAGCTTTTCTGCCTGCTTTGGGCCGATCCCAGCCGCTCCGGCGGGTAAAAGCAGAAGAGCCGTCATCAAGGCCGCCAAGGGAATCCAACTAGCCATGGCTGGCCTGTTCCATGATCTCATCTTGTTGCAGAAGGACATCAGATGCCAGATCGACGACACCGCCAATGACGATCAGCACCGGCCGGGTCTTCTCGAGGGTCGCGGCCGTCTGACCCAATTGTCCAAGGGCGGTGAAGTGTCGTTGCTCCGTTGCCCGCGTACCATCGACAACCAGCATCACCGGAGTTTCGGGCGCCATTCCGTGAGCAATCAGCCGTTCGGCAATATGCTGCGCATGGCGGCGTCCCATGTAGATGACCAGCGTCGTATCGCCGTCTGCCAGACCGCGCCAGTCCAGATCCAGCTCATGTCCGGCCTGGCAGTGGCCTGTGACGAAGCGGACGCCTGTGGCCAATCCGCGATGGGTCAGAGGTACTCCAGTGGCTGAAGCAATGCCTTGTGCAGATGAAATTCCGGGCACGGCGGTGAATGAAATTCCCGCATCTCGAAGCGCGGCAGCTTCCTCCGAACCGCGGCCGAACAAATAAGGATCGCCACCTTTGAGACGGACAATCTTGCAGTACTTGCTCGCCAGCGAGATGAGCAGCGCATTGATGTTCGGTTGGGGAAACGGATGATGATTGGGCGATTTGCCGACATCGATCATGCGTGTTGCAGGCCCTGCCAATTCAAGGATTTGGTTGGATACAAGCCGGTCGTGGACGATAACGTCAGCCGTTTCTATCAGCCGCATGGCCTTGATCGTCAGGAGTTCGGGATCACCTGGCCCGGCACCGACCAGATATACGTGGCTTTCGGGGCGAACGGGGGACATCGATACTTCCATTTCAGACCTGAACTGCGGCCCGCAACGGCGGCGAAAATACGGATATCTGCGTCCGGATTCGCGCTCGGCACACCTTGAGGGGAATGCCAGAACGGACCTGTGCTGAAATACCCATGGCATTTCTCCGGATGCGTTTCGTTCGTCCAACAGGTAGCGGTCGCTTCGGCTTTCCTGCCTTGACTTTTGTTAAGCTGAACTGCCGGTTGGACGTCCGCTCCTTCAATCCACAAGCTTGACTTTCGTTAAGGCCGATGAGCGCCGTTTTCTTCATTGTGACGGGACTCACGTGTCATCTGCGAAAGGAGTCCCGGATGAGCGAAGTCATGACAAAATCCATGGCCCGGAACATATTTTATGGCGGGTCATTGTTCTTCATCATCATATTTCTGGGATTATCGATCCACAGTCACCGCTACATCGTCACCACCTCGACGACTGCGGCTCCGCTGACCGAGGCGGTTGCAGCAGGCAAGCGCGTCTGGGAGCGGCACGCCTGTATTAACTGCCACACGCTTCTGGGCGAAGGAGCTTATTTTGCTCCCGAAGTTGGCAATGTGATGGAACGCTGGGGCGTACTTGATGACCCTGAAGCGGCATATGACACACTCAAATCCTGGATGGACTCCCAGCCGACCGGCATTGAGGGCCGGCGTCAGATGCCAAATTTCAACCTGAGTGACGCCGACGTTCGCAACCTGTCCGAATTCCTGATCTGGACCAACAAGATCAAAACGCAGGACTGGCCGCCGAATGAGGCAGGCTGAGGAGACGAAAATCATGAAATACCAGACACAAAAGATCGCACTGATCTATTTCGTCACCGCCATGGCCCTGTTTGCAGTTCAGGTGCTGGGCGGGCTTTTGGCCGGCTGGATTTATGTCAGCCCAAATACACTGTCAGAGCTGCTTCCGTTCAATATCGTCCGGATGCTGCATACCAACTCGCTGGTGGTGTGGTTGCTGCTTGGCTTCATGGGAGCTGCCTATTTTATCCTGCCGGAGGAATCCGAACAGGAAATCCACTCGCCAACGATCGCTTATGTGCAATTGCTGATTCTGGTGCTTGGTACGCTCGGCGTGGTTGTCACCTACATCTTCAACCTGTTCGAGGGCAACTGGCTTCTCGGCAAGGAAGGACGCGAGTTCATCGAGCAACCGGTCTGGGTCAAGGTCGGCATTGTCGTGGCGGCATTGATGTTCCTCTACAACGTGACGATGACGTCTCTGAAGGGCAAGAAAACAGCTATAACCAACATTCTGCTGCTCGGGCTGTGGGGCCTGGCGCTGCTGTTCTTGTTCGCCTTCTACAATCCGGAGAACCTGTCACTCGACAAACAATACTGGTGGTACATTGTCCATCTTTGGGTCGAAGGCGTTTGGGAACTGATCATGGCCTCAATCCTTGCCTTCCTGATGCTCAAACTAACCGGTGTCGACCGTGAGATCGTTGAGAAATGGCTCTACATCATTGTCGCCACTGCGCTGTTTTCAGGCATTCTCGGTACCGGGCACCATTATTACTGGATCGGCACGCCGAGTTATTGGCAATGGATTGGCTCGATTTTCTCCTCGCTTGAGGTAATCCCGTTCTTCGGCATGATGACCTTTGCATTCGTCATGGTCTGGAAAGGCCGCCGGGACCATCCCAACAAGGCCGCACTGTTGTGGTCACTGGGTTGCGCAACCCTGGCCTTCTTCGGTGCCGGTGTATGGGGCTTCCTGCACACATTGCACGGGGTAAACTACTATACCCACGGCACGCAGATCACGGCGGCGCATGGACACCTCGCCTTCTTCGGTGCCTATGTCTCGCTCAATCTTGCGATCTTCACCTATGCGATGCCGATCCTCAGGGGACGCGATCCATATAATCAGGTGTTGAACATGGGATCGTTCTGGCTGATGTCAGGCGGCATGGCTTTCATGACATTCGTCCTTACTTTCGCGGGAACGGTTCAGACCCATCTGCAACGGGTTCAGGGTGACTATTTCATGGATGTGCAAGACCAGCTCGCCGTGTTCTACTGGATGCGCTTCGGTGCCGGTGTGATCGTTGTTCTTGGCGCGATCCTGTTCATCTATGCGGTTCTTGTGCCACGCGGCGAGATCATCTCGCCATCGGCCGAAGATCCGGTTCCTGCTGAATGAACATGCAATCGTCAAACTTTGAGAAAGGGGCGCATGACGTCCCTTTCTATCTTGAGCAGGGCCCTGAATGCGGGCTGTTCGAGACGGCTTACCGCAACAGGATGCCGCTGCTTCTCAAGGGTCCGACGGGTTGTGGAAAGACCCGCTTTGTCACCCACATGGCGGCCCGGCTCGGCCGTCCATTGTTTACGGTTGCCTGTCACGACGACCTGACGGCGGCGGATCTTATCGGCCGTTACCTGCTGAAAGGTGGCGATACGGTGTGGGTGGATGGTCCCCTGACCAGGGCTGTGAGGGAAGGCGCAATCTGTTACCTCGATGAAGTGGTCGAAGCGCGTAAGGATGTCACCGTCGTGCTCCATCCGCTCACCGACGACCGCCGTATTTTGCCTGTCGACCGCACCGGTGAGACGCTTGAAGCCGGTCCCGAGTTCATGCTGGTTGCAAGCTATAACCCGGGCTACCAAAACATCCTGAAAACGCTCAAACCTTCGACCCGGCAGCGGTTTTTGTCGATTAGCTTCGATTTCCCACCGCCAGAGCACGAAACACAGATCGTAACGCGGGAAAGCGGCCTCGACGAAACGCGAACTTCCGGGCTGGTGCGGCTGGCCGGCAAGTTGCGCGGATTGAAAGGCCAGGACCTGGAAGAAGGTGTTTCTACACGCCTCGTGATTTATGCCGCTACTCTCATCGCAAACGGTGTTGCCATCGAACAGGCAATCGAAACGGCAATGATTGAACCGCTGACCGACGATGATGATGTAAAAGCCGGATTGACGGACATCGTTACAGCGGTACTGGGATAGACAATGGACGCCCTTGAGCCATGGGAGCCGGAAGAAACTGTCGGCAAACTTTGGCATGCTTGGGCGGCGGGATTCGACGCACCAGAAGTCTCACCAGAGGCCGCTGCCAGGTTGGAAGATGAGGTTGGCCGACTTTCGATCCTTTTTCGTGGGCTGGGTGGTTCAGCGTCGGTGGAAATCCGGCCCTGCCCCAGGCGTCTCAGCCAGCACCGCCTGAGCTGGCGGCGCAAACTCGGCACCGCTGCAGAAGAGGTCGAACAGGCCAGCTTTGACGGCGAACTGTTGCGCCTGCCTTCAGAGATCAAAGCGTTTCCCGATCGCTCGCTCAATCGTGCCGCCTATACGTGGCTTACAGCCTTGTGCGTTTTTGCAGATGGGTTCCGGTCCAGCGGCGATAATCCGCTTCAGTCCGATCTTCAGCAGCTTGTCCGATGCCAGCGGGCCGTTCGAGCGGCGCTTTCTTCCTGCCCGGGGCTGGCGCCGGTTTCTGAAAAACTGTGCAACACGTATCTGCATTTCCGCCCTGTCACCAACCTGCCGCGCGTTGAAGCGACTGTAGAAGGGGCAGTCCGGCACTTTCTGGGCGCCCGGGAAACGACTGCAGCTGCGGCTGCGCTGGCT
The DNA here is from genome assembly GCA_040830725.1 of Rhizobiaceae bacterium. Taxonomy (GTDB): domain Bacteria; phylum Pseudomonadota; class Alphaproteobacteria; order Rhizobiales; family Rhizobiaceae; genus JAWKWH01. The sequence continues at coordinate 202,311 of JBFOMG010000009.1, forward strand.
GAGGCGATTGCGATTGAAGACGAAAATCTGGCAACCCTGAAGGCGCCTCGTGGCTACAGACCAATGCGGCCAATTCCCTTCTGGCCTGTTTTCAGCGAGCCTGAAACCTCGCCAGCTGCGCAGGCCGATGACCCCGACCTACAGTCTGCAAAGTCTCAGGAAACGATCGAAAAAAGCATGAAAGGCAAAAGGCAAAAGTCGGACCGGGCAGAGGCGCGCGACAGTCTGATCCTGCACAAGTTCGAGGCGATCTTGAGTTTTGCCGAATTCCTGAACCTCAACCGAAGGGTAGATGACGACGATCCGGATGCGGCGAAAAAGGCGATGGACGATCTCGATGAACTTGCATTGACCGATGTCTCGAAAGCACCGGCGACACGCTTCAAGTTGCATCTCGACCTTGCCGCAGAGGATGTGAACCGCGAAGCGGTTTCAGGGCGCTATACCTATCCCGAATGGGATTCGCGGCAGCGCAGATATATTCGAGATCATACCGTGGTGCTGGAAAGCGATGTTGACGAAGAAGATGAAGCTGTACCACTCGATGCCGCCGCACGGCGGCGTATCGGGAAGGTAAGACGGCAATTCGAGGCACTGCGGCCGCGGCCACAGATACTCACCGGTCAGATCGACGGCGACATTCTGGATTTGGAGGCTGTTATCCGTGCGCGAGCCGACCTCAAAGCCAATGGCGATCCGCGGGATGCGCTCTGGTGCCAAACCCAGCCCCACAGCCGCGATCTCGCAGTCTCTATCCTTCTCGACACCTCGCGTTCGACGGAAAGTGCGGTAACCGGCCGGGCCGTGATCGATATCGAGCGCGAAGCACTGACGGCACTGGCTTGGGGACTGGAGGCCTGCGGAGATGCCTGTGAGATCCACGGCTTTTCCTCGCTACGCCGTGACCGGGTTTTTGTTCAGCGATTGAAAAGTTTCGATAACCCGATGGGAACGACAATCGAACGCAAGCTGTGTGCCATCAAGCCTGGATTTTACACACGCCTTGGTGCCGCCATCAGGCATGTTTCGATGAAGCTTCAGAAACGCAACCAGTCGCGGCGCCTGTTGTTGGTGCTTACGGATGGCAAACCGAACGATCTGGATCACTACGAAGGCCGACACGGGATCGAAGATACCCGAATGGCGATCCGCGAGTCCCGTCGGCAGGGGCAATCCGTGTTCGGCATCGCGATCGACCCGAAGGGTCAGAGCTGGTTTCCACGCCTCTTCGGCACTGGCCACTATGCGGTGATCACCCATCCGGACAAGCTGACCAATGCATTGCCACAGATCTATCGCCAGCTCGTCGGGTCGAGCGGGTGACAAACTCCGGCGCTCCAGCCAACCAGCTACCAGGCGAGTTGATGATGTGGGTTCTGATATTCTCAGAGCTAACGGTTTTTGGTGCGGGTCTGGCGGCATTCATGGCGCAACGCCTGGTTGACCCCGGTGGGTTCGCGGAAGCTCAAAGAGCCCTGCTTCCAACGCTCGCCGGCATTAACACGATCGTGCTCATCACGTCAGGCTTTTTTGCTGCAATGGCTGCACAGACCGGCCGCCATGTCCGAAGCTGGCTCTCAGCGGCGGCGCTGCTCGGCGTCGTGTTCCTGGTGCTCAAGGGTATTGAATTTCATCACAAGGCCGAACTGGGCATAACCTTCGATACGCATGAATTCTTCATGTTCTACTACCTGCTGACGGGTTTTCATGCTGCCCATGTCGTAGCCGGTATCGGAATTTTGGCTTTTGTCGCATGGACTTCAGTTACCGTGCATGTTCAGTCGGGAACTCAATTCTGGCACATGGTCGACCTGGTCTGGGTGCTTCTGTTCCCGGTGATCTACCTGTTATGACGCCGCTTCATCTGGCCTGGGTCGGATTGGCGGGTCTGTCGGCCGCAACGACGGCCGTTGCCGTGTTTGGATTGGCAAACCCCTGGAGCGGCATTCTGATTTTAGTTTTCGCCTGGGCCAAGGTCAGGTTGATCTTGCTCTGGTATCTGGAACTGGCTGACGTGCCGCGCTGGCGTAGCGGCATCCTGCTAGGCCTCGCGGTGTTTATGCTATTGATTTTCGCGCTCTATTTGATCGCCTGGGCAAGCTGACAATTTGATTATGCGGCACGAACCGCGTTTGCCAGTTCCTCGGGCAGCTCAAATTCCTGCAAAACACGGCTTCGGCCGTTTTCCGACAGCTTTCGCGCAGTCTTGGATACAATATCGACGACCTTGTCGAACGGGTGTTTCTCAGCGAATGCCGAAAAATAGAACTTCAAGAAGACCATGCAGATCGTGTCCTCGAGCATCTGCACCTCGGGATCGCGTTTCAGCCGCTCCTTGCGCAAGAGGACACCAATCCGTTCGCACGAAGTTTCATCATAGCCTGCCTCGCGCATTAGTCCGGCGAGGCGCTCACCATGCGCCCTGCCCTGGTCGCGCCTCCAAGCAAGGTAACCGGCGCGTCCTTCGGGATAATCCGACCGGGCTATCTGCCACCGCTCAATGTGCTGGCCACGGGCAGCGATTTTCAACACGTCCGGTATGTCCGTACCAAACAATCTTTCAAGCTCAACACTCATCCGTCGACCATAAAGCAAGGCTTCCGGTACCTCGGCTCCATCGTCGTCGATATCAGGGTTGGGATCTTTGGAGTTGGCTTCGTCGATCTTTCGTAGAACTTCGGTCAGCCGGTCTTGCATGTTTTAGCGCTCCAGGACGTAGACGGGTCCTCTTCGGCAAATTCCGTCAGCCGTTCGATTGATCGTATTGTAGCACGGTTCTTGATGATTTTAACGCCGTAGGGTTCAAGCCTCCGGAACGAACGTGACAATGATTCCGGCTTCATTCCGAGCCAGCCGGCAATCAGAATTTTGTCATAGGGCAGAACGACAGTGCAGCTGCCGGTTTCATTCTTGCAAAGACCAAGCAGAAAATCTGCAATACGCTGCGCGCCGGTATGCGATTTCATCTGCTCCAACTGATGTACCAGCCGGCGATTTCCATTCAAACTGGCGGCAAGAAGTGCGCGACAAGTCTCTGCATCTTCTTCGACCGCATGCCAAAGCATCGAGCCGTCGAACTGCAGCATTTTGGCTTCGGAAACAGATTCGGCCCCGGTAGCGTAAACCTCACCGCGGATAGCCGCTTCCTCCCCGAAACTATCACCGCGCGTCAAAACTGCCACAACAGCTTCGCTACCGCATGGCGACATCCGGTAGAGCTTGATCCAGCCATCCAATACGATGAAAAGACTGTGGGCACGTTCACCTTGGAGGTGGATGGAGGCGCCGCGACCGGATTCTTTCATATTTGCGCGGGTCAGCAACGATTTTGCTCGATCTTCTGGCATATGCTTCAGGACAGGTGTCTTTAGCGCTATGTCAACAACCGAAATCATCGCATATCCCGAACCGCCTCAACCGGACGCAATTATTTGCCTCCCGCAACGGTTCGATTTAGATCACAGGAATCACCGGCGCCTCTTGATAAAAGTCAGTTGGGCGCCGACTATTTACCGGTCAAATCCCTGCATTCGGGGTCGTGACGTCGAATGCGAAGTGACTTCTCTAATGATTTCAGCGCTTTGCCGTGCTATTTGGAGATAAATCCAACCTTAGTATGAGTTGCTGGGGATAGAGTGTCATTCCGACACAGAAATGCGGCCAATCATGCCGCGGCGCTCCCAATGCGGTCCGCAAAGGTAATCCTGACTTCCCGGTATCTTGAAGGTGAATTCAATTGATTCTTCGGGAAAGGCGCGGTCGGATTCCGGTTCATCCTTGACGATCACGCTATGGCTGGTGCGTTTGTCGACATTGACCCATCGCACGGTGGTGCCGACAGGTACGGTCAGTTCGCCTGGGCAGAATTTGTACTTGTACATCAAGACGACCGTTACGCCCTCTGCTTGCGAGGATGGCCCACCAAAGAGTTCCACATAACGTTTTTCAGCTTCTGCGCAGACCTCGGCGGTTTCGTCGTCTTCTGCCGCGGCCATTGCAACGTTTGCAACCAGTGCGCCAGCCAATACGGCGGTCAGGTATCGCGCTCGAATCATCGATATCTCCCTGTTTCAGGCCGGACGGCTGATCAACGATCTTCTCCGATCATTTTGCAACGACGTTGATCGCTGCCTCGTCATTTTCCAACGCAAGCGTGGTATCGAGAGTTACGTGGTGGAACCTGGCCGATGAATAGTCGTCATGGATGGCAAAACCGACCGTGTAGGTCTTGCCTGCCTCCAGTGGCACGTCGCCAACGCCGCCCGTCAATGGTCTTGAGAAGATAACCGTCCACTGCCCGGCTTCGAAGCGGGCCTCTGCAGCCATCTCGCCGTCATTTTGTATTCTGCGCTCCAGCAAATACCCGTTGCTTGAGGAGCCGTCCGCATAAATCCGCAGCAGATCAAGGAATGTGCCATCGGCCAGCAGCTGATCGATCTCATCTTGAGGTTTCAGTTTGTCCCAGCCTCCCTGGGCTTTGCCTCTCCGTCCTCTGATCTCGATCTTCGTCCGGCTTTCACTGATGTATTTCGTAATTGTCTCGGTCGCTTCCAGACGGCTCGCGACTTCGGCATTTGCGGCGATAGCCTCAGCACCGGGATCGAAAGGCATATAGCTGTTATCAGCATGGCAGGATGCCCAGCAGCCAACCTGGTCACCAAGCTTGATGTCAGATCCGGTGATCATCATCGCCACCTTGATCTGGTTGTCGGGATCCATCTTTCCGCCCTCGACGAAAGGTGCCGGCTTGTGTCCATCGTCCATCCACCGGAGCCGGAAGTATGCATTCTGACCGTCATGCGCTGCCTGCACCGTAGTATCGATCGTGCCGCGCTTTCCCGGGATAGGTGTCGGTTCAATTTCTCCGCCTGCAACGATATTTTTGCCGATCGTTTCAAGTTCGTTGGCGTGGCATGTCGTGCAGGCGTCGCCGCCTTTTGTCAGGGGGCGCGCGCCGCCATGGCTTCTGCCGTTTTGGACCCATTCGAATGAAGCCTGACCCGGGTAGAACAGCGTCAGAACGGTTTCAGGAACAGTGCTCCAGTCAATGTCCGTTGCAACGCTGCCTGCCGCTGAATCGCCGCTTCCGGCGTTGTCCGATCCATCGGCCTTGGCCCTTTCTTCTGCCAAGGCAGCTTCCACTGCCGCCGCAATCCGCGCCTGCTCAGCCTCGCGGTCGGCCCGCTCCTTTTCCTTCGCGGCTTCCGCATCGGTTTTTTCCTTCTCGGTGATGCGGGCAAGGCTATTGATATATTCTTGCGGGATCATCCGAACAAATTGAGGATTTGGCGCTTCCAAAGATTCGAGATACTCGGGATCGGCACGGTTTCTCAAATCGGAATGCGCAATACCCTTGTGGCAATCGATACAGGTCTGGCCCGCCTCCATGGCGTTGAGATGCTGTTGCCGCGCGCGCGGTTTTTGGAACTCCGGCAACATTGATTTGAAATCGTGACAGTTTCGGCACTCACGGCTGTCGTTGGCCTTCATCCGTTCCCATTCGTTCATTGCCAGATGCAGCCGCTTTGCCTCGAATTTCTCGGGCGTGCTGATGGTGCCCATCACTTTTCCATAAAGCTCGCGCGTGGCCTTCACCTTACGGATCATCTTGTGGGTCCAGTCCTTCGGAACATGGCAGTCCGAACAAACGGCGCCCACGCCCGAGCGGTTCACATCGTGGATTGTACCCTTGTATTCCTCATAAACGTATTCCTGCATCTCGTGGCACGAGAGACAGAAAGTTTCGGTATTGGTTGCCTCGACTACCGTATTGAATCCACCCCAGAAGATGATTCCGGCGGCAAATGCACCCAAGGCGCCGGCGATTGGCATGCCCCAGAACAGATAACGTTTGATGAAAGACGTTTTCTCTGGTTTTTCAGCTGGTTCTGCCATCGCTCGTCCTCGGGGATAGAGACAAAAAGGGGCGGGCGTTCAGGCCCGCCCCTTTGCATGTTGTATGGACGTCAGATCAGGTGACGTGATTTGACCGGTTGTAGACGTTGAATTTTCCGGTCGGAGCGAAGAGCCCCTTAACACGGGCCTTCTCTTCGAGAGTCTCGGCATCGAAGATCACGATTTCACCATTGGCCTCCTTGGAGGTGGAACGATTCCATTTGGAAACCCAGACTTCAGAGCCGTCCTGATTGAATTCGATATGAACGGCTACGCTGCCTTCTTCCTCGGTGATCTGGATCGTCTCAACGATTTCGCCTGTCTCTTTCGAGATGACCTGCACCGATTGCTGAACTTCAGGCTCGGGGTGCTTGGTCTGGTCCGCCCAAACATATTTGGAGTTCGGGTGAGTCCGGATGAAGAGCCCGGCCCCGTCGGTTTCGGTCTCGTAGCAGATCTTCCATGCGTTATCCGGATGACCTACAGGATCGTTGCCCCAAACTGTCACCATGCCGACGCCAAGGTGCGTCGTGCCGGCCACCGGTCCGCAATTCGGATCTATCCAGTTTGCACCGGGTCCGGGGTGAGGCAACGGCTGGGTGTCGATCAGTGCTTCCAGTTTCTTGGTTTCGCTGTCCATTACCACCATCTGGTTCGACGCGTTTGCGGCGATCTGGAAGTAACGGCCCGTCGGATCGAAGAAGCCGTCATGCAGGAATTTGGACGAGTTGATCTTGGTGATCTGCAGGTTGTCGAGATCCGTGTAATCGACCTGCCAAAGTTGGCCGAGTTCCTTGACCGAGACAATCCAGCTCGTTTCATTCGGCGTCGTGTAGATGGCCGCCACACGGCTTTCTTCCACATATTCGCCGTCGATGTTCACACCACGGGTCGAGACGACCTTCTTGGGCTCCATTGTCACAGCATCGACAATCGCGAAGTGCGGCGGCCAGTAGCCGCCACCGATCACGTATTTGCCGTCGCCCGATACGGCCACGTCGCGAGCGTCATAAGCGATCTTGACTTCCGAGACCAACATCTTGTCCGGCGTCTGCCAGAGATCGATTTTGGTCATCTTTCCGTCGCGGCCCATCGTGTACCAGAAGCGGCCGGGATGCTCAGGCTCGGTGATCTTGTGATGCTCGGAAGCCTTCAATACGTGCACGGCATATCCGGTGGGAATATGCGCCAGGACTTCTTTCGTGTCGCCGTCGACAACAGCCACTTTACCGACATCGCGCTCGATGACGACGAAGAAGTTTTCCCAGTTGCGCCCGTGCAGCGGTTCTGTCGGGTAGTCTTCAACCTCGACGTAAACCTTGCGGGTTTCCATCATCTGAGCCAACGACATTTCAGGCGGCGTTGGCGGCTCCATCATGATGTAGGTCGCCATGTCGCGAATCTCGTCCTCGGTCATGATGTCCGAGAAGTTGTTCATGCCGCCTTCGGTGCCCCAGGCGATGATCTTCTCCAGGCGCTCTTGGCCGAGCTTCAGTGTTCCGCTCACGGTTTCCGTGCCGTCCGCGTTCTTCTTTTTGACAACTGGCAACAGGTTCTTGCCAGTGGCACCTTTCCTCAACACGCCGTGACAACCGGCGCAGCGCTCAAAATAGAGTTGTTTGGAGGCCTCAAAAGCCTCCTCGCTCAGCGTGGGCTCTTGCGCCAGTGCGGGGGAAGCCAAGCTGCCAACCAGCAGCGCCACCCCAACACCGAGCGCGCGGCCCGAAGCTGAGAAAGTGGATCCAGGGAACATGATCATTCTCCGTGTTTCTCGTGAGACGCATGAGTTATGGAAGGCGGTCGACCGGGTATCCTTGACTTTGGTTAGGCATGCGGGGCTCACTGCACACGGCTTTAGGATTACTTGTTTGCGGTTGCGCACTGGTGTGTGCTTACCCGGCATTTCCGAACGCAGTCATTTACCGATTTCAGGTAAGCATTGGCCCTATTGCTTGTGCACCGTGATTGTTGCGACTAAACACACGGTCCAGCATTTGTGTTCGGTAGCGGGGTAATTTCGTCATGATCATGTATTCGCGCGAATTGACGGTGAATTGGGGAGAATCCGACCCGTTTGGCCTGGTGTATTTTCCACTCATGCTCGCCTGGTTCAACGATACCGAACATGATCTGTTGCGCGCAGTTGGTTTTCCGACAAACAAGATGATCGCTGAATCCCGTACCGCATTCGTGATGGGTGACGTGCATTTCAAATTCATCGGACCGGCGGCCTATGGCGACCGCGTTCGCACCATCATTCAATTGTCGAAAATGACCCGCTCCACCCTGCACTGGGATTGCAAAGCGGTCCATTCTGCTTCCGGGGAGCTGATCACTCAGGGCCGCGCGATCCGCATACACGCCCAAATCCAGGAGGACGGAAACATCAAGGCAACGCCGATCCCTGATGAAATTCGCGACGCCTTGTCAAAACCTGGAACTCTCGTTGATCTGAAAAGCGCTCACCCGGAGTCGGATTGAGCCGCAGCCGCTGATCAATCAACTGCGTTGAAACAGGATGTTCTCCTCGGTCTTGCCGGCAATCACGTAACCAAGCGCCTTCAATTCCGCCAAGAGATCGGTTTGCCAAAGCGGCTGATGCACGGTTTCCAAAAGCACCACCCTTGGCCACAGATGCTCTGTATTTTCCGATCGAAACAGCGGCATCAATGCCCGGTCCTCAAAGCCTTCTATATCAATCTTGAGCAGATCGACTTGCTCTATGCCCTCGCCTTCCAGCACGCCGGTCAGCCGTTTCACCTGCACCGGCGTCATCGCTGCTCCACCACCTGCTTCGCGCAGCATTGACGACCCGCCAATATTGCCGCCGCCATCGGAATAAAGTTCCGCTTCGGTGTTTTCCGCCCCTACCCCGAAATTGTGCGGCCGCACCTTGTCAAATCCGTTCAGCGCGCAGTTGGTTTTGAACTTGGAAAAGGTTCGCGGGTGCGGCTCGAAGGCCAACACCGTGGCGTTTCCGCCTGTCTGTTGTGACACATAAAGCGAGTAAACACCGACATTGGCGCCAATATCGACAAATACCATACCCGGCGTCAGAAACGGTTTCAGCAGGCGGCGCTCTTCGGCCTCGGGCAATCGTGACCTGCCGACTGCAATACGATCGCAGCGATTTTCGGAAGGCCAGGCCCGAACCTTTAGGCCCTCGGCCATCACATCGAACGGGCCGGGGAACCGGCGTGCCAGTCGTTTTCGAAACCATTTTCGTTTTGCGTGGGACAACCATCGTGCGGTCGCAAGTTTCCATGCTATCCGAGCGGAAAGTGATGGAGAAAACCGCCCAAACGGACTGGTCAGATACTGATCATCCAATTCAGGGCCGGTCTGCTTGGTCACTATCTTTCGGTTCCGACCGGCTCTGCCACTTTTGCGCCGTCATCGATGGCTGAGCGTACCGAACCGGCGATGGCCTCGCGATCCTCCTCGCTCAGTTCGTCGGCCTTCTTGCCATCCGCCAGCCGAACCGTGACTTCACGATGGGCAAAATTGATGCCCTCTCGCTCGAAAAGCTCGCGAATCTCAGCATAAATCACTTTTCGTGCCACGAACTGATCGCCGGGTTTGGTCATGAACTTGACCCGGATGATCATGGCTGAATCTTCCATGGCGTAGACGCCCTGAGATTTCAGCGGCTGAATGAACATGTGGCCAATCACTTCGTGTTCGAGCAAGCGCTGGCCAAGCTTCTTCACCAGTTTGCGAACCTTCTCGACATCGGTGTCGTAGGTCAGCCGCAATGGCAGTTTCATCATCACCCAGTCGCGGGAGAAGTTGGTCAGTTGCTGAATCTCACCGAAGGGAACCGTATGCACGGCGCCAAGATGGTGGCGAAGCTGAAAGGAACGAACGGAGATCTTCTCAATCACGCCCTTTACCGTTCCAACTTCAATATATTCACCCTTTCGGAAAGCATCGTCGATCAGGAAGAACACACCGGAGAACATGTCCCGGATGAGCGTTTGTGCGCCAAAGCCGATGGCAAGACCGATCACACCCGCACCAGCGAACAGCGGCGCGACGTTGACGCCCATATAGGACAACACAATCATGCCGACGACGATCACAAGCGTGCTGACCACCACATTTCGGACAATCGGCAGAAGCGTTGCCAATCGCGACTGCCCTACTCCGCCTTCGCTGTCTCCTTCTCCGGGCGCAGCCGGCGTGTCGTCAAGCGAGCCGCCTTCTTCAATGATCTTCTGGTCAACAAAGGTGTTGAACGAGCGGATCGCAAATATCGCGACGAGAATGACGAGCAGGATATCCAGTGCTGCCTGCAGCGGGTGGCCGCCATCGCGGCCGATGTCGACACCCCAGATTCGGGACAATTCCCCAACGCAAACCACCAGAATGGCGGCTGCAACGCTTTTTTCGAAGAAACCCTTGAAAATCGGACGGTATTCCGTATCCGCCTCCGGTTTTTCTTCCGCCTGGTAGACAATCATCTCCTCGCCGTCGTCGATCATGTCGTCGGCGTCATCAATCTTGTCCATGGGCGGTTTGTTGGCCGCTTCGCGCTGCCGCGCCTCGCGGCTTTCCTGCAAGTGCCGCAACAGCCGGTCGCGCATGAAGCGTTTCTCGCGGCGCTGGTAGATCAATTCGATGATCAATATTGCCAGCGCGTAGGCAAAAATTGCGCCGATGAAAATGATGATCGGCGCAGCAACAAGAATGTAACCGTCCGGAAGATCGAGGCTGAGACGGAAAGTACTGACCGCCCATGCGGCCGCGAGATAGATCAATATGGCCGGCAGCGCGATTCTGCCCAGGACTTCCAGTACTTTTGCCCGATCGCCATTGGTGTCTCGCCCGCGAATTATCTCAACAAGGTCATGACGATGACGAACAGAGATGAAACCGATCAGGGTCGCACTTATTCCCGATCCGATGATGTAGGCAAAGCTGTGAATATCGCGGCTTACGCCCAAGCCCAGGATCCACTGACAAAATCCGAACATGACCACTGAGATGGCGACCACCACGTACCAGTCGCGGTATATTTTTCTCGCCCGGTCATCCCTCAGATTGATCATTCTCAGATTGGGCGAATCAGGAACGAATACGTTGAAGAAGATCACGTAGCGCAAAATCCGGTAGATCGCGTAGCTAAGCGCGATTGTGTAAACGGTCATGCGCGATGGTTCGTGTTGTGGATCGAAGATCAGCAGCACCAGGATTGCAGCACCGAACATGATAGCAGTGGACACAAGCAGCAGTGTAGAGCGAGCCAGAAGGAAACCGAGCTTTTGTGCGCGCGTCGGATTTGGCCGTTCGCGCGAAGACCGGGCGTATTCGCGCATAAAACCGGTAATCAGCTTGTAAATGCCCAAGCCGATCATCAATCCACCAACCGCTGTGATTACTGCGATGATGATCCAGTTGAGGGATCCGTCGGGGCTAGCAGCTTTAAGTGTTTCGTCAAACTCTTTGAAAAAATTGCGTGATTTCATCACCATGACACGCAGATTTTCGCGCGCTTGCACCAAGGCCTGCCCTGTCATGGGCATGGATTGTGCTTCGTCATCCGCTTCGTCCATCCCAGGCGGATTGATGACGATTATGGTTGAGCCGTCTTCGCGTGCCTTGCCAATCAGCGTGTCGAGGTCGCTGCTTTCCGGAGTAGAGGTCAATCCGTCGAGCAAGCCTGCCTGGGCGTAGGGTGTGGTAACGTGCCCGGCCAACAGGATCACTGCCGTCAAGACGAGCAATTGCAGAAACTTGCTGATGCACCAATTCCGCTGGGGCATACCGGAGTCCTTTTTGCGAGCGAGCGGTATCATTTTCGCGCCTGTTTGCCGTTTATAGCCCAATATCACCATAAAATTGGGCTTGCCATGGTTCAAATACAATCACGTAGCCGATGATTAGTCCGCCGGCCTGTTCACGCAGCCGAGAGCACTGCCAACGCGAACTGCGGGACAGGCGGTGCTGTGTTGGTAAAGGGCACGACAAGCTGGTTTCCATCGTGTGAACAATCCACTATAGCTGCCCCAAACATCAACTTCGGGCTGGCCTTGACGCATTCGGCACGCATATTTCTGTACAGTCATGATACTTTCGGTCTTGGTCATTTGCGCCGGAACCGGAAAATCGCGCGGGCAATTCTGACTCAGATCCCGGATGCCAAGGTCATGCTCGCGACCGGTTCTGAACTGGCAGCAGAGTTTTCTGAAATCCCCGGTATGGAACTGGTCCGGCTGCCTTCAGTGACCAAGCTGGCCGACGGAACATACATCGCGTCCGACCCCGCCTGCTCGATAGAGGAAACTATCAACCGCCGATCGTCCGTTCTGAACCGATCAGTATCGCAGTTCCGGCCCGACATCTTCATTGCGGACAAGGAACCATTGGGCCTTCATGGCGAATTGGAGCCAACGCTCACTGCTCTCGACAGTCAGGTAACAAAGATCCTTGGTCTTCGCGACATTCTGGATGATCGCGAAATTCTTCGTGCGGAGTGGAACAACCGTGGAGTTTCCGGTCGTATCGGTGATTTGTACGACGAGATCTGGATCTACGGTCCGCAGTGGTTCCATGAACCGCTGGAAGGATTGAACCTGCCAGAGAAGGTACAACACAAGTGCCGCTACTTGGGATTTTTGGGATCTGGCCGAAAGGCCGTCGAAAGCGGTCCATCCGGAATGGGCGACCTCCACATCCTTGTTACGGCGGGTGGCGGCGAGGATGGTGCAGGATTAATGGAGCGTGTTTTGGCGGTCTGCGAATCTGGCGTAAAACTGGAACGGAAACTTGTCCTGCTGCTCGGCCCGCTAATTGATGTCGCCGACCGCGAGCGCATTTGTTCCCGGGCCGCAAGGTTTCACAATGTCGAAGTGGTCGACTTCGAGTCCGACCCTACCCAATTGCTGGAAGATGCCGCCGCTGTTGTTGCGATGTGCGGCTACAATACGTTTTGCGAGATACTTGAAGCAAAAAAGCCTGTCTTGTTCGTACCGCGCGAGGCACCGCGAAAAGAACAATTAATCCGCGCGACAAGGGCTGCCGAGTTAAATGCTGCGGAGCTGATGAGGTTCGAAGAGGCTGCCGATACGGCAGAATTTGCAAACCGAATCAACGGCTTGATATATCGACCTTCACACTCGTGGTCACGAGAGTTTGTTTTTGACGGCCTCGATAAATTGGGTGCCCGGGTTTCTGAGCTGGTTGCACAAAGAAATCTGGCTGCTGCGCAATGAATACAATCGCGGTTGTTTTGAAGGGCTATCCCCGCCTTTCCGAGACCTTTATTGCGCAGGAATTGCTCGAATTGGAGCGCGCTGGATTTCGCCTCAGGCTTTTTTCGATGCGTCATCCTACTGACCGGAAAACGCATCCGATCAACGATGAAATCAAGGCGCCCGTCATTTATCTACCGGAATATCTGTACCAGGAACCGCTTCGTGTATTCCGCTCGTGGCTGCGTGCGCGCAAATTACCCGGATATCGAAAGGCTCTGAAGGTCTGGATTGCCGACCTGCGCCGCGATTTGACGCCGAACCGTATTCGCCGATTTGGCCAGGCGCTGGTTCTGGCCTGCGAACTGCCGAATGACGTGGCCCGCCTTTATGGACATTTCATTCACACTCCCGGGTCGGTGACGCGATATACACATTTGATGACCGGATTGCCTTGGAGTTGCTCAGCGCATGCGAAGGATATCTGGACCTCTCCGGACTGGGAATTGTCTGAAAAACTCGATTCTGCAAGCTGGACAGCAACCTGCACAGCGGCCGGTCACCGGCAATTGCAAAGCCTGGCGCAAGTCCCGCAAAATGTGCACCTGATTTACCATGGACTTGATTTGCAGCGTTTTCCCGAACCAGCTGAATACGGTTCGCAGCGGGATGGCAGTGATCCCTCCAACCCGGTGAAAATCGTCACTGTTGGCAGGGCGGTCGAGAAGAAGGGGCTCGACACGTTGGTGGATGCCTTGTCGACTTTGCCGGGCGACTTGAATTGGAGCTGGACCCACATTGGCGGCGGAACGCTGTCGGATGCGCTGAAGTCCCAGGTGGAAAGATTGGAACTTTCGGACCGGGTGAAGTTTCTCGGGTCTCAACCGCAAACCAAGGTTATCGAGCAATATCGATCTTCTGACCTGTTTGTCCTTCCGTGCCGGATTGCAGCCGATGGCGACCGTGATGGTCTGCCCAACGTACTGGTCGAAGCCGCCAGTCAGAAGCTTGCCTGCGTATCGACGCCGATTTCCGGTATCGTCGAACTGTTCACGGATGAAAGTGATGGATTACTGGTCGAGCCGGACAATATTGCCGCACTGTCCGCCGCTATCGAACGCCTGGCACGCGACCCCGCCCTGCGGCACGAACTGGGCAAAGCCGCAGCCGACCGCGTACGCGCCGAGTTTGACGCCCGGCAAACCATCCACAAACTGACCGGCCTCTTTCTCGCGAGTGGTGTCAAACCGGAACTGATCGAGGCTTAGATGACCGGCCGGATCCTGTTTTACGTGCAACACCTGATGGGTGTCGGGCACGTGTTTCGCTCAATGCGCATTGTGGCGGCGCTGGTGAGGTCCGGTCACAAAGTCGATCTGGCCTACGGTGGTGAACCGGTCCCCAACTTCGATCCGTCAGGAGCGAACGTACATTTTTTGCCGCCACTACGCGCCGGCTCAACGGTGTTCAACGATCTAGAAGACCCCGAAGGCAATGTGGTCGGTGAGGACTATCGTGACCGACGCCGCGAAATGCTGTTATCCATATTTTCGGCTGGGCAGCACGATGTGATTGTGACGGAGGCATTCCCGTTTGGCCGCAGACAAATGCGCTTCGAACTGCTGCCCCTGCTGGAGGCGGCAAAGCGCCGGTCACCTTCACCGTTGGTCATTGCGTCGGTGAGGGATATTTTGCAGGAAAACCGAAAACCGGGGCGGAACGAGGAAACTGTACGCCTGCTAAGGGATCATTTCGATTGCATATTGGTTCATGGCGATCCGAACATGGTCACTTTGGACGAAACTTTCCCTTTGTTCGGCGAGATCGATGCCTTGGTGCAATATACCGGGATTGTTGCTCCGGAACTGCCGCCAACGGATGCGGCCGCAGACAACGCCTTTGATGTTGTAGTCAGCGTTGGTGGAGGGGCACTTGGGGCTGAGCTGCTCGCTGCTGCGATCGGCGCCAAACCGCTTTCGCGTCTCACCAAGTCCAGATGGTGCCTGGTGACCGGAATCAACATCGCTGATGATGACCTGCAGCGGCTTGAAAGGATGGCGGAAGGAAATATCGAGATCAGGTCATTTCTGCCCGATCTATGTGCCGCTCTCTCGAAAGCAAAGCTGTCAATTTCACGCTGTGGGTACAATACGGCTACTGACATATTTGTATCCGGTTGCCGGTCAATCGTCGTTCCGCTTTCGGACGGTACCGAAACTGAGCAAATCAGACGTGCCGAAATCCTCGATCGAAACGGGCTGGCAGTGCGTGTTGATCCAGAAAAGCAAACTCCAGGATATCTGGCGGCGGCAATTGATCGCGCGTTGGCGCAGCCCAAGCCGGCCGATTTCGGTCTTGATCTGTCTGGCGCTGAGACCACTGCGCAGATGATTTCCGGCATGCTGGCAAATCGGACATGAAACCCAAAATCGCCTTTTATGCGCCAATCAAGCCGCCTGACCATGAAATCGCATCAGGCGACAGGGAGATCGCGCGATTGATGGTGCGCGCACTTGAGGCTAGCGGGTATGACGTCGAGATCGCTTCACGGTTCATCGCCTATCAAAAACGCCCGTCGCGCGAACTGTTCGAAGTTCGCAAGCAAGGTGCGCAGGATGAACTGGAGCGGCTCAAATCAGAATGGCGCAAGCACTCTGAGACCGACCGCCCTTCCCTGTGGTTTACATACCATCCCTATTGCAAAGCTCCGGATTGGCTTGGACCGGCAATCGCAGAGGAGTTCAAAATTCCCTATGTGACCGCCGAAGCCTGCCGCACCCGGCAGGGAACCGATGCGGACTGGGCAGAAGCGCGTCACCAGGTTCAAGAGTCTGTCCACCATGCGGTGATCAATTTTTGCCTTAAACAGTCGGATCTGGCTTATCTGAAAAGTTTTATGGTCGATCAGCGTTCGATCCGACCGCTGGCGCCATTCGTTGATCTTGCCGAGCTCGACGCACTTACGGCCGAAATTGAGATACCGTCATTCGAAGCCAACGCTCCAATCGTCGTTGCCGCGGGGATGATGCGGCCCGGCACCAAGACCCAATCCTATTTGTACCTGGCAGCTGCTCTGTCCCGCATTGCCGACGAAGCTTGGAACCTCGTCATTATCGGGGACGGCCCCGCCCGCAGCGAAGTCGAAGCGGCATTCTCCTGGGCTGGCGATGGTCGAATTCACTGGACGGGAGCAGTTTCGCGCGCAGAGGTTCTTGCATGGTTCGACAAAGGTGACATCTTTGCCTGGCCGGGACTTCGCGAGGCAATCGGCATGGTCTTCATGGAAGCCCAATCGCGAAGGCTACCTGTTGTTGCGTTCGACGCTCTCGGCGCCCCTCTCGTTGTCCAGCCGGATCGTACAGGCCTGCTTACACCGGAACTGGATATAGACGCCTATGCGGACGCATTGAAACGCTTGCTGAACGATGCTGGTTTGTGTGCTCAGATGGGTGAGGCCGCGCGCGTGAACATTGCTGAAAACCATGACATTTCCCGCGCGGTCAGAACATTCACGAATATACTGGGTCCGATGATCGGGGACCGGTAGCTCTTCGCGAAATCAATGATAGGGATCTGCCGCGTCTCGCAATCCGTCCCCCAAGAAATTGAACGCCAAAATGACAACGATTACCGGAACGACAGGCAATAGCAGCCACGGATAAAGCACGACGACGTTGATCGTCTGGGCTTCCTTCAGCAACACGCCCCAACTAGTCACCGGCGGTCTCAGGCCCAATCCCAGGAAGCTGAGAGATGTTTCACCCAGAATCATCGTCGGTATGGTGATTGTCGCAGATGCGATCAAATGGCTCATGAAACCGGGGATCAGATGCCGGGCAATGATCCGCTTGGGGCGGGCGCCGACGAGTTGCGCGGCAAGGACATAGTCCTCCTCGCGCAGCGAGAACAATTTTGAGCGCACTGCCCGGGCCAAACCGGTCCAATCAAGCAACCCCAGAATGATTGTGATGCCGAAATAGATGAGAATGGGACTCCATGTGACCGGCAGAATGGCCGCCAGCGCCAGCCACAACGGTATACTCGGGATCGATTGAAGCACCTCGATAACGCGCTGCACGACCATGTCGACCCAGCCGCCATAGTAACCCGCCAGCCCGCCAATGGTGATGCCGAGTACGAAACTGACCGCGATGCCGATCAGTCCGATGGTCAGCGAAATTCGAGCGCCGTAGATTATGCGGGAAAACATGTCGCGACCAAGACGGTCGGTTCCAAACAGAAAAATCCTCCCATCCCCCTCCGCGCAGAACAGGTGCCGGTCGGCTTCGAACAATCCCCAGAAGTGGTATTTGTCACCCTTGCAGAACAGCTGGATGGCGTATCGCTGGCTTTTGTCGATCGGATATTCCCGTTTGAGGATTTCCATGTCGAGTTCCTGCGTCCTGCCGTAGACGAACGGCATGGTGAGCGAGCCTTCATGGATGATCGAAATGCCTTGTGGAGGCGCGTAGATGTAATTGGGATGACGGTGCGACAGGTCGTAGGGCGCAATGAACTCGGCAAATGCGATCAGAATGTAGAAGATCAACAATAATATGCCGGACCAATAGGCAAGCCGGTGATTCTTGAATTTCCACCACATCAGCTTGCGCTGTGAAGCTTCGTAGTAGGCTTCAAGCTCAGGCGTCAGCTTTTCGACAGCATGCGGGTTGAAGTCCGCCTTTGATACAAAATGGCCAAGCGATTCACCATTCGGCGGAAGCGGAGAGTTTGTCATTTGCTCTCCCTTCCCTGCAGCCGAATGCGCGGATCCAATATCGCCAGCGCAATATCGGAGATCAGGACTCCGATTACGGTCAACAATGCCAGGAACATCAGAAACGAGCCGGCCAAATACATGTCCTGGCTTTGCAATGCTGAAATGAGCAACGGACCGGTTGTCTCCAGAGACAGCACGATTGCCACAACTTCCGCTCCCGACACGACAGCTGGCAGAATGTTGCCGATGTCTGCGATGAAGAAGTTCAGCGACATGCGGAAGGGATATTTCAGGATGGTCTTCATCGGACCCACGCCTTTGGCGCGGGCAGTAACCACATATTGTTTCTGAAGTTCATCCATCAAGTTGGCGCGGATGCGCCGCATCATTGCGGCGGTACCCGATGTCCCGATGACAATGACCGGAATGATCATGTGCTCAAGGATCGAACCGATCTTCGCAAGCGTCATGGGCTTGTCGATATATTCCGGATCCATCAACCCGCCGATGGACACGCCAAACCAGACATTGGCGAAATACATCATCACGAGCGCCAGAAGGAAGTTTGGTACTGCGATGCCCAGCATGCCGACGAATGTGAACCCGTAATCACCCCAGCTGTACTGGTGGGTGGCCGAATAAATGCCGATCGGAAAGGCGATGAGCCAGGTGAATATGATGGTGGCAAATGACAGAAGGATGGTCAGAAAAAGCCGGTTTCCGATCAGCTCTGACACGGGTCGCTCATATTCAAACGAATAGCCGAAATCGCCTACGAACATGCCGCTGACCCAGCCGAGATAGCGTTGCCAGAGCGGCTTGTCGAATCCGTATTCCTGTCTCAGAAACTCGATCTTTTTGGGATCGACCGTCTCACCGGACGCCTGCAGTTCGGCAACATAACTTTCGAAATAGTCACCCGGCGGCAGTTCAATGATCGCAAAGATCAGCATGCTGGCAATTACCAGCGTCGGTATCATTGCCAGAAATCTCAGCGAAATGTAGCGGAACACGGCGGATTACTCGTCGAGCCAGAACGTATCGGGCTTGTAGACACCGAAAAACGCGGTTGGTGCCCAGGAATAAAGCCCCTTTTCCGGTATGTTGCGCAATTTGCGATTAATGACGACAGGTTGAATGGTTTCGCCTGCGATACCGATTGAAAACACTTGGTCGGCATATAGACCCAACATCTCGTTCCAGATGCGTTCCCGATCCGCATCGCTGCGTGAACTTCGCCATTCCATGTAGAGTTCGTACATGCGTCTGGCTTCCGGCAGGTCGGGTTTCTCGCCCGCCTTGCCGCCGGTCTCAACGAATTGGCCCCATACCGGCCAGTTGGCTTGAGCCGCGGAGACCGGAGCAAGCTCCTCAGGGTTCATATCCGGGCTGGCCAAACCCACATTCAAACCAAATGAAATGGTCATCAGCGTTTCGCCGGTCAGAAAACGTCTGCGCAGAATATCGCGCTGCAGTGCACGTGTGTGCAATTTCAATCCGATGTCTTCCAGATGATACCCGATCAATTCGAGAGCATCTGTTTCTTCTGTGCTCTCGCCTGCGCTTTCAACAATGATCTCGGCCCGCCGGCCATCCGGTAACAAACGAATGCCTTCATCGTCGCGCTTGTCGAGACCGATTGCGTCGAGCATCTGATTGGCAAGCGCCGGATCGTACTGTGTCCAGGCAGTATCTCGTTCCCGCTGATATAATTTGGAGACCGATAACGCTGTGTTTCCACCCGGCTTGGCCAACCCGAAATAGAGCTGCTGATTAATTTCGTGACGATCAATGCCGATCGACACCGCGCGGCGGAAGTCGGCATTTTGAACAATTTCGCGCCATACCGGATCAGCGACATTCAGGTTGGGATAGAGCGCGATCTGTGAACTTGTACCATTGCGCCAAAGGTGGACGTTGAAATCCTGTTGCTTTTCAGCCTGTTTGAGGAAGGTGTAGTTGTCGAAGCGGATATAGCGCGCCTGCAAGTCGCTTTCACCGGCACCCGCCTTGGCAGGAATAATGTCTGTCGAACCCATGTCGAGCACGACTTCGTCGATATAGGGCAACTGGCGCCCCTCGCTGTCGGTCCGGTGATAGTAAGGATTGCGCTCGAACACGAAGCGTTTCGAGGGACCAGCCGTCATGTTTCGCCATGGATCCAGCGTTGGCAAATCCGGATTTTCCGGCCGGTACTGCCGCGCCAGTCTGGTGTGCAACGCGGCCCAGTTTCGCGACTGTTTTTCCTCGGCAAGCTTGTTCAGTTCTGCCTCGTCCCTGTACCTGGCGTGAAACTGTTTCAAATAATGCGCCGGCATATAGATGAACAAAGGCCGGGAACCACAAAGCGACAGCGGAAACAGCGGATTTGGCGCGTGCCACTCGTAGCGGACCGTCAGTTCGTCAATTATCTCGAATTTCGGCGGCTTCCCGTCCACCAGCATTGCCTGCGGAGGCCCGCCGCCTGACAATTTCTTGTTGTTGGCAACATCTTCCCACCAGTAGCGGAAATCTTCGGCCGTGAAAGGATGTCCGTCCGACCAGCGATGTCCTTCCCTGATCTTGAGCGTGAAAATCCTGCCGTCCTCGACTTCAAAGCGTTCGAGGATATCCTCCTCCAGTCCCAGTTCCTCATTGAAACCGACAAGCCGCGAATAGGCGTATACCGTCATCATGCGGATATCTTTTGCCTTGCCCATGAGCATCCGCAGGCGACCGCCGTATCGTCCGGGCTTTTTGTCTGCTGCGGCAAAGTCAATGATTTTGGGTACGACGGGCAGGCGCTCTGTCATTGGAGGCAGTTCACCGGACGAGACCTTCTCGGCGAATAATGGAGGTTCGGCTTCAAGTGTGACAGCAAATACCGGATTTGCGACCAGCGCGGCGGCGACCGCCAGCAATGCAGCTCCGAATACCGATGACCACAGCTTCATGCTGCCCTCCTGCCTGCATTTGTGCCCTTCTTGCGGAGCACATAATGGTATTTGCTGATTGGCTCCAACACTGTTTCCGTATCACCCGGATCGATCCGGAATTCGGCTTGCCAGCTATCCTCTTCGTTTTCCTCCATTGTTCGCAACGTGTCCAGATCGAGTTTGCGATCAAGCTCGATGGTCGGAATGGCCGAGATGAGGCGTTGAGTGTATGGATGCACAGGGTTGTCGAACAACACTGACGGGGGCGCAATTTCCACGATCCGGCCGGCATACATGACCGCGACCCTGTCAGCGACGTAGTTAACCACCGCCAGATTGTGCGAGATGAAAATCGAGGTAAGTCCCAATTCCTTGCGCAACCGGGTCAGCAAGTTGAGAATTTGCGCTTGCACGGATACATCCAGTGCCGAAACGGGTTCATCGCAGACGAGCAAGTCTGGCTCGACCGCGAGCGCTCGGGCGATACCGATACGCTGGCGTTGTCCGCCGGAAAACGAATGCGGATAGCGATTCATCGAGGATTTGGGCAAACCGACCATGCGAAGCAATTCGCTTGCCCATTTTCTGCGCCATTGGCGATCACCGATATCGTGAATTTCCATCGGTTCACGTAGCGTATTCAATATTGTCGACCGCGGGCTCAGCGAAGAAAACGGATCCTGGAACACCATCTGGATACGGGTTCGGAACCTCTCCAGTTCCTTGCCCCGCAACTTGCCGATGTCAATTGGCCCCGATCCATTGTCGAACGTTATGCTGCCATGATCGGCCGTGAGCGCCCGGCAAATGAGTTTGCTGAGCGATGACTTGCCACAACCGCTCTCACCAACGAGACCAAAGCATTCGCCTCGCACAAGGTCAAAGCTGACATTGTTGACCGCGCGAACGCCGGCCGATCCCCCTCCGAACGGTCCGCCGCCCTTTTTCGAATGATAGGTTTTTGTCAGATTCCGGGCTGACAGCAGGGGCGGTGCGTCTGCACCCGGCAGTTCACGTCTGATCATTGAGGCCGGGAGCTCTTCGTCGATTTCCCGCAGCGCCCGCAGTTTTTCGCCGGGCTCCATCTTCAATCTGGGGACGGCCGCGAGCAGAGCTTGCAAATATTCGTGCTGGGGGTTGGTGAATATTTCCTCGACCGTTCCCGCTTCCATGATCTCGCCGTGGTAGATCACCACCACCTCGTCAGCCATGTTGGCGACGACGCCAAGATCATGTGTGATCAGAAGCAGCGACATTCCAAGTTTCTTCTGCAGGTCCTTGAGAACCGCAAGAACCTGGGCCTGAATTGTGACATCAAGCGCGGTTGTAGGCTCATCGGCAATCAGAAGCGCCGGATGGCAAATCAATGCCATTGCGATCATTGCCCGTTGCCGCAAGCCTCCAGACAGTTCCATCGGGTACATATCGTAGGCACGGTGCGGGTCCGGAAAACCGACCAGCCGCAGCATTTGCTCGGTCATGTTCCGCGCTTCGCGTTGCGCCGTATCGCGGTGCAGTAAAAGCGCTTCTTCGATCTGGTTGCCGATTGTGTGAACCGGCGACAGAGAAGTCATCGGCTCCTGAAATATGATCGATATGCGCCCTCCCCGAAGCGACAGCAGTTCCTTGCCGTTACGGTCAAGCTTGGCGATGTCAATCGGCGGATCGTCATTCATTGGATCGTCGAAATCGATTGAACCGCCGGAAATGCGGGCAACTTTGGGCAATATCCCCATGATCGCCTGCGCGATGATCGATTTGCCCGATCCGGATTCACCGACAAGGCACACGGTTTTGCCGCTGGGGACGCGAAAACTTGCGCCTTTGACCACTTCAATTTCGGTATTGCTCACAGCAATCGAGACACGAAGGTCCTTGATCCGCAGCATGTCTTTCGCTGGTTCGCCCATCGCCACACAAAAAACGGTTTTTCAGATGGTGGCAAGCGCCAAATTCACGAATTACCGGGGTAACACCGATCGTTCATTCAAATCATTGTGGGTACGCCTTCTTAGAGCCGCTCAAGCGTTCCGTCGTGAATTTTCCAAATGTCGCCATGCGCTGGTTTCAAAGCCATTGCGTGATCGATTTCAAACCCTCCAGCGACGACAGCCGCCACGCGGATAACGCCAAAATGCGTTACCGCCAAAACGGGTTGATCGACGGACTGAATCCAGTCTGTGACCGGATCGACCAGATCCCGAAAGGATTGCCCGCCGGACGGAGCAAAATGCCAACGGTCTGCTTTACGCCGCTTGCGCTCTTGCGGATACTTCTCCTTGACTTCCGAACTGGTCAATCCTTGCCATCGTCCGAAGCGCATTTCGGTCAGTTCATCGGTTATCTGATTGTTTTCAAAGGATTTTCCAAGTTCAGCGGCAAGGATTTCCGTCGTCATTACTGCGCGTTTCAGTGGCGATGAACGCAAAGACAGGGCGGACAATAGTTCCGGTTCCAGCTTGTTTTTCAGTCTGGCAGCCAGTTCCCGTGCCTGATTTTCACCGGTCGCATTGAGTGGTTCGTCAAGACCACCCTGGAACCGGCCCTTTGCATTGAGTGCGGTCTCGCCGTGGCGAACCAGAATAACAGTGTGGTTTGTTCGGATCAGATCAGGCTTTGCCATGATGGAAATCGTGCCAGTCAACAAACTGTCGCAACCCGTCGCGTAACGGGGTTTTAGGTTCGAAGCCGAAATCCCGCGTCAAGGGACTGATATCCGCAAATGTCTGATAGACGTCGCCTGCCTGCATGCCACGGTCGTTGCGAATGGCTTTTCGCCCAATCAGGTCTTCAAGCGTACCAATCAGTGTTTCCAGCATCTCTGGCCGGTGATTACCGATGTTGTAGAGGCGGTAGGGATGCCCGGGAACGGCGCCATTATCGTTTTGCGCATCAGCTTGCGGCGACAGCAATACACGGCAGGTCCCCTCAGCAACGTCATCGACATAGGTAAAATCGCGTTTGAGGTTTCCACGGTTGAAGACGTCGATCGGAAGGCCTGCCTTGATCGCCTCGGTAAACAGGTAAACCGCCATATCCGGCCGGCCCCAAGGCCCGTAGACCGTAAAGTAGCGCAAGCCGGTGACCGGAAAACCGTAAAGGTGGCAATAGGCGTGGGCGACAAGTTCATTGGACCGCTTGGTCGCTGCGTACAGGCTGATGGGCCGGTCGACCGGGTCTCCGACGCGATATGGAGTGTCTGGATTGTTTCCGTAAACCGAGCTTGAGCTGGCAAAGACCAAATGATCGATGTTGCGGTGCCTGCAGCCCTCCAGCACGTTCAAAAACGCGGTCGAATTGGCGTCATTGTATGCATGCGGGTGATCGATTGAGTAGCGAACGCCGGGTTGTGCAGCCAGATGAAGGACCTTTGCGGGATTGACATCAGAAAAAAGAGCTTCGGTACCCGATCGGTCGGAAAGGTCCAGTTTCACGAATGAAAACCGGGCTTTGCTCTCCAACAGCGCCAACCTCGCGCGCTTCAACTCGGGACTGTAGTAGTCATTCAAACTATCGACACCGATTACGTCAGCGCCTTGCTCCAGCAAACGTGAGACAGTGTGAAAACCGATAAACCCGGCAGCACCGGTCACCAATATTCTAGCTTTATGCTGGTCGCTCACCTATTCACCGCCAATTGAGGTCTGTCATACTTTCGACGAATTAGACCGGGTAAGGGTTCGGCAGCCTATTGGCAAGGTTTGTGTGGATGACTATCTGAGGTTTCACAAGCCGAAAAATGTTTGGCCAGTAGGGGTTTGCTGTGGTTAGGTTTCGGCGGGATCGTAAACAAGGGTATCCAGACCAGTGAAAATTACAATAATTGGAACCGGCTATGTCGGTCTCGTGACTGGCGTTTGCATATCGGAGTTCGGGTTTGACGTTACCTGCGTCGACCACGACGAGAGCAAAATAGCTGATCTGCGCAACAATATCTGTCCGATCTATGAGCCAAGTGTTGAGCAGATGTTACGCACGAACTCATCAGCGCAACGCCTTCAATTTACAACAGATATTGCTTCTGCTGCATCGGATGCCGATGTCATTTTCATTGCGGTCGGAACGCCCTCGAAGGAAGGTGGTGACGAAATTGATCTCAGCTACCTTTTTGGTGCTGTTGAAGACGTTTGTCCGCACCTCAAGCAAGGCGCCGTCGTCATTGTCAAATGTACAGCCATTGCCGGTACCGCATCCAAAGTCCGTGAAAAGATTGCGGCTTTGCGCCCTGATCTCGACTTTTCGGTGGTCAGCAATCCTGAATTTCTCCGCGAAGGGTCTGCGGTCGATGATTTCATGAAGCCTGACCGGGTCGTAATCGGTGCCCATGATGAACGCGGCCGCGAAGTAGCCGAACAAATCTACCGGCCACTCAAACTGCAGAGCACGCCATTCCGCCTGACATCACTGGAAGATGCCGAATTGGCAAAATATGCGTCCAACGCATTTCTTGCCCTGAAGGTGACCTTCATCAACGAAATTGCCGATCTGTGCGAGAAAACCGGCGCAAATGTCATGGAAGTCGCTGATATTATGGGGTTGGACGAGAGGATCGGCGACCGGTTTTTGCGCGCCGGGCCGGGATTTGGCGGCTCGTGCTTTCCCAAAGACAGCCGGGCATTGATGGCGTTTGCCAAGGAAGCCGGTGCGCCGCAGCGTCTTGTTGAAACGGCCATTGATGTGAATGAAAACCGCAAATTGCAGATGGCTAAACGCATATTGGATGCACTTGGCAAAGAGCCTGCCGGAAAGACCGTTTCCTTGTTGGGCGTGGCTTTTAAACCCGATACGGATGATGTCAGAGAAGCGCCGGCATTGAGTATCATCGAGACGCTGACCGACGCCGGTGTGAATGTCCGTGCGTTTGATCCGCAGGCGAAGCGCGACGGCGAACCGGCGTTGCAGAAGGTTGTCTGGTGCGGAGACCCCTACGAAGCGGCAGAAAATTCGGATGCCGTTGTCATTGCGACCGAGTGGAATGTGCTTCGCGCTTTGGATCTGGACCGGTTGCGAACAGCAGTGTCCGAGCCACTGATGATCGATTTGCGAAACGTCCACAGGCGCAAAGAGCCAGCAAAATACGGCTTCAAATACATAAGTATCGGCCGTTCTGTTGCCGAAGCCTCGTTTGATGCTTCCGAACTGGACCGGCCCGAGCTGCGGGTGGTATCCGGATAAAGAACTCCGGACCTGAAATTTCATGAAAGTCTTCGCCTACAAACCGGGCCACGATGGCCATGTTGCGCTGATCGATGACGGCCGATTGGCTTTTTCCATAGAGGCTGAAAAGGATTCCGGGCCACGCTATGCGCCAGTCACAAACGAACTGCTGTTTCACGGACTGGCCAAAGCAGGCGGCTCCATTGACGTGGTTGCGACTTCCGGGTGGATGAAGTCATTTCGGCCGATGGCCGATCCGATCGGTTCGGGATATTTCGGTGCAGATACGAGTGGAAATACCGACGTTGCGTCGCAGCTTGCCGGCAAAGCTGTTCGGCATTTTTCATCTTCCCATGAGCGATCACACATCATCGGCAGTTACGCCATGTCGCCATGGCCGCAAGACGAGCCTTGCTACGCGCTGGTATGGGAGGGCGTCATCGGCGCGTTCTACCATGTAGACGAGAATCTCAACGTTACCCACCTCGGCACACCTATGACCGGACCCGGTCACAAATACGGTTTCCTTTACGGTCTTGCTGATCCGGCTTACCCGGCTGACGCGCGAAAATCACGCCGCGAGGATGCGGGAAAACTGATGGCGATTGCCGGTTTTGGCGAGGAAAAGCCAGAATCAGCTGAGGAGCGGGCATTGATTGGCCGGTTGATCGACTGGGATGCAGAAAAAGCCCCGCTGAGAAAGTCAGATTTCGTCGATACGCCGTTCTTCAATATCGGTCTTGAAAACCAGGCTTTTCGAGATTTGGCGCGCCGCTTTCAAACCGAGATATTTGAACGTTTCCGGCAATATGCGGAACAAAATCTCACCGATCGATTGCCGCTTCTCATATCTGGTGGCTGCGGGCTCAATTGCGACTGGAATTCCATGTGGCGTGGATCGGGTTTGTTCAAAGACACGTTTGTACAGCCAT
This sequence comes from Rhizobiaceae bacterium, assembly GCA_040830725.1. Lineage (GTDB taxonomy): Bacteria > Pseudomonadota > Alphaproteobacteria > Rhizobiales > Rhizobiaceae > JAWKWH01. The sequence goes on from JBFOMG010000009.1 coordinate 229,123, forward strand.
GCGCCAATGATTCCGGTTCTGCGATCGGTACCGCGGTGGATGCGATGTTTCACCACACCGGGAACGCAAAGCTGGAATGGTCGGTTTATGCAGGCGAAGAGTTTATTTTCGATGATGCGGACCTGTCCGGTTTTGAAGCGGTTCCGATGGAAATCGGTGACATTTCAAACCGGCTGGCTGACGGCGCAGTGTTTGCCTGGGTTCAGGGCAAGTATGAAATCGGACCGCGAGCACTTGGCAATCGTTCGCTCATCGCCGCGCCATTCACGACCGAAACCCACACCAGGTTGAATGCGATCAAGAAACGGGAAGGATTTCGCCCGATCGCGCCAATTTTAATGGAAGAAGAACTTGATCGCCTGTTTGAGCACCACGGCCCAAGTCCGCACATGCTGTATTTTCAGAAAGTAAAAACGGAATCTTTGAAAGCCGTGACCCATGTCGACGGCTCGGCGCGGGCCCAAACGGTAACGCAAGATCAGAATGCTGCGATGTACGCACTATTGTCGGCCTTCAAAAAAAAGACCGGTTACGGCGTATTGTGCAACACATCACTCAATTTCAGCGGCAAGGGATTCATCAACCGGCTGAGTGATCTGGCAAAATACGCCCGCGACACGGGCCTTGATGGCTTTGTCGCGGGCGATACGCTTTACCGCAAAATCTGACTATTCGGCAGCATCAAGCGAGATTTCGCCCGTCTCGATCTGCTCACGTTCGATCGACTCGAAAAGAGCGCGGAAATTGCCTTCGCCGAAGCCGTTGTCGCCCTTCCTCTGGATAAACTCGAAGAATATCGGACCGATCACGGTCTTGGAAAAGATCTGCAGCAGGATCTTCGTCTCGCCGCCGCCAACGACACCCTCTCCATCAATAAGGATGCCGTGTTTGGCCATGCGATCGAGTGGCTCTTTGTGATCGTGAACGCGCTCGACCGACATGTCGTAGTAGGTTTTTGGCGGCCCGGGCATGAATTTCAAACCGTTGTCCGCAAGCCGGTCCGTTGCATCATAAATGTGCTCTGTGCCGACGGCGATGTGTTGAATGCCTTCGCCCTTGTATTTGCGCAGATAGGATTCAATCTGGCTTTTGTCATCTGTCGATTCATTCAGCGGGATGCGAATTTTTCCGCACGGTGACGTGATCGCCCGGCTGACAAGCCCGGTCAGCTTGCCTTCGATGTCGAAGAAGTGGATCTGGTGGAAGTTGAACAGTTCACGATAAAACGCCCACCACTTGTCAATGTTTCCCCTGAACACATTGTGGGTCAGGTGATCTAGGTAATAGAAACCGACTCCCTCCGGCTTGGGATCACGTTCTGTCAGCCACTCAAACTCGGCATCGTAGGCTGAGCCCTTTTCGCCATACTTGTCGATGAAATAGAGCAGCGAGCCGCCAATGCCGACGATCGCCGGTGCATCGAGTGTTTTGTCATCCCCTGTGTATGGTTCGGCACCTTTGGCAACAGCGTGTTCGTAGGCTTTGCGTGCATCCACCACGCGCCAGGCCATCGACGGCGCGCACGGGCCGTGCTCAGCGACAAAGCGACTGGCAAAGGAGCCCTTCTCGGCGTTCAGTATGTAATTGACATCGCCCTGACGCCAAACAGTGATGTTTTTTGTCCTGTGCTTTGCGACCGGGACGTAACCCATCCTGGTGAAAAGGCTTTCCAATTCTTTCGGCTCAGGATGCGCAAATTCAACGAATTCAAAACCGTCGGTTCCGGCGGGATTCTGCTCGGAAATCTCAGCTGCCGGTGCATTGTGCGGGAACGGACCCATGTTGATACTCCCTCGATAAGTGTTGTTCGCCATTATCGCTCACATTTCGCGCAATATGTTTGCAATGTATGCCCTTATTTGTCTATTTGTGCAGATAATGTGCGTAGCTTAGCAGAAAGACGAGAGAAATGAGCATCGACATATTTGACCGGAAAATTCTGGCGGCGCTTCAATCCGACGGCCGCCTGACAAATGCAGAACTATCCGAGAAGATTAATTTGTCGCCTTCGCAATGTTCCCGGCGACGCTCGCAACTGGAGGCCAATGGCTACATTGAAGGCTATCAGGCACTTCTGAACCGCGAAAAACTCGGATTCGGCTTCATTAATGTCATCACAGTGACACTGGCGACCCACAACCGCGACAATGCGCAGAAATTTGCCAGACTGATCCAAAACCTTCCGGAAGTGATGGAAGCGCACGCCTTGACCGGAGAGATGGATTATTTCGTCAAGGTCGTGACGCCGGACCTGAAGGCGCTGTCCGAATTCGTCAATGATGTGCTTTTGCCGCACGAATCCGTTCAACACGTCAAAACGGCAATTGTTCTCGAGACGGTGAAGGAAGGGTTTTCGCTTCCCGTCAGGGCGAGTTAGCTGCCCATTTTTCCGGCCATCTCGACGATCACATCGTACGCAAAATCAACATCTTCCTGCTGCGCACTGAAGGCCCCGGCCTGAAAACGGATAACGGTCTGATTATCAACCTTGGTCTGCGTGAGGTAAATCCGGCCATCATCATTGATCGCATTGATCAGCGCCAGATTATGGTCGTTGAAATTGTCCACCCCATCCGGTTCATGGCGGAAACTGAACAAAGACAGGACCGGATCGGTGACAATGCGAAAATCATTTGTTGCGGCAATGCGATCAGCCAGCGCTCTCGACCAGGTCACGTGGTTCCTGATCATGCTGCGCAAATTTTCCAATCCATGTGCGCGTATCAGAAACCATATTTTGAGTGCCCGGAACCGGCGGCCCAACGGTACCGACCACTCCGAGTAATTGATCAGCCCGTCATGTCCGTGCGTTTTCAAATATTCCGGCTGGATCGCAAGCGTGCGTACGAGATCATCTGCATTGCGAACGAAATGAGCAGAACAATCGAATTGCACGCCGAGCCATTTGTGCGGGTTGAAGACAACTGAATCTGCCTGTTCTACACCTGTCCAGAGATCTCGAAATTCAGGGCAGATCATCGCCGAGCCAGCCCAGGCTGCGTCGACGTGAACGTAGAGATTGTGATTTCGCGCGACCTCGCACACTGCGGTTATGTTGTCGCTGGATCCGGTGCTGGTCCCGCCCGTGCAGGCAATTATACCGGCTGGCAGATAGCCGGCGTCGAGATCAGCCTTGATTGCCGATGCAAGCGCATCCGTATCCATGGAACGCAGCGGACCTGACGTCGGGATGCGGACCAGGTTTTCCTGACCGATACCTGACACCCATATTGCGCGGTCGACTGATGTATGGACCTGATCTGACGCGTAAATGCGAAGCGTTTTCTGTGCCGGGAGCCCTTGGGTGTTTCCGCTCCAGTTGAGTGCCCGCTCCCGCATGGTCAGCACGGCACACAAGGTAGCTGATGACGCCGAATCCTGGATCACGCCGTCGAACCCGGCCGGCAGCCCAATGGCCTGGCGCAACCAGTCCATCATCTTCGTTTCAAGTTCGGTTGCCGCCGGAGATGTCTGCCACAACATGCATTGTGCAGCCATGGCAGAGGAAAGGTATTCCGCGATAACCGACTCGGGCGCGGCATTGGATGGGAAATAGGCAAAAAACCGAGGGTGATTCCAATGGGTCATGCCCGGCGGAATGATCCGGTCGAAATCAGCAAATATGGCTTCGAAATCTTCGCCGTTTTCGGGCGGTTCATCCCCGATCAGTTTGGCAATGTCACCGGGTGAGGTTTGCGCACGAACCGGCTTTTCGGGCAGCGATGCCCTGTAGTCCGCGCCCCAGTCAGCAGCCCGGTGTGACCATTTTCGAAAGTCTTCGTTGTCCAATGTACCCTCACGGCGCCACGATGGGTTGAGCTTTCAGATCTGGTTCCATGACTTCAATGCCATCGAACACCGATCCCTCTTCAAACCAGCTTCTTGGCGCCGGCGCTCCCCACAACGTTTGTCGTTGGGGATCCTTTAGATCCCACTTGATCGGTTCATGGTCGGGATCAATGGTCTGGTAGTCGGAACAGTAGATTTCAATGCGGTTACCATCCGGGTCGCGGATGTAAAGAAAAAACGCATTGGAGATTCCGTGCCGACCAGGTCCGCGCTCGATATTTTCCAGGTAACCGGTTGTCGACATTAAATCGAGCAGTTCAATGATGTTGAGCGGTGTCGGCACCCAGAACGCGACGTGATGCAGGCGCGGGCCGCGGCCATTGGTAAAAGCCATGTCGTGCACACCGCCCTTGCGGTGGATCCACGCGGCCCAGAGCCTGCCGGTCTCTTCGTCCTCGGTATATTCGGTCACCCGGAATCCGATATCGTTGTAAAAAGAGACGGCATTGTCGACATGGGTGGAGAAACAGTTGAAGTGGTCGATCCTGAGCGGTTTCACACCGTGGTAGAGCTTGTAGTGCTGATGGATCGGCTCCAGCCGCTCCATCTGGAAATAGAACTCCAATGGAATGCCTTGCGGATCACGTGAAAGCAGTGTCCGACCCTGAAACTGCCGTTCCACCCACTGACAAGGCAGCCCCCTGCCCTCCAGCCAGTCTTTGGCCTTGTCCAGATCATTCTCTGAATAGACTTTGAAGCCAAGCACGTTGACCACGGGGGTATCGCCCTTGATCAGCACGATGCAGTGATGGCCGCGTTCCTCCATCGCTCTCAGGTAGATGCGATTGCTGTCCTCATGAGTCACCTGCAGTCCCAGCGTGTCGGCATAAAATGCCTTGCTTGCAGCCAGATCAGTCACGACAAACTCAACATGGCTCAGTCGAACAATGTGAAAAGGCGGGTAGAGATTGGGGTCGGGTACTGGCATGTGATCTCCTCAAGAGAGGTTGTAGTGGTCAGTGAACCGGGAAAACCACGTTGGCCTGTCCGGTTCCGGAACTTGGAAAATATTCACCGATCAATTCGCCGACGCCGTTGTAATTGTCCCATCCGAGCGCGCCAAACAGCATTGCCGTGTCATGCATGCTGCCTTCGCCGGAACAGTAGAGCGCGTATTCAGGCAACATTTTAAGGAAAGTTGCAATTTCGCCGTTTTGCCAAAGTTCCAGCACGCGCAAATCGACCTGACGGTTGAACTCGCTGGATATGGTGAAGGTGCCGTTGTTGGCTTCGTACAGATCATTGTCCCAGATTTTGTGCGACAGAGACCCTGAGGCGAGCAGCAGGACATTGGCATCGCTGTCCGATATGGCCTCAGCGATTGCTTCGCCCAGCTTGCGCGAAGAATCGATGGAATGCACCGTACACCAGGCGGCCACCGAAACAACTTTGAGATCGGCTTCGACGTTCATGTAACGCATCGGCACGAGCGTTCCGTATTCGAGATCAAGCGTGTCAATCTGATGCGAAAGCGTGAAAACGCCCTTGGCAGTTGCCTTTTCAGCAATGGTATCGCCGAGTGCGGGGTTTCCATCATAGGCATAGGCCATGTTCTGGATGAACTGGGGAAATTCGTGGCTGGTAAAAACGCCTTCGAAGCGGGAGTTGGAATTGATGTGATAGCCGGCGTTTACCTGCCAGTGAGTGTCAAGCACAACGACGGTGTCGGCTCCGGCTGCCCTTGCGCGCCGGCCGATTTCCTTGTGACCGTCAATCGCCTGTTGCCGCTTGCCGTGCAATCTGCCCGGCTGCTCTGAAAGCAGCATCGTCGGTACATGCGTGACTTTGGCTGCCTGCACAATTTTTCCCATGATCTGTTACTCCGGTGGACCGAATTTCAGTTTTCTTCCCTCAGTCACCGGTCAGGTTTTCCCTGCCTTATCCGCCCAGTTTTGGAATATTGTGGGCGGTTGTTGCAAATGCGATGTTCTTTGTTTCCATGTAGAAGTCGAAGGACCAGTCGCCGCCATCGCGGCCGATCCCGGAACTCTTTGTGCCGCCGAACGGCGTTGGCAGATGCCGGGTATTCTCCGAGTTCACCCAGATCATTCCGGCCTCCAGGCGTTCGGTAAAGCGGAAAGCGCGGGTGACATCGGAGGTCCACAGATAGCCGGTCAGGCCGTATTCGGTATCATTGGCAATTTCCAGCGCTTCAGCCTCATCCTTGAATGGCATTGCAGTCAGCACCGGTCCGAAGATTTCCTCGCGTGCGATGCGCATTTGATTGTTGGCGCCGGTAAAAAGCGTCGGCTCGACATAACAACCGCCACCTGGTCCATCGGCTTTTTGCCCGCCGGCGGCGATGGTTGCGCCTTCCTCCTTTGCTAGGTCGAAATACGACAGAACTTTTTTTTCATGCACCGGATGAATCAACGGACCGACAACGGTTTCAGGGTCGAGCGGATGGCCGACTTTGATACGCCCGGCTTTCTCGGCGACCTTGGCGACAAATGCGTCGTGGATCGATTCTTCGACAAGCAGCCGCGACGATGAGGTGCATCGTTCACCGTTCAGCGAGTAGATCATGAACACAGCTGCGTCCGCGGCGCGTTCCAGGTCGGCGTCGGCAAACACGATCACCGGGTTTTTACCACCAAGCTCAAAATGAGCGCGTTTGAGCGTGTCCGCACCCTGTTTCATGATCATCGATCCGGTGCGGCTCTCGCCAACAAAGCCGAGCGCCTTGATATCGGGATGCTCGGTCAACGCTTTGCCGGCATCCTCGCCAAGCCCGTTGACCAGGTTCCAGACGCCCTTCGGCAGGCCGGCTTCTTCAGCGATCTCAACCAGCAATCGTGCAGTGAGCGGGGAGAATTCCGCCGGCTTGTGAACGATCGTGCAACCGGCGGCCAAAGCCGGCGCGATCTTCCACGTCGAAAGCATGAAAGGCGTGTTCCACGGAGTGATGATGCCGACTGGGCCTATCGGTACCCGCGTTGTCATATTGACCTGACCGGTCGTCTGTAGCGTTTTGCCGTCTCGCGCATCGGGCGCCCGGTCGGCAAAAAACCGGAAATTCTCCGCACCTCGCAAAGCTGCCTTCGACATGAAACGCAATGACTGGCCAGTGTCCATACATTCAATGAACGCTATTTCCTCGGCTCGTGACACGATCGCATCTGCAATTGCGTGGAGGATCTTTTTTCGTTCCGTACCGCTGATATCGCGCCAGGCACCGAACGCCGCTCTTGCAGCTTTGGCTGCCATGTCGATGTCTGTTGCGGTGCCCTTGGCAACTTTTGCGATGGGTTGAAGATCGATCGGCGAAATACTCTCAAACGTCTCGCCAGAAGCTGCCGGAACCGCTTCGCCGTTGATTTGGTTCAACACGCCTTCGCTGCGAAACTGCTGCAAATACGTGGCAGCCTTGGTAATATTATCTTCCAATGCGGTCATCGATAATCCCGTTATTGGCCCCGCAATCGCGGATGGATGGCGTTTTTGCGCCAGCTCAGTTCCTTGTCGATTTCGCGAATTTCAAATGACAGCGCGAAATGCGGAGTTTCAAACAGTTTGGACAGGTGGTCGCACGCTGCTTCAAAAATGGCGTCGCCAGCCTGCTTTTTTGCCGAAAGATCCCGCCCCATACCGATACGTAGTGACATATCGAGAAAGGCGTTGTCAGGATGCCCGTCGGAAATTGCGTAGTTGTCGCAGGCGTGGGCACGTACCCGAACAGCCCCGATTTCAAACAACCCTGTCGCCAATGCTGCTTCCAGCATTGATTTGCAAAACCCGTCCATCGACATTTTGTCGTCGAGATTGCGGCTGTATTCGATCGTCAGGTGCGGCACGTCTAAATCAACTCGATGATTGCATCAATCTTGTTAACATGTTAATCAATAATCATCGATTGTCAATCCTGACCCATTTGGCAGCCCGGAGGTGAACATGCTCTCGCTCGACAAGGATTTCCTCAAAGGGTCGATCCCGCCATTGGTGACACCATTCAAGAATGGCGAGGTCGATTATGATGCCTATGCCGGCCTTGTTGAGTTCCAGGCCAAAGAGGGTTCACACGGCGTTCTCGTCAACGGCACCACTTCCGAACCCTCATCTCTCACTGTCGAGGAGCGAAATCGCATTGTCGACGTTGCCGTCGAAGCTGCAGTGGGAAAGCTGACTGTGGTCGTCGCGACCGGCTCGCAAAGTTTCGCCGAGACAGAAGCTTTGACACGACACGCCGCTTCGAAAGCCGGTGTCGATGCCCTGTTGATTGTCACACCTTATTATTCCCGTCCGCCGCAACGCGGCATTGTCGAGTACTATCGACGCCTGAATGAAATCCATGACAAGCCGTGGATGATTTATCACATTCCCGGCCGCGCAGCAGTCGATGTGAAGATTGATACGGCTCGGCAGATCAATGATGCGTGCCCGACATTTGTCGGCATGAAACACGCATCACTCGATCTGGGATACGTGTCGGATCTTTTCGAAGAAATAGATGGAGATCTACGCGTCTTTGTCGGTCTTGAGGAGTTGTCCTTTCCCATGATGGCGGTAGGCGCATGTGGATTGATGAACGCCGTCGGCAATTTGCGTCCCAAACCCTTGGCAGACATGTGCCGGGCGGTCTGGGACAACGACCTTTCCGGCGCGCGTGCACTACACCGGCAATTGTTTGAGATAAACAAGGCGGTCTTTTATGATATCAACCCGATTCCCATGAAATACATGATGAAACGGCTCGGTATTATGCCGGAAAATGAACACCGCCTGCCCTTGATGCCCGCGACTCCTGATCTCGAAAAGCGGCTTGATGGGGTGCTTGCGAAAACCGGGCTCATCTGATGCGTCTTTGCACATTCGATAATGGCCGGGTTGGCGCTGTCGGTGGCAGCGGCGTCTATGATCTGACCATGCGCGGCGGTTGGACATCTGTGCGATCAATACTCGAACTGGATGAAATTTCACGTGCTTCTGCCATGGCAACCGGACGGGCCGACAAGGCACTTGGCGAGATTGAACTTGGATTGCCCCTGCCCGATCCAAACCGGATATTCTGTGTCGGCGTCAACTACATGAACCGCAATGAGGAATACAATGACGGTTCGGATGCTCCGAGATATCCCTCACTTTTCATGCGGGGGGCCAGTTCGTTTTCTCCGCCCGGAAAACCGCTGATCATCCCTTTGGAATCAGAGCAGCTCGACTATGAAGGTGAGATCGTGCTGGTCATAGGAAAGGCGGGACGCCGTATTGCGCCGAAACAGGCAATGGATCATGTCGCCGGCCTGACGATCATGAATGAGGGTTCAGTGAGGGACTGGATTCGGCACGGAAAATTCAACGTGACCCAAGGGAAAAACTTTGAGGGTTCTGGCAGTTTCGGCCCCTGGATCGAGACAGATATGTCCAAATTGAATGTTGAAAACCTGCAGATATCGACCAAGGTCAATGGTGAGCGGCGCCAGCAGGATACAACCGCATCGATGGCATTTCCGTTTGTTAAAATTGTCGAATATATCTCAACGTTCACCAAACTTGTTCCGGGCGATATGATAGCGACCGGAACACCGACCGGAGCCGGGGCGCGATTCAATCCACCCAAGTGGCTGAGACCGGGAGATGTGGTCGAGGTTGAAGTCGAGGGTGTCGGCAAATTGTCGAACCCGGTCGAGGCGGAAGCAGATTGAAGACAACGAACGGTACAAATCATCAGGCTGACATCCCTGCGGATACGAGGAAGTCGCTGCCGATCGCCCTGTTGAGGGCCCGTGAGGCCGTGATGGCCGGATTTCGGCCGGTGCTGGCCCGTCATGGCATCACTGAACAGCAATGGCGGGTTCTGCGGGTTTTGAGCGAGTTTGGCGAACCGCTTGATGCCAGCAACCTGGCATTCAGGGCGTCGATATTGCCACCTAGCCTGACGCGGATACTGAAGATGCTGAGCGAGCGTCAAATGATATCCGTCATCCGCGATCGTGGTGACGGCCGCCGTGTTCTGGTTCAGATTTCCAAGGGAGGGGAAGACCTTATTCACGAGGTTGCGCCAGAGAGCCGTGAAATCTACGCAGATCTTGAACAGCGGTACGGAGAGGACAAGGTCAAGCTTTTGCTGGAAATGCTTGATGATCTGACGACCAAGCTCTCGCGGTGAAGCGCTGGTACCGAAATTTGTGATCCATTCCGGCGATATGGGCGTATGCTCATTGTCGGAGGATTTTCGGATGACAAACAGATCTGTGACATCGCTTCTTGCCGGCGCTGTTCTTGCATTCTTTGCTCACGTTCCAGCATCCATCGCCGGGGAAGCGGAGGTCAAGGCAGCTCAGACAGTTATCGATAGCCAAATAAAGGCGTTCCTGTCGGATAACAATGCCGCCGCATATTCCCACGCAGCACCGTCAATCAAACAGATTTTCCCAACCGTAGACCAGTTCATGGATATGGTACGGCGCGGTTACAAACCAGTGTGGAAGCCGCAATCCTACACCTTTGGCAAATCTGCCGAAATCGACGATCGCCAGATCATGCAACAGGTGTTTACCACCGGTCCCGACGGCATTCGCTATGAAGCAATCTACACATTGCGACTGCAGGACGATGGCGGCTACAAGATTACCGGTGTGCGCCTCCGGAAAGCAGTGGACGCCGGGGCTTAGCAGCGCGAGCTATGATTAGCGATCAGAGTTTTCCAGGATGCTTTGAGACAACGCCATGGCTGTGCGCCGGTCGCTTTCGTTGGCAAGCGAAAACGCTTCTTCCTGTATGCTCCTGATCCAAAGCTTGTCGACAGACGAGGCGCGTTCGAGTGCCGCAGTCAAATGCGCAAGTCCCTGAACTGCCTTGCCACTCTTGTATAGAAGATCGCCCAGCAGAGCCTGTGCGCCGGCATGGCCTTTCTCAGTCGCCAGCTGCAACCAGCGTCCGGCTTGTTTGACATTGCGACCGACGCCATCGCCAGCGAGAAACATCTTGCCCATTTCATATTGCGCTACCGGATTGCGGTAGCTTGCAGCCGCGCGCATGTAATACTCGCGTGAGGCCACCGGATTGGCCTCTACCGTGGTGCCTGGAATGCCTTTTTTCAGATAGCCGGCAATCGCGACGAGCGCATCTGAAAAATAAGGCGCATCGGGGCTTCCCGGCTCAACGTCACGGCGTGCAATGTTGAGGAAAAACTTGAACGCTTCCAAGTCGTTGCGTTCAACCCCGTCACCTTCAGCGTACATGCGGCCAAGCTTCCAGGTCGCTCCAAGCTGGCCCTGCTCCGAAGCGTAACGATACGCCTCAACAGCTTCCCGTTTCTTGCCTTTTTTATAGGCTGAGAAACCGAAACGGAACACCGCCCACGGGCTGTCATTCCTGGTTTCGGCATTCTCGCGGTCAAATGTCTGCGCCTGGGCGGTAAGCCCGGTCAGAAAAACCGCAGCAGCTGCTGCTATGGAAACGGCTCTGCTCAACTCAAATGTCCGCGTAACAATGTGTTTCTTTTGCCCCGCCAGGATGCGTGACCGCTCCGTCTCGTGCCGGACCGACGGTCTGGGCGTATTTCCAAATCACGCCGGACTGGTAATCCGTCTCGCGCGGTTTCCAGTCTTTGCGGCGTGCTTCAAGTTCTTCGTCGCTCAGGTCGACGTCCAAAGTGCCTTCAACGGCGTCAATAGTAATGACATCACCATCTTTCAAAAGACCGATTGCACCGCCAACTGCAGCTTCCGGCCCTACATGGCCGATGCAGAAGCCGCGCGTGGCGCCGGAGAACCGGCCGTCCGTAATCAACGCAACCTTGTCGCCCATACCCTGACCGTAGATCGCAGCGGTCGTTGCCAACATCTCGCGCATGCCCGGGCCGCCTTTCGGCCCCTCATAGCGGATGACCAACACCTCGCCTTCCTTGTATTGGCGCGAATTGACCGCCTCGAAGCATTCTTCTTCCGAGTCGAAACAACGTGCCGGTCCTGAGAATTTCAGCTTCGACATGCCTGCGACTTTGACGATTGCACCTTCGGCAGCGAGGTTGCCCTTCAGGCCGACAACCCCTCCGGTCACGGTTATCGGATCATCGGCCGGTCGGACAACATCCTGTTCTGGATTCCAGGCAACCTTCTCCATGTTTTCGGCCACAGTGCGTCCGGTCACTGTCAGGCAGTCGCCATGAAGGAACCCGTGATCAAGTAGGGTTTTCATCAAAAGCGGGATACCGCCTGCCTCGAACATGTCCTTGGCAACGTATTTGCCGCCCGGTTTCAGGTCGGCGATATACGGAGTCTTCTTGAAGATTTCAGCAACGTCGAAAAGGTCAAATTCAATTCCGCACTCATGAGCGATGGCAGGAAGATGCAGCGCGCCATTGGTGGAGCCTCCGGAAGCTGCGACCACCGCCGCGGCATTCTCGAGCGCTTTACGGGTCACGATGTCACGCGGGCGAATATTCTTGGCAATCAGCTCCATCACCTTTTCGCCGGAAGCGAAATTGAACCTGTCCCGCATTTCATAGGGTGCCGGTGCACCACAGGAATAGGGAAGCGCCAGGCCGATTGCCTCCGCGACCGTCGCCATGGTGTTGGCGGTAAATTGTGCTCCGCATGAGCCGGCGGATGGACACGCGGCTTGCTCGATTTCGGTCAAATCCTCATCGGAGATGGTACCGACCGAATGTTGCCCTACGGCTTCAAAGACATCCTGGACTGTAATCTGCCGGCCGCGATAGGTACCCGGAAGGATTGATCCGCCATAAATGAACACCGACGGCACGTTGAGACGGACCATTGCCATCATCATGCCTGGAAGTGATTTGTCACATCCGGCAAGACCGACCAATGCGTCGTAGCAATGACCGCGCATCGTCAACTCAACTGAATCAGCAATAACGTCGCGGCTCACCAGCGACGACTTCATGCCTTGGTGACCCATGGCGATGCCGTCCGTGACGGTGATGGTACAGAATTCACGCGGTGTGCCGTTTGCGGCTGCCACACCCTTCTTCACGACCTGCGCCTGACGCATCAGCGAGATGTTGCACGGCGCGGCCTCATTCCAACAGCTGGCAACGCCTACCAGTGGCTGGTTGATCTCGTCGGCCGAAAGGCCCATCGCATAGAGGTACGAGCGGTGCGGCGCCCGCGCCGGCCCTTGGGTGACATAGCGGCTGGGCAACCGGTCTTTTGAAAATGTTTTGGCGTCCATATTTATTCCTGAAACCGGCTTAGCGGCTAAAAAATGAATCGACTATCTGCCCCGGCGTTTGAACACTATTCGCGTGCGCCGGGTTTGTGGCGGGAAATGGGCAATTTTCCGCCATCCAGCTATAGCGCAAAGCTTCTTCAAAAAGTGTTGCGATTTGGTCACAATCGTAATCGTGTCGACACACTCAAATACGCATATTCCACCCGTGCGGGTTCAATTCCACAATCACAACCGGTCAATCAGGAGTGGCTAGGTGATTGGCCCTATTCCACGAAAAACCGGCCGCTCAGAAGAACGGCCGGTTTCGCAAATAAGGAATTCAGATCAGGATTAGTGGATCTTGACCAACTCGTATTTGCCGCCTTTGATCATCTGCTCCTTGTAGGAACCGTCCGTCTCACCAACGTCGTTGAATTCCACGTTAGTAGCGCCAACATAATCGATGTCGCCACCATCGGCGAGAATCTTCAGACCCTTGGCGATTTCACCCGGGAGAATTTTTTCGCCCGGCGCGTTGACGACGTCCATAACCTTGGACTTCAGAGCAGCGCGGTCAGCTGAACCCACCGCCTGCATCGACAGCGCGATGATCGCAGCAGCATCATAAGCTTCTGCAATGAACGGTCCGGTCGCCTGCGCGCCGGCGTCGGTGGCGAGTTTCTGGAAGATGGCCGCGCCTTCGGATTCACCACCTGGAATGGTTGTGGTCATGCCTTCGACACCATCACCAAGTGCTTCGATCAGAGAGTCGCCGACCATGCCGTCAGAACCGTAGAAGCTGTCGAAAGCGCCGGTATCAAGTGAGGTCTGAACGATACCCTTGCCACCTTGGTCAACATAACCGAAGACGACCAACGTGTTTGCGCCCGACGCCGCAAGAGCGGCAACCTCGGCCGAATAGTCGGCCTTTCCGTCTTCATGTGCAGCCGAGATCAGCACTTTGCCGCCGGCTGATGCATATGCATCGCCGAAAGATTCTGCGAGACCTTTGCCGTAGTCGTTGTTGGTGTAAGTGACGGCGACTTCGTCGATACCCTGTCCCTTGATGATTCCCGAAAGCACCTGTCCCTGGCGCGCATCGGACGGGACAACACGGAAGAAATTGCCCTTGTCGTCAATCGTGGTCAGCGCCGGAGAGGTGGCGGATGGCGAAACCATCACCAGATTGTTCGGAACAGCAACGTTGTTAGTGACAGCAATTGTCACGCCTGAGCAATCTGCACCCATGATCGCAGTCACGTTGTCCGATGTGACGAGACGCTCGGCTGCAGCTGTAGCGGCAGCTGCGTCCACACATGTGCTGTCGCCGCGAACTGCTTCGATGGTCTTGCCACCAAGAAATGCGCCGCTGTCTGAAGCTTCCTTCAGTGCAAGCTCGGCAGATGCCGCCATCGGTGGCGTCAACGATTCAATCGGGCCGGTAAAGCCAAGCAAAATGCCGACCTTGACGGCATCCTGCGCATAGGCTGCGGATGACAGCATGGTCGCAGCCATTGCAGCAATAATGATCTTTTTCATTTGTAACTCCCTGTTTTGTCCCAATGGATCCCCGCGTAAGCGGATTCTTGCAATCCCTTCTGTGTCAGAAGGATCGTCGCGGAAACTTAGCCGCAGCAGCCAATGCTTGCAATCGCCTATGTTCCTCACCGTTAACACCACGACCGGTCAGCAATTGGATGTCAGCCCGTTTCATTTAATCGCGCCAATGCTGCCGCGAGTTTCTCAGATTGCTCTTCCAGCGCCGTCAATTTTTCACGCTCGCCGGCGACGATCTCCGGTCGCGCATTGGCAACGAATTTCTCGTTGGCAAGCTTTTTGGAGATTTTATCTAGTTCACCGTCGACCTTTGCGGCCGATTTTGCCAGTCGTGCCTTCTCGGCGCCGATGTCAATAAGGTCACCCAGCGGCAAACAAGCCGTCGCCTCGCCAATAACAAACTGTGCCGATCCTTTGGGAGCTTCAGGTTCCAGAACGATATCCGTGGCCCGCGCCAGCCGCTTGATCGCAGGATCATGCCGAAGCAGGCGGTCGCAAGTCTCGCGATTTGCGCCCACGACGATCAAAGGCGACTGTGCTGACGGCGGAACGTTCATCTCGGCGCGTACCGATCTTAGACCAGAGACAAGATCGACCAGCCAGTTGATCTCCTGAGCCGCTTCGGCATCCTCGAACTCCGGACTTGGCCAGTTTGCGTGGCACAGCAGTTTTTCACGTCCTCGTTCGCCAGCTGTCCTCGTCCATAATTCCTCCGTCATGAACGGCATCAACGGATGCAGGAGCTTGTAGATTTCGTCGAGAACATACGCCGCACAGGCCTGAGCTTCGGATTTTGCGTCCTCGTCATCGCCGTTGAATACTGGCTTCAGAAGCTCAAGATACCAGTCGCAGAACAGGTTCCACACGAAACGGTAGCTCGCGCTGGCGGCCTCATTGAAGCGGAACGCCTCGATCCCTTCAGTAATCTCTCGCGCTGCCTTGGTCAGTTCTGTGAGGATCCAACGGTTGATTTGAAGCTTGGCGTCCCCGGGACGGAAATCTGGATCGCGTGCAACGCCATTCATCTCCGCGAAACGGGTTGCGTTCCAGAGCTTGGTGCCGAAATTGCGATATCCGGCGACACGACTCGGATCGAGTTTAACGTCCCTACCCTGCGCGGCCATAATCGCCAATGTGAACCGAAGTGCGTCTGCTCCATATTCGTCAATCAATTCAAGGGGATCGATGACATTGCCCTTTGATTTGGACATCTTCTGGCCGTGTTTGTCGCGAACCAGGGCGTGTACATAGACGGTGTGAAACGGCTCCTCGTCCATGAACTGGATGCCCATCATCATCATGCGGGCAACCCAGAAGAAGATGATATCAAAACCGGTGACCAGAACGTCGGTTTGGTAATAGGTTTTCAGTTCTTTGGTCTGCTCCGGCCAGCCAAGGGTTGAGAACGGCCAAAGCGCCGATGAAAACCAGGTATCCAGAACGTCTTCGTCGCGGACAAGTATTTCACCGGGTTTGAAATTATCGAGCTTGTCCTGAACCCAGGCCTTCCAGGGACCTTCCAACGCCAGATAATATTCGACTGCCGCGTCGAGCGCAGCTTCTTCGGTCTTTTCGACGAAGACGTGTCCATCTGGACCATACCATGCCGGAATTTGATGGCCCCACCACAATTGGCGTGAAATACACCAGGGCTCGATGTTTTCCATCCAATTGAAGTAGGTGTTTTCCCATGACTTTGGCACAAAGTTGGTGCGGCCGTCGCGAACGGCTGCGATTGCCGGTGCGGCCAGTGTTTTTGCCTCGACAAACCACTGATCAGTCAGCATCGGTTCGATCACAACCTTTGACCGGTCGCCAAAAGGCTGCATGACCTTCTTGTCTTCCACCTTGATCATCAGGCCTTCGGCGTCGATGTCGGCGATGACCCGCTTGCGTGCCTCGAATCTGTCCAGACCTCGATATTCATCGGGAACTAGGTTGATGGAGTCGATGTCGTTCTCGTTGGGCATTTCGCCGGAATTGACGATCGCCATCGCCTTGGCGGCTTCACTGGCATAGGGCGACCCGTCACTGCGCATCGCTGCTTTTTCGTCCATCAGCCGGTAGGCCGGGATGTTGCCCCTTTTGGCGACCTGATAGTCGTTGAAGTCGTGAGCACCGGTAATCTTCACCGCACCGGAACCGAATTCAGGATCAGGGTAGTCGTCGGTAATGATGGGGATCAGCCGTCTGTGTTCTTTTGGACCAACTGGAATCTCGCACAGCTTGCCGACAATTGGCGCATAGCGCTCATCTGTCGGATGGACGGCCACGGCACCATCGCCCAGCATTGTTTCCGGGCGTGTGGTTGCGATCGAAATGTAATCGCGTTTTTCTTCAAGAACGACGTTACCGTCTTCGTCTTTTTCGATGTAGGTGTAGCTGTCGCCATCCTGCAACGGATATTTGAAGTGCCACATATGGCCGTCGACCTCGATATTCTCAACTTCAAGGTCGGAAATTGCTGTTTCGAAATGCGGGTCCCAATTGACCAGCCGTTTGCCGCGATAAATAAGCCCTTCCTTGTAGAGGCGGACGAAAACTTCCAGAACGGCCCGCGACAGTCCCTCATCCATCGTGAAACGCTCGCGCGACCAATCACAGGAAGCGCCGAGGCGTTTGAGCTGGTTGAAGATTTTACCGCCGGATTCTTCTTTCCATTCCCAGACGCGGTTCAAAAATGACTCACGTCCCATTTCGCTGCGTGATGGCTCTTGATTGTCGGCCAACAACCTTTCGACGACCATCTGGGTTGCGATGCCGGCGTGATCCATCCCGGGCTGCCACAGCACGTTTCTTCCACCCATGCGCTGATAGCGAGCCAGAATATCCTGAATCGTGTTGTTCAGCGCATGTCCCATGTGCAGGGAGCCGGTAACATTGGGTGGAGGAATGACAATGCAATAGGGATCCGCATCCGCCGGCGCGCCCGCACCTGCTGCAAATGCATCTTCTTCTGCCCACAATTTAGCAATTCGCGGTTCGACGCTTGCCGCGTCATAATTCTTATCAAGCATGGGAATTCCGTTGGTCACAGGCGTCACTGCGCTGACACATCCGTGTAAAAACGAAGGCGCCAGCCAAGTCAACTATTCATGAACCGCTGAGCGCTTCCAACAAGATGATAATTGCTCAGCGCGGCGAACCCGGACGAAAGTCCTGCCTGGCCAGCAAAAACCGCTTATGGGAAGCGACGCTTTGCTTTCGCTGTTGCAAGCACCTTGTTGCCGGATCCAAGCGCCTTGACGGTGAATTCGTAGGTATGCGGGCTTGGAGGGCATGGCCCTTTGTAGCGGAATGCACCATAGGGCAGTTTGCCGTTACCCTTCCATTTCACCGTACCACCGCCGTGGGGATAGTTGGGTGCGTTCAGGTCAACCATCTTGAACCGCAGCTTCTTGGTGCCCTCAGGCACTTTTCTGATCGTTATGGGTGGTGATTTGGAATCAAAGCACTTCTTTGTCGGACCCCAACTGAAGCTCATCGACATTGAATTTGCAGATGTTGCAACAAAAACGCCGGCCAGACCGGCTGCGATTACCAATGATGCTTTGCGCATGCGTTTTCTCCGCCTTTTCGAATAACAGGATACGCTAAACTAGAATCCATGTAATTCAAGCGGGTAGCAGATAGTTATCGCGACGCACCGCGAGCGACCCGGTCGATCTCCTCACGAACCAACCGCTCGACCAGAACCGGCAAATTGTTGTCCAGCCATTCCTGCAACATGGGCCGCATCATTGCCTCGGCGATCCGGTCAAAATTCTCCGGATTCGGCTGCGAGAAGGCTTCGTTCAATTCATCGAACGCAGCCGCAACCTGCTTGCCGACCTGTTCTGAGACGATCGGGGCACTGTGTTGCGCGGCGACCTCATCAGCGGTTGCCGGAAGCTCGGAAGCCTGCGAGCTCGCCAAATCTTCTTCTGCCTTGTCGTTCAAAGCTTCGCTGGTAATCGCATCAGCCAAAGCAGACAGGCTATTTTCATCGCCTGCATCCTCACTGACAGTATCACTGCCATCTTCTTCCGGTTGGCCTTCATCTGCGGCTCCCTCCTCAGGCTCCACATCTTCGACAACCGGCTCAACTTCGACTTCCTCTTCGTGGATGATCGGTTCCGATACAGCGTCGGCTTCGCTGGTGAACGGCTCGGCCTCTATTTCCACTTCGCTGGCGAGCGGCTCAGCTCCGATTCCCTCCTCACGGGTGAGCGGTGCAACTTCAGGCTCTTCTTCTGTTTCGATGTCTTCCGCCAGCAATTCTGATTGGCTCGCCACCTCAGCCTGGATGTCTGCCAAACTCAAAGCGCTCATCGGATTTTCAGATTCGACGGCTTCCGATGTTGTTTCAGCTTCGTCAGCCGCTTCAACTTCACCATCATCGCCGAGCTCTTCACGGAAGGCCTGAACCTCTTCGTCTTCGGGGACCGCTGTGGTTTCCTCCGTGGAGTACTCTTCCGCAACCTCTTCGGCTACGGCTTCCGCGGACGTCTCACCAGCCCGATCTGCGTCGGCTGAAACTGCTTCTGCCAGTTGTGTGGCCGCACTCTCGTTGTCCCGCGGATCCGAAGCAGCTGTCCCCTCCG
>JBFOMG010000010.1:0-126801 GCA_040830725.1 Rhizobiaceae bacterium
ATCGAGACCGAAGATCAGCTACGGATGGTCGAAGACCGCGGTGTCGATATCGGACAGGGATACCTTTTTGGCAGGGCGGAGCCGAAATCGGTATTCGGCGATCTGCTTGCCAAATATGAATCGATCCGCGCCGCTTCATAGATTTTTCCCTTCGTTGCGCGGCTGGTTTTGCGACAGCGTTTTTACCAAGCGGTAATCCTGCTCAATAATTTCAGTTTCGTGGAACCACAAAATGATCGGTTGTTGTTGCCGACCGTTCACCAATGCAGCGTTGCAACGAACCGGGATCAGTCAAGCGGGATTGGTTAATTGCAAGACAAAAAGTTTAGGCAGCAGATTGAGTCAACTTTAGCAACTGCTTGATAATATTCCGGAATGGCAAAGGTGGCGGCACTCATTCGTTCAGCATTGAAATCCAGAGAGGGCAATTTCGCTGTCTCTTTCGCCCTTGCTGCGCCCGTTCTTCTGGGGCTCGCCGCCGGTGGTATGGACCTGTTCCTGGTCCACTCGCAAAAATCGGCAATTCAGAACTCGGTCGACGCCGCAGCGCTGGCCGCAGTTCGTGAGGCTTCGCTGAAAGGCTGGGACGAAAAAACCGCCAAGGCGATTTCCGAGCACGTGGTCAAGTCCAACTACCTGACCCATCACGCCTCCAAGAATTACTACGAAGTCGAGACGGAAGTCGACAAGACGAACAAGCAGGTAACGGTGACGATCAAGCAGGATCACTACCCCTATTTTTACTCGTCGTTTTTTTCTTCGCCGCAGATCGTAAAAAGCGCCACCGCCACGGCTGCAGGAAAAACCAACATCTGCGCCATCGGTCTGAATCCGACTGCATGACAGACTGTCAGCCTGAATGATGACGCTCTGCTTAGCGCACCCAGCTGTGCCGTGTATTCAAACTCTGACGCAGTAGACGGCATGTCCTCGACAAAGAAAGCATCCATGGTCGCCGACCTGGCATGTACGGCCGGTGGTTTTGGTGGCGCAGCAAAGAATTACAACAAGCTGCCAATCACCGATTGCCCACCGATGGAAGATCCGCTGAAACTGCGCACACCGCCATCCTTCAGTTCGACCACGTGCAAGGCTTCGGCCCTGCAGTTGAAGGACGAAGGGGTCATGCAACGCCTTTCACCCGGCGTTTACTGCGATGGTCTGACCATCAAGTCGGGAGCCCAGGTCACACTTGATCCCGGCATCTATGTCATCAAGGATGGTCCACTAACATTGTCTGCGAACGCCACGCTTTTTGGCCGCGGTGTCGGATTATACTTCACCGGAACCGGGTCAACATTCCTGCTGGAGAGTGGTTCAACCGTCGACCTGGAAGCAGCCAAATCCGGATCGATGGCTGGCCTGATCTTTTTCCAGGATCGATCCTCCGCCAGCGCTGATTTCGTGCTGCGCAGCAAAAACGCCTCCGTACTGCTTGGAACCATCTATCTTCCAAACGGCAATTTCATCGTCGATACCAATTCCAAGGTGGCCGATGCCTCTGCCTACACGGCCATCGTTGCCCGCAGCATCCAGCTGATGCGCAAACCCAATGTCGTGTTGAACACGAACTATGAGTCAACCGACGTGCCGGTTCCTGCGGGTCTTGGGCCGAGCAGCGGCGAACTGCGTTTGCTGCACTGACACAGCCGGGATAGCGGCAAGCCGCAACCTGTTTTCCTCCTCAATATTTAACGCGAGGAACAAGCTTCTCTTGTGGCCGCTTCGACAGTGAAGCTTGCCTTCATGCGCAACGGTTGAATTTCGGACAAATCCATCCCTTGAACCGCGATTTTCCAATTCCTATCTATTTGTTGTGGCCGCCTATGACGGGGCCGCACCGGCAATCGGGGTCCAGTGAGGAGCCGAACGCCGGACTACGCAAACAGACGTTGCTCAACAGGAGAACATGAAAATGCGTCACGTTGATTTTTCCCCATTTTACCGCTCGACCGTCGGCTTTGACCGCCTGTTTTCGATGCTTGACTCGATGGGTCAGCCCGACAGCGCACAGAGCTATCCCCCTTACAACATTGAAAGAACCGGTGAAGACGCCTATCGAATCACCATGGCCGTTGCCGGCTTCGGTGAAGACGAGCTTGAGCTCGAGGCCCACCGCAATGTGTTGACGGTCAAGGGCGAGAAAGCCGATCAGAAGGACGGCGAAGGCGCCGAGCTTCTGTATCGCGGTATTGCCGGCCGTACGTTCGAACGCCGCTTCCAGCTGGCCGATCACGTTGAGGTCAGCGGTGC
Organism: Rhizobiaceae bacterium; assembly: GCA_040830725.1. Lineage (GTDB taxonomy): Bacteria > Pseudomonadota > Alphaproteobacteria > Rhizobiales > Rhizobiaceae > JAWKWH01. The sequence continues at coordinate 2,254 of JBFOMG010000010.1, forward strand.
CGAGCTGAAAAACGGCCTGCTTCACATCGACCTTGTCCGCGAAGTGCCCGAGGAGCTGAAACCGCGCCGCATCGCGATCAGCGCATCGAAGGCCAAGCGCGGCAAGCAGATCGAGGCGAAAGCCGCCTGACCCGATATCTGACCTCCAAAACATGACGACGGCGCCTCCCCTGGGGCGCCGTTTGTTTTTGCCGCTCGATGATTACCCGGGCGCCAACGCCTGCCGGCAGCATTCCTCATCTCGTCGCACGGTGATACAATCCTCTCATGCGACCGCTCCTGACGTTCCTGACGCCGATAACCTTCGCCATAATGACAGTGTTTGCGTCCGCCGCGCAGCTCACGATCGACGGCCAGACCGTCAATGTGCCGGTCTGCGGCGGTGTTGCGGGAATAGAATGCGCTGAAGACCAATGGTGCGAATATCCGGACGGCGCAATTTGCGGGGCCGGGGATTTCCTCGGCACCTGCAGGCCGAAACCTGATTTCTGTACCAGGGACTACCGTCCGGTATGTGGCTGCGACGGCAATACCTACGGCAATCAATGCACCGCAAGCACCCACGGCGTCGATGTGTTGCACGAAGGCGAATGCGGCTCAGACTAGGGTCTGTATGTAGGGCTTCAGGCTATCTGTTTGCCGATGCGACCGTTGCTTCGATGTGTTCGACAAGCGCGTCGGGCAGTTTGAGCCTGCCGGCGAGCATGTTGAGATAGCCACGCTCAGCCCGGTTGTCGGCGTCAACCGCCAGTCTGGATGCCGTATAAAGCTCCACGCGCTGCGCATCGGTTTGCGCAGCTGCGGCCAGATCGCCGATATCGATCGGGTTTTGCAGTTCGTTTCTCAAAAACGAGCCGGTTTCGTCGTCAAGCCCACTCAGCATGATCCGGTCGGCAATTCTGCCACGCTCTTCGGCGTCGACATGCCCGTCGGCGTGAGCGGCCGCGACCATGCCGCGTATCAAGGTAAGCGCAAACTCGGATTCGCCCTGCGGCGCATGTGAAGGGTGAAAACTGGTGTCTTCCGGCGGAGGCAGAACTTCGCCGTCGAGAACCTCGCCGTCACCGGATGGAGAATTACCCTGCTGATAGTTCTGGTAGGCCTTGTAGGCGAGACCTGCCACAGCTGCCAGGCCGCCGATTTTCAGTGCAGAACCGGTAATCGCCCGGCCCGGCCCCGTGCCAAGCAATGCCAGGGCAATTGCGCCGGTTGCCAACGGATTATCCTTGGCCATCTGACCGGCTTTGCCGGCGGTTTCACGCACCGTCGACTCAGTGCCGGGAACCCGCGAGCCCAAAAGCTCATCGAGCAGTTTTTTCGCATCAATCATCGTGGCCTCTCCCTTGGGGAATTCTGTTCTGCAACCTGGTATGAATGGCTCATACACAGGATTTCGTCGTTTCGGACGTAGTTGTGCCAGTACCGAATTACAATGGCAGAAAGATAACAAAAGAAGTCTGGCGGAAATTTACTCCGGCTAGTCTAACCGGCAGACCGTTTTGGCTGAATACGGCCGATCGGATGGGCCTCGCCCCGCGCCAGCGCCCGCTCGACCTGGCGTTGCCGCTGCGCATAGCGTTCCCGGTCTGCATCACTGCGCTTGTCATGGCAGCGTGGGCAGGAAACACCCTCGACAAACTCCGGAGATTTCCGCTCCTCAGGCGTCAGCGGATGCCGGCAGGCGCGGCACAGGGTCAGATCGCCTTCGACAAGTCCGTGTCCGACAGCGACCCGCTCGTCGAACACGAAACACTCGCCATGCCAGCGGCTGTCGCCAGCATCCACATCCTCCAGATATTTCAGGATACCACCCTTGAGGTGGAATACATCCTCGATGCCAAGCGATTTGACATAGGCGGTAGCCTTCTCGCAGCGGATACCTCCGGTGCAGAACATGGCGACCTTGCGGCCTTCGAGCAGTGCCCGGTTCTCCTCGACCCAAGCCGGAAATTCTTTGAAGGTAGCCGTGTGCGGATCAACGGCGCCCTCAAATGTTCCAATCGCCGTCTCATAGTCATTTCTCGTATCGATGAGCACTGTATCCGGGTCGGATATGAGATTGTTCCATGCCTGGGCATCGACATAGTTTCCGCGATCCTTCGACGGATCAACAGCCGGCACGCCCATCGTCACGATCTCTTTCTTGATCCTGATCTTCAGCCGTCGGAATGGCATCTCTTCTGCGGTTGAATATTTGATCTCGGCGCCGGAAAAACCTTCAAGTCGCTCAAGACAGGCAACGAGTGCATCAATTGCCTGCTTTGTGCCGGCAACGGTGCCGTTGATGCCTTCTTCCGCAAGAATGAGCGTTCCTTTGATCCCTTGTTGGCTGCACAGCTCCATCAACGCAGCGCGCAACCCGTCAGGATCGCCGACAGGGAAGAAGCGGTATAGCGCGACAACACTGCAAAAAGTTTTGGACGTGGATAATTGCATCACGCGAGTGCCTATCGCCTGACCGGCCACCGATCAATGGGCGGATTTTCTTCTTTGATTTTCAATAGCATACCAAAGCAGGCCGCGGACTTGTAAGACCAGCCACATGCATGATTTGTCCACGCCGGCAGATTTGGTGGCAAAATCCTGCATCGTCGAACAGCAGTGGAAGCACAAATGAAATCTCCGGAATCGATCAGGACAATCACGAAAATCGCCCGGGAATACGCTCTGGAGCCCGCCGCCCTGCTGGCCATTTGCCACGTCGAAAGCGGCGGCAAGGTCTTCGCCCGTGTGGGCGGTAGGCAGGAACCGTTGATCCGGTTTGAAGGCCACTATTTCGACCGCCGCCTTTCCGGCAACAAGCGCATGAGGGCCAGGCGCGAGAAGCTTGCTTCACCAAAAGCCGGGGCCATTGCAAATCCGCGAACCCAGGCTGGCCGCTGGGCATTGCTGCGCCGGGCTGAGGCAATTGACCGGCGTGCTGCGCGTGAATCCGTTTCCTGGGGTCTCGGGCAGGTCATGGGCGCCCATTGGGCCTGGCTGGGATACGGATCCGTCGATGACCTGGTGGAGGAAGCCCGATGCGGTTTGTCCGGTCAGGTGAGCCTGATGGTGCGTTACATCCGCAAAGCAGGTCTTGAAAAGGCAATCCGCGTTCAAAACTGGGCCGAATTCGCACGCGGGTACAATGGCCCCGGCTACAGAAAATACCGCTATGACACAAAAATTACTGCTGCCTATCAGCGCTACGCCGGGATGCAGTTCGAAACGGGTGACACTTTCTCTGACCACAAGGTTCTGCAACGCGGAGCGAAGGGGCAAGCCGTTGCCGATTTGCAGCGACAACTTTCGGCGGTCGGCTATGCATTGAAAATCGATGGAGATTTTGGACCCGCGACCGAAACCGCATTGAAGAAATTCCAACGCGGCAACAAAATCGAAGCGACCGGCACGGCCGGCCAAACCACGCTTGACGCTTTGGGCCAGGGCTTGCCGTTCTCCCGGGGCGGACATTCGCTGTGGCAATGGCTGACAAGTGCGTTGGCGGGATTGCTGGGCAAGCGATGAGGCGATTGGTCCAAGTGGACAGCAGCCGCCCAGCCTGTTAGAGCGTTTCCACCGAATATTGGAGCGGTTTGATTGGATGGATTTTTTGTTTATGCAAGGAGAATACCGCAGCGCGATGCCGAAGCATCGGGCGAGGATTTCGACGCGGCAGAAACGAAAAAGACTCCAAAGCTGTCGTACGCAACTGGTTGACTTTGAACTGGAAACCGCAATCATTTGACCTTGCTTCTCTGCCCGCTGGTGGCGTTGCGCCCGGTCTCGTGGTGCTCGCACCACGTCGCCGAACGCGCCTAGCCAGCGAACAGATTACCGGCGGTCAAACGATTCAATATTCGGTGGAAACGCTCTGACCCGCACCGGTCAAAGTCGAAATACGGAACCAGACATGGCCCAAAAGAAAGATGCGCTGCTGGCAATACTGGAATCACAACCAGTGATCCCGGTGCTGAAAATTGACCGGCTTGCAGATGCTGTACCACTGGCAAAAGCGCTCGTCGCGGGTGGACTTCCGGCAATCGAGATCACTCTTCGTACGCCGGACGCGCTGGACGCGATCCGGCTGGTCGCCGAGGAGGTGGAAGGCGCCATTGTCGGTGCGGGTACGATCTTGACACAAAGGCAATATGAAAAGGCCGACAGTGCCGGTTCGAAGTTCATCGTCAGCCCGGGAACGACACAGGAACTGCTCGATGCGGCACGATCGAGCGAAGTTCCGATGCTGCCTGGAGCGGTGACTCCCAGCGAGATCATGTCGATCTATGAGGAAGGCTACTCGGTTCTGAAATTCTTTCCCGCGGAGCAATCGGGCGGCGTGGCGTTTCTCAGCGCACTTGCTTCACCCCTTTCCGGCATCCGATTCTGTCCGACGGGAGGAATTACACCCTCCAATGCGGCCGATTATCTCAATCTTCCCAATGTGGTCTGTGTCGGCGGTACATGGATCACACCACCGGATCTCGTAAAGGCCGGCGCGTGGGACAAGATCGAAGCGCTCGCCGCCGAAGCAGCAAGCATCAAAACGGGCTGATTGCCCGGAATTCAGTTAAATTTGGCGACTGACAGGAATTCAACCGCCTTGCCGGTAAACCGGTAGGGATTGGCAATTCGTGCAGTCCTGCTGAAGCCGCTCGTGTAGACTTCACTCGGTGATGTTCCCACCAGATCAAAAATGAATGACGGGGCTTTTGAACGCCCTCTGGCTCGAGCAATATGGGTCTTCGAAAGTGTGTGCCGGGAGAGATTTGCCGGCAGCGGTACGATCATCACCTGACGCTTGGCCTTCTTGTCACCCGCATCGGGCTTGTTCGATTTGCCGGTGGTGCGAACACCGGTTTTCAGAGCTTCGAGCGGATCGATCGGCTCAATACTCGCCAGGATGAATTCACGCGGTGAGGCAGCTGCGGCCTCACCGGAAATCACCACCTGCGGCGGCTCTTCTTTCGTCTCGACAACGTCCTTTTCGCGCGGTGTTGGAACAGCATACCGCGTTGGCTCCGCATCAAGCACCGAGCGTTCGTTTGGAAGTGCCGCAAGCACAATCGGATTTTTGGGTTCGAGCCGCGGACCTTTTTCTGGCAGCGGCACGGCAATGACCCGGTCACTCTTGCCTGTATCCGGTTGGATGCCGCGCATGATCGCCAGAGCATCGTCAATGCCGCTCTTGCCCGCTGAAGCGATAACCGTGCCCGTGCTGATATCCGCATCCTCGGCAACGGCCAGCCGGGCATTGAACCTGTCTTCAGTTGGCACCTGTGGGCGCGGAGTAGGTCTTGGAATTGCCAAAGCTACCTCTACCGTCTCTGCCTCGGCTTCGACCGGAACCTCTTCAGCCACATCAGCCGGATTGCCTACCTCGACCTTTGGCCGCGGCGCAAACAGAGGCAACGGCACGTCACGCGCTGGCAGTGCCGCAATGATCATCTCCGGCGTCTTTGGTTGCTGTTCGAGCGGCGCCGGTGCGGGAATGGTTTTCACGCGCTTCGGCTCTGTTGCCGCCTGCACGCGATCTTCTTCGTTGTCCTGGCCGCCACTGAAGAACGCAGTAAGGAAATTTCCACCACGACGGTCGCGGTCATTGCGTTCGTTGCGCTCATTTCTTCCCGGCGTTCTGGATTCGGCGCTGGCTATGACAACACCACCGCCGGATTTGCGTCGCTTGTTGTAGGATGCCAATGCCTGCTTGTAGCCGGGCAGCGGCTTGCCGTCCTTTGGAACATGCAGGGTCTTGCCGTTCGGAAACACGGCGACCAGTTCCCTGCGGCTCATGCGCGGCCAGTGGCGAACGCTGCCGACATCCATGTGTACGAATGGCGAACCTGAGCGGGGATAGTAGCCGACACCTCCGTTCTGCATTTGCAAACCGATGCGCCGAAGTTTCGACAGCTTCACATCCGGAATGTAGAAATCCATCGCCTTGCCGAGCGTGTGCTGGCTTTTCTTGGCAACACCGCGCCCACGCTTTCTGAGCATGGCATTGGTTGCAGGCGACCGGTACGCCGAGATGACGTGTATGTGTTTCCGCGAACCGGATTTTTTGTAGACCTCCCAGATCAGGTCAAGCAGGCGGGGATCCATTTTTGTCGGCTCATTGCGCCGCCAGTCCCGCAGAAAACGGTTGATCTGGTTCAGGCCGCCTTTCAGGTAGCGGCCATTCTTCTTGTAGGTGATTTCGGCCTTTTCCCGGGTGTGGACGAAAAACAGCTTCAGCGTCCGCGTCTCAGCACTGGCCGCCGTCGCCAGGGCCAAAGTGGCAAATATCGCCAGCAGTCCGCAGGCCACAATCCTGCGCCATGCAGACAAGCCCGTCCGCCACTCGCTTGCGTTGGTTACCCGTTTGGTCAATGTGAAGGCCTTGTCGGCTGTCCCTTGATCCCCACCGGATCGATTGTCCCGAATGCTACAATTATGCAACCGACTATCGATCCTAATAGTTAATTGGCGCTTATTGAAGCTGAAATGAGGTCAGACAAAGGCAAGTCTGTGGATTGATCGTCAATCCGGCAAATTTGGTTAACGTCCTATAAACATGGAAGTTCTTCCATTTTGTGAACACCTTGGACCGGGCTCGTCAACAACATGCCCGTTTCAGTGGTTGAACACGGTGTTCAGTGATGATCAAAACGACAGTTACAACACCAACCGATTCGCATTTCAGCCCCAAGAGTGCCGCGTTTCCTGACAGGCAAAATTTGTAACTGACAGTCCAAATACCTATATGTAAAGAAGTAGTGGGGCTGCATCGGCTATGCGGGCTGCAATTGAAATATAAACAAAGGAGAATGGAATGACTTTTTCGGGATTTGATATCGTTGTAGTTGTTCTGGTTCTTCTTGTTCTGCTTCTGCTGCTGACCGGCGTCAGGACAGTCTCTCAAGGATACAACTATACTGTCGAACGATTTGGGCGCTACACCCGCACCCTGGAACCTGGCCTCAACATCATCGTGCCGTTCATCGACCGCATTGGCCACAAGATGAACATGATGGAGCAGGTTCTTGACGTCCCAACGCAAGAGGTCATTACCAAGGATAATGCGACGGTAGCCGTTGATGGGGTTGCTTTTTTTCAGGTGTTGAACGCGGCGCAGGCCGCCTACCAGGTTTCAGGACTTCAAAACGCAATTCTCAACTTAACCATGACCAACATCCGTACCGTGATGGGTTCGATGGATCTCGACGAGTTGCTGTCCAATCGCGATGCGATCAATGAGCGCCTTTTGCAGGTTGTCGACGAGGCGGCAAATCCCTGGGGCATCAAGATGACGCGCGTCGAAATCAAGGACATCAATCCGCCGAAGGATCTGGTCGATTCCATGGCCCGTCAGATGAAGGCCGAGCGTGAAAAGCGCGCTGAAATCCTCGAAGCCGAAGGCCTGAAACGGGCACAGGTGCTTGAGGCTGAAGGCCGCAAGGAGGCTGCATTCCTCGACGCCGAAGCGCGTGAACGGCTCGCAGAGGCAGAGGCCAAGGCCACCGTGATGGTGTCGGACGCGATTGCGTCAGGCGATGTCCAGGCGGTCAATTACTTCGTCGCCCAGAAATACACCGAAGCACTGTCAACCATTGGCAGCGCGCCGAACCAGAAGATCGTCTTGATGCCGATGGAAGCCTCTTCGCTGATCGGTTCGCTGGGTGGCATCGGTGCAATCGCCAAGGAGGTCTTTGGTGACGGCGGCAGCGGTGGGGCAATCTCCGGCAGGGCACAGTCAAACCGGCCGCCAACCGTACAACCGGAAGGCTCGTAGAGCGTATCCGGCTTAAATGGGAGCGGTTTGATGGCAAGGATTTTTCGTTTCAACAAGGAGAACACCGCAGCGCGATGTGAACATCGTGCGAGGATTTCGACACCGTTGAAACGGAAAAGACCGCCAAGCAAGGTAAACTTCAAGCAGTTGAAAGTCATGAACAATCCGCAACCGTTTCAACTTGGTTCTTTGCGCTCTGGACTGCGTTGCGAAAGCCTAACGGTGCTCGCACCGCGTCGGCTTCCGCGCCTTGCCAGATCACAAATTACCTGCGTTCAACCGATTCCATTTAAACCGGATACGCTCTAGAGCGGGGAGGACTGTTGTCATGATTGAGCAACTCACCACCGAACTGGGACCTTGGAACTGGATGGTCCTGGGCCTCATATTGCTCGGCGCCGAGGTTCTTGTACCCGGCTTCTTCCTGATCTGGATCGGAATTGCCGCGGTTATCGTCGGTGCTCTGTCCCTTGCACTCTGGGACGCCGCAATGTGGACCTGGCAAATGCAGGTTCTTGTGTTTCTGGCACTTGCACTTGTCTCGGCCTTCGCCGGACGGGCGCTGACCAGGCGCGGTGAGGTGTCCGATGAGCCGCTGCTCAACAAGCGCAGCGCACAGATGATCGGCAAGACGGCGACGCTGGAGGAAGCAATCGTCAACGGTCAGGGGCGCGTCAAGATCGGTGACACGACCTGGAGCGTGTCGGGCCCCGATCTTGAAGCAGGAACGCGCGTGAAGGTGACTGGTGCGGCCGATATGAAATTGACGGTGGAGCCTGCCTGATCGTTGTCAGGCTGCACCAAGCCGCAACAGATCGTGGAAATGAACGATTCCAACCGGAATATCGTCTTCAACAACGATCAATGCGCTGATGTTGTTTTCGTTGAGAATTGCCACCGCAGCCCCCGCAAGTGTCTGACGAGTAACGGTTTTCGGATTCCTCGTCATGATATCATCGACCGCGATATCGGCCATGTTGCGGCTCAGATTCCGCGCCAGGTCGCCGTCCGTGATAATTCCCATGAGTCGGTCACCATCGGTAACACATACGCAACCGAAACGTTTGTTTGACAGCTCCATTACCGCTTCTGGCATCTTGGTGCCAAGCGGCACTTTGGGAATGCGGTCACCGGTATGCATGATGTCGCTGACATGAGTCAGATTGGCGCCCAATCGTCCGCCCGGGTGGAATGTCTTGAAGTGGTCCGCTGTAAATCCGCGCGCTTCCAATAGCGCCACCGCCAGCGCATCGCCCATCACCAACTGCATCAATGTCGAAGTTGTCGGCGCCAAACCATGCGGACAGGCTTCGTCGACGCGGGGCAATGCCAACACAATGTCGGCTGCCCGTCCAAGCGCGGATTTATCCCCCGATGTGATTGCGATCAACGGAATTGAGAACCGGTTTGCATAATCGACGATACCGTCAAGCTCGGCTGTTTCCCCGGACCAGGACAACGCGATGATCGCATCATCCCGCGCAACCATGCCAAGATCGCCATGATTGGCCTCGGCGGAATGCACGAAATAGGCAGGCGTTCCCGTCGAAGCCAGCGTCGCCGCCATTTTCGATCCGATGTGACCGCTTTTACCAACACCGGTAACGATCACCCGGCCGCCAATTGCCGAGATCACTTCCACTGCCCTGGCAAACGGCTCTGCCAGTCCGTTGTCCAGCGCATCGGCCAGAGCCGCCACGCCGGACTGTTCGGTCCGGATGGTTCTTATTGCGGCATCGATCGCCGCCTTGCCGTCGACCGGTATCTTCATCGGATTTCCATGCATTGCGGTCAGCGATTAGCGTTTAATTTGACCGGTGTCCAACACTTCGAACAGGGGTTTTCAGACCCAGCATAGCGCGGTCATCTCAACCAAGCGTTAACCACCTGTGTTTACGGTTCGGTAAATGTTTTGCCGGGCCCTGGCCCGATTTGCCATGGTGCCCATGTCCGCCTCCAAAAAGACAAACATATCAGCAGCTTGGAAGGTCAGATTTTCCAGTGCCGTCTTTGCGATGCTGGTGTTTGCGCCACCGGCGGCGTATGCCCAACAGGCCGACGGGCTTCGCGGGCAGGTCACGGAGGATGAAGTCAACCGCAATATTCTGCGACGGCCGGGTCTGGATGAACGCGTCAATGCACTGGATCGTGGCGATGATCCGGCAGAGGACGCACCGGGATTTCAGCCTCCAGACTACGAAGCGGTAAGCGAAGGCGCGGTGACCGACGAAACCGCCGAACGCGGGTCGGACAATGCGCAGAGCATATTTGACCTCAATCGCGACAATCCGTTTGCCGATGAGCCGATGAGCGCCGAACGGCGGGCCCGCAGAACCACACGCAATCGCGATTTGCAAAACCAGACGCCGCGCACCGTCCGCCAGCGTATTGCACTGGAACGCGCTGAACGCCCTGGCGCAACTGAAGAAGCGGACGACGAAGAAATCCTGACCGGGACGGTGCGGGCTGACCGCATCGATGCCCTGGACGAAGAACGCAATGTCGCAGCCGACCCGAGCAGCGAACGAACGGGGGCTATTGAAGGCTTCGACCGCGAGCCTGAGGAAGATCCCTACGCGCCGCTCGGTATCCGCGTCGGTACTTTCACCTTGTTCCCGGAACTTGAGCAGGGGATTGCCTGGTCATCCAATGCGGATTCGACTTCGGGTGGTGGCGAGGCAATCCTGTCAGAAACCACACTGCGCCTTCGGGCTGAATCCGATTGGTCGCGCCATTCGGCGCAAATCGAAGCATTCGGCACTTTCCGGCAATCCCTTTCAGGCGCCGATGTATCAGAGCCCTCTGCGGGTGTCGACGCAGACTTGCGGCTCGACCTTGCAGACGGCTGGGCAGCGAACGCCGGTGTCGATTACGATCTGACCCAGGACAGCGCCGCGTCTGCGGTCGTCGTGCCGGGTGTCGTTGAACAGCCATTACTTCACACACTGGTCGGCACATTGGGTGTAGCCCGCGAAGAGGGCAAATTGCGTCTCGCAGCCACGGGCCGGGTAGAGCGGCTGATCTATGGCGACGCAGATCTCGGCGGTGGTGGAACTCTGTCTCAGCGTGAACGTAACTCGACGCTCGCAACCGTGACGCTGCGCGCCGGCTACGAAATCTCCCCTGCTCTGGTTCCCTTCATCGAAGGTGAAATCGGCAAGCGGTTTTATGATGTTAAAACCGACAGCGCCGGATTTTCCCGTTCGGCAGACCGGTTTGCGGTTCGCGCAGGGTTCGAACTCGATCTGGGTGAAAAGCTGACCGGCGAAATTGCCGCCGGCTGGATCAGCGAAAAGCCCGACGATAGCCGGCTCGCCGCCGTTGAAGGCATCAGCGCGCTCGCATCGCTTGCCTGGTCGCCATCGCGTCAAACAACCGTCAATCTTGACGCCATCACAACGATCGAAACGACAACGCAACCTGGTGCTTCCGGATCAGTGCTTTATGACGCCAATCTCGGCGTAGAAAGGCAACTGAGGGCCAATTTGACCGGCAACTTGAATGCCGGCGTGGGCTTTCGCGATTTTGTCGGTTCCGCCGGTCAGGATCTGCTGTTCGATGTCGAGGCTGGCCTGACCTGGTGGTTGAACCGCAACTTTGGCATTACCGGGCGCGGCGGATATGAAATCGTCGAATCGACCGTTGCCGGCCGCGATGCTGAAACTGCAAGCGTATTTCTCGGGGTGCGCCTGAGACGGTAGCTCAGTTTTCGTCCGCGTGCGTCCGTACGATCGGAAGAATCTGCTGCCTGACGTCCGCGTCTGCCATGGCAAAAGCCAGATTGGCTTCGACAAAACCAGCCGGCGTGCCGCAGTCAAACGTGTGGCCCTGATAGTGGTACCCGAAGAAAGGCTGCTCCCGGCTCAAGGCCAGCATGGCATCGGTAATCTGAATTTCATTGCCTGCGCCGCGCTTGTGACGGGCAAGATGCTCAAAGACTTCGGGTTGCAGAATGTAGCGCCCATTGATGAACAGGTTCGAGGGCGCGGTGCCAGCCGGCGGTTTTTCCACCATGCCTGTAATTGCAAATCCGTCATGCACCGACTCACCTTTTCCCACGATGCCGTATCGATGGGTCTCGGCGGGATCGCACGCCTCAACCGCGATGATGTTGCCGCCGGTTTTCTCATACAGTTTCACCATGGCAGCGGTGCAGTTCTGGTCCGGTGGCATGATCATGTCCGGAAGCAACAGCGCGAAGGGCTCATCGCCGATGATTTCACGGGCACACCAGACTGCGTGACCAAGTCCCAATGGCTCCTGCTGGCGGGTGAAACTTGTCTGGCCGGGTTTTGGCTGCAACTCTTTCAGCCGGGCAAGCTCATCGGTCTTGCCGCGTTTTTCCAGCGTGTCGTAAAGCTCAAACTGAATATCGAAATGGTCTTCGATTACGGTCTTGTTGCGCCCGGTGACGAAGATGAAATGTTCTATTCCCGCTTCTCGCGCTTCGTCGACCACATACTGGATCACCGGCCGGTCCAACACGGTCAGCATCTCTTTCGGCACCGCTTTTGTCGCGGGCAGAAATCGCGTGCCAAGGCCCGCAACCGGGAAAACCGCTTTGCGAATTTTCGTCATTGGCTAAATCTCTCACCTGTCCCGCAACGACATTTTCACGCCCGAATTGACAACTACTGAATCCCGAACCGGACTTTTCCGGTTTGGGGAAGGTGAAATTCGCATTTGGCACTGAAATTGCGATCCATGGTAAACCAATTCCTAACAGCATTGGGCCAGATTGCAGCCGGATTCAATTGAGGAGAGCGCCATGCAGGTGTCCTTGCCACATATATTCCGCCTGATGGTGGTACTGTTGATCCTGGCCGGCATAACCGGTTTTTCAGCGACCCAGGCGGCCCATGCCGATGCAGGTTTCCGTAAATGGGTGTCCAGTTTCCGGGCGACAGCAGCAAAATCGGGCATCAAACGCACGACATTTGATCGCGCTTTCAAGGGTGTCACGGCGCCTGACCCGGAAGTTCTGGAAAAGGCGCGATATCAGCCGGAGTTCAAGGCTCCGGTCTGGCAGTATTTTGATAATCGCGTCCAGGAAGACGCAATTGCCAACGGCCGCAAGATGCTTCGCAAGTGGAAGCCGTGGCTGTCGAAGATCGAAAAGAAATTCGGTGTCGATCGCTACACATTGCTGGCCATCTGGTCGATGGAGACCAATTACGGCGCCATACTGGAAAACGACCGGGTCATGCGTAATGTTATCCGATCGCTTTCCACGCTCGCCTATGCCGATAAACGGCGGCGCAAATTTGCCCGCCAGCAGCTGATTGCGGCTTTGAAGATCCTGCAGCGCGGAGACATCACCGAGCGCAATCTGGAAGGCTCTTGGGCAGGTGCCATGGGCCATACGCAATTCATCCCCACCAGCTATATGGCCTATGCAGTTGACATGGATGGCGACGGCCGGCGCGATATCTGGAATTCCATTCCCGACGCACTTGCCACCGCGGCAAATCTGCTGCGCAGAAATGGTTGGCGCAGCGGACAGACCTGGGGCTACGAGGTATCGCTGCCATCAGGACGCAAGTTCCCCGGCGGATCGATGAAGCTATCGAGGTGGAGCTCAATCGGGGTCAAACGCGTGAGCGGCAAGCCGTTTCCGCGCGGCGGTGACAACGCCGTTCTCAAGGTTCTGCAGGGCAGGGCCGGGCCGGCATTTCTCGTCACAAAGAATTTTTTCGTGCTGAAACGCTACAATAATGCGGACAAATACGCGTTGGCGGTCGGGTTGTTGGCTGATGAAATCGCCGGTTATGGCGGATTGGCCAAGGATTGGAGCCGACCGTTCACGAAACTCTCATTTGCCGAAAAGCAGGAACTGCAGAAACATTTGCTGACGCATGGCTATTATGACGGCAAGATTGATGGCAAAATCGGCTCGGGGTCGCGAAAGGCAATCATTGCGTTTCAGGCCCGCGCCGGCATGAAACAAACCGGGCATCCGAGCAAGGAAGTGCTCACCGCGATCAAAAGGCGTTAACGGAACATGCTGCAGAGCAAGGTCTTCAAACTATCCGGGTGGCCCGTCGTGGCCCTGGCCTTGTTGGCGCTTGCTCTGCCTTTGACCTACGCAGCACCTTCCTTCGCGCAGAATTCGCAAAGCCTGTTTCAACGCCTTTTCAAACCCAACCGGAAAGAGCAACGCGTAAAGCGCAAAACAACGCGGTCGAAAAAATCGAAGCGGCGCAGTTCACGTAGGAAGAACAGTGGTGCGGCTACCGCTAAGAAAATCCCCGACAAACTGGAAAATGCCCGGATTGTTCTCGTCGTCGGCGATTTTCTCGCTGGTGGTCTCGCCGAAGGGCTGGAAACCGCATTCCAGGAATCACCGGGGATCAGGATCGTAGAGCAATCCAATGGTTCTTCGGGCATTGTCCGCGACGATTACTATGATTGGCGCGCCAACTTGCCTCAGATAATCGAGACTACAAATCCGAGCGTGCTGGTCATCATGATTGGCGCCAACGACCGGCAGGATTTCCGTACAACCGAACCCAGACACCGGCGGCGCACCGATGAGTGGCTGAAGGAATACGAAAAGCGCGCCACAGATCTGGCCAAGATTTCGACCGACCGCAACATCCCGTTTGTATGGGTTGGCGTACCGTCATTTTCAAAGAGAAGCATGACTGCCGACATGCTGACCTACAATGATGTCTACCGGCGGGTGACCGAGCTGACTGGTGGCAGTTTTGTCGATATCTGGGATGGTTTCGTCAACGAAGCCGGCGCCTATGTGACGTCCGGCCCGGACATCAACGGACAGCCGGCCCGGTTGCGGGCTTCAGACGGTATCAACGTCACGCGTGCGGGTCGCCGTAAAATTGCCTTCTACGCGGAAAAACCTCTGCGGAAGATTTTGGGTGATGCGGTTGCACCTGATATTGGCACATTGGGACCGGAAAACCTGCCGCAGTTGCGCCTGGACCAGGGTAACGCCCCGCTAATCGACCGCCTCGCACCAATTGCACTCAATGATCCGGAACTCGATGGCGGCAATGAGCTGCTGGGAGCGACCGTTGAAATCAATGCCACCGATGTCCGGGAAACGCCGGCGCGCAAATTGAGAGTTGAAGGTATCGCAGCACCGGCCAAACCCGGCAGGGCAGACGATTTCACATGGAAACCGCAACCTGCGGAAACGAGCCAGTAAGACCGGTCGAATTACCGCGGCAGAACCGTTGAACCCATCAACGCTTCATCGATGCTGGCGGCGGCCTGGCGGCCCTCGCGGATGGCCCACACGACCAGCGATTGACCGCGCCGAACATCACCGGCTGCATAGAGCCCTTCAACATTGGTCCGATAGTCGGTTTCATTGGCGTCGATATTGACCGATTTCCGTCCGTCGACCACCGTGTTCAAGCGGTCACCCATTTCACCGAGCACACCGGTTTCCATCACGCCGTGAAATCCAATCGCGATAAAGGCAAGGTCGGCGCGGATCAGGAACTCGGTTCCCTCGATTGGTTTGCGCTGCTCGTCGACGTGGCAGCATTTCACACCGATGAGATGACCTTCTTCGCCGACGAACTCCAACGTGGCAATTTGGAACTCCCGGTTCGCCCCCTCGGCCTGCGAGGATGAAGTACGCATCTTGGTCGCCCAGAAGGGCCAGACCGTCAGCTTGTCCTCCATTTCGGGCGGTTCCGGCCGGATATCCAACTGGGTTACCTTGACCGCGCCCTGCCTAAATGCCGTCCCGATACAGTCTGATGCCGTATCGCCACCACCGACGACGATGACATGCCTGCCGGAAGCCGAAATCGGCTCCGATGGCCAGGCAACGGACTGGATATCTTCGCCGCCGACCCGGCGGTTCTGCTGCACGAGATAGGGCATGGCGTCATGCACACCGGCCAAATCGGTTCCGGGGACACCGGCCGGGCGCGGTTTCTCCGAACCGCCGCAATAGAGCACTGCATCATGTTCCTCGAGCAATTCGGAAACCGTCTTGTCGACGCCGACATTCACTCCGCAGTGGAAGGTGACGCCCTCGCCGTTCATCTGCACGACCCGCCGGTCGATGTGATGCTTCTCGATCTTGAAATCGGGAATGCCGTAGCGCATCAGTCCGCCCGGGCGGCTCTCGCGTTCGTAAACATGAACATCGTGACCGGCACGGCCAAGTTGCTGCGCCGCCGCCATGCCTGCGGGGCCGGACCCGATGATGCCGACGGATTTGCCGGTTTTCTTCTCCGGCGGATAGGGCCGGATGTGCCCGGTCTCATAGGCCCGGTCCGCAATCGCCTGTTCGATCGTCTTGATCGATACCGGCACGTCTTCGAGGTTGAGCGTGCATGCCTCTTCGCACGGTGCCGGGCAGATACGGCCTGTCCATTCGGGGAAATTGTTGGTCGAATGCAGATTGCGGATCGCATTGTCCCAGTCGCCATTATAGACGAGGTCGTTCCAGTCAGGGATCTGGTTGTGTACCGGACAGCCGGTCGGTCCGTGGCAATAGGGTACGCCGCAATCCATGCAGCGGGCCGCCTGCTTGATGACCTCCGGATCCGACATTGGAAGGGTGAACTCCCTGAAATGGCGAATCCGGTCAGATGCCGGCTGATATTTCGGCACCTGCCTGTCGATTTCCAGAAATCCGGTTACCTTGCCCATATCCCGTCCCTGCTCAGCGAATGACCACGGCAGTGCCCGACGCTGACACCATCAGCATCGATCCGCTCGAACCTGTCGATATGTTTTCGTAGTCGATGTCGATGCCGATCACCGCGTTGGCGCCGCGCTGGCTTGCTTCATCCTGAAGTTCCCGAAGCGCGGTTTCGCGGGCTTCCTGCAGCACCTGCTCATAAGAACTGGAGCGCCCGCCAACGATATCGCGAATGCCGGCAAAGATATCGCGAAAAATGTTGGTACCCAGGATGGCTTCACCGGTGACGATACCCTTGTATTCAACGATATCGTGACCTTCGAGACGATTTGTCGTGCTGATGATCATTCCGCTTACTCCGCTGCCAAACCAAGGCGCATGTTTTCCATCTCTTGCAATGCACGGCGGTATTCGACCGGCATGACCTTTCTGAACTTCGGCCGATAGTCGGCCCAATTGTCGAGAATGTCCTTGGCGCGCGCCGATTCTGTATAATGAAGATGATTGGAGATCAGCTGATAAAGCCGTTCTTCATCATGACTGGTCATGTTGTCGAGAACATCGACCCGGCCCTTGTGGTCCAGATCGCCGCCGTGGTGGTGCAGTTTTTCCAGAAGATCATCTTCCTCCGGTACCGGTTCCAGCTCCACCATCGCCATGTTGCAGCGCTCGGCAAAGTCACCGGCTTCATCCAGAACGTAGGCAATGCCGCCCGACATGCCGGCCGCAAAGTTGCGCCCAGTCTGCCCGATTACGACCACAACCCCGCCGGTCATGTACTCGCAACCGTGATCACCGACACCCTCGACTACCGCGACCGCGCCGGAATTTCGGACCGCAAATCGCTCACCGGCGACGCCGGAGAAATAACACTCGCCTTCAATGGCGCCGTAAAGCACGGTATTGCCGACAATGATCGAGTTTGCCGCAACGATTTTTGACGCTTCCGGCGGTTTGATGATCAGCCGGCCGCCGCACAAACCTTTGCCGACATAGTCATTGCCGTCACCGGCAAGATCGAAAGTGATGCCGCGCGACAAAAACGCCCCGAATGACTGCCCGGCCGTACCATGCAACTTCACCACAATGGTGTCGTCCTTCAGCCCCTTGTGACCAAATCGCTTGGCAACCTCGCCTGACAACATCGCGCCGGCCGACCGGTCGGTGTTTCGGATTTCGGTTTCGATCGAAACCTTTTGCTTTGAATCAAGCGCTTGCGCTGCTTCGGCAATCAGTTTCCGGTCGAGAATGTCGTCAATCGGATGATTTTGCGTTTCCGTCCAGCGGATCGCATCACCCTCAGCCTCAGGCCGGTAGAACACACCGGTAAAATCCAATCCCTTGGCTTTCCAGTGATCGATCATCGCTTCGCGTTCAAGAAGATCGGAATGGCCGATGATCTCGTTTAGAGATTTGAACCCCATGGCAGCCAGCATCTGGCGAACTTCCTCGGCGATGAAGAAGAAGTAGTTGACCACATGTTCGGGCGTTCCCTTGAAGCGCTTGCGAAGCACGGGGTCCTGGGTTGCCACTCCTACCGGGCAGGTGTTCAGATGGCATTTGCGCATCATGATGCAGCCGGCCGCGATCAACGGCGCCGTCGAGAAGCCGAATTCATCAGCGCCAAGAAGCGCACCTACAATCACATCGCGTCCGGTGCGCAGACCGCCATCGACCTGGAGCGCCACGCGGCTGCGAAGCCCGTTCAGCACCAACGTCTGATGTGTCTCAGCCAGTCCCATCTCCCACGGGCTGCCCGCATGTTTGATCGACGTCAGGGGAGAAGCGCCGGTTCCACCGTCAAAGCCCGATATGGTGATGTGATCAGCACGCGCCTTGGCGACACCGGCGGCAACCGTGCCGACACCGACCTCGGAAACCAGCTTGACGGATATATCCGCGTCCGAATTGACATTCTTCAGATCGAAGATCAGCTGTGCCAGATCCTCAATCGAATAGATGTCGTGGTGCGGCGGCGGCGATATCAGCCCGACGCCAGGTGTCGAATGGCGCACTTTCGCAATTGTTGCATCCACTTTGTGGCCCGGCAATTGACCGCCCTCGCCAGGTTTCGCGCCCTGTGCCACCTTAATCTGGATCATGTCGGAATTGACAAGATATTCAGTCGTGACGCCAAAGCGGCCCGATGCCACCTGTTTGATCGACGAACGCTCCGGATTGGATGATCCGTCGAGCAAGGGCATGTAGCGGTCGGGTTCTTCGCCACCCTCGCCGGTATTTGATTTACCGCCTATCCGGTTCATGGCAATCGCCAGCGTCGTATGCGCTTCGCGGCTGATCGAGCCGAACGACATGGCGCCGGTCGAAAACCGTTTGACGATATCGGCAGCGGGCTCTACTTCGCTCAATTCGATCGGCTTGCGGCCGCTTTCCTCAGCCTGCCTGATGTGGAACAGCCCGCGGATGGTCTGCGCACTCGCCGCATCATGATCGATCTGGTCGGAAAACTCCTTGTAGGTCTTCCAGGAATCCGTGCGAACCGCATGCTGCAACGAGGCCACCGCATCCGGCGACCACACATGGCTTTCACCACGGATGCGGTAGAGATATTCACCGCCAACTTCCAGCGCGTTTCGCAGCACCGGATCGTCGCTGAAGGCCAGCCGGTGGCGGCGGAATGTTTCTTCGGAAACTTCCTCCAGCCCGACTCCTTCGATGGTGGTCGCAGTTCCGAAGAAGAACTCCCTGACGAAGTCACTTCTCAATCCGACCGCATCGAAAATCTGCGCACCGCAATAGGACTGGTATGTCGAAATGCCCATCTTGGACATCACTTTCAAAATGCCCTTGCCGATCGACTTGATATAGCGTTCCACGACTTCGCCGGCATCGACCTCCGGCGGAAATGCCTTGTTGGCATGCATGTCGAGCAGCGTATCGAAAGCGAGATAGGGATTGATCGCTTCGGCGCCATAACCTGCCAGGCAGGCAAAATGGTGAACTTCCCGCGGCTCGCCGGATTCGACCACAAGGCCAACCGCCGTGCGTAACCCCTTGCGGATCAGATGGTGATGAACTGCAGCAGTCGCCAGCAGTGCCGGAATTGCCACCCTGTCCGGTCCGACCTGCCGGTCCGACAGGATGATGATGTTGTAGCCGCCGGCCACAGCCGCTTCTGCCCTTTCGCACAGACGGGCCACCGCGCCCGGCAGTCCCGCAGCGCCTTCGGCGGAAGCGTAGGTAATGTCGATGGTTTTGGTGTCAAACCGATCCTCGGTATGGCCGATCGATCGGATTTTCTCCAGATCGCCATTGGTCAGAATCGGTTGGCGAACCTCCAGGCGCTTGCGGCGTGAATTGCCGACAAGATCGAATATGTTCGGACGTGGTCCGATAAACGATACCAGGCTCATCACCAGTTCCTCGCGGATCGGATCGATCGGCGGATTGGTGACCTGGGCAAAGTTTTGCTTGAAGTAGGTGTAGAGCAGTTTCGACTTGTCCGACATTGCCGAAATCGGCGTGTCGGTGCCCATTGAACCAAGCGATTCCTGGCCGGTCGTCGCCATTGGCGACATCAGGATTTTGGTATCTTCCTGCGTGTAGCCAAAAGCCTGCTGGCGATCGAGCAGGCTGACGTCGCGCCTGAGCGCCCGCGGCTCAACCGGGCCGAGGTCTTCAAGAATAAGCTGGGTACGGGCGAGCCACTCCTTGTAGGGATGCTGGGTCGCGATCTGCTCCTTGATTTCCTCATCAGAGATGATCCGGCCTTCTTCGAGGTCGATCAACAGCATGCGGCCCGGTTGCAAACGCCACTTGGCCTTGATCTTTGCTTCGTCAACCGGAATGACGCCAGCTTCCGACGCCGCAATGACGCAATCATCGTCTGTGACAACGTAGCGGGCGGGGCGCAGACCGTTGCGGTCGAGCGTTGCGCCGATCTGCCTGCCGTCGGTGAACACCACGGCGGCCGGACCGTCCCACGGTTCCATCAACGAGGCATGATATTCATAGAATGCCTTGCGGTTGTCATCCATCAACCGGTTGCCGGCCCAGGCTTCCGGTATCAGCATCATCATCGCATGCGCCAGCGAATATCCGCCCTGCCACAGAAATTCGAGCGCATTGTCGAAGCACGCCGTATCCGATTGGCCTTCATAGGAAATCGGCCAAAGTTTCGAAATATCGTTGCCGAACAGCTCTGAGTCGACTGAGGCTTGCCGCGCGGCCATCCAGTTGACATTGCCCCGCAGCGTATTGATCTCGCCGTTATGCGCGACCATTCGGTAGGGATGCGCCAGTTTCCAGGATGGAAAGGTGTTGGTCGAAAACCGCTGGTGAACCAAAGCCAACGCGCTTTCAAAACGCGGATCGCTCAAATCCTCGTAGTATTTTTCCAACTGGTAGGCGAGGAACATGCCCTTGTACACAATCGTGCGTGACGACAGCGACACGATATAGAACCCGTTGTCGCGGCCTTCGGTTTCATTGTGAACCCGGTTGGATATGACCTTGCGCAGGATGTAGAGCCTGCGCTCGAAATCATCATCGTCCTCAATACTTTCACCGCGGCCGATGAAGATCTGCCGGTGAACTGGTTCCGATGCGGCGATTTCCGGCACCTTCGAAAGCGAAGCATTGTCTACCGGAACATCACGGAATCCCAACACCGATTGGCCCTCCGCAGTGACGACTTCGGTGATGATGGCCTCGAGATTGTCACGCAGTTCCGCTTCCTGCGGCATGAAGACATGTCCGACAGCGTAATGACCGGCTTCAGGCAATTCGATGCCGCTTTCTGCCAGGACTTCGCGAAAAAACCGGTCCGGAATCTGCACCAGCATGCCTGCGCCGTCACCCATCAGCGGATCTGCACCAACCGCGCCGCGATGAGTCAGGTTCTCCAACATCGCCAAACCATTTGTAACGATGTTGTGCGATTTGGCGCCTTTCATGTTGGCGATGAAGCCGACACCGCATGCATCGTGTTCATTGGCCGGGTCATAGAGCCCCTGTGCCTCAGGCAGTCCGGATTTGGGCGCGCGAACGGCTGTATCGGCTGCGTTCGCCGGAATATTCTTCGCCTCGCTCATCACCCGTTCCTCCGTCTTCGCCTCAAGCGGCGTCACCGCCGTTCGGGAAGCGCCACATCCAGTCGCAATCTTCCCGTGCCAGTGGCACAAAGTTCGAAATGCCCATGTGCGGTTTGCACTTCGGGCAGGATTGCCGCTTTGTCACGCCGATGCGCACGGCTTGTTATTGGCGCCAAAAATCGCGCAGCCACTCGTTCCGGTTTGATGATACCCGGTTTTGGAGCAGAGCGCGATGGCATATATGACAGTAATACTGTCCTAATTCATATGCCACATTTAGCCCTGCCAAACAAGATGGCCAAACGCGAAATTCCGCCGCATGAGGAAATAATATTTCGACTACGCCGGCCGTTGAGTATTTTTATTACCGAAATTCAACAAATCCAACAATACACTGGCAATTACCGGATTTGGCAACGAACTTTCGCGTCACTCACACAACAGCACCCTCTTGCGCATTTGTCTCAAATTCGGGATGACAGATAAAAAGTCTTCTCGCGGAGTCCCAATGAAATTCAAATCAGACAATTGCGCTGGAGCGCATCCGAAAATCTGTGAAAACATGACGGCGAATGCGAGCGGATTTGCCTCGTCCTACGGTGCAAGCGACCTCGACAATCGCGTACGGGACAAGTTTAGCGAGCTGTTTGACCGCGATGTGGCGGTGTTCTTTGTCGGAACCGGCACCGCGGCAAATTCACTTGCCCTGACGGCCGTTAACCGGCCGGGCGGTGTGGTTTTCTGCCATCCCGAAGCGCATATGGCCGAAGATGAGTGCGGTGCACCGGAATATTTCACCGGCGGTGCCCGCCTTTGCGGTGTGGACGGCCCACTGGGCCGCATGGACATTGAAAAACTCCAGCCAGCCATCGATCATTTTCCCGCGGATTTCATTCATGCCGGCCAGCCGATGGCCGTTTCGATCACCCAGTCTACTGAAATCGGCACGCTTTATTCGCTCGACCAAATCGAAGCGGTATCTGCAATCTGCCGGAAGAATGGATTGCCGCTGCACATGGACGGAGCCCGCTTTGCAAATGCAATGGTTTCGCTCGACGTCTCCGCAAAGCAGATGACCGTTGATGCAGGCATCGACATGATTTCTTTTGGCGGCACGAAAAACGGCTGCTGGTGTGCTGAAGCGCTGATCTTTCTGAACACGGATCTGGCGCGTGACGCGGCATTTCTGCACAAGCGCGCAGCGCAATTATTCTCAAAGAGCCGGTTTATCGCAGCTCAATTCGAAGCTTATTTCTCTAACGACCTGTGGATCGAACTTGCCACCCATTCCAATGCAATGGCGGCACGGCTGGTTGCCGGACTTGAACAATCCTCCAACTGCCGCATGGCCTGGCAACCTGAGGCCAATGAGGTGTTTCCGATTATCGGCAGGCAGACCATCACCAAATTGGAAGCAGCCGGGGCCGAATTTCACGAATGGCCAAAACCTCGGTCTTTTGACGGTGAAATCGGCGAAGATGAGGAATTGTGCCGGCTGGTGACAAGTTTTGCGACAACCAAAGACGATGTCGACCGGTTTTGCGAATTGGCGGGCTAGAGCGAAAGCCGACCATATTGAATCAGCTCGCGTCCATCGCTTCCAGTTCATCAATCAGACCTTCGATCACCGAAAGGCCTTTTTGCCAGAATGAGGGGTCCGATGCATCGAGGCCGAAAGGCGCCAGCAGCTCGGAATGATGCTTGGTACCACCGGCCCGCAGCATGTCGAAATATTTGTCCTGAAATCCTTTTTCCGCGTCCTGGTAAACTGCGAACAGGGAATTCACCAGGCAATCGCCGAACGCATAGGCGTAGACATAGAACGGCGAATGAATGAAGTGGGGGATGTAGGCCCAGAAGGTTTCGTAGCCCTCGCCCAGCTTGATCGCGGGACCGAGGCTTTCCGCCTGCACCTGAAGCCAGAAATCGCCAAGCTGCTCTGCCGTCAACTCGCCTTTTCGCCGTTCGGTGTGCACAAGCCGTTCGAATTCATAAAACGCGATCTGGCGTACCACCGTATTGATCATGTCTTCGGCTTTCTGCGCCAGCATCGCTTTGCGCTCACGCCGGTCCTTGGTCGCCGAAAGCAGTGACTGGAAGGTGAGCATCTCGCCGAAAACCGATGCGGTTTCGGCCAGCGTCAGCGGTGTCGAAGCCATCAACGCTCCCTGCCCGCCGGCAAGGACCTGATGGACACCGTGGCCAAGCTCATGGGCAAGCGTCATGACGTCCCGCGGTTTGCCCATATAGTTGAGCAGCACATAAGGGTGCGCTGATGGCACCGTCGGATGGGCAAACGCTCCCGGCGCCTTTCCGGGCCGGGTTGGCGCATCGATCCAGTTTTTGTCGAAAAACTGGCCCGCTATTTCGGCCATTTCCGGCGCAAACCCGTGATAGGCGGACAGCACGGTCTCGCGCGCCTCCCCCCATGAAATGATCGACTGCGGCGTTTCGGGAAGCGGTGCATTGCGATCCCAATGGTTCATCTGGTCCATGCCGAGCCACCTGGCTTTCATGGCATAATAGCGGTGCGACAGGCGCGGCCAGGCATCCCGGACCGCGCTTGAAAGAGCATCGACGACATCGCGCTCAACCCGATTGGCCAGGTGGCGTGAATCGGCAATGTCTTTGAATCCGCGCCAGCGATCGGAGATTTCCTTGTCCTTGGCGAGCGTGTTTGTAATCAGCGTAAACGTGCGCAGATTTCGTCCAAATGTTGCCGCCAGCGCTTCAGATGCCTTGCGGCGCCTCTCCGGATCGGTGTCCTGCAGCCGGTTGAGCGTTGGCTCCAGTGCCAGTTCTTCGCCATCGATATCGAAGCGTAGCGCACTCATGGTCTCGTCAAACAAGCGGTTCCACGCACCACGGCCGGTGACCGATTTTTCGTGAAACAATTGCTCAACCCGATCTTCCAACTGGTAAGGTTTGTCCTTACGCAGATCCTCCACCCAGGGCCGGTAATGGTTGAACAGCGGATCGGCAGCCAGAGCGGCCTCGATCAGTTCATCATCAACGCTGTTAAGTTCAAGCGGAAAGAACAACAGATGCGCGCTGGCATCGGTCATTTTCTCCTGAACGTCACCATAGAATTTCGCCCGAACCGGATCGGACGTGTCGCCCGCATAAACAAGTCCGGCAAAAGAGGCGATCCGCCCGATCAGTTCCTCAATCGCCTCATATTGCTGCAGCGCTTCACCGAGACGGCCCTGTGCGCCTTTTCTGGCGCCTTCTTCAAGTGTTCCCTTCCAGTCCTCCTCAAACGCGTTGGCCATGTCGGCGGCGCGCTTCATATCTGCGGCGACTTCCTCAGAATCCAGCGCCGGATACAAATCTGCAAGGTTCCATTCAGGCAAACCGGACAGCGCATCGCTTGCGGCGTTTTCGGCCGCACCAAATACCCCCGTCTTACTTGCCATGAACGTCATTGATCGTTCCGCTTCCATCTGCTCTGGCCGGCCGTCGGTGAATATTCAGCCGACCGGAAATGTATTGCATTAGCAACTTGTTTACCGGCTTTCTTGAGCCGACTTTTAGATGTCTGTGCCAAGATGATCCAGACTGAAAGGCAGAAACGCGTCCATCCTTAGCAAACCATTTCACGATTATTGAAAATATGACACAGTTGATCCTCATCGCCGAAGACGATCCGGTCCAATGCCGGCTGCTTGATGCAGCCGTCAGCAAGGCAGGCTACTCCTCACTCCTGGCCAATGACGGCAGGGAGGTTTTCGAGGCGTTCGACGGACCGCGCGGTCGCGATATCGCCTTGCTCGTGCTCGATCTCGGCCTGCCTGACATGGACGGCCTGGCAGTCATGGAGAAGATGCGCAGCAGCGGAATTGACGTTCCCGTGCTCGTTCAAACGGCCCAGGGATCGATTGAAACTGTTATCAACGCGATGCGCGCCGGCGCCTTCGACTATGTTGTCAAACCGGTTTCTCCAGAGCGGTTGAAATCATCAATTGCCAACGCTCTGCGGGTTGAACAGGCAGAAAGCGAAACAAAGAAACACAGGCCGGCGCCTTCGGGGGTCCTCGACTTCGACGACATCGTTTCCACCAGCCCGGCGATGGAGCGGGTTATCTCTCTGGGGCGCAAGGCAGCTGCGACCAACATACCGGTTCTCATCGAAGGTGAATCGGGCGTCGGCAAAGAGCTGGTAGCCCGCGCAATTCAGGGAAGTGGCGGTCGCCGCAAAAAACCCTTCGTTACCGTCAATTGTGGCGCAATCCCTTCCAATCTGGTCGAGAGCATTCTGTTCGGCCACGAGAAAGGCTCATTTACCGGCGCCACGGAAAAGCACACCGGAAAGTTCGTCGAAGCAGATAGCGGCACGCTGTTCCTCGACGAAATCGGCGACCTGCCGCTCGATGTCCAGGTCAAGCTGTTGCGCGCAATTCAGGACGGCGAGGTCGATCCTGTCGGCGCAAAGCGTTCGCGGAAAGTCGATATCCGCCTGATTTCGGCAACCCATCGCGATCTTATCCAAAGGGTAAAGGACGGCCATTTCCGCGAGGACCTGTTCTATAGGCTCAATGTCTTTCCGATTACCGTGCCGCCGCTGCGGGATCGCCGCGATGACATTCCGGCGCTGGTAAAGCATTTCATGGCACAAAATCCTGCCGGTGGTGCCGGTGAAAGGATAACCGGGATTTCGGCGGAGACATTGGCGATGCTCAAGGCCTATGACTGGCCCGGCAACATCCGCCAATTGGAAAATGCCGTGTTGCGGGCGGTGGTCCTGAGTGACGACGAAACGCTGGGACTGGATGAATTCCCTCAAATAAGGGCGCAGGTTGAAGGCATTGACTTGTCGGCCGCGGCAAGGCCCGCACAGACAGCTGCGCCGGATATTGAGCCCGAAAAGGCTCCTATGCGGGGTACAGGGGAAGAGGAAGTTTTCCGGTTTGACGCGGATGAAGAGGAAGTTTTCCGGTTTGACGCGGATGAAGCGGAGAAACCGTCTGGGCCAGCCGGAACCGATGGTCTCAGCGTGCTGGACGAACGCGGTGACGTACGGGCGCTTTCGGATGTCGAATACGACATGATTTGCTTCGCCATCGACCATTATGCCGGGCAGATGAGCGAGGTCGCACGCCGCTTGGGGATTGGGCGTTCAACGCTCTATCGCAAGCTCAAAGAATACGGCATCGATCCCGAAGATATGCGCGGCGACAAACTGGCGTCGTAAAACTCACACCCAGCCGGATAGCTCCCGGCGCACCAGCGTTTCGATCACATCCATGCCCGCTTCGCTGTCGTTCAGGCACGGGATGTGGGTGAAGTTCTCTCCTCCCGCCTCGTGGAATATTTCTCCGGCTTCGCCGGCAATTTCCTCAAGCGTTTCGAGACAATCAGAAACAAAACCCGGATTGAACACGGCGATGGATTTGACACCTTCCTTGCCCAGTTTCTCAACGGTCTTGTCGGTATAGGGTTGCAGCCATTCTTCCGGTCCGAAACGCGACTGGAAACAGGTCATCAGCTTCGTTTCGTCCCAACCAAGCCGCTCGCGCAACAGCCGGGAAGTCTTCATGCAGTGGCAATGATACGGATCGCCCTTTTGAAAGTAGCTCTGCGGAATGCCGTGATAGGACGCAATCACGACTTCCGGGTCGAAATCGACCGATGCCAGATGCGCTTCAATCGATTGCGCCAGCGCCTCTATGTAGACCGGCTCGTCATGGTAGGGCGGTACCGTGCGGACGGCCGGTTGAAACCGCATTTTCATCAGCGATTCAAAGAACTTGTCGTTTACGGTGGCAGTCGTTGTCGCCGAATACTGCGGATAAAGCGGAAACATGACGATGCGCGTGCAGCCGGCCGCCATCATCTCATTGACGACGCTTTCAATCGACGGATTGCCGTAGCGCATCGCCCAGTTGACCAGAACATGATCAACATCCGCCAGCGATGCGGCAAGCTTGTCCGCCTGCGAGCGCGTGAACGTTCTCAGCGGCGATTCATCCAGTTCCTTGTTCCAGATCGATGCGTAGGCGGCGCCTGATTTTTTTGGTCTCGTGTTGAGAACAATGCCGTGGAGAATCGGCAGCCAGATTGCCCGCGGCCATTCAATCACCCTCTTGTCGGACAAAAATTCACGCAAGTAACGCCGCATTGGCGCAGTCTCGGTGCTGTCCGGCGTCCCAAGATTGATAAGCAGAACGCCGGTTTTGGGCGGCTTTATTTCCGGGTGCCCCGCCGGCAGCGGGCCGATCGATTTGGCTTTGTCCGAAACCGGGTTTTTCTTCTGCATCATCTGCATTCCAACTGTGTCAGCACCTGGAAATCACAGATAGGGCATCGATTGCTGATTTGGAACCGTTCCAATCTCAATGAATTAACGATGACAGCCACAAAAAGAAACTCCGCTGGCGGCGAACCGGCGGCGGAGCTTATTTTGGAAGAGGTGGATGCTCGATTACTGCGCCGGCGGCACCGTCAGTTCCGAGCCGATTTTCAGCCGCCGGGCGCTTGCGTCAGGATTGGCTTCGGCAATCTTCTTCCACATCCGGCCGGCGCCATAATAGGTTCTGGCAAGCCTCCAGAAGTTATCGCCACGCACCACGGTATGCATCTTCGCAGCCATGGCATCATCCTTTTTCTCCATCGCGCCATCGTCACCTTCCGGCTCGCCTACCTTGGCTTCCATTTTGACTTCGGCTTCGGCTGGGGCAGCTTCAACCGTTGGCGGCTCCGTCGTCAGCGTCATTGACGTGTCGGGAAGTTCCGGCGTCGTTACAGCTACTTCAGTCTCTTTCTCCATGGCCGCATCTTCGGATTTCTTCATCATGGCTCCTTCTGTGATCCGGCCATCCAGATAGGGCTCATAGGGCTGGTTGTTCGTCAAATATTCGGCGACGACCAGTTCGAGGCCCGGACCAAAGTCATAGGCATTCTGGCCGTTGGACGCGAACAGCTTGTAACCGTCACCGCCTCCGCGCATGAAGTTGTTCGACACCACGCCATACATCTTCGCCGGATCGATCGGCGCCCAGTTGCCTCCGTCATTGACCTCGACCCCGGAAATGCGCCCTTCGTTCGGCGCAACACCGATGTCAAATGCATATCTCAATCCGGCAATCTGGGGAAACCGGCCCTTGCCGTCCTCGATCTGGCTGACACCAGATTCCAGCGACGCGATGATGTCGGCGCCCGACAGATCGAACGTCGCAAGCGTGTTCTGGAACGGTAGCACGGTGAGCACCTCACCCATGGTAATGTCGCCAACGTCAATCGAAGCGCGCAAGCCACCGCCATTTTGAATGGCGATCTGGACACCTTGATCCTTGACCCTGTCGAGCATGGCGTCAGCTACCAGATTGCCCATCTGGCATTCCCGTGCGCGGCAATTATCACGGCTTCCGTCGATTTCCGCTAACGTCTCGGAAACCCGCCTGGCTTTCAGTTCCTCGATCGGCGCTGCCAGTTCGGCAACACGGGCAAGCACACCGGCGTCGGGTGTAACCGAAGCGTCGAGCAGGACCGGATCGCCGCTTGCACCGATAACCTTGCCCGCATCGTCAAATGTCACCCTCAATTCGCCGAGATACTTCGAATAGGCATATGCCTGGACAATCGGCACCTGCTGCCCCGACGGATTGTCGACAAATTCCGGATAGGGCGGTGCCCCTTCATCGGTGTTCGACATCAATGTGTGGCTATGGCCGCCGACGATAACATCAACACCGTTAACCGCTGCAGCGATCTGCCTGTCTCTGGGCAGGCCAACATGGGACAGTACGATGATCTTGTTGATCCCGTCGGCCTCCATCGCGGCAACGGCGTCTTGCAGATAAGCGACCTCGTCGCCAAACAACACATTGTCACCGGGTGATGAGGTTTCATCGGTATCGGTTGCAAGAACCGACAAAATGCCAATTTTCTCGCCACCGCGCTCTACCACCACCGACGGGGTGATCTTGCCGGCAAGCTTCTCCTCGTTGGCGCCGACGAGCGTGTTTCCGGAGATCACGGGAAACTGTGCTGCATCGATGAAATCGCCCAGCGCATCAGGTCCGTCGTCAAACTCATGGTTGCCAACCGCCATGGCATCGAACCCGATTCCATTCATGAACTCGACCGCGGCCTTGCCCTTGTAAGTCGAATAGAACAGCGATCCTTGAAACTGGTCACCCGCATCGAGAACAACAACATTGGCGCCGGCGCCGTTAAGTTCATCACGAAGCTCATTGATCTTTGCATGCACGCGGGCAATGCCTCCAAAGCACTTACCCTCTTCCTCATCCTTGGCGCGGCAGGTCGAATCAAAGCGATTGATTGATTCAATCCGGCTGTGCAGATCATTGATATGAAGAATGTTGAGCGTGAAATCCGCTTGCGCCGCGCTGGCGGCAAACATGGAAACCGATGCGGCAAGCGCCGAGGTTAAAGCGAAATGTTTCATGATACAGCCTCCCGGATTGTTTGTTTGTGTCTGACTGACACATGATTGTGTCGGCATCTTTGCGATGTTTTTTCAGATACTGATGTTTCCACCACCAACGGTCCGATGCAAGCAATTTGCACTGACGATCGTCGATTTGTTTGAACGGGAACAGCTTCTACTGCGAATAGTCGCGCTCATCGGCAATGATCATACCGTCATTTGGCAGTTCGCCGGGACCAACCAGTTCAACCGCTCCGCCGAGTTTGGTGATTTCACGCAAGGTCTGAGCAATTGCCTCAGCATCGGATCCATTTGCTTCGGCGCGCAATGTCATGGCGTCCTGATCGCCGTCCCGGGATACAATCAGTCTTGCTTTGGATATCTCGGGATGCCGCCTGACAATATCGGCAACCTGTTTGGGGTCGACAAACATCCCCTTGATCTTCGTACGCTGATCTGCGCGGCCCATCCAGCCCTTGATACGTTTGCTGGTTCGTCCACACGGCGATGCACCCGGCAAATAGGCTGACAGATCGCCGGTACCCAGGCGAACCAGCGGATAAGCGGAGTTGAAGGTCGTCACCACAACTTCGCCGACATCACCTTCGCCAACCGGGTCACCGGTACCCGGTGTAACGATCTCGACAATCATGTCCTCGTTGATGACCATTCCCGGGTTCGGGTTTCCGTCGCTGTCTTCCGTCTCGTAGGCAATCACGCCGCATTCAGCCGTGGCGTAGCACTGCAGAACATTGACACCGCGAGACCGGTATTCCTCGCGCAGTGAAGGAAACAGCGCGCCGCCGGAAACAAGAGCCAGTCGAAAGGAAGACAGGTCTTTTCCGGTTTCGGCCGCCCGGTCGAGCATGACTTTCAGGAAATCGGGTGTCCCGCAATAGACATCGGGTTTCAGCGCAGCAGCCGCATCCACTTGCATGTCTGTATTGCCAACCCCTGCGGGAAAAACCGAACAGCCAAGTGCCCTGGCGCCCTCGTCGAGAATGAACCCACCCGGCGTCATGTGGTAGGCGAATGCATTGTGGACCGTGTCACCGGCTCTGATGCCGGCCGCATGAAACGCACGTGCGGCATTCCACGGATCGGCGCCGATTCCCTGAGGTTCGAAAATCGGACCCGGCGACATGAACACGCGATTGCCCTTGAGCGCAGCTGCATCAACAAAGCCGCCGAAAGGCGGATCCGCCAACTGCATCTCCATCAGCTCCGCCTTTCGAAGCACTGGCAGCTTGGCCAGCGCAGAACGATCGGCGACTGATGAAAGGTCGTGACCGTCAAGCCATTTCGCAAGACCGGGTGCAACCTGAACAGATTGGGCAAGGTGATCCCGCAGCCGGCTGAACAAATCCCGCTCACGCTGAGCTTCGGATACGGTTTCCCTGTCATCGAAATATTCGGACATCTTGCCTGCTCTCCACAAACTGGAAAGCGAACAATCGCGTATAGGCACATTGGCAATCAAGTCAGCCAATGGGCGTAGATGACTGTTCCGCCAGCTTATCGCAGAAGCCTGATCCAGTATGCGACATTGACCAGCGACATCAGCGCCCCGGCAACGTAGGTAAACGCTGCCGCTCTCAGCACGTTTCGCGCCGCCGGCAAATCAGCATCGTCGAGATATTTGCCTTCTTCCAGAATGGGCATCGCCTTGGCGAAACTGGCGTCGAACTCGACTGGCAGTGTTACAAGATTGACGATCACCCGGATGCCAAGCAGCGCAACGCCGATGGCTATGACGCCGAAAAAGGCTGCCGGGACGCGGGCAAGTGCCGCCAGTACCGGTGCGGCGATAAAGAACCAACCGGCAAACCGGTCCGTGGTTGCCGCGAATTTGGCCAGCCTTTGCCGTAGCGCCAGCATCGGCTCTCCGCGCGAATCCTGCAGGGCGTGGGAGACTTCATGAACTGCCACGGCAACGGCAGAAAGCGAGCGTCCGTCATGGTGCTGTTTGATCAGCCGCACCGCTTTGTCGTCCGGATCGTAGTGATCGCCTTTGTCGGTGATTTCCACCGTCACACCATCGAGATTGAAACGCTCGATCAGGTGTTGTGCCAGTTCTCCGCCGGTTCCGGGCAGGTCAGGCCGGTCCTGACCGTTACGGGATATGGTCTGCCGAACCCAGATCTGGGGACCGATTACAACCGCCAGAAACAGCGCGACCGCCAGAATAACCACAGTTGTCAGGTGCGCCGCACCAGCGTGAATTGGGCGCCGGTGGCACTGGTGCAATTGAGCTGCCGGCCGGAAACGATGGCGCAATTTGCTTTGCTGGTGGACTGGCGGATGATCGAGTTGATCGTCACTTCAACCAGGTTCTGGCTGACATAGCGATAGCTTCCGGTCGCCAGCAGCTGCCCGGTATCTGTGGCGGTGCTGCGGAATTGTCCGGCGTTGAAGCTGGAGATCGCAACCCCGTCGGTCCCCACCCAATCACCGTCAACTCCTGTGGGCTGGCTGATCCGGGGTGGACCATAGGGTCCCGAAACCGAACATCCGGCTACAAATGCCGCAGCGGCCAGCCCGGCCAATATCCGTTTGGAAATCATTGACAATCACCTCACCTCATTCCCATGCGATCATAATTGGCGACGCAAAGAGGCAAAAGCAAGACCGGATCGGGAACTCTCAGTCCGGATCAACCGGAGGTTTCCTTCAATCCTCTCTGGCCATCAACGAACCAGCACATTCTTGAACTGCCAGGGATTCCGACGATCGAGGTCTTCGTCGAACAATCCCGGCCTGCCGGTCAGCGGTGTCCAGTCGGTATAGTAGCCTTTGACCGGACCGAGATATGGCAACTGCACTTCCAGGCAGCGCCGGAAATCCATCTCGTCGGTTTCAACGATGCCGGCTTCGGGATTTTCAAGTGCCCAGACCATTCCTGCCAGCACGGCCGATGTCACCTGCAATCCGGTTGCGTTCTGGTATGGCGCCAGCTCCCGCGTTTCCTCGACCGACAGCTGCGATCCGTACCAGTAGGCATTTTTCTTGTGGCCGTAGAGCAGCACACCGAGCTCGTCGATACCGTCGGCGATTTCGTCCTCGTCAAGCACCTTGAGCACCGGCTGCATTTGCCCTCCATTGCCGAACATCTCGTGCATCGACAGCACCGCATCATTGGCCGGGTGATAGGCATAGTGGCAGGTCGGCCGGTAGGTCACCTTGCCCTTCTTGTCGCGCACGGTGAAGAAATCGGCGATCGAGATCGATTCATTGTGGGTGACGAGAAAACCGTATTGCGGTCCAGGCGTTGGGCACCAGGTGCGCACCCGTGTGTTTGCGCCCGGCTGCTCGAGGAATATCGCCGCCTTGTTGCCCCGCTTCTGCGAACGGGCATTGCGCGGTTTCCACTTCTCATGCGTACCCCAGCCGAGTTCCGCCGGCTGCAAGCCCTCGGCAATAAATCCGTCGGCTGACCATGTGTTCCAGAACTCGCCGAGCACCTTGGGGCTGGTTGCCCGCTGCGTGTCGCGCTCGGCGATGTGAACGCCTTTCACGCCAGCCTTTCTCATCAACCTCGCCCAGCCTTCGCGGTCATCCGGCCCGGGTTCGGTGTATTTAAGTCCGAGATCGTCGGCGAGATTGACCAGCGCCTGTTTGACAAACCAGGACACCATGCCGGGATTGGCGCCGCAACACGAAACGGCTGTCGTGCCACCCGGATTGCGTTTTTGTTCATCGCGCACCGGCTGGCGCAACGCATAGTTCGTTCTGTCGGCGTTGTCGGCGTTTTCGTTGTAGTAGAAGCCGAGCCAGGGTTCGACGACCGTGTCGATGTAGAGCGCGTCAATGGAACGACAGAAGCTCAAAATGTCCAGCGAGCCGGTATCGACCGACAGGTTGACGCAAAATCCCTGGCCGTCGCCTTCGGTCAGCAACGGCTTGAGAACCCTTTTGAAATTTTTCGGCGTCAACGCCTTTTTGACATGGCGCAGGCCATGTTTTTTCATGAGCGCAGCATCCTCGTCACGTGGATCGACAACGATGAAACGGGATTTGTCATAGTTGAAATGGCGCTCGATCAGCGGCAGCGTTCCCTTGCCGATCGATCCAAAGCCGATCATCACGATCGGGCCGGTGATTTCACCGTAGACCGGCCATTTCTTCTTCGCCATCACAATTCCCCTACTCGTCTTGTTCGCGCAATCTTGTCTCAAGTCATGGGCGCATAACCCGGCTAACTCGTTGACAGGGGGACACTCGTTATCACACATGAAAAATCGTGCAATGCCGCAGGTCATGACCGGGGGTTTATAAATTTCGATGAAGAGCCAATGCGCCCGCTGCTGACAACACTGCTTACGCTGCTTCTGGCTGTTGCAGGCTTTTCCGCCCATGCCGGCAAACTGACGACCGTCTTTGCCGCAGCCAGCTTGCGCGACGTTCTTGAAGCCGCCGCTGCCGATTATCAAAAATCCACCGGCCAAGACATCCGTCTCGTATTCGCCGCCAGCTCTGTCCTGGCGCGTCAGATAGATGCGGGGGCGCCGGCAGAAATCTACATTTCCGCCAATCGTGAATGGATCGATTGGCTGGCTTCCCGCGACATCATCAAAGCCGGGGAAACCGTCAACGTCGCTGGCAATCAGCTGGTGGTTGCGTTTCCCGCAGGCAGCAAACCGCCACAAAAGCTGGATGGAATGCTGACCATGGGGCGGTTTGCCATGGGCGACCCAAGCCATGTTCCCGCCGGCCGCTATGCAAAAACGGCTCTTGAAAATTTGAACATCTGGGACATCGTCCGGCCCTACGCGGTTCATTGCGAAAATGTTCGAGTGGCGCTGGAGTTTCTCAGACGCGGCGAAGTAAGTGCCGCCATCGTCTATGCTTCCGACATGAAGGTCGCTCCCGAACTTGTCAGAGCCTATGCGTTTCCCGCCGACAGCCACTCGCCCATCGCTTATTTCGCTGCGCCACTTGCCAGCGGGAACCTGGGTTCAAAGCGGTTCCTCGATTTCCTCACCGGTCCCGACGGACAGGCTTTGTTTGCCCGTTTCGGGTTTTCAAGCGCTGGTTAGGGCAGGTTCATGAGCGGGGAAGCCATTGCGATCATATTGCTCTCGGCAAAGGTTGCTTTTGCTGCCATCCTGTTCGCGTTGCCGATCGCCTTTTTCGTCGCCTGGTTGCTGGCCCGTTATGAGTTTCGCGGCAAGTCCTTCCTCCAGGCCCTCACCACCCTTCCGCTTGTCGTACCCCCGGTCGTGACCGGTTACGCATTGCTGGTGCTTTTTGGCTCAAAAGGCGCAATCGGCGCGTTTCTGAATGATTGGTTCGGCATCACACTCGCCTTTCGCTGGACGGGTGCTGCGCTGGCAGCGGGCGTCATGGCTTTTCCGCTGCTGGTCAGGCCAATTCGCCTGTCGATTGAAACGGTTGACCCCGGACTGGAAGAAGCTGCCGCCACTTTGGGTGCGTCGCGCCTGATGACATTCCTGACGGTGACACTGCCGCTGGTTTTGCCTGGCATTCTCGCCGGAACCGTCCTCGGTTTTGCCAAGGCGCTGGGCGAGTTTGGCGCAACGATCACCTTCGTTTCCAATATTCCGGGCGAAACACAGACGCTGTCGCTTGCCGTCTATTCGCTTCTGCAAAGCCCGAGTGGCGACACCGAAGCGCTTCGCCTTATCGTCGCTTCGATCGTTATCGCGATCGTCGCGGTGGTTGCGTCGGAGTGGCTTGCACACCGGATCAGGCGGAGGCGCGCGCGATGAGTACGCTGTCGGTCAACATCGAAGGCATGGCAGGTTCGGGATTTCCGGTCCATGCAGAATTCAGTGCGGGCAATGGCATAACCGGCCTTTTCGGCCATTCAGGTGCCGGCAAGACGACCGTCCTGAAGATGATCGCCGGCACGCTGCAGCCGCAATCCGGACGCATCGAGATGAACGGCCAGGTCTTGTTCGACAGCAAAACCGGCACCAATGTCCGTCCATTCAAGAGGCGGACCGGATTTGTCTTTCAGGATGGCCGCCTGTTTCCGCACCTCACCGTCAGGCGCAATCTCAGCTATGCCGGCTGGGCGGGAAGCAGGAAAACATCCCGTTCGTTTCACGAAATCGTTGATCTGCTCGGCCTCGGCGAACATCTTGACCGTTGGCCGGAAACACTTTCGGGCGGCGAGCGCCAGCGCGTGGCGATCGGCCGGGCACTGCTTTCCGACCCGGCGATCTTGCTCATGGACGAACCATTGTCGTCGCTTGACTACCAACGGCGCGCCGACATCCTGCCGTATCTGGAGTCCATTCGCCAGGAGACCGATGTTCCAATCGTTTATGTCAGTCACGAGATCGACGAGATCGCGAGGCTGACCGACACGCTGGTGGTGATGTCGAAGGGAACGGTTGTCGCAAGCGGCGACACAAACGACATGTTTGCCCGTCTTGATCTCGGTCCGGCGCTCGGCCGCCAAAAGGCCGGGGTTCTGCTTAGCGGAACCGTTCGGAAAATCGACGAACAGTTCGGACTGATCTCCGTCGACATCGGTGGCCAGCTTGTTGAAGTCGTTGGCACGGGATACCAACCCGGCCAGTCGGTGCGTCTGCAGGTTCGGGCCCGCGACGTGTCGATTGCAACATCATCGCCGGACGAACTGTCCATACGCAATTGTCTGGCTTGCGTGATCGAGGAAATCAGAACGGACGACAGTGCTTTCGCCGAACTGTCGCTTCGTTTGGGAGATCAAAGCCTGCGCGCGCGGATTACCCGCAAATCGGTCGAAGAGCTGAAACTTCGTGCAGAAATAGAGGTTTTTGCGCTTCTCAAGGCCGTTTCTGTCGAGCGCCGTGCAATGACGATGCAAACGTGAGCGGCTGTCCGATTAACCACGATTTAACGAGATTGTCCCATTCTGACCGATATCAAGCCGGTCTTTCTTCCTCCCGAGACCGGTTGGATCGGGCGGCTCCCGGGTAGCCGCCCTTTTTTATTTCCCCTCATCGTGCAATGACGCCGGGAAATCTTTTTGGGAGGCCATCATGTCGGAAAACAAAGTCGCAATCGTTACCGGGGCGGGAACCGGGGTCGGCAAATCGGTTGCCGCCGCCCTCATTGGCGAGGGCTGGACCGTGGTTTTCACCGGACGTCGTCTCGGTGTTCTCGAAGAAGCCGTTGCCGCTGCGGGCGGCGGGGTCAAGGCCATGGCAATCACTTGCGATGTCACCAAGGAGGACGAAGTCGACAGTCTTTTCCGCGAAACCGTTGACCGCTTCGGCCGCGTCGACCTGTTGTTCAACAATGCCGGATCCGGTTATCCGAAAACCATGATTGACGAAATTCCGGTCGAAGTCTGGCACAACATCGTCAATGTCAATCTGACCGGGTCGTTTTTGTGCGCACGTGCTGCATTCCGTGTCATGCGCAAACAGGATCCGCAGGGTGGACGCATCATCAACAACGGTTCGGTCTCGGCCTACGCTCCTCGCCCCGGTTCGGTGCCCTACACCGCCACAAAACACGCAATCACCGGCCTGACGAAAACCCTGGCGCTCGACGGGCGTCCGTTCAACATTGCCTGCGGCCAGGTCGACATCGGCAATGCCCTGACAGAAATGGCCATGCCGATGACAAAGGGCGTTCCACAGGCCAATGGCGAAATTGCTGTCGAAGCCACAATGGATGTGGATCACGTCGCCAGCACGGTTTTGCACATGGCCAGCCTGCCGCTCGATGCCAATGTGCTGTTCACGACCGTGATGGCAACCAAGATGCCTTATGTCGGACGTGGATAGATTTGGCTAATCCGGAGATTATTGCTGAATAAACTCCATGGTTTGCCGCGTGCGATGCACCTGCCCGGTCCACACCCCGGTGCTTCGTGATACCATTCGCGCATGTTCGCACCGCTGAAACAGCCCGACTTTCGCCGCCTGTTCTCGGCCCAACTGGTATCCCTGTTCGGCACCGGATTGATGACCGTTGCGCTGGCCCTGTTGGCCTATCGTCTGGCAGGTGAAGACGCGGGCGCGGTTTTGGGCACCGCACTGGCAATCAAGATGGTTGCCTATGTAACCGTCTCTCCGATTGCCAATGCCATTGCTGCCCAATTCGCCAACAAATCGGTTCTCGTCGGTCTTGACCTGTTCCGTGCGGGTATCGCGCTGTTTCTGCCTTTCGTCAGCGAGATATGGCAGATTTATCTGCTGGTATTCCTGCTGCAGGCGGCCTCCGCAGCGTTCACACCGGTGTTCCAGGCGGTAATCCCAGATATCCTCACCGACGAGGATGAGTACACCCAGGCGCTGTCTCTCTCGCGCCTCGCCTATGATCTGGAGAGCCTGGCCAGCCCGGTTATCGCGGCCGCGCTTTTGACATTTGTTTCTTTCCATTGGCTGTTTGCAGCCACTGCTGTCGGGTTCGTGGTTTCCGCATCATTCCTGGCAGCCGGTCCCATTCCTGATCGGCTCAACGGCAAAGACAAACCATTTCGCGAACGGCTGACTGCCGGCATGAACCAGTTTTCAAGGCTGTCTGAATTGAAAGGGCTGATGGCGCTCAATCTGGTCGTATCGGCCACCGGTGCGATGGTTATCGTCAATACCGTTGTCATTATCCAGACCGGCTACGGCGCAGGCGAAACCGGTGTCGCGATAGCCTATGCATTCTTTGGCGCAGGCTCGATGCTGGCAGCTTTGATATTGCCAAAACTGCTGCCTTTAAGCGGCAACAGGACCGTGATGGTCGCGGGCGCTTCCATCATGACCGTTTCGCTGGTCGCGGCAGCAATCGTACTCCACCAACAAGCTCCACTTGCCACCCTGTTGGTCATCTGGAGCGTTGCCGGCCTTGGCTACTCGGCGGTGCTGACGCCAGTCGGCCGTTTGCTGACTGCTCTGTCGCCGCCTGAGAAACGCCCGGCCCTGTTTGCGGCGCAATTCGCCCTGTCACACGCCTGCTGGCTGATCACCTACCCGCTTGCCGGCTGGGGCGGTGCCATGACCGGAATGGTGGCAATTGCGTCGGTACTGGCTGCGATTGCCTTTTCGGGGACGCTGATATGCCTGTGGCTGTGGCCAGCCGGAAGCGATGAGACCTTCAGGCCCGGCGCAGATCCTTGAACAACTGTTTCAGTTTCGCCGGCCCCTCAAGAATATCTTCATCCGACGGGGTAAATCCGGCCTCGATGAATTTGCGGCCAAGCATATGGTCCGCGGGCCGGTTGATCGTGTCGATGGCGATCAGATTGCCGTTTTTGAAGTGGTAGACCGCAAATGCGTTTTCGCCGGAATCGCCCGAAACGAGAAACCGGTCCGGCTCGAAGGACAGACCGACCATTTGCAATTTCATGTCGCCCTGATCGGACCAGAACCACGGCACTTCGCGATATGTCGTGTCATCGCCGGTGATTGCCTTGGCAACGTGCCTTGCCTGGTCGGTAGCGTTTTGAACCGATTCCAGCCGCACCTTCCGGTCTGCCTGCCAATGGTGATAATTGCAGCAGTCGCCGATGGCGAAGATCGAGGGATCGGATGTCTGCATGCGGCCGTCGACCGACACGCCATTGTCGCAGGCCAAACCCGCTGCCTCGGCCAATCCGGTCTCCGGAACAACCCCGATCCCGACGACCACGAGATCGCAGGCAATAACCTCGCCATCGGCCAACCGGACACCGCTGACCGATCCTTCCCCTTCGATAGCCTCGGGCGCCATGGATGTGATGATCCGAACACCCATGTCCTTACAGCGATTGTGGACATGCTCCGAAATGATGGGCGCAACTGCACGGCCCAGAATGCGCGGAGCCATCTCCACAACGGTCACATTCTTTCCCTGTCCGGAAAACGTGCAGGCCGCCTCCATGCCGATAAAGCCACCGCCGATCACGACGACATTTTTAGCTTCAGCCGAAGCGGAACGCAGCCGCTGCGCGTCATCCAGCGTTCTCAAAGCAAAAACGCCATCCAGATCGATGCCTTCCAGATCAGGCATACGCGGTGCCGCGCCGGTGGCGAGAACCAGATATTCGTAGGGCAGCGAACTCCCGTCCGCCAAAGCAACCGATTTTCCATCCCGGTCGATTGAAACAACGGACGTATTGTGCCGCACTTCAATGTCTTGATCGGTGTAGAATGTTTCCGCCCGCAGCAATTGCGGATTGGCGTCCGCATCCTTCAGATAGGCTTTTGACAATGGCGGTTTGTGATATGGCGTAACGCCCTCCACATCGATCAGCGTCACCGCTCCTTCGTAGCCGGCGTCACGCAAGCTCGCCGCACATTGCGATCCGCCATGCCCCGCGCCGACAATGACAACACCGGCCATCGAACTTCCTCCATCACAGTGGTGCGGGGTTACGGCAGCCGGCGCAGCTTGTCAAAACTCAAAACGGCCGTTGCTACGCAGTACGGCCCTCTTCGCGCGCATGGCAGGTAACCGTGGAGGCGCCGCTGGTAAGCGGCTGCGGGATTTCCTGACGGCATCGGTCATTTGCCAGCGGGCAACGCGGGTGGAATGTGCACCCTGACGGCGGATTGATCGGATTGGGGATTTCGCCTTCCACCGACTGATGTGGCCTTCCGCTCATCATCAGATCGGGCACGGCGTCAAACAGCATGCGCGTATAGGGGTGTTCGGGCGTATCGAAGAGATTAGCAGAATCGGCAACCTCGACAATGCGGCCGAGATACATGACACCGACCCTGGTCGCCATGTGGCGCACCACCGAAAGGTCGTGGCTGATGAACAGATAGGTCAAACCGAATTCCGCCTGCAGGTCGCGCATCAGGTTGAGGATCTGTGCCTGCACGGAAACATCCAGCGCCGAGGTTGGCTCGTCACAGACAATGAAATCCGGTTTCGAGGCCAGGGCGCGCGCAATACAAATGCGCTGGCGCTGGCCGCCGGAAAACTCGTGTGGAAATTTCCGCCCGTCGGCGCCGCTCAGGCCAACCAGCGACAGGAGCTCCTCTACCCGGCGCGCAATGGCATTGTCGTCGCTCTCCAGGTCAAATGCACGGATCGGTTCGGAGACAATGCGGTCGACGCGCCAGCGCGGATTGAGACTGGCAAACGGATCTTGAAAGATCATCTGGATCCGCCGCCTGAGTGTTCGCATGGCACCGACCTGCGCCGGGTCGGTCATGGAGATATTCTCGATCGATATTTCACCCTGCGTGGGTGGAATAAGCCCGACAACCATTTTGGCCACGGTGGATTTGCCCGATCCCGATTCACCGACAAGCGCGAATGTCTCGCCCTTCTTGATCTCAAAAGAAACATCGTCGACGGCTCTGAGAAACTGTTTCTCATCGCCTTCGATCACCCGGTTCAGCCATGGTTTTGAAACGTCAAACAGCCGCGTCAGATTGGCGACCTCCACCAGCGCTTCACTCATTGACCGCCCCCGTCGAATAGCCAGCATGCAACCTTGGAGTGGTCCGTCTCATACTCCGAAGGTTGCGTGCGGTCGCAGGGTTCAAATCGCTTGGAGCAACGCGGATGAAATGCGCATCCGGGCGGGATCTCGGTCAGGCGCGGCATGGAACCGGGAATCTGTACCAGCCGGTCCGAACTCTTGTCCAGCGACGGGATCGAGGCCATCAGACCGAATGTGTAGGGATGTTGCGGATGATGAACGAGGTTCCGTGTTGACCCGACTTCGGCGATACGCCCGGCATATAACACCGCTACGCGGTCTGCGGTCTCGGCAATGACCCCCATGTCGTGGGTTATCAGCATGATCGCCATGCCGCGTTCCCGGCACAGCCGTTTCAAGAGCTGGATGATCTGGGCCTGAACCGACACATCAAGCGCGGTGGTCGGCTCGTCGGCGATGACCAGATCCGGCTCACCGGCCAACGCCAGTGCGATCACCACCCGCTGCCGCATGCCGCCGGAAAACTGGTGCGGGTAGGCATCAATGCGGGTTTCCGGCGCCGGAATCCCGACCTCATCAAGCAGGCTGATCGCGCGTGAGCGGGCCTCTCCGCGCGACATGTCGAGATGGGTCAGGATGGTTTCGACCAGTTGTTCGCCGATCCGGTATAGCGGGTTGAGGCTGGTCAGTGGATCCTGGAAAATCATCGCGATGCGTTTTCCGCGCACCGACCGCTTCTGTTCTTCATCAAGATTGTCGATGCGCTTGCCGTCGAAGACGATTTCGCCCCCGGCAACACGGCCAGGTGGCTCGAGCAAGCCGATGATGGCCGCACCCGTCAGCGACTTTCCCGCGCCGGATTCGCCGACCACGCCCAACACCTCGCCCTTTCCGATATCGAACGAAATGCGGTCCACAGCGGTCAGGATACCGTGGCGCGTCGGGAATTCGACAACAAGATCACGCACCGAAAGGATGGGTTGGCTCATTCCGTCACCTCAGCTTCGGATTGAGCGCATCGCGCAGCCAGTCGCCGAGCAGATTGACCGCAAGCACCAGCACCGCCAGAGCGATACCAGGGAAAATCGTGATCCACCACTCACCGGAAAACAGGAAGTTGTTGCCAATGCGTATCAGGGTGCCAAGCGAGGGCTGGGTCACCGGAATACCGACGCCGAGAAACGACAATGTCGCTTCGGTGATAATGGCCAGTGCCAGATTGATCGTCGCGATGACCAGCACCGGTCCCAGGACGTTCGGAAGTACATGGCGGGCCATGATGGTCGGCGAAGACAAGCCGATCAGTCGCGCCGCCTGAACATATTCCCGCTCCTTTTCAACCAGCACCGACGACCGCACCGTCCGCGCGTATTGCACCCAGAACGACAGGCCGATGGACAGCGTCAACACCCAAAATGCCGTATCCTCGCGGGCAACACTGGGCAGCAATCCCGACACCGTGCCATCGATCAAAAGTGCGATCAGGATTGAGGGAAACGTCAACTGGATATCGGCGATCCGCATGATCACCGAATCAACCGTGCCGCCCATATAGCCGGATATCAGACCGAGGCTGATCCCGAGCACCGCCGCGAAAATCACGCTGGCAAAACCGACTGCAAGCGAAATGCGGCTGCCATACATGATGGCCGACAGCATGTCGCGGCCCTGGTCATCGGTGCCAAGCGGAAACTGCTGCATCCCGCCGTCCTGCCAGGCC
Organism: Rhizobiaceae bacterium; assembly: GCA_040830725.1. Classification (GTDB taxonomy): domain Bacteria; phylum Pseudomonadota; class Alphaproteobacteria; order Rhizobiales; family Rhizobiaceae; genus JAWKWH01. The sequence continues at coordinate 45,122 of JBFOMG010000010.1, forward strand.
GGCGGCGTCAGACTGTCCAGCAGATTGAGCCCTGCGAGATCAAACGGATTTTGCGGCGCAATCCACGGCGCAAACAACGCCATGGCGAAGTAGAACAGCGTCACCGCCGCTGCCAGCATCGTCAGTTTGGAGCGCTTGAAGGAATAAAGAATATCGCTGTCGAGAATCCGGGCCCAGAGGCTGCGCCCACCCGTATCTCTATTTGCTGCCGCATCAGACATTTTACATCGCCTGCTTGCTGTCGACGCGAATGCGCGGATCGACAATGACATACAACATGTCGACGATCAGATTGATCGCGACAAACAGGAAGCCGATCAGCATCAGATAGGCGGCCATGATCGGGATATCGACGTTCTGGACCGCTTGCAGGAACAGCAATCCCATGCCCGGCCACGAGAACACCGTCTCTGTGATGATGGCAAAAGCGATCACCGAGCCGAGTTGGAGCCCGGTGATTGTCATCACGGGAATAAGCGTGTTCTTCAGCGCGTGTCCGAAGTTTATCGCCCGTTTTGAAAGCCCCCGGGCGCGGGCAAACTTGATGTAGTCGGTGCGCAATACCTCCAGCATTTCCGAACGCACCAGACGCATGATCAGCGTCATCTGGAACAATCCCAGCGTGATGGAAGGCAGAATCAGCGCTTTAAGGCCGGTTGCGGTCAAAAGCCCGGTCGACCAGAACCCCAAATCCACGACCTCGCCCCTGCCAAACGAAGGAAGAACCTGCAACTGCACCGCAAACACGAAGATCAGCAGAATTCCGATCAGGAAGGTCGGCAGCGAAATGCCGACCAGCGAGACGGTCAAAAACAGCTTGGACAAAAACGCGTCGCGCTTGAGCCCCGTATAAACGCCCATCGGAATACCGACGAAGAGCGCGAATATCGCCGACATGATCGACAGTTCCAGCGTTGCCGGAAACCGCTCGCCGATCATTGCCGCGACCGGACGCTTGAATTGGTAGGAAATGCCGAAATCAAACTGGATTGCGCCGCCAATGAACCGCATGAACTGCACTAGCACCGCGTCATTGAGGCCTAGCCGTTCCCTGAGCGCTTCGCGTTCTTCCAGCGATGTCTCGATCCCGACCATCTGATTGACCGGATCGCCGACGAAGCGGAACAGCAGAAACGAGATCAGCGCGACGACGAACATCACGAGGATCGACTGCAGCAATCGCCGGATCATGAAGGCAAGCATGCCGGAAGCCTGAGGTTGGAGAAGTGCCCCTGCCCGTCACACGGGCAGGGGCAGGGTCACATGAACTGCAACAAGGATTACTTCTTGTTGACGTGATACATCATGAACTGGTTGTCAGCCCGCTGAATGAGCTCGACGCTGTTCGAAATACCCCAGGCAAGTCCCTGCTGATGCAGCGGAATGTGTGAAACCTCGCTGGTGGTGATGTCGAACGCCTGCTTGATGAGATCATCGCGCTTGGCCGGATCGTTCTCTCCCAGGATCATGTCCTTCAGCTCATCGACCTTCGGGTTGCAATAACCGCCGAGGTTGAATGCGCCACCCTTGCCGGCTTCGTCGCGACAGGATTCAAGGTTTGCCAACACGTTCCATGAGTCAAGCGAACCGGGTGTCCAGCCGAGCAGGAAGAACGACGTGTCGTATCCACCCGAAGCCAGCACCTTGGCGAAGTATTTGGCTTTCGGTTGCGCGTTCAGGTTCACCGTTACGCCAACCCGGGCCAGCATTGCAGTGACCGCCTGACAGATCGCTTCGTCGTTGACGTAGCGGTCGTTCGGGCAATCCATGCCAACCTCAAAACCGTCGGCATAGCCCGCTTCAGCCAGCAGCGCCTTGGCGCCATCAGGATCGTGCGCCATGCGGTCGAATTCACCTGATCTCGAATAGAGGAACGGCGAAATCATGATTGCGGAGGGCGTCGACAGACCGCGCATCACCTTGGCCTTGATCGCCTCGATATCAATCGCCTTGTAGAACGCCTGGCGTACGCGAACATCCTTGAACGGGTTTTTACCCTTGACGTTCGAGTACTTCAGTTCGTCGCGCATCTGGTCGAAGCCAAGGAAGATGGTTCTCAGCTCCGGACCGGTCAACGCGGTCGTCGTTGCGTTGTCGTTGACACGCTGGATGTCCTGGACCGGAACCGGATAGACCATGTCCAGTTCGCCCGACAGCAACGCCGCAACGCGTGTGGCGTCTGACGGAATCGTCGTGAACTCGACCCGAGTCAGATTGTGTTGCGCCGTGTTCCACCAATCAGCGTTCGGCTCCAGCGTTGTGCTGACGCCAACGTCGTGACTGATAATCTTGAACGGGCCGGTTCCATTGGATTCCAGAGAAATTTTTGTCGCCGCTTCGTCCGAAGCCGAGGTGACTTTCACGGAATCGTTGGCCTCCGTCCATTCCTTGTCAAGAATGGCCCATGTGTCCCACTCATAATGCAAAATCGGATTTGGTGAACTCAACACGACATCAACGGTGTGGTCATCGACCTTCTCAAAAACCACATCCTCTGCAATTCGCGTTTTGAGGTCGGAACCTTCGGAGCGCACCCGGTTCGCAGAAAAGATCACATCGTCGGCGGTAAAGTCGTTGCCATTGTGAAATTTTACACCTTTTCGAAGGTGAAATCGCCAACGGGTTGGTTCGATAACCTCCCACCTTTCGGCGAGTGCCGGCTGGATATTCAACTCGCCATCGCGGGTTGTAAGGCCCTCATAGACATTGCCCAGGAATCCAAGGGTGAACGTCTCATTGAGCGAATAAGGGTCAAGCGATTTGAGCGTTCCCTGGAATGCATATTTGAACGTCTCGGCCGAAGCGGATGACAGGCCCATTGCAAGGGCAGCCGCCAGAATCGCGGAACCGATTGTTTTCTTTTTCATTGTCTGATCCTTGATAAACACAGATTTTCTCCCATTCCCCCCATCAGGAAATGCGAGATAAGCACAAGAAAATGGACCGGTCCAGCCGGACGCTGCGTCACCGGCCAATTCTTTCCCACAGGATTTCGCGGCCTGGCGCGCGGCGCTAGACCCCCAATGCTGCTTGACCTATACCCGGTAACCCAAAAAGAACTCTCGGCGGGTTCGTTCAAAGAAGGGTATGCGTTGGCGGCATGATTTCCATAGTGATCCCGGCCAAAAACGAAGCCGCAAATCTTCCCGCATTGCTGGATGAGATCGAAACCGCGATGGCCGGCCACGAATTTGAGGTTATTGTCGTTGATGACGGCTCGACTGACGGAACCGGTGAGATGTTGACCACGGAACGGCGGAAGCGGAAGTGGCAGCTGCGCCAGATTCGCCATGACCGGTCAAGCGGCAAGAGCCTCGCATTGCGGACAGGTTTCATTGCAGCAAGAGGCAAGATCGTCGCGACCCTCGATGCCGACGGCCAAAACGACCCGAAATACGTGAATGCGCTCATCGACGCACTCCAAGGGGCCGGCCCAGCCGTTGTGCTGGCTGCCGGCCGGCGCCTGGGCCGCAAGCATTCGGCGCTTAAAAACCTGGCCTCCAGCATTGCCAACTCCATCCGCGCGGCGTTGCTTGGCGACAGCACGCCGGATTCTGCCTGCGGGCTGAAGGCCGGTCACACCGATGTCCTGCGGCGGCTGCCATACTTTGAGGGCGCCCACAGGTTCCTGCCCGCACTGGTCAAACAGGAAGGTTTCGATACGGTCCATGTCGAAGTTGTCGATCGTCCGCGCATGCACGGATCTTCCCATTACGGAATCTGGGATCGCGGCATTCGCGGCCTGTTCGACCTGATCGGCGTGGCATGGCTGCAGCGCCGGCGCAAACACATGCCGATAGCAGAGGAAATCACCGATGATTGATTTATTCGACCAGCTTTTGGCCTGGTTTCAATTGATTTTCATTGACCAGTTTTCCGGTTGGGTTGCGCTTGGTTTTTGTGCCCAGTTTCTTTTCATGATGCGCTTCGTGGTTCAGTGGATCGCCTCGGAAAGGGCCGGCCGTTCCGTCATCCCGCTCGCTTTTTGGTTCTTCTCAATGGGCGGCGGCATGCTGCTCTTCGTCTATGCGGTTCACCGGCAGGATCCCGTCTTCATCCTTGGTCAGGGCCTCGGGCTGTTTATCTACAGCCGAAACCTTTGGCTGATCGCGGCAGAACGGACGCGCGCGTCCTGAATCCGCCCATGCGATCATCGATCACAATTCGGCAGGTTCTGGCACTGCTGGCTATTTGCCTGGCTACCATGGTGCCCGGCATCTGGTCGCTTCCTCCGCTTGATCGCGACGAATCCCGCTACCTTCAGGCGACGAAGCAGATGCTGGAGACAGGCGACTATGCCGACATTCGCCTTCAAGAGGCGCCCCGCTACAAAAAGCCGATCGGCATCTATTGGCTGCAGGCCGGTGCCGCACAAGTGACGGGCTATGGCGAGGAAGCACCGGTGGTCATTTACCGGCTGGTATCAGTTGTTGGCGGTGTTCTTGCCGCAATGGCGACCATGTGGCTCGCCGCAGGCATGTTTGGAGCAGGTGCCGGACTTCTCGCCGGAATTGCCATGGCTACTATGGTCGGCCTCATTTTTGAGGCCCGCATAGCCAAAACAGATGCTGCATTGCTGGCAACTGTCGTACTGTCGCAACTATTTCTTGCGCGCCTTTATCTGATGCGGTCTGAAAACTCCGGATCAGCCCGAAGAACAGCGCTTGCGTTCTGGGTGTTCCAGGGTCTCGGCATCTTGATCAAGGGGCCAATTGTTGTCCTCATCAGCGGTCTTACATCAATTGCGCTGCTGATATTCGACCGAAACCGGGAATGGATAAGGTCGCTTCACATCGGCTGGGGGCTGGCAATCATCGCATTAATCAACCTTCCCTGGCTCGCCTGGATCAGCTGGAAGAGTGGCGGCGCATTCTGGCAAGAGGCGGTTGGCCGGGATCTTCTTGGAAAGGTCGTCGCAGGACAGGAATCGCACGGTTTTCCACCCGGCTACTATTTCCTCACCTATTCGCTGTTTGTTTGGCCATTCGGCTATCTGGCACTGCGAGCCGGCTTGTCGATGCTCAACCGGTTTTCGATCGATGCTGCGGCCCGGTTTCTCGTCTGCTGGTATGTTCCGTTCTGGATCCTGTTTGAGCTGATCACAACCAAACTGCCGCATTACATGCTGCCGGCCTATCCGGCGCTGGCAATTGCCCTTGGATGGCACCTGTCAGACACGAACGATGACGGCCCAGAAAAACGCTGGCAGATCTGGTTTCTGCGACTGGCGATGATGGGCCAGATCATTGTCACTCTCGGATTGGCGGTTGCGCCATTGATTCTTGAACTGGAAATCGGATCCGGAATTACCTTCGCGGGTGTAATGACCGGCGTATTCATACTGGTGGCTGGCAATATCGCGTCGCCGCCGGGTGACCGGATCAGGCCGATAACCCGCATCACCTCGATAGCGATCGCTTCAGCCTGTGCTTATGCATTGTTGACGGTATGGGTGCTTCCGGGAATAGATCGTATCTGGATCAGCCGGAAAATTGCAGAAATCGTCGAGGCGCAAAAACCATGCCCCGACGCCAGATTGGTGATAACCGGTTATTACGAACCGAGCCTGGTATTTGCTGCGGGCACAAATACGCAACTGACCAATATTGACGGCGTAATCAGGCAGATTTCTACCGGCGAACAGTGCACAATTGTCGCTTTTCCCGCAAACACCCTCCCCGTCATCCGCGCGAAGACCGGCGGGGCAATGGACGCGTTGATGCCCGCCGGTCAGGTCAGGGGGCTAAACTATTCCAATGGCAGCCAGGTCAATCTCTTCATATACGCCAGCAACTAGCGCCCTTATTTACGCTAGGGCCTTTGCGCATATGGAAATTCGGCCAGGTTACGTCGAACCAGCCAACGCGAAACCAGCCAGCAAAAACCGATTCCGAGCAGCAATCCGGCTATAACGTCGGCCGGATAGTGCACGCCGCCCATGTAACGGCTCGCGGCCACAGCCGCACCGATCCCAAGCGCCGGAATCCGAAGTGCCGGAAAGGCGATCGCCAGCGCCATGGTAAGCGCACCTGCGCTTGCGGAATGCCCCGACGGGAAACTGCCAAAGTCGGACGTGAACTGAAACGGCTTGAAATTGTACGGACCCAGGGTTTCATAATACCAGGGCCGTGCACGTCCGATAATCTGCTTCAGCGCCATTATGGTCAGTCCGCTGCCCGCCACTGACAGAAAAGCCAGCATGGAAAAGCCGACCAGCCGCGTGAGCCAGTACTGACGGCGCCCGGCCAATTTGCGCCAGTCAATCAGGATGGCTCCGATCAGAAGAACACCGGTGGGGACAAGCGTCCACGTCGATCGTCCGATCTCGGTAAGGGACCAGAAGGCCACCCGGATTTCGTGCGTAAATCCGGTGCCCGGACGCGGCATGACGGGATCAAGATAGGCAAACGCAAAAACAACGAGGACCGCAAAGGCCCCTATTGCGGCAGCAAACGCTCCGCCGGGCACGACGGCAATCGGCTTCACGTCCATCCGCAGCAGTGCTTTGAGCCGGCGATAATTTCTAAGGAGGTTGTTCTTCATCCAACAGGCCGCGGGAACAGTCACGCGCAATGCAATTGCCGGCAACATATCATTGGTGGGGCCGCAAGCAAGGTGAGCATTGTACGTCCGGACAATTGCCTGTACCCAATTGGCGCCCACCAACGCAAATGGATCACCAACAACCGGAAATATCCATGAACAATCCTTTCGAAACGCCGGAGCGGACAGCGTTTCGCAAAACCCTGCGAGCCTTCGTCACCAAGGAAATCACACCACACGTCGATCTGTGGGATGAAGCCGGCGAAATTCCCTGGGAGTTGCACGAGAAAATCGGCGCGCTCGGCGTCTGGGGTTTTGGCATTGAGGAGAGATATGAGGGGCTTGGTTTCGACGATTGTTTCATGCGTGCCGCCTACAATGAAGAGTTGGCGCGCTGCGGCGCAGGCGGCGTCGGCGCGGCATTGAACGGCCGCATGATCTCAATAGATCCGATTCATCGTCTTGCATCGCCTGAAATCAAGGACCGGGTGCTCGCAGATATTGTTGCCGGCCGAACGGGGTCCTCGCTGGGAATAACCGAACCCGGCGGCGGTTCGGACGTCGCCAATTTGAAGACGACCGCAAAACGCGACGGCAATCACTTTGTTCTCAACGGCTCAAAAACGTTCATCACCGGCGGGATGAAGTCGGATTGTTTCGTTGTCGGTGCGAGAACCGGTGGACCTGGCCTTGCGGGTATATCCCTGTTTTTTGTTGAAGCTGACGCCCCGGGATTCAGCAGAACGGAAATCGAGCGCAAGATGGGATGGTGGTGTTCGGATCAGGCAACACTTTACTTCGACAATTGCCGTGTTCCAGCCGAGAACATGATGGGCGAGGAAGACCGTGGCTTCATCGCAATCATGGAGAATTTCAATCTGGAGCGCATCGGCCTGATTGCCGGTTCATTGGGCGCGATGAAAGTCTGCCTGGAAAGCTCGATAGACTGGGCAAAGGAGCGCCACACCTTCGGCAAGCCGCTGATCAAACATCAGGTTATTCGTCACAAGATTGCCGATATCTCCATGCGCATCGATGCGACCGAAGCACTGCTGAACCAGCTCTGCTGGCAAATCAATGAGGGCGGCATGCCGGTGGCGGAAATTGCCAAGGCAAAGGTATTTGCGACCAAAAATCTTGAATTCTGCGCCTCCGAAGCGATGCAGATTTTCGGCGGCGCCGGATATTTGCGCGGTAACCCCGTTGAACGGATCTACCGGGAGGTCAAGGTCATGGCGATTGGCGGCGGTTCCGAAGAGATCATGCGAGATCTCGCCGTTCGCCAGATGGGACTGTGAATCCCTGCAGAACATACATCCTACCGTCCGGTGCGTTCGGCCCTGCGGTCCTGCCAGCCGTAATACCCCATGAACGCCGGGAGAAACCACGGTTTGCCATTGTAGAACGGGATCGACGGTGGCGGGGCAGTTTCAAAGCAGGTGGAGGCTGCCTCCATTCCCAGTGCTTTCGCCGCCGCTTTGGCGCCCAGCCAGCGCGCCCACACGACACCCGACCCGCAATAGCCACAGGCATAGATAATTCCGTCCCTTTGAAACAGGCCCGGCAATTCATCACGGCTGAAAGCGACATTGCCTTTCCAGCTATATTCATAGCCGTAGGGTTCAAGTTCGGGAAAAATCTCCAGCAAACCGGCAAAAACATGCGCTGCATTTTCCGCGGGGCTGGCCGGAAGCGCTTTTTCGCGCGACCCGAGCAGAATCCGTTTGCCGTCGGGTGTCGGGCGATAATAGCGGAACAATTTGCGCGTTTCGCCCATCGCCCTCCGTTTTGGCAGTAATTTGTCCATCAAGTCCGCAGGTATCTCTCCGGTGACGACAATCCGGCTGACAACAGGAACAAGCCGGCGGCGCAACCACTTGTCTGCTGCACTGCCATATCCGTTTGTCGCCACAATCAGCTGTCCGGCCCGGATAGTCCGCCCGCCGGCACTGATCTCAAACACACCGCGATTGTTGAGGTAATCCGTCACCGGCAAGCGACCGAAAATGGTGGCACCCGCCGCTCTTGCCACCCGCAACATTCCGGCATGAAATTTGCCCGGGTGCAGCATGGCCAAGTCATCACGGACCAGGCCGCCAGCATAGATATCCGTACCGATCTCACCATGAAGCTGACCACGATCAATCGTGAATACTTCGACACCCAGGTACTCAGCCAGCAATGCCGCTTCCCGCTTCTGAAGTTCCAGCTGGGCGGTGTTGATTGCGCCGGTAAAGCGGCCATTGGCCTGATAGTCGCAGTCGATATTCTCGTCGCGAACGAAAGCCGCAAGATCGGCCCGCGCTTCATGCCCCTCGCGGAACATGGCCATTGCGTTCTCCTTGCCGAGCAAATTTGTCGCCGCTGTCAGCGAATATCTCAGATTGCCCGACGCGATGCCGCCATTGCGGGAGGAAGCACCCTTGCCGGGGAGCAGTGAATCGAAAACCTGGACTGATTTGCCGGCTCTTGCGAGATTTATGGCCGCCGAAAGGCCGGTATAGCCTGCTCCGACGATGACCGCATCGCATTCGGCCTGCGGTGCACCGTCATCTTTCTCGTCGAGAGGCGCGTCAAGCCACCAATACGGGGTTTCCATGAAAATTGCGGTTCCAGCAGGTCAGTATCACTGCCGCTGAATTACCAAAATGTCGTGAACGCGAAAAGCGGCATCAGCGAGCCGGAGCAAATAAAGAGCCCCGCAAGATCACTTGCGGGGACGCACTCTGCTGGAGGTGTTCAATTGTGTCACAACTTGAAGCCGACCCTGAGCGTCACCGTATCAACGGTAGCGTCGATGAGCGTTCCGTCAAAGGAATCGAAGCTGTGATGATCGTATTGAATGCCGGCTGTGATGTTCTCGGTGAACATGTGCTCAACCGCCAAGCCTAAGTTGTAACCCCAATCATCCAGGCCGATATTGGTCGTTGCGTAGGTCGCGCCTGCATGGGCAGTGAACAGCCATTTCTGGTGCGCGATGCCAACTCGAACGCGAGCCGTTGTCGCGTCCTCAACCCAGATCGGGAAGCCGTCAAACTGGATGTCCATAAACTGGTAGGCAACTTCAGCGCCGACAACCATCTGGTTCCACTGATACAGGTAACCGGCATGGGCGCCTACAATCCAGTCATCACCGCGCGCAACCAGTGGCGGCACAAATGAGCGGTCAACATCACGCAGCCAGCCGTACCCGCCTGTGACACCGGCATATACACCCGCCCAGCCATATTCCTGCGACATATCATCGTCCAGCCGGTCGATCTCAATATCGTCGGCTGCGAAGGTTGGGCTTGCCAGCATTACGGCTGATGCCAGGATAACAATTGCAGTTCGCATGTTCAGGATTATAATTCAGCACAATTTGTTTTATGTAAATATGCGGAATTGGTTTCCGGTGCAATATGCACATATGGTTTTCATTGCGATAACAACAATAGTTTTGGAAGCGATGCATTAACCATGATCTTTTCCCTGCGCGGAAGGCAGCCGTGGCTGGCCATTCCCTGAATGCAGGCTGGGGCTGGACCGGACGATCTTGCGCCCGGTCTCGTGGTGCTCGCACCACGTCGCCGAAAGCGCCTGGCCAGCGCACAGATTACCGGCGGTTAAACGATTCGGTATTCAGTGGAAACGCTCTAGAATGATCTGTCGATCTTGCTCATTGCTATCGCGGTGTTGAGGGCGAGATGGAGCGACTGATCGACCGGTATGGCCTCGCGATAAACGCTGATTGCTTCACCCGACGCATGCGCCGCGGCCAGCGGAGCAAGATCAATGCCGCCTGGGGTATTTCGGAAAAACCTGGCCACCTGCTCCCAATACATCATCAGAAGTGATTCAGGCGGTACGTCGGATTTGCAATCCGCCCAGGATTGCTGGTTCGTACCCGCGGCAGACAGATGTCCCTGCAGAAGGGCGTTCATGTCGGGCACCTGCAGCAAACCGCAACGCAAAGCGAATCCCACGACAATTCCCGCAAAACTGGGCTTGTCCATGCCCAGTAGAAGACAGTTGACCTGTTCCGAGGCGATTACCGATGTGGTCCTGTTGATTGATATCCGGCGGAAATCATCATCCGTTTCTCCGCGGCTCGCCTTCAGTGCGACGGATATCCGGGCTGAGTAGCCGGCAATTGCCGCCAGCGCGACTATATGTGTGGCCGGATGGATGCCATTCGGTCCGCCTTCAAGTGAAGATCCGATGAACTGAAAAATCGATGTTCCAAGCGCTTGCTCGGTGCCCGGATGGCCAAACTCATCTTCCGGGTCAATGGGTTCAACGCGCGGTTCTGCGTTGTACATATCTGCAGGGGGCGAGCGCCCATCCAACATCCATTCCGGTTTCACTTTTGCAGCAGAGCTGTTCATCATCCCAACTTTCCTTCACGGCCATTCTCGCAGACGAAGTTCGATTTTCGATTAAATCGATCATTCGAATTCTGGTCCGGTCATTAAGAAAATTCGAATGTTCGGACAAACCTCAGGGCATCAACTCTGTCGGCAGAAATTTACGAGTTCTAAAACAGTATTTTGGATAATGCCCCCCGAAACGGCAGGGGAAAGAGATGATGTCACCAATTCAGAAGATCGATGCGCTGATCAACTGGTTCATGCCAGATACCTATAAAGGTGATCTGCACCGCGAGAAACGCGTGCGGATGTTCCTGATCAGTCATTTGTTCGGACCGTTACTTGGTCATCCGATCACCGTTTTCCTCTATCTGAACGATCCGGCACCATGGCCACATGTGCACATTCTTGGCGCGTCAATCACTGCGTTCTGGTTGTTCCCGATTGCGTTGAAAATGTTTGGCCGCCAATACAAGCTGCTGGCATTCGGCTCGGTGATGAACTTGATATTCGCCATTCTGTGGGGCTCCTACAATTATGGCGGTGTCAGCTCTCCGTTCCTTGTCTGGTTTATTGTCGCACCGCTTCTGGCCTTCTTCTATCTCGGATCAAGCCTTCAGGCCCGCATTGTCATCTTTTCGCAGATCGCGGTCGGACTCGGCGCGTTTACGGCGGTTTATTTGGCCGACGGCACATTCCCTGTCCACATACCGGTCAATGAAATGGTCGGAGTCGGCATTATCTCGATATTCTGCGCTGCATCTTATGTGTTCCTGATGGCGAGTTACTACTCGAGCGTCGTCGACTCGCAATCTGAACTGCTCAAAGAGATTGAGCGTCACGAAGTAACAACAAGCAAGATGATGGCGGCAAAGGAAGACGCCGAACGCGCCAATGGCGCCAAATCCGAGTTCCTCGCCAAGATGAGCCACGAACTGCGCACTCCTTTGAATGCGGTCCTCGGCTACAGTGAAATCCTGCTGGAGGATGCGGAAATCGATGGCCGCGGCAGCGAAATTGCCGATTTGCAGAAGATCAGCGCTGCCGGCAAGCATCTGCTGGCGATGGTCAATGACATCCTCGACATTTCCAAGATCGAAGCCGGCAAGATGGAGCTCAATCTGGAGGACGTCGATTTTGACCGCCTGTTGGACGAAGTCGAATCGACCGCCCGCCCGCTCGCGGCCAAAAACACCAACGAATTTATTTACAAGCGCGAGGAAAGCATTGGCACATTCCAGGCCGACGCGACAAAACTGCGCCAGGCTGTGTTCAATCTGCTCAGCAACTCCGCCAAGTTCACTCAGAATGGAAAGATCACGCTGGAGGCCAAGCGGGAAGACCGCGATGGCGAACAGTGGATTTCCATATCGATCACCGATACTGGCGTTGGCATCAGCCAGGATCAGCAGGACAGCCTGTTCTCAAACTTCTCGCAGGCCAATCCCGCGATTGCGGCCAAGTTCGGCGGAACCGGCCTCGGCCTTTCACTGAGCCAGAATCTCTGCCATCTCATGGGCGGTGAGATCTCCGTTGAGAGCGAGCTGGGTCATGGCGCCTGCTTCACCATCGCATTGCCTGCGCGAACGGCAGTAGAGGCAGTCGTGGACAGCGCGTCAGAAGAAACCGAAGACACTGAATATGGCGACCTGCTGAAGGACGCAGTTGAAGATTCGAAAGATCGCGCCAAGGCGTTCAGTGGCCTGTCTCAGAGCGCTCCGGACGGTGAGAAGCGCGAGCGGGTACTTGTCGTTGACGACGACACGGCATTTCTGGAACTGGCGGAGCGCTTGCTGGTCAAGGAGGGCTTCAGCCCGATTTCGACCGATGAGCCACAAATGGTGCTGCAGATTGCCCGTACCGTCAAACCGACAGCCATTCTGCTTGATGTCCTGATGCCCGGTCTGAACGGATGGGACGTGCTGGACACGCTGAAATCCGATCCGGCAACCGCATCAATTCCGGTCATCATACTCAGCGTTATGGATGAACCGCAGCTTGCCGAAAGCCACGGCGCGGTCGGATGCGTTGCCAAGCCGCTTGACGGCGAGAACATGAAATCGGTCATTCGCCTGATCGAAGGGGCAGGATCAGCCGGAAATTCGGCTGCTGCTTCTGCAAAAACTGCCAATTCCTGACAGGCGAGTGTGAAGTAATTTGGAAAACTGAGACGAGGATCGGTCAGATGACAGTCGTCCTGATAGTTGAAGACAACCCCATCAATCGAGATGTGCTCGGCCGGCGCCTTGAGCGCCGCGGGTTTATCGTCCGGTTTGCCGAAGACGGACCATCCGGCATCGAGGCGGCAAGCGAGATCATGCCCGATATCATCCTCATGGACATTGGCCTGGGAGAGATGGACGGATGGGAAGCGACACGCCGCATCAAGGCGGATCCGCAAACCACAAACATTCCGATTGTCGCATTGACGGCCAGCGCCTTTGAATCGGACCGCATCAAGAGCCTGGAAGCAGGCTGTTGCGAATTCGACACCAAGCCGGTTGATCTGAAAAGACTTCTCGACAAGATGCAGGCGAGCCTGGTGTCGGCGCGTGCAAACGCTGAGATCGCCCAAACAGCTTGAGTTCCCGCGCTTCTTCAGTTCCAACTGTTTGCAGTTTTAACCGCCAAGCTCGGTCACGTCTGACCACCTAGCGGCTTCAATCGGGACCACAGTCCTTGCAACCATCACAAAACTGGTGCGCAATGCGAAGCTTCTGCGCAATCGCCGGCGATTGTCATCAGTTCAGCAGTTGGTATCGGATAAACTTGTCTCGTGAGGGAGGTTCAGGCGTTACGCCACCATCCGAACTTCGTCGGAAATAAGCATTTCGCGCAGTTTCTTGAAATCAAGCGGCTTTTGCATCACGCACGGAACAGACAATCCAAGTGCAATGGCCGTGCTCCTCGCTGATTCGAGCACCTGCTCTTCCTGCCCGCTGACGACCAGCACGCGACCCTTGTATTCAGCCTCTGCGAGGAGCTTGAACAGTTCCAGGGCGTCAATGTTCGGCATGCATATGTCCACAGCCATCACATCCGGATTGAGCGCTTTGGCCAGATTGACGACGCCGCGCGAATCCGAGGTCGCAAACGCCTCGTATCCGCACCGCTCGGCTACCCTGACGACAAGTTCGGCAGAAGCAGCGTCATCGTCGACTGCCAGCAATCTCAGATTATTCCCCGGGTTAAGCCCCATGACCTGCTCCTAGGCTGCATTGGAACGAGCTACGATTTCGTCCGCTACTTCGCCTTGTGCTTTCTGTTCACTTTCTTTGTACGCCCGGAATTCGACTTCCGCATTCTGCATAGACTGACGCATCAGGGTTACGAAATCATCAATGTCGGCCTTTGTATGGTCCGACATCACCTGAACCCTGAAGCGTGCGCCGCCCTGAGGCACCGCCGGGTACTCGACCAGATTGGCAATACCACCCATGGAGCCGAGTTCGCGCGACGCGATGCGGGCCAGTCCTTCTGCGCCAACCCTGACCGGTACGATCGGTGAAGGGTCTCCGAGGGTCTCAAGCCCATTCGCGCCCATGCTGGCCCTCATGTAGAGAATGTTGTTCATCAGCTGCTCGCGGCGGTCTTTGCCTTCCGGCGAACGGACAATGTTCAACGCGGCCAAAACGGTCGCCGCTTGTACCGGCGAAAGAGCATTGGAGAAAGTCTGGGTAGCGCTGAAATATTTCAGATATTCAGCGACCGACCGCTCCTTGATCGCAATAAAACCGCCATTGGAAGCAAATGTCTTGGAGAAGCTGCCGATGATGACGTCGGTCTTGTCGATCATGTTCTGCAGGCCCATATGGCCGAGACCTTGCTCGCCGATGCAGCCGAAATCATGCGCGCAGTCGACAAGCAACATCGCATTGTACTCGTCGCACACTGAGCGCAACGCACCGATGTCCGGTGTGTCCGAATGCATCGAAAACAGACTTTCAGTGACAACCAGAATACCGTTTTCGGTATCTTTGTCGCGAATGCGCTTCAGGCGGCGAGCCAGGCCCTCCGAGTTCAGGTGGCCATGGAAATGAATATTCTGCGTCGCGGCACGGGCTCCTTCCTGCAGGCAGGAATGCGCCAGCACATCGAGGACCACGTGATCGCCAGGGCGGACAATACCCTGAATCGCCGCAAAACCGGCTGACCAGCCGGTGGGATACAGCACGACTTCACGTCCGTGGATAAATTCGGAAATTGACTTTTCAAGCATCAGCGAGTGACGCGTATTGCCAAGCAGCGCAGCCGATCCTGCGCTGTGGACGCCATATTCCTTGACAGCTTCAATAGCCGCTTCCTTGACATCCGGATGCGAAGACAGGCTGAGGTAGTCCTGCGACGCAAAGTTCACTCCCTCGATCTGTAGTCCACCATCAGTCAAAACTGCACAATGCGTTTTTGGCGCGATGGATGAGGACTTGGCGTAGGGCCACAAATCATATTGGCGGCGCAGATCCTGCCAATCGAAAAATCCGGATACACGACCCAGAAGATCGGTTCCCGAAGGTGCCCGGTAGTCGCGAAGACTGCCGGTGAGCGCATTTCTGGGAATCGAAAGATCGCAATCAGCGTTACCGTTTTTAATGTTGGACATGCCCGCTCCTGTTTTTCGCCTATTATTTGGCTTTGGAGAGAACACTACGGCTGTCGATTGAATTTCCGCTTAATCAGAATGGTTTAAAATATATTATGAATTTCTAACCCGCGGTGAGCACCATTCGATGGAACCCCTTGCCACGCACCTGAACTCAAAGGACATTGGTATACTCTAAATTAATCATACGTTTGAAAACAAAACTTCGCAGCCAGAAGCTTATGCAACCTTAACTCGTTTCTCCCATGATCAGCCGGCATAAAAAACCGGGGTTCAGGGATTGCTGTCGTCAATAATAAAGAAACTGTGGGATCTGATCGATTCTCATGTGCTCACTGAGGACGTGGATCCTCGCACGCGGAATCTGATACTGTCCGAGCAGATCGACGCGATCGTAATGATGACGCCGGCTCTTGCCTGCGGCGCTCTGGTCATTGCTATCCATCTTCTGGCCGTAACCGCGGGGACTTTACACTTCGCGGCGACATCAGCTTGGGCGGCAGCCCTGATGGCGATGATCGGCATCGGTGCGCGCTCGTGGTTCCGCAAAAAGCAAAATCAGCCTCGCCGTCACAATCCGGGAAAGGCCGCCCGCCGCGCAGTCATTGGTGCTGCGGCTACCGGAGTGATCTGGGCAATGCTGCCTTTCGTGCTTCTGCCTGCGGCGACGCCGACAATCCAGGTGATCTTGCCGGTCGCCATGGGTGCGGTCATTTTGAGCGCCGCGATATCCTATTCATCCTTGCCTCAAGCGGCATTTCTGTTTTTGGTGCCCGTAATTTTGTCCTGCATTGTCGGAACGCGGCTGATGAATTCGCCGTTCCTGGGCAATTTGTTGGCCATCATGCTGATCAGTTTCATGCCGATTGTGGCAACCATCATCATCAGGTCGAGCCGGTCTCTGGTTCAGCACGTGCTGAAGGAAATAGATTCGCGCAACCAAAAGAATGTCATCAGCCTGTTGCTGCGCGAATTTGAGGAGAATTCCAGCGATTGGCTGTGGGAATTCGGAGCAGACGGAACCATCCACCGCGTCTCGGACCGGTTTTCCATGGCAACTGAAATTCCGAAATCCGAATTGATCGGCATGGACTTTGTCGAATTTTTGCGCAGCCATCTGTCCGGAGAAAACTTTCACTTTCAGGAAATCACCGACGCCGTGGCAGCAAAGGAAACGTTCAACGGCATAGAAGTCGGCGTCAAGATCGGCGGCAAGGATGTGGTTTGGCGCTTGTCCGGCAAGGCGGCGCATGACCCGAACGGCAATTTCTCAGGATATATCGGCACTGCGTCTGATATCACCAGCGAGAAAACTGCCGAAAAGAAGATCAACTACCTGGCGCACTATGATGCGTTGACCGGCCTGCTAAACCGGGGGCGCTTTGGCGACATGCTCAACCAGTGTGTCTCGCGCCTGGAACGGTATGGAACCCCGTTTTCGGTGTTTTATCTCGACCTTGACCGCTTCAAGCTTGTCAATGACAGCAGCGGTCATCTTGTTGGCGACAAACTGCTCGTTGAGGTCGGTAAACGCATCCGCGAAGAAGTGCGGGAAAGCGACATTGTTTCACGGCTAGGCGGCGACGAATTCGCGATCATCCTGCCCAATCTTTCGGACAGTTCAGAAGCATCCGTTCTGGCCGAGCGATTGGTCAGGTCGATTGAAAAACCGTTTGAGATCGACACTGAAACGCTGACCATCGGTCTGAGCGTCGGCATCGCCATTGCGCCGATCAATGGAACCCGCCCTGACCAAATCCTTCGCAATGCAGACCTGGCGCTCTATCGCGCCAAGGAAGAAGGCCGCGGAATGTACCGGTTCTTTGAGGCGGAAATGGATTCCAACGCCCGCGAACGGCGGATGCTGGAGATCGAACTTCGCCAGGCATTGGCTGACGGCGAATTTGTGCTGCACTACCAGCCGCTCGTCGAAGCGGAAAACGGCGAGCCTACCGGATTCGAGGCGCTGGTCCGCTGGGATCACCCGATACGCGGAATTGTCCCGCCGGCGGAGTTCATCCCGATCGCCGAGCAATCGGGGCTTATCCGCGAGATTGGCGACTGGACAATTCGCGAAGCGTGTCAGGCCGCATGCGACTGGCCGAGCGAAATGACAGTTGCGGTCAATCTTTCGCCAAAACACTTCATGCTTTCCGATATTGAGGAAGTTGTCCGCAACGCGTTGGCAGAGTCGGGCCTCAGACCTGGCCGGCTCGAACTTGAGATTACCGAAAGCCTGCTGATTGACCGGTCTGAAGAGGTGCTGGACAAGCTTGGCAATCTGAAGGATCTGGGCGTCACCATAGCAATGGACGACTTCGGCACCGGATATTCGAGCCTTTCCTACCTGCTCAAATTCCCGTTCGACAAAATCAAGATCGATCGTTCGTTTGTCACCGCGTTGACAACCGACCCTGCCGCGCGCGACATCCTTCGCTCCATCGTGGCACTTGGAAAGACCTTGAAGATGAACATCACGGCCGAGGGCGTTGAAAACAGCGAACAGGCCGATTTTCTCAAGGAAGTCGCATGCAATCACTTCCAGGGATATCTTTTCTCCAAACCGATGGGTCCGGACGAAATGGCCGGATATCTGCTGGGTGAGTTTCAGTCGGAAATCGCCGAAGCATTGGCAGGCGAACAGGAACCCGGCAGCGAAGAGGAACGCAAATCAGCGTGACGCTTGCGTCGGCACCGGTTGCCGGCCCGCCCAATCAGTTTTTCACCCGGTTACCGGTTCCCGGCAGCGTCCCCTCCAGTTTGCAGATGATCGACAACATCACCTCATCGGCGCCGCCACCAATGGAGGCAAGCCGCCCGTCGCGATAGGCGCGGCTCACCGGATTGTCCCAGGTGAATCCCATTCCTCCCCAATATTGCAGACACGAATCGGCAACTTCACGCATCAGGCGGCCACATTTGAGCTTCGCCATCGATGCCAACCGGGTGACATCCTTGCCCGACACATACTGTTCAATGGCATCCCAGGTCAGCGACCGCAAAGCCTCCACCTCCGTGCGCAATTCGGCAAGCCGGAAATGGATGACCTGATTATCCAGCAGCGGCCTGCCGAACGCTTGCCGCGACGACGTGTATTCGATGGTGGAGTCAATCAGTTTGTCCAGGCCCTTGAGCGAATTGGCGGCCGCCCACAGTCGCTCCTCCTGAAACTGCAGCATTTGCATGGTGAAGCCCATGCCCTCCTGGCCGATGAGATTGGCTGACGGTACCCGGACATTATCGAAAAACAGCTGTGCCGTATCCGAAGAGTTCATGCCGATCTTGGTAATCTTCTGACGTTCTATTCCCGGCGAATCCATTGGCACGACAATGAGTGATTTGTTCTTGTGTGCCGGCCCTTCCGAAGTGTTTGCCAAAAGACAACACCAGTCCGCCTTCATGCCGTTGGTGATCCACATCTTGGTGCCGGAGATGACATAGTCGCCGCCGTCTTTCCTGGCCGTGGTCTTGACTGCAGCCACATCGGACCCGCCGCCGGGTTCGGACACGCCGAGACAACCGACCATGTCGCCGGCGATGGCAGGTGCAAGATAGTTGCTCTTGATATCATCGGACCCAAAACGGTTCATCGCCGGCGTGCACATGTCGGTTTGAACACCAATCGCCATGGGAACCGCGCCGCAATCAACTGCACCCAGCTCCTCGGCCATCACCATCGAATAGGAAAAATCCAGTCCGAGACCGCCATATTCGGGGTCGTATTTGATCCCGAGCAGACCCAGATCGCCCAGCTTCTTGAACAGTTCGTGCGAGGGAAACTGTTCCGCCGCTTCCCATTCATCCACATTGGGGTTGATTTCCGCTTCGACGAACTTGGCGACAGTGCGGCGAAGTTCGTTGTGTTCGGCTGTAAATTGCATGCCTGTTTCTCCCGGCAATGAGCGGTGTTTCTCTGCCTGCAGAAACCGCCGGCTTTTCGAACGCTAAGTCACGTTAACGTAAACGTCAATGTCTTGCGTTTCTATGCTTTGTGTGCTCATTGGCGGCAACGGAATCAATCCTGTCACAATCAGTTCAAATCAAAATGGAGACACCTGATGAGCATGGACGCAATCGCGGAAAAGATGGGTAAAAGTGCCGATGGAAGCGGATTTTCGCGTTCCGTCAAGTTCGACTGCGGCGATGACGGCGTCATCGTGATTGATGGGGAATCGGTGTCGACCGAAGACAAGGAGGCCGAGTGCACCATTTCCCTGTCCAAAGAAGATCTGGAAGCCATGATCGCCGGTGAACTGGACCCGACCGCGGCCTTCATGCAGGGCAAGCTCAAAATCGACGGCGACATGTCGGTGGCAATGGCGCTCAGCCAGATCATCTGATCGCAAGCCGAAAGGAAATCAGGCCACACCGTGATGCCGGGATCGGGTGCAGTGTGGCCTCAGTTGGCAGGCTCCTGTCGACCAAAAATTTTCAGGAAATTGGCCAGCGCCTGTTCCGAGCGCCGGTGTATGAAGGTTTGATCTGGCGCTGGTTCGCGACCGATGACGCGCCGGATCTGCAAATCACCAACCAACAGGTTGATGTAGATCGACGCCGCTTCACCAGCATCGCCAATATCAAGCCCTCTCTCACCGGCGGCCCTGGCAATGATTCTGCCAATCAACGGTGCTATAGTTTCTCGCCCCGACTTTGAAATCTCCCGACCAAGTTCCCCTGTCGGATCGGATGCCGCCGCCCGGTTCAGCGATACCGCTCTCGGACCCGTCAGCATGGACAGCAATATTGGGCCCATTTGACGCAATGTCTCGACTGCAGGTGAGCCCGCGGAAAGCCCCTCCTCCAGCAACTTTTTGATTTCCGAGGCGTTATGAGTAACCAACGCACGAAATAATCCGCGTTTGTCACCATACCAGCGATACAAGGTCTCGTTGGATGCTTTTGCGTGCCGCGCAATCTTGAGCATCGACACACCCTCATAGCCATATTTGTCGAGCACCGCATAGGCGGCTTTTTCTATCTGCCTTTGGCGTGCGGCTTTGTTTTCTTCACGCAATTCGAATCTTCCGGTCACAGTTGACAATTTCCGTACACTAAATTACGGATAGCTTCAAACCGTACATGAAATTACGCTTTTGGAGTATTTGCCGTGCCCTTTTCAACAAATCTTGCCACCGCAGCACTCACCGTCCTGATTATCCTTCAGTCGGTAATGCTGATTTCGCTGTTTGCCGGAGTTCCACCGCATCCGCCAGCCGCAACTCCTGCATTCGGCATGGGGCCCTTTATCGGTTCGTCAGTTGCCTTCGCTGCATCTGCTCTGATCATTGGTGTGACTTCCTCACACACTGGGCGAGCTTTCGGCGTGGTCGCGGCGGTTATGGCGCTTGTCTCTTTTGGGCCTCAAAAATACGTCGATCCGCAGTTCCATTTGATTTGGCCTGCCGTTCTGACGGCTCAATTGACTACCGTCATCCTCATAGTGTTGGTGTTCAAATCCGTTCGCACCAAAACTGAAGGTGCAAACGATGCCGCATAAGTTTGCTATAGTGACCGGATTCACCGCAATTTTGTTCGCAGGCGCCATCTTCGGTTTCTTTTATGCCTGGGTCTGCTCGACAATGTGGGGGCTTGACGAAACAGACCCGCACATCGCGATTCCGGCAATGCAGGCTATAAACGCATCCGTTCGCAACGTGGTGTTTTTCCCGGCGTTCTTCCTCACTCCCGTTGTCCTCGCAATTGCTGCAGTGATTGCTTATCGGATAAATGCGAGGAACTCGGCAGCCTTGTTTCTTGCTGCAGCGCTCCTCTATCTTGTCGGAGCTTTCCTGCCGACTTTAGCGGTCAATGTTCCCATGAACGAGGCCTTGGCGGCCATTTCGGTACCGGAAGATCCGGAATCTGCTCGAACAATCTGGTTGGAATACTCTCTACCGTGGCAATCTTGGAACCTTGTCCGCACAGTTGCTACTGCAGCGGTGCTTCTGCTTTGCGCCGGTGGTCTCTACAGTTTGCGCAAAGCAAATTAATCGGTGACACGGCCGTCATACGCGATGGCCCGCAAAGCCGAGCCACCAGCCAACATCGTCGATTGCCGTCGGACCCTTGAACTTTGCTTCCGGCTCATCAATGTTGAGAGCCGGAGGGAATGGCCTGAATGCAATCCGATACGCTCAATGCATTTGTCGCTGATGCCGACAAACCGGTTGCCAATGCTGATCAAGGACCGCTGTCAGGCGCAACGTTGGCGGTCAAGGACATATTTGACGTCGAAGGCTATCCTACCGGCTGCGGCAATCCCCAGAAGCTTGCCGACGCCCAGCCGGCTGCCCAAACCGCTCC
Source organism: Rhizobiaceae bacterium (assembly GCA_040830725.1). Lineage (GTDB taxonomy): Bacteria > Pseudomonadota > Alphaproteobacteria > Rhizobiales > Rhizobiaceae > JAWKWH01. The sequence goes on from JBFOMG010000010.1 coordinate 66,917, forward strand.
AGCGGTAAAAGCACTCCTTGGCGCTGGCGCCCGCTTCGTTGGCAAGACGCAGACGGACGAGTTGGCATTTTCGCTGACCGGTGACAATGTCCACTATCCCCAGCCGGTCAATCCCCGTGCGCCTGGCAGGGTAACCGGCGGCTCGTCATCCGGGTCGGCGGCGGCCGTGTCCGGAGGTCTGGCCGATATTGCTACCGGATCCGACACAGGCGGGTCAATCCGCGCGCCTGCAAGCTACTGCGGTTTGGTGGGCTTGCGTACAACACATGGCCGCATTTCTCTTGCCGGAACGATGCCCTTGGCTCCCTCCTTCGATACATTCGGATGGTTTGCCCGTGACGGTGCGCTCTATGAGGCGGTGGCAAACGTCCTGCTCGGTGAGGACGGAGATCGCACACCCCTGACGCGCCCGATACGGCTGCCAGTTCTGGAAAATCTGATCGATGTCGAGGCTGCGCAGGCTTACAGTGATGCGCGCATCTTTGTTGAGCGGCAGACCCGGACTCCGATCGTCGTGGAGAACTTCGGCCACGATACAGATGACCTCTACTGGTGCTTTCGCAATCTTCAGGCCGAAGAGGCCTGGCAGTGCCATCGCGACTGGTTGTCGGCAGAAGACCGCAAGCTAGGGCCCGGAACAAGGCAGAGGCTCGAGTTTGGCAAATCTGTTTCAAATGAAACAGTCGCTAGTGAAACCGGGCGCCGCGATGCATTTCGCTCTGATCTCGGCGAGGTGATCGGCTCCGACGGGTACATCATCATGCCAACCGTACCGGGTCCTGCTCCGCTTCGGGCGGCTTCTTTCGACGAGCAGCAGGCGTATCGCGAACGCGCACTTCGGCTTTTGTGCCTGTCGGGATTGGCTGGATTCCCGCAGATCACCCTGCCGCTCGCCGAGGTGGATGGAGCACCTTTCGGACTTTCCTTGTTGGGACCGCCCGGCCGAGACCGTGCACTGATTTCACTTGGCCGGATGATATTGAAAGCTGCGGCGAGGGACGGATAAGCATGGATACACTGACCCGCATGCGCGCATTCATTGAGGTGGTCGACGCCGAGGGGTTTTCGGCCGCGGCACGGCGTATTGGCAAGTCAAAGGCGCTGCTGTCAAAATATGTTCGTGAATTGGAAGACGATCTTGGCGCACTATTGCTGAATCGCACAACCCGCCAATTCTCGCTTACCGAAACCGGTCATACCTACTATCTGCGTGCACAGGAAATCGTCCGTGACGTAGACAGCCTCGCCGATGCTGTCCGGGATACCAGCGGGGACATCCGTGGCCGCATCAAATTGTCGGCATCAAGAAGTTTTGCCGATGCGCCAATTGGTCAGTCATTGGTTGATTTTGCGATGGCGCATCCGGATATCGTGATGGACATCAGCCTGGATGATCGCATTGTCGATCTGGTCGAAGAGGGATTTGACCTGGGAATCCGGATCACCCAGATGGACAATTCGTCGCTCATCGCCCGCAAGCTTAGCAAATTCTCCGTCAGGCTGTGTGCAACACCTGCAGCGATCGACAAATTTGGCAAACCAGCACACCCCAACGATCTGGCAAATGTGCCGTGCATCGTGGACACCAATGGCCGGTGGCGCAACAACTGGGCATTTAGGGAAAAAGACGGTTCACCATTTTCTGTAGCGGTTTCCGGTCCCATGGAGGTCAACAGCCCACTGGCGGTCAAGGCAGCTCTTCTTTCGGGATTGGGATTTTCGTTAATTCCCGAATTCTCGGTCGAAGAAGAGATTGAAAACGGGAAATTGGTGCCGCTTCTGGATGACTACATCGATCTCGGCAGCGGCATTTTTGCGGTCTACCCGCATCGCAGATATCTGCCTGCCAAGGTGAGAACCTTGGTCGACTTTCTGGTTGACTGGTTTAAAAAGCGGGAAAAGCAACTCGCGGATTAATCAAATTTCTGCCGCGATTGTGTTAGAATCATACTTCGCTGTATTCGGAGGGTGATTGTTGGCTCATTTCCGCACAAAATCGATGCTGGCGCTACTCAGCGCCGCCGTCTTGATTGCGCCGGGCCAACTGCGCTCCCATCCCCACGTCTTCGCCGAGGCCCGCCTTGATGTCGTTGTCGAAGACAACCGAATGGCAGCCCTGCGTCATGTCTGGCGATTCGATGAATTGTTCACCTCTACGGTGCTGGTGGAATTCGACCTGAACAGCGATTTGAAACTCGACGACGAGGAACTGGCGACGGTGGCCAGCGTGGTTCACGAATCGCTTGCCGACTTCGACTATTTCCAGTTTGTGACCGCCGACGGCAAGGACGTCGCCATGAAGGCACCGGAAAAATTGATTGCGGACCTGCAGGACGGGCAATTGATCGTCCTGTTCGAGAGTAAGCCGAAGGAAACGCGGCCGCTTGCATCAAAGACTGCCATCGGTGTTTATGATCCGACTTTCTACACCGCGATCGATTTCATCGAAGACGACATGATCAATGTCGAAAACCTGCCCGCCTCCTGCAAACAGGAAGTCGTGCGCCCCGATCCGGATGAGGCGATTGCGCAAAACCAGCAATCCCTCACCGAGGCATTTTTCGATCCAAACGACACCAACGATTTAAGCAAGATGTTCGCCACCAGGTTGGAGCTCTCATGCTAATCAATTGGGGTGGGGGCACGGATTGGCGAAAATCGGCTTGTCTTACCGGTCTCGTAATCGCCACTATCGTGCTGCCATCCGTTGCCGCGGCGCAGAATTCGCTTGGCATCGGTACCGGTGAGGCCACAACGCCCTCGACCGGCCTGTTTGCCGGCACCATGGCGTGGATCAATGCCATGCAGCAGGATTTCTACCGTTCGCTGACCGGTGCATTGAAGCAGATGCGCGAGGAGCCTGCCCAACTGTGGATTCTCATCGGCCTGTCCTTTGCCTATGGCGTGTTTCACGCTGCCGGCCCGGGTCACGGCAAGGCGGTCATCTCATCCTATATGCTGGCAAATGAAGTGGTTCTCAAAAGGGGAATCATTTTGTCTTTTCTGTCAGCGTTTTTGCAGGGAGCGACCGCGATCATCGTGATGGGGCTTGTGTTTCTCCTGTTTCGCGGAACATCCATCTCGATGGGCGACGCCGCGGGTTTTCTGGAAGTAGCGAGCTATGCACTGATTGCCGGTTTTGGCGCTTATCTCTTGATCCGAAAGTTGAAACCTCTCTTCTTTCGGCAAGTAGCGCCCATCTCGCTTTCAGCTGCTGGAACCGGGCACAATCATGTGCATGATGGTCATGTGCATGATCACCATGCTCATGACCATCACCACCATGGCGATGGCGAGGTCTGCGAGACCTGCGGCCATTCGCACGCTCCCGAACCGCACATGCTGAGAGGCGAGCAATTCGACTGGCGGTCGGCCTGGGCGGCCATCGCCGCAGTCGGTATAAGACCATGCTCCGGCGCATTGATCGTGTTGACCTTCGCGTTTTTAAACCAGCTCTGGTTGGGCGGCATTGCATCGGTGATCGCCATGTCGATCGGCACCGCCATTACCGTGTCGGTTTTGGCGTGCATGGCTGTCCTGGCCAAATCGGCGGCAATGCGCGTTTCCGGCAGCGGCGTGATGGGTAAATCCGTACACACAGCCATTGAAATCGCTGGTGCGTCATTCATCCTGGTTATCGGACTTGTCCTGCTGACGGCAAAGCTCAGCGTCTGACGAAGCGCATCAACGGCGCGACCGGCCGCGCAGCCAGAAGATGGCAAAGAACGCACCAACAAAACAAACAGCCACTACTCCGGCAACCACTGTGGAGTATTCACCAAGAGCCAGCATCACGGTTGGCAGGAAGTAAGCGCCCAAACCAAACGCTGCCACAATGATGAAAGCAGCTATGGCGGCATTGCGGTTATTGCGATCCATTCGATTGCCTTATTTTCTCCAACCGCTTGATCTGGTTGCCAGCATCATCAAAATTTTCCGGCGCAAGCCATTTCTCGAACGCCTGCTTTGCTGCCGGCCATTCCTTGTCGATCATGGAAAACCAGGCGGTATCGCGGTTTTCGCCCTTGACGACGCTCAACTGCCGGAAAACACCTTCGGCTTGCATTCCGTAGCGCAGAGCGGCCCTTTTTGACGGCTCGTTGCGATTGTTGCATTTCCATTCAAAACGCCGATAGCCAAGCGTATCAAATACATACTTCGCAAACAGGAAAAACGCCTCCGTCGATGCGGGACGCCTCGAAATCAGCGGACCCCAGTAGATGTGGCCGGTCTCGATGACGCCATTGGCTTCATCAATGCGCATCAATGTCTGACGGCCGCCGACCTTTCCGGTTTCCTTGTCGATGACGGCAAAATAGAGCGGATCCTCGCTTGCTTCCGCCTGTTCGAGCCAAGGCTGAAACGCCTGCCGCGTCGGCGGTGGATATTCCGGCAACCAGCGGAAGCGCTGATCAGCGTCATCGCAGGTCGCCGCTTCAAACAGCCCATCTCCATGGAATGCCGCGTTGAATGGCTCCAGCCTGACAAACCGGCCCTCAAGCGGTATTCGCTCCGGCCGGGGCCGTGCAGTCCAGTTTTTCAGGTCATCGGTCATTTAAAAACAGCAAGCATATTGCAATATCCGCTCATCCGAACCCATAACATGGTCAACCAATAGCGCCACAGTGGACCCTGTAATGATCCAGACCGTTTCAGCATTCGACCGGATTGGTGAAGAAAATGCCTTCGCCGTGTTGGCACGCGCCACAGAGCTTCAAAACCAGGGCCGGAACATCATCAATCTGGGTATCGGCCAGCCGGACTTCCAGACCCCCGTCCACATCGTTGAAGCGGCGATCAAGGCACTGCGCGACGGGCATCACGGCTATACGCCCGCAAACGGTATTCTGCCGCTGCGCGAAGCTGTCGCGCGTCGTGTGCTCTCCATGACCGAAACCGAAATCTCGCCTGACAACATCATGATAACACCGGGTGGCAAGCCGGGTATGTTCGGCGGCATTGTCATGTTTGGCGAACCCGGCACCGAGATCATGTATCCCGACCCGGGATTTCCCATCTACCGTTCGCTGATTGAATATACGGGTGCGACCCCGGTCCCCATTCCGATGAGAGAAGAGAACGGATTTGCGTTTTCGGCAGATGAAACGCTGTCACTGATCACGCCGAAAACCCGGCTGATCGTGGTCAACTCACCAGCCAATCCGACGGGTGGTGTGACACCGAAAGCCGAAATCGACAAACTGGTATCCGGTCTCGCCGATCATCCCGACATCGCGGTCATGTCCGACGAGATCTACGACATCATGACCTATGATGGTGAAGTTCACGCATCCCTGCTTGCCTATCCGGAGATCCGTGACCGGCTGATCGTGCTGAACGGATGGTCCAAGACCTGGGCGATGACCGGCTGGCGCATGGGCTGGTCGATCTGGCCCGACAATCTGATCGACAAGATGCGAAAGCTTGCGGTCAACTGCTGGTCCTGTGTCAATGCTCCGAGCCAATATGCCGGTATCGCCGCCATCGACGGTCCCCAGGACGACGTGGCAAAAATGATGGAAGCCTTCGACCGCAGGCGCAATCTTGTCGTCAGGCGCGCCAATGATCTGCCGAAAGTATCCTGTACCGTGCCCAAAGGCGCCTTCTATGCCTTTGCCAATATCTCGGAAACCGGATGGAAGGCCAAGGAACTGGCCGCCGCACTGCTTGAGGATGCCGGTGTTGCGCTGATCGGCGGCCCGGATTTCGGCATTCTCGGCGAAGGTTATCTGCGCATATCCTACGCAAACAGTGAAGCGAACATCTCGAAGGCTCTCGACCGGTTCGGCGATTATCTGGCGACTCACTAATTAACGTTGATAGCCGGACGCAATTCCGTCGCGGTACCGGCATCGGCCAAGTTGACAAAGCCGTGCCGCACGGCTCAACTCCGCGGTCGACAACTGGAAGGATCACTGATGAGCGAGAATTGGGTCAAGGACGTTCTGGCGTTTTGGTTTGAGGAACTGACATCCGAAGACTGGTTTAAGCAAAATGACGACGTTGACCGCACAATCACCGAGCGATTTGGTGATTTGTATCAGCGGCTGAAAACGAATCCGCCGGATTTGGCCAATGCAGATGCAGAAACCGTACTGGCAGCGATCATCGTGCTGGACCAATTCCCGCGCAACATGTTCCGCGGCAGCGCCGGTGCATTTGGTTCGGACAATATTGCAGTTGCATTGTCCCGCGGCGCTGCCGATGCCGGCCTGGCGGCGAGCCTGAACGGCGACCAGGCAGTTTTCATGTATATGCCGTTCAGGCACTCCGAAACTTTGGCCGACCAGGAGCGCGGGGTCATGCTGTCTCGGGAGTTAGGGGGCGAAAACAATCTCAAATATGCCATCGAGCATCGTGACGTAATTGCGAAATTTGGCCGCTTCCCTCACCGCAACAAGGCGCTGGGCCGCGACAGCACTGCCGAAGAGCTTGAATATTTGGAGACCGCATCCGGCTACGGCCAGTAGTATTCGTAACAAAATGGCGGGCGCGACGCTGCGGCAGGTTTTGTTCACTTGCCTTGGCAGGGTGGTCAATCGTAAATTCGACAACAACGGTCGAAGCAGTACCGCTTGATGGCTGTACCGCGTTCAAGGAGGATGATGTGGCCAAGGCAACCAGCACTACAGGAAAATCACCGAAGACTGCGGCTAAACCAGGTGCGAAAAGTTCAACGTCGAAATCTGCCGGGAAGAGCGGATCGCGGGCAAAAAGCAATCCAAAACCCTGGCTGGCCAATTATCCGGAAGTGGTGGCGCACGAGATCGGCGAGCCGCAATACACCTCGATCGGCGAGTTGATGGAGGGCGCCTGCCGGCAGTTCGCAGACAGGTCTGCGTTCACCTGCATGGGCAAGACGCTGACATTCGAGGAAATCGATGCGATGTCGTCGAAATTCGCCGCTTTTCTGCAATCCAAAGGGCTGGAGAAGGGTGCGCGCGTGGCGATCATGATGCCCAACGTGTTGCAATATCCGATCGTCATGATGGCGGTGCTCAGGGCCGGCTATACGGTCGTCAATGTCAATCCGCTCTACACAGCCCGTGAACTGGAGCACCAGCTGACAGATTCTGGTGCAGAAGCGATCGTAATCCTCGAAAACTTCGCTTCCACATTGCAGGCAGTTGTCGCCAAGACCGGTGTCAAACATGTCGTTGTGGCGACCATGGGCGATCTGATGGGGCTGAAAGGCGCAATCGTCAATTTTGTCGTGCGACGGGTCCGGAAAATGGTGCCGGCTTGGTCACTGCCAGGCCATACCCGCTTCAATGATGCGCTTTCGGCCGGCTCCGTTTCAAAGGCTCAGCCGGTAGAGGTTGGCCTCGATGATGTGGCATTTCTTCAATATACCGGCGGCACAACCGGCGTTTCGAAGGGGGCGACCCTTCTTCACCGCAACGTCTTGGCCAATGTGTCGCAAAACGCCTCGTGGCTGCAAGGCGCCTATGTGAACCATCCGAAACCCGACCGGATGACCTTTATCTGCGCGCTGCCGCTTTATCACATCTTCGCGCTGACGGTGAACGCACTGATGGGCATGCAACAGGGCGCGCACAACATCCTGATTCCCAATCCCCGGGACATTCCGGCATTCGCGGCTGAGCTGAAAAAATACCAGTTCCACGTTTTTCCTGGCCTGAATACGCTGTTCAACGCGTTGCTCAACAATGAGGATTTCCAGAAGCTCGATTTTTCCAACCTGCTGCTCACGCTGGGTGGCGGAATGGCGGTTCAGGCGCCCGTCGCGGAGCGCTGGAAGGCGCTGACGGGCTGCAGCATCTCCGAAGGGTATGGGCTGTCCGAAACATCACCCGTGGCAACGGCTAATCGCTTCGATGCCGATTTCACCGGCACCATCGGCCTGCCGGTGCCATCGACGGAGATCGCCATCCGCGACGAAGATGGCAAGGACTTGCCAATCGACGAAGTCGGTGAAATATGCATCCGCGGACCACAGGTCATGGCCGGCTATTGGAACCGCCCGGAAGAGACCGCCAAGGTGATGACCAAGGATGGCTATTTCAAATCCGGCGACATGGGCTTCATGAACAAGGATGGCTACGTCAAGATCGTCGACCGCAAGAAAGACATGATCCTCGTCTCCGGCTTCAACGTCTATCCAAACGAGATCGAGGATGTTGTCGCAGGTCACGAAGGGGTGCTCGAAGCTGCCGCCATCGGTGTACCGGACGAACATTCTGGCGAAGTCCCGAAACTGTTCGTGGTCAAGAAGGATCCGGCACTGACCGAGGATGATGTGATCGCTTACTGCAAGGAAAACCTGACCGGATACAAGCGGCCAAAACATATCGAGTTCCGCGACGAACTGCCGAAAACCAATGTCGGCAAGATCTTGCGCCGCGAACTGCGCGACTGACAAGTCGAGCGAGAAAAAGATAATCGCAAGGGGCGCCCTCGAAGGGGCGCCCCTTTCACGTGAAACTATGCAGCCAGCTTCAGCTTCGGCTCACCTTCAACAAATGCCTTGTTGCCGTCCATCAGCTTTCCAAGCAGGTGACGGAATTGCCGCTTCATCATCGGCGCCATCAATTTGCCGATCAGTCCGTATTTCAGCTCAAACGTCATAGTGAAAGTCACCTTGCTTTTATCGAAGCCGGCAGCTTCAATATCAATTGCCGCGATCGCCTTCTTCAGGGGAATTGTCCCGTTATAGATATCGACCACCATGCGGCGTTGCGGTACATATTCGGTGATGCGTTCCTGGATGTAGTTCTTGCCGTCCTTCAAATCGCATTGACGGGTGGCGCCGAGCCCGGTCTTGCGGCTGCCGGGCAGCAAAAACGACTTGTTCAAATTGGGATTGAAAACATCGATCGAGCCAAAATCGTCCCATGAGTTCCACACGCGCTCAACCGGCGCTTCGATGATTCTGCTGAGTTTTACTTCTGCCATTTTGTCTGTCTCCTAGAAGGGTCAAATAAGCGCGCATTCAAACCGGCAAGGTTGGGCAGCAGGCGGGTTTGCACGGTGCCATTTTCGCGCGGTCCAAGCGGATCGAGCGACGCGCCAAAACCGCTCCTTGCGGCTGATCCGATGATCGTTCGCACCGCCTGCCGTTTTGATCCGGTCCAACAATTTCATTCCTCCGTCTGTCTGGACAACCATCAAGATAGGCGTATTGTTATTGTTTCATAGATACCAAGATGGATACATTACGGATCATATTTGTTCCGGTTATGGTGACGCAGATGCATCATTCAGATACCGATTCCTGGGCCGACCTGCCCTATTTCCTGGCAATTGCCCGAACCGGGTCATTGCGCGCGGCAGCCGAGAATTTGGGCTCAAATCACGCCACTGTGCGCAGGCGCCTGGGGGCGCTGGAAGCCTGTTTTGGCGCAAAGCTGTTTGAGCGATCCACCGACGGTTTCAAACTGACTCCCGCAGGCCATGAAATCCTTCCGCGTGCCGAAGCTGCAGAACGGGAAATCCTCTCGGCCCGCAGGCAATTGACGGGACTGGACGGTGAGGCCGCCGGTTTGGTGCGCGTGTCGGTACCGCCTTCACTCGGTTACGACATTTTGGCTCCCTTGTTCGCCGAGTTCTCCGCTGCCAATCCGCAAATCGACATAGCCGTGGACATGACAAACCAGTTTCAGGATCTGGGCCGGCACGAGACGGACGTGTCGGTGCGCGTTGCCTACGAGGTCAGCGACAATGTCGTCGGCAGACGCGTGGTCACCTATGCGAAAGGTATCTACGCGTCAAAGAAATACATAGAGGAAAACAGACGCGGCTTCGATGAACGCGGCAAGGGTCTGTACTGGATTGGCTGGGGCGACAGCGATCCGAACCCCGATTGGGTGCGCAATTCTCCGTTTCCCAAAGCCACGCTTCGCCACACCATCCGCGAGGGAAGTCTGCATCTGCCGCTCGTTCGGGAGGGAATGGGAATGAGCTACCTTCCCTGTTTCGCGGCGTCACAACATCCCGAACTCCAGCTCGCGCCGGGAACCGCCGCCGCATTGGATCGCAGCATCTGGCTGCTCCTGCACGCCGATTTGAGGCGTACCACGAGGGTCAGGCTGCTGGTCGATTTTCTGGCGCTTCGGATACGGCAAAACAAAGCATTGTTTCTGGGACCGCTGTCGTGAGAACAATCTTCTCACTGCATCATTGATCGCCTGGCGCAAGATGTTCCGGCAATTCCGCCACCGAACCGATGATTATGTCGGCAAGCGGCTCCAGGTCAGCCCTCGTGCCATTGCCGCTCAGAACGCCGACGGACAACCCGGCACCCGCGGCGCGCGCAGCCTCCAGGTCGTGCGTATTGTCGCCAACCATCGCCAGTTCACCCGCACTTATACCGACCGTGTCGGCAAATGCGTGTATGACATCAGGCGCCGGTTTGGGATTTGCCACCGCGTCATATCCATAGGCAGCGTCAAACATGTGCGCCATGCCCAGTGCGAGCAGCGTCGCTTCGGCGCCGGAAGTAGCGTCATTTGTGGCTACCCCCAATCGGAAACCGCCAGCATACAGCCGCCCCAGCGCCTCGACCACTCCGGGCAGCGGAACCGCACTGTCTCGACCAACAAGTGCTGCTTTCCTGTCAGCTTGCTCTGTGAGTAACCGCTGCTCTTCCGGTGGCGCCATCGGATACATTATCGCGATGATGTCGGCACTGGTCCCCGCGGCAACTGCCGAACCAGACCGGAATGTCTCGCTGACATGGTCAAACCCGGCCGCTTCAAGCAGTTCGCTTGCGCGTTCTCCGGCACCTCCGGCAGCATGGAAGGCGATTTCGCGTACGAAATTCAACCAGGTGGCGTTGAAATCCAGCAGCGTTCCGTCCTTGTCAAACAGGATTGCCCGGATCTTAGCCATCACCTGTGCCCGCTTTGAATTCATCTGGCGCATACCACAACCTGAATGTTGCGCAACCATGAAATAAACCACACGACCGGCCTGGCAAACAGAAAGGGCCCACCTGAGCGGGCCCTTCTGGTTGTTGCCTGGACGGTTGAGGAGCTATTTGGCGCGAACGTCTTCCGGCAGGAAGAACAGATAGTCAGCATCTTCCGCGCCTTGGTGACATTCATGGCAGAAGCCCATTGCACTGCTGTTCGGCCCGTTGGTCACGCCGGCGGTTACACCACCTGGCATAATCATCGCGTAGCGCCAGTTGGCCGTATCGGCATTAAAGTCGTTCACCATCTTTTCCATGATGAACAGTGGCCCGATGGACGCCTGTCCCTTGGCACTAACGGTGAAACTCGGTTTGGCCACCGTCGTACCGGTTGGTGCCGTGCCAATATCCTCATACTTGGCGTAGGCGGCAGCGCCAATCTTGTTGACGTAGTTCAGTACAAACCGGTTGCCATGGGTTCCGCTTGGATAGGCATGGGTCGTCACACTTCCAAAGCCTTCCCACTTGTTGACCGCCCAGTGCTCACCACCTTTATAAGCGCCGGCCATTTGCGGCTTCACACAGTCATAAAGCGCCGAAACCTCTTCAGCGGTCAGTTCCAGGTCGTCCGGATCAGCCGCAGCACTTGCCGCGCAGGGATTGCATGGGTTGCATGGATTACATGCGCCGCATGCAGCCGCAGCACAGGGGTTGCACGGGTTGCATGGATTCTTCGCTGCACACGGGTTGCAGGGGTTACATGCTCCGCAGGCCGCCTTCGCTGCGCACGGGTTGCAAGGATTGCACGCGCCGCAGGCCGCATTCGCCGCACACGGGTTACAAGGATTGCACGCTCCGCAGGCCGCCTTCGCCGCACACGGGTTGCAAGGATTGCACGCTCCACAGGCCGCCTTCGCCGCACACGGGTTGCAAGGATTGCACGCTCCACAGGCCGCCTTCGCCGCACACGGGTTGCAAGGATTGCACGCGCCGCAAGCTGCATTTGCTGCACACGGATTGCACGCGCCGCATGCCGATGCATTCCAAAGACGCGGAACATAACATTCTGTCGCGCCTGCACCTGCGCTCGCTGCACAGGGATTGCACGGATTACAGGCGCCGCATGCAGCTGCAGCACAAGGATTGCAGGGGTTACAAGCACCACAAGCCGCCTTGGCCGCACATGGATTACAAGGATTGCAGGCGCCGCATGCAGCTGCAGCACAAGGATTACAGGGGTTACAAGCACCACAAGCCGCCTTGGCCGCACAGGGATTGCACGGATTACAGGCACCGCATGCAGCTGCAGCACAAGGATTGCACGCACCGCAAGCTGCTTTCGCAGCACAGGGATTACAGGCGCCGCAAGCTGAAGCGGCGCAGGGGTTTTTCGCTGCGCAGGGATTTTCAGCGGCACAGCTTGCGACACTTGGCGTTGTCATTGTGGTGACCGCAAGCAGCGAAACGCCACCGGCCACACCCAGCGCCAAGGGCGCGATGGCGACTGTTGTCAATAATTTGTTTTTTAGCACCGCCATGAATTCCTCCTCTGGCACAGGATCTTCCCATCTTTTTTGGTTCGTCCACACTAAATGGTCGAAGCGCAATGCCGAATCACGATCGGTTCGCTCCCGGTCACAACTCGGTGAGCGCCTCTTGAACAGGCAAAACCGGTTCGGCAACGATGTCGGATGATTTGGTTCGGTATGATCAGGCGGTCTGACGTCGGTTGCGCTTTTCCAAAGCCCGCCTTGCCTGGTTCAGAGCGGAAATCTGGCGATCGATGTTGATGTCGGCAATCGATGTGATCTCAAGCTCCCTGTCTTCGTAGACATCTCTGTCCGGATGGCTATTTGCCCAGTCTGCAACGACTTCGTCCCGTTTGCTCAGCAGGGCGATAATCTGTGGCTTGAACAGGTGTATGAGGTTGGTGACCGTTCGGTTGGTCGCAAGACAGGGATAGCTTTGTTCGACGATGAAACGATCAATGAGGCGTACGACGTCTGAAGCAGGATAAAAGGTCTCGCCCGTCACCCAACGGTTGGTGGTGAACAGGCCAATCGGCATGCCCGGCCGATCCATCGAAATCGCAACAATGTGGCTGATAGCGTCCTTGCCCATAGGGCGCTTGACGTCCCCGTCATACGGTGTCGGTTTCATGCCGCCCGGCATCCCGCGAGCGCGAACAAAAGTATGAAAATGGCCGTGTTCGCCGCTTTCGGGGCGATGGGCATGATAGTAATACTGCGCGTGGGACTCTTTGTCGTAGACATCGCCCTTCGGATAGTGGGCATCTTCATAAAACACGCCTTGATTTTCAAGACATCTGCCAACCGGATTGTGGCCCGACTTTTTCAAAAGCCGGATGTTCTCCCTGACTTCCTCTCCGGCCCTGGACATCCCGGCCAGTTCATCTTCCGACAATTCCGCGAAAAGCTTTGCAAGATCAAATTTGATGACTGTGCTGTCCATTTGTCCGGGGCTCACTGCAATGAATTTCAATCAGGGGTCAGGACACTAAATAGCGATGAATCATCGAATTCCGAGATAAAAAGTAGGTGAACAAGTCAAACCGGTTCCCAATATGGCGACCTATTGGACGCGCTCATTCTCGGCAATCTCCTCCGGAATCCAGGCAGTCAGACCATATACCTGGCACAAACGCCCGATCTCGGTCTCGTCCTTCATCGCTTGATCCGCGTCGTCTCCCGCCTCGTTCAAAACTGCAGCCCGGACCGTCAGCGCCTGTAATTTCAGGCAAGGGCTCGAAATTTTGACAGCCATCTGAAGGGCCGTTCCAATCTCATCCAGTCCTTCTTCCATCTGGCCATTCCGGCACAGTGATTCTCCGTAACCAAGGCGCAAATTGAATGTCTCCAAATATCCGGTTCTGCTGGCATTGGTTTTTTCAACAAACTCGCTGGCAGTCTTGACTGCCATCTCGGTGCTTCCCGATCTCGAAAGCGCTGATGCAAGCCGACCGGTGACGTGCGGATTAATCGCATCAAATCCTTCACTGTCGCAAATCCTCTTCGCGGCAAGCATGGTTCGCATGGCTTCACGTGCCCTATTTTGCTGCAACAACACACGGCCCTGTGCATTGCGGGCAAGAACTTCCGCATAGGGGTCCCGGTGGCGTTCGGCTATTTTCAATGCTTGATCGGAATGTTGCAGCGCGTCTTCGTATTCGCCAACCTCGACCAGAAACCAGCCGAGGAATGCGTGCGCCATTGAACTGGGAACCGCCGCAGCGCCAAGCCTCGCAGTTTCCAACTCATTTCTCAGCCGGTCACAAAGCGACCGTTGCAATGCAACAGCTTCCTCAAGCTTGCCCATTCCATGCAAAACACTCGCCTTCATGATTTGCGCAGCAAAGACCAGCGGTTGTGAATTCAGTTTTTCGGCAAGCGTCAACGCTTCGGTGCAAGTTTGGTAAGCAGAGCGATAGTCGCCTTCAAACCACTCAATGGTCCCGAGTTGGCCAAGCGTTGCGCAGAGCTTGTCGGGATTGTCGAGTTTCCGGGCAATCGAGATCGCCTTCGGCACCGCCGATTTCATTTCCTCAAACTCTCCGATCTGCAGCAGAGCCGCGCACGACAAGTTGAAGAAATCGACGTGCCGTTCCGATGATTTGTCGCCCGCCAACTTGATGCAGTCCATGGCGCGCCGGAATATGGTCAGCAGTGACGCAGCAGCGGCACTTCGCCTGGCCTGCAAACCGGCAAGCCACAAATAGTCGAGCGCCATATCGGCGTCGCCGGCGCCCTCAGCGTGAAACGCCAGCCTCTCATACTGCGAATCTGACTGCGGATGCACCGAGATTATCGCCTCCACGGCAGCCTGGTGGATCGACCGCCGTTTCAACTTCGGAACGGTATTCAGGCACGCCGATGCAATGATTGAATGTTGAAAACGGAGATAACGGCCGACATCGCCGCGCAGCAAGCCAAAGCGCGATAGTTCATTGATGTGCGGCTGCAGGGCGTCGATGTCCATGTCGAGTACCCTCAATGCAACATCGAGCTCGACTTCGTTTCCAAGCACGCTGATCGACTGGACAATTGATTTTGCGCGCCGCGACAAGGTGTTCAAACGGCCATGAATCAGCGACTCGACCGATTGAGGGAGCATGGAATCAGTTGTGTCTGACTGAACCCTGGAAGAGACAAGTAGCTGTTCCAGCACAAAAGGAACGCCCTCGGACTGTTTCAAGGCATGCTCAAGCAACTCCTTGCTGACGCCTTCATGACCGCCAAGCATTTTGGCCATTGCTACCATTTCCTGCGGCCGCATCGGTTCAAGATGCAGCACAGTTCGGGCAATGCGCGACAAAATCCCACCAGCTTCCGGCCGCCCCGTCATCAACGTAACCATGTGCTGGCATTCATGCCCGGAGGCGATCATTGCCAAACAATCGAGGCTTTCCGGGTCGATCAGGTGAACGTCTTCAATCAACAGGTGCGGGTGTTTGTCTTTGGTCAGCGCCGAGAGTGTTTGAACCAGCCGGGTCGCGACCTGTCTGGCCGTCTGGACGGGGACCTTGGGTTTCGGCGTATCCGGCAGTTTGAATACCGAGGCGCCAAGCTCGGCTATGTGGGTTTGAGGGATGCCTGCAACGGAAAGCGCCTCGACAATTTGTGGTTCGGTTGTGTCGGCCGGCAGGTTTAACGCCGACAGGATCAACGACTTGATCATCGTAAAAGGCGTCGTCTGCCTGCGGGAGTCGCCGGAAAACGACAGGATGACCCGCTTGTCGGCGCGCCAATCGGCAAGCACGGAGAACGCAAGGCGTGACTTGCCTATACCGGGTTCGCCGATGATCGCTGCCGATGTTGGCCGGGCAGGCGCGGGAGTCAACGCTGCATTGATCTCCCTGCGTTCGTTCTCACGACCCACGATTGGCATCGGATATTGGGCAGCCGGATCATCCGGATTGGGAAGATTGGGTGGCGCTGTAAGCAGAAAGTAAGGTGCTCCGTCGGTGTGTTTGCTATCAATGGACTGATATTCATCCAGCGACAGGGCATTGCGGCACATGGACACTGTGCCTGAACTGATGACGATCCCGCCGGGGGGAGCTGCTTTTTGCAGCGTTGCCGCTAAATGGACGTGCGCACCAACAATATCGAGGCTGGTACCAACGCCCGTCTCCAACTGTCTGAACCCGACCAGCCCGGTGTGAATACCAACCCTGAACTCAACGGGCTTGCCATCAGGCGATATCGGTACCTCCTTGGGCTCGGCAGGATGCTGAATTGCCCATGCTGCCTCGCATGCCAGATCAGCATGATTCTCAAGCGAACGTGGCCAGCCAAAGATGCCGAATCCGCCATCACCGTGAAAGCTTGCGACGAAACCTCCCGATGCTTCGATTTTTCTCTTTATGTAATCCAGAATACGATCGAGAAAGACCTGCGCATCGTCCGGATCCAGACCGGAGATCTGGCGGGTCGATCCAACGGTGTCGAACGCCACCATGGTGACGATACTTCGTTCCGGCGAACGTCCGTACTCAGTCATCAGCCACCAATCATCCTTGAATACTTGCCCCCACTGACATCGATGGCGACCTCATCGCGCTACACTTACTGATACACCGGTGCACCGAACGCAAACCGGAATGCCGGACCAACTGCATACCCTCCCAACCCATTGGCGAAAGCATTCCTGGCCAAAAGCTCAGTATTGCCGGTACTGTTATCTAAATATCCAGTTTCTTCTTAAACCGCGAGGCAATTTTGTGATAATTATCACATCAGACTAATATATAAGGGTTGGGAGAGATTTCGAAACCAGAAATTGGTCAGGAAATGGATGTGTTGCCACAAAGCAAAGCCGCCGTATGCGGACACATCTGCGATTGCGAGAATATTTCCAGCATTTGCGGTCCAATTCCCCGCAGCTCCTGATCATCGCTGTTTCGAAATTACTCCAGACAACCTGGCTAATCGGTTGCATATTCGGGGCTCAATCTCATGCACGGAAATTACGATCAGATTGCCCTTTTGACCGAGACCATCGAGCTGTTCAAGGGACTTGAATCGGTCGACCCATTCGCAATTTCAGAAATCTGCCATTGGCACCGTTATCCCAAAAACAGCCAGATTCTTTCAAGCGAAGAACACAGCGCTGATGTCTTCTTTGTGGTTCGCGGCACCGTGTTGGCGCGAAGTTTTTCCGAGGAAGGCAAGGAAGTCTCCTACAACGAAATCGGCGCCGGCGGCATATTTGGCGAATTCTCTGCAATCGACGGGAAACAACGATCCGCATCGGTCGATGCGATCGAGGAATGCGTAATCGCCACAATGACATCGGCAGATTTCAGGCAATTGGTGCGTGAAAACGGTGAACTGGGGCTGAGACTGGCCGAATTGCTGGTGACCAAAAGCCGCGCGCTGACAACGCGGATATTCGAGTATGGAACTTTGCCGGTGCGCGCAAGAATACAAAGCGAATTGTTGCGTCTTTGCGATGGTGCGGAAATACGTGCCAACCAGTGCACAATAAATCCGGCCCCGACCCACTACGAAATCGCAACACGAATTGCCACTCACCGCGAAGCGGTCTCGCGCGAACTAAATGTGCTGGCGCTTGAGAAAATCATTGAAATCGACCGGCGAAAAATCCGGGTTATGGATGTTGCAAGATTGCGCGAGATGAACAACGGTGGACATTCCCGCCACCCCTGAGCACCCGATGACAGATTGCTTGGTCATCGCTGAACGATCCCAATCTTGATTGTAAATATTCTTGCGGCGCTTCAGGCAAATATTCGCGCCAAAATCAAGCTCTTCACAAGCTGCACACCCAAAGTCCGCTCAAGCTGAACCAAGCATCGGAATTGACGAACGTTGAATTATCACCATACTGACTGATCGATCAGTCAGCTACGAATTCGACCTGCACAAGCAGGCAGCGGTCCTGGGGAGGATAGCTTATGGGAGGAGCGGCAGCCGAAGTGATCGAGCCGGAAATACCTGCCGGTTCGCGAATCGCCGCAATTCTTGATGCCGCTGAGATTGTGTTTGCACGATCAGGATTTGCCGGTGCCAGTGTTCGCGAAATTGCCGAACGCGCCGGTGTCGCACAGGCCCTGATCCACTATCACTTCAAAACCAAGGAAAATCTGTTCGAGGCCATGACCGCTCGCCGGTCTGGCGAAATCAACAACGCCCGGGCAGCCATGCTCGATGAATTGCTGGTCAACCCCGACACAGTGGAACTGGAGCATGTGGTCGAAGCACTCTTCCGCCCGACCATTGAAGTCGGCCATTCGCTGGCCGAAGACGGCGGTGGGTTTTCCCGAATTCTCGTATCCGTAGCCAATTCATCGGACGAGCGGGACAAGCGTTTGGCGGAAATCTATTACGATCCGATTGCGCACAAATTCATTGATGCGCTCTGCAGAATTGAACCGGGCCTGACCAGGAAAGATGCCGTGTGGGCTTACATGTTCTCCATCGGCGTTGGCATGACCATGATGGCGCGCACCGGACGGTCAACGAGGCTGTCGGCGGGTGAATGCGATGACAGTGATATCGAAGACATGCTGTCGGAGATCGTCATTTACGTCTGCGGGGGTATCCGCGCCTTGATAGGCAACCAGGAACGAAACATCCAGTAGCGAAAACAGGGAGACCAGATATGAAAAAACTCATGCTGTCACTGGCTTTGGCAACAAGCCTGGCTTTGGGCGGTCAAGTGTTGACCACTACCGAAGCAAGTGCCGAAGAATTCAACGTTACCATCGTAGCGGGACATCCTCCCGTATTCCGGTGGGTGAAACATGCAAGCCAGACATTCATCCCCGCCGTCAACAAGGCGCTTGAGGGAAGCGGTCACTCGATCACTTGGTCCGAACAATATGGCGGATCGCTGGCCAAGGTCGGCGATGAGCTTGAGGCTGTGGAAGAGGGTCTTGCCGAAGTTGGCCTTGTCTCGAGCCTGTTCGATCCCGCCAAGCTGTCGGTTCAAAACGTCACTTATTTCACCCCCTTCGTTCACACCGATTCAACGAGGATTTCCGAGTTGATCGATTCGCTGCACGAGACCAATGCAGAACTCCGCGCTTCCTGGGAAGAAAACGGCCTGGAATATCTCGGCGGCGCAATCGGCATTGATGACTATTTGCTGATGACGAATTTTCCGGTCAGCTCCATTGCCGATCTGGATGGCAAGAAAATCGGCGCGCCAGGACCTGCGGTCAACTGGCTCAAGGGCACAGGTGCAGTCGGCGTTTCAGGCAATCTGACCACCTACTACAACGAACTGAAGACCGGTGTTTATGATGGTGTCATCGTGTTTGCGTCGGCGGCCCTGCCTGGCAAGCTGCACGAAGTTGCGCCGCACATCACCAAGGTCGGTTTCGGTGCTCAATATGCTGGCGGACTGGCCGCCAACAAGGATTGGTATGATGGTTTGCCGGAAATCGTGCAAAAAGCGCTGAAGGATGCGGCTGAGGCTGACCGCGTGGCCTACCATACCGACCTTGATGAATCCGTCGAGAAGTTCCTTGGCATCATGCAGTCGCAGGGCGCTACCGTTACCGAGGTCGACCAGGCATTTCGCAAGCAATGGGCTGACGGCATGGACAATGTCGCCAAGGATTGGGCTGCAAGACTGGACGGTGAAGGCAAGCCCGGTACCGCCGTGTTGAAGACCTATATGGACGCAATGCGTGCTGCCGGTGCAACACCGGTACGCGACTGGGACAAGGAATAGCCGCGTCTTTCCGGACAGGCTCGAGTCCGGAAATATGCCGATGCGGCCCGGATGCACTTCTCCCAGGTGCATCCGGTTTCCTTGGCCAGAGCTGCACATTTAGCGAGTTTTCAGATCTGAAACCGGAACTTCCACCCCATGGTGAAGAAAAGCGCCAAACAGCGAAGGCAGGAAATCCGTGCCGACCGATTGCGCAAGGCACAAAAGGCGTCGGCCGGGATGCAGCGCTCTGGTCTCTTTCCATGGGAAGCAGCAGAAGCGCGCCCGCCAGTCGGCGCTATTGCCGCCGACCACCAGCAATTGGACCACAACAACACTTACGGACCATTGCCCGCCTTTTATGTAGATCTGGCCTTTGTCTGTGCGGGTTGCGGCAGCGACGAACTTTGGACCGCTAAACAGCAGAAATGGTGGTACGAAATCGCCAAGGGCGACATCAACTCCACCGCAAAATATTGCCGCCAATGCCGCAACTTACGCAGGCAGCAACGCAATTCCGCCCGGGCCGAACACATTCGCGGCCTGATAGCCAAGCGCGGCATCTCAAAGGCAGCCGAGCTTTTGCAGAAACCGGAAGCTGAAATTGAACATTATTCAAACGAGGCAGGTGGTGAAGTCTAATCTATTCCCGTTTGCCGGGCCGAAACATCCACGCCGGTGGAAAGCAAATCCGGCATGAGAGCGGCGCGTCAGATCATCGATCGGATCACTGCGGGTCTTAACGTGATCGGAACGCTCCTGATCGTCGCCATCATGGTATTGATCAACGCTGATGTCATCGGCCGCGGATTCTTCAATCTACCGATCTCCGGCGTACCGGAAATGGTTTCGATGTCGATTGTCGCCATTGTGTTCCTGCAGGTTGCCCAGGCTTTTCGCATGGGCCGTCTCACCCGCACTGAGGCGCTGTTGAATATTCTGGAAAAGCGATCCGCCAAGGCACGGGCCTTGGTCGAATTGATCTTCAGTGTCGGAGCCCTTGTCCTCATGTGGCAGCTTCTGACCGCCAGCTGGCCGCTTTTTGTGAAGTCCTGGGTCCGCAACACCTTTGAGGGCACCATCGGCGATTTCACTGCCCCTATCTGGCCGGTCAAGCTGATCATCCTGATTGGCTGCACTGCACTTATGGTTCAGCTCCTCATGTTGGCCATTTCATCGATTTCGGTGCTGACAGGGCGCACTCTGCCGCCAGGAGATGAAAAGTGAGCGGCTTTGAAATCGGTCTGCTCTCGCTTGGCGTCATGGTGGTACTGGTCTATGCGGGTTTCTGGGTTCCGTTCGCCCTGATGCTCACCTCATTCGCCGGTGTTTGGTTGATCAAGGGGTCGCCGATACTCGCTGGCAAGTTGCTGGCACTTGCGGCATCGGAAACCATCTCGAGCTATTTTTTCGGTGTTGTCCCCTTGTTCGTTTTGATGGGATACATCGTGTCGGTCACTGGCATGGGACGAGACGCATTCGATGTCGCAAACCAGATTTTTAGGCGCATGCGCGGCGGACTCGGAATAGGCACCGTCGGCGCTAATGCAATCTTCGCCGCGATCACCGGCATATCTATTGCATCTGCAGCAGTCTTCACCCGCATAGCCGTGCCGGAAATGGTCCGCCATGGCTATACAAAACGCTTCTCAGTTGGCGTGGTCGCAGGATCGTCGGTTCTCGGGATGCTCATTCCACCCAGCCTGTTATTGATCCTGTACGGTTTGTTGACCGAACAGTCCGTTGGCGATCTGTTCATCGCCGGTATCCTGCCCGGATTGCTTCTGGCGCTGGTTTTCGGGCTGGGCGTGGTCACAATGGCGACGATCTGGCCACGCTTTGTCGGCGAGAAAATTTCCGGACCGCAGCTGGTTGAAGATCATCTGTCCTT
This sequence comes from Rhizobiaceae bacterium, assembly GCA_040830725.1. Taxonomy (GTDB): domain Bacteria; phylum Pseudomonadota; class Alphaproteobacteria; order Rhizobiales; family Rhizobiaceae; genus JAWKWH01. The sequence continues at coordinate 88,381 of JBFOMG010000010.1, forward strand.
GAGCGAACTGGCCGCAAAAGGACTTCCGATCGCAGGCCTGATCTTGCTCGTGCTTGGCGGAATTTACGGCGGTTGGTTTACTCCGATTGAAGCCGGTGCCGTTGGTTGCCTGGGTGCGATTGTAATCGGCCTTGGCAAACAGCGATTGAAATGGTCTGACTTCTGGCAGGTTCTCAACGACACCGGTCTGGTCACAGCATCCATCTGCTTCCTGATCATCGCAGCACAGATGTATTCGCGCATGCTGGCACTATCCGGTGTGCCGGCCGGATTCGGCTCATTTGTCGCCACTGCCGACATCGGCTTCTGGGGCGTTATTTTTGCCTATGTTTTGCTTGTCATCTTGATGGGAACGATACTGGATTCATCCTCCATCATGCTGATCCTGGTCCCGTTGATGCTGCCAGTAATCTCTTCCATGCAGGTTGACCTGATCTGGTTCGGAATCGTCACGGTTCTGGCCGTGGAAATCGGCCTCCTGACGCCGCCATTCGGTATCTCCGTTTTTGTCATCAAATCATCGTTGGACGATCCTTCGATCACCCTAGGCGACATCTTTGCCGGAGCGGCACCCTTCGCGCTGATGATGTTGATCGTCCTGATCGCCGTGCTCGCATTCCCGGCGCTTGCAACCGCCCTATTGTAGAAAAGGAAACCAGAAAATGCCGCGCAGAATTGTCGATCTCTCCGTTGCACTGGAAGCCGACATCATTTCCGATCCACCACCGATGCTTCCCAACATTACCTACATCGACCACCAGCAGTCGGCAGAACAGGTAATGCAGTTCTTTCCAGGCCTGACGAAAGATCAGCTGCCCGGCGGCGAAGGCTGGGCGGTCGAAATGCTGCAGATCGCCACGCACAACGGTACGCACCTCGACGCGCCGTATCACTACCACTCGACCATGAACAATGGTGAGCGGGCGATCACCATCGACGAAGTTCCGCTGGAATGGTGTTTCAATCCCGGCGTGAAACTCGATTTTCGCGAATTTGACGACGGTTATGTGGTCAGCGCTTATGATGTCGAAGCAGAGCTCAAGCGCATCGGCCACGAATTGCAACCGCTCGACATTGTCGTCGTTAACACCTCAGCGGGCGCTCATTACGGCATGGACGATTATTTGATGAAAGGATGCGGCATGGGGCGCGAAGCGACCCTTTACCTTCTCGAACGCGGCGTTCGTGTCACCGGAACCGATGCTTGGAGTTGGGACGCGCCGTTCGCGTTTACGGCCAAGGAGTTCGCCAAAACCGGCGATCCCTCAATCATCTGGGAAGGCCACCGCGCCGGCATGGAGATCGGCTACTGTCACATAGAAAAACTTTCCAATCTCGAGACGTTGCCCGCAACCGGATTCGAGATTTCCTGCTTTCCCTGGAAGATCAAAAACGCTTCGGCAGGGTTCACCCGAGCCGTCGCAATATTCAACGATTAGGAGCACGTCGACATGGCCCAGAAAATGAAAAAAGTCATCATCACCTGCGCGGTTACCGGCGGTGTGCACACGCCCACCATGTCGGATGCGCTGCCGATCACCCCCGACGAGATCGCTCGCCAGTCCATCGACGCTGCTGAAGCGGGTGCTTCCATCATCCACCTGCATGCGCGCGATCCGGAAACCGGTATGCCGACGCCTGATCCCGACGTGTTCATGCAGTTTTTACCGCGGATCAAACAGTCGAGCGATGCGGTGATAAATATCACCACCGGCGGCGGACTGGGCATGACGGTCGAGGAACGGCTGGCCGGGCCGCTGAAAGCCGAACCGGAAATGACATCGCTCAATATGGGTTCGATGAACTTCGCGCTGCACCCGCTGGCAAACAAATACGACAAGTGGAAACACGACTGGGAGAAGCCGTTTCTCGAAGCCAGCGAAGATTTCATCTTTCGCAACACGTTTCGCGATATCGCCTACATTCTGAAACATCTCGGCGAAGGCTGCGGCACCCGGTTCGAGCACGAGTGCTACGACATCGGGCATCTCTATAATCTCGCCCACTTCGTTGACGCCGGCGTGGTCAAGCCGCCATTTCTTGTGCAGTCGATTTTCGGCATCCTCGGCGGCATCGGCGCCGAAATGGAAAACGTCATGTTCATGAAACAGACGGCTGACCGGCTGTTTGGCGACGATTATGTCTGGTCGGTGTTGGCGGCAGGCCGGTTCCAGATGCCCTTTATCACCCAGGCAGCGATGATGGGTGGCAATGTGCGCGTCGGCCTGGAAGATTCGCTGTTCATCGGCAAGGGTGAACTGGCCAAATCCAACGCCGATCAGGTCACCAAGATCAAAACCATCCTTGAAGAACTCGGTATCGGTATCGCCTCTCCTGCCGAAGCACGCGAAGTGCTCCAGCTGAAGGGTGGCGATATGGTGAATTTCTGATGCTTCTTCCAAACCCGATCGACGGGTTCGAGGTCGATCCTGCGTCGATCAAAACCATTGGCCGCGACCTGCAGCGGCCGGAATGCATTCTGGCCGAACCGGATAGGTCGTTATGGTCGGCAGACGCGCGTGGCGGTGTCGTCCACATCAGGCCTGACGGAACCCAGTCGCTCATCACGCAGTCCGAGCGTTCAGACTTTGCCGATGCGACGGACGACGCTGCTCGCTTCACCGAAGGCACGTTGCCAAACGGGCTGGCATTTGCACGCAACGGCGACATTTTGATCTCCAATTTCGGCACGGACCGGCTGGAAGTGATGAAGCGCACCGGCGAAACCGAAGTGCTTTATGACAACATAGACGGCAGGCCGATTGGCAAAGTCAATTTTGTTCTCAGGGACAGCAAAAACCGCATCTGGTTGACCATTTCCACGATGGTGCCGAACTGGATGGATGCGGCGCGCACGAAAATTGTCGACGGTTATGTGGCTCTCGCCGACGAACAGGGATTGCGTATCGTTGCCGACGGTTTTGCATTTACCAACGAGCTTCGCCTCGATGCCGACGAGGCCTTCCTTTATGTCGTGGAGACGACGGCGATGAAAATTACGCGCTTTCAGGTCGGTAGCGACGGTAGTCTTTCCAGCCGCGAAACCTTCGGCCCGGAAAGCCACGGCGCTTTTATCGACGGCATTGCTTTCGACGCGTTCGGCAATCTGTGGGGCACCCATGTGATGACCGACCGAATATTCGCCATAACACCCGACGGTGAATTGCGCATTATTCTCGACGATGACCACGGATCGGCCGCCGGAAAGGCATTGCTTGAAGCATTCGAGCGGGGTGAAGCAACACCGGATCACATGATGGCGTGTGGTGGTAAAATTGCGCCATGGATGGCGAGCATCACATTTGGTGGTCCGAACCTGAGAAATGTCTATATCGGCAGCCTGCGCGGAACGACCATTCCCTGGTTCGAGGCACCGGTCGCCGGGCTGCCAATGGTTCACTGGAATGAAGGATTAAGGTCGTGAGCGATAATGCCGGTTTGCCGCAAAAGGCAGTGGTACAGTTTGATTGCGCCGGCCGGGCTACCGGCAAGATGCGGAACGAACTGACCGTGCACATGAAACTTCCCTTTGAGGAAGGACCTTTTGAGCTGGCAACGGATGAGGGCTCGTTTCATGGCGGAGATGCCAGCGCGCCGCCTCCCCTGGCACTGTTCGTCGGCGGTCTTACCGGCTGCATCATGACCCAGATCCGGGCATTTGCGAAGAGAATGGGCGTCAGCCTCACCGATCTGAATGTCGAGACGCGGGTTCAGTGGAACTGGGAGGCCAAGGGCCCCATCTACGAAACTTCACCGCATTCATTTGAGATTGATGTGATGATCGAGAGCGATGATCCGGCCGACAGGGTCACAGAATTGATCCAAGCGGCCAAAAAGGGCTGCTTCATTGAACAGACCCTTGGCCGCAGTAACACGATACGCCATCGCATGAAAACGGCCGAAGGCTGGATCGAGGTCTGAATATCAAGCAACCTCGCCGCACTTCGCCCGTCAGGCGGTCGCTTTGATCCTTTGCCGGGCAAACCGTGCCGGCTGACCGATAGTGATCTTCAGCAACTTCTGTGCATCGCCGCCGGGGCCGGCCACCTTGCGCAACCCGTCCAGCCTGCAACAGGCTCTGAGGAACTGAACGATCAGGTAGAGCGCCATCCGGTCCCTGCCCCAGCAATCGCGATTGCCACCGGCAGAGCCAAACATCAGATAGTTCCCCATTTCCCGGCGTGGACCGCCATATTTTTTCCCGAGAGAAAACGTGAAAGCTTCGGGAAAAGCCTGTTCATCGAAATTCGCCGCCACCGCCAGTGCCGCCACCCAGTGATCCTTTTCGATCGTCAGTTCCTTGTCGATGACATTGGTCTGTTCGCTGCGCCGCAGGAACATCTTGAACGACGGATTCAGCCGGTCGACTTCATAGGCAAGCCGCGTAATCCAGCTTGCTTCAGGCACGCCACCGCCCGGCGGCACAGGAAACGGATCCGGCCCGGGATCGCCAAAGACTGCATTAAGGCTTTGCAGGTCGATACCGGCATTGAGTATGCCGCCAATCACATTGCCCCATGCAGTTGGAATAACCGACATCGGCGTCCCAACCAGTTCGAGCATCAGCACCAGAACATCTATATAGTAGTCGTCCACCGAATAATTCGGATTGCCACCTGATCCTGTTGCGTTCCGAACCGTTTGGATTGCATCACCCTCGCAGTGGACAAACATTTCCAGAAGCGTTTTCGGATCGGTTCGTCTTTTCGTACGCGCTTTCTTCAACTCCGATTCCAGATGCCCCAGGAACTCGGCTCCCGAAGAGCGGGCAAGCTCGTTCAGTTCACCCATCCGCAACTGATTGCCAACCAGGTCGGCAAGGAAAATCAACGACCAGAGTTGCAGGGTGATCTGACCCGGATTTTCCGGCTTGTCGCGTTTCACAGCGCTCAGCCAATCGCGCTCAAGGTCGCCCACCTGTTTGCGCTTGAACGGCAGCGCGATGGCGATCTCGGTCAGCCAGCTCGGTCCCTTAACGCCGAACAATTCGGAGACAATGTTATAGACGGTGTCCGTTGCCAGGTCGCGGACCAGGTCGATCTGCCCTCTTTGTTTTGTCCGGTTGATTGCGTCATTGATGCTCTTGTCAGCGATTTTCGCCATCTCTGCTTGGAAGTTGACATGGGTGGAGAACCGCCCCCAGACCAGTTTCAGCACTTCCTGCAGGCGTTTTCGGGTCGGTTCAACACTGGTTCCAAGCTCTGTACCGATCAGAAGATCGTAGCCGCGGGTGGCCCGGCGGCAGGCATCGCGATAATTGCGAACCGAAAACAGCAATTCGCTGCCGGTGTTGTCGGCGAGAACCTTTTTGACGTCCTTGTGCAATCCGACAACAGTAATCGGATCACCGGCAAACGGATCTTCCTCGATAGTATGCGGATAGGGCAATGTCCCGCCGGGATGGGTCGCGGGCGGCCGTATGACAATCGAGCGCTCTTTGTCTTTTAGCCACAACATGCGGGCCATGTAACGCCGGATACGGGTTTCGGCGATCATGGATGGGGTAACGATATCATCCAGCCATCCACCGCCTTTCCATTCGGCGTCCGGCTCGAATTTCTCGCCCTTGGCCATAAGTCTCAACGCCTTGACGCTGGGCAGGAAGAAATAGTCGCCGCCGCGCGTAGTGACAAAACGGGGAATATGGTGAACCGGGGCAATCGCTCCAGCTTCGAAGAACCGGTCGGAAACCCGTCCACTGTTGGAACCTGTAACCGGGCAACGTCCAAGCCCGGCCTGCCCCAAAAACTCACCATTGTTGATCCAGTTCGACTGAACCAATTCAAACTGCAGGTCTATGCGCGAATTCACACAGACGAACAGCAGGCCACGTTCTTCGCCATCGCCGTTGGACCCTTCGGGCAGGAGCGAGCCGCCATAGGCAATGCCGCGCCTCAGGATGCGGTGGCGTTTTGCATCCGCGTTGCCGCCGATATCGCGCGGGTTGGAGCGCCTGATATGCGCTCCCAACGGACAACGCTCTCCACGCGGGTCGTCTTTTGCATAGAGAAAATCATTGGTCTTGCTGTCCAAATCCCGGCCGAGATTCATGTCATGGTCCGGCGAGATCACAAGCGGTGTACCGTCTTTCCAGCGCCCCATGAACTGGGCCGCCAGCTTCTCCTGCCCGTCAGACGTGGATCGTTGGCTCTTGAGAAAATTCCGGAATCCGATCACGTCCTGCTCAAGCTTGCGGAATACTTCGTAGGTCGCACCTGCCCGCAGCGCACCGTTGGCCGGCTGGCCTTGAACATGACCGTCTTCATCCTTCTCGCTGATGAATATCTCGCCCGGCGCGACGCTGTCCCAGGTCCGGTTTCTGCGCGGAGTGCCACCGCCTGACGGCGGGGGCGCTAGGCCAATGTCGACGAATGGCTGGCTTATCCCGTCACGGAAACCGAAATGCTCACGCCGGTATTTTTCCGGCACCATGATTCGGCGGCCGGGGCAGCCATCCTCGTCCGTCCGTTCTACAACGCTGTAGGGGTCCTGCCCAAGCTCGATATGCATGATCTCCATGCCAAGCGGCCTGAACAGGGTCGCCAGCAGCGCGCGCAGCAGCTTGCCCCTTGGCCCCACCCGGTAATTGAACATGCGTATGTCTTCGCGCAGGCCTGTCCACGGTGCCTCGTCGGCAACATCACCATCAGCGCCAATTGCAAACCGGCTGCTGAAATGGCCATGGATGCTTTTCAAGCCCAGCGCACCGTCCCAGTTTTCCGGCGCGCTGGCTCCGGTGTCACCGAGGCGCTCGGCGCGGGCAGCCATGCCTTCCTTGAACACATCAGGAAACGAGCGGAGCGTCTCCGGATGCAGACTGAGCGCCTCCAGCCCGGAATGGGAGAAAGCAATATTGATCGGGATCGCATCTTTGGATCGATCCGTTTCCTGCGCCGGCGTGCTTTTCAGGTCAGCCCGGTCAGCCTCGGACATCATCACCGGGCGCACAGGGGCTGCCTCTTTCCCGCTCTTGATTTTGTTCCGGACCCAAGGCGTGGCCTGACGGAATATCTCAAACAGGCACATCATCGGCAAACCGCCATTCAGCGCCGCAGCGCCCGCAGCAGCGGGGTTCTTTTCAAACTTGGCGATAATCCCCGCCAGCAGGTCCGGGCTCGAAAGCAACACCTTGAAATAGGCCGACAGCACAAACAGGAAGCGCGCGGCGAATTGGGAGTCCTCCTGCGAGGTGCCGCCCATTCCAGCCAGCGCCTGAAATGTCGCGCCAAGCTGAGCCGGCGAGTTCAAACCGGTAAGTATCAGGGTAAAAACAGCGGTGGCCACTTTCACCGGTCCATCCTTGGCCTTCGACAGCTTGGAAAACTGCGAGAGCACCTTCATCGCTTCTGCACCGGCGGTTTTGGAAGAAAGCACCTTCTTCAGTTCCGCGTGAATGGTCTTCGTATCAACCTTGCCACCGACTTCAGCTGCGACGGCACTGGCAGTCTTCTTGTCGCCAATTGCTTCCGCTTCGGTATCAAACTCGGCACTCGTCACCATTTGAAGCCAGGCCAGGAAGGCCGCGGATGGCTTTTTGGCATCCGGAACATTGGGCCATTGCCCGGGAATCGTGCTCTCACCGGATTCTTCTTCCGGCTCCACAATCCGGCCTCCGCTGCCAAGCGACGCGGCAAACTGCTTGACCAGGGAACCGACCATGTCGTCCAGCGAAATCGCTTGGTCCTGATCACCTGTCCCGCCTGATTTGGCGACGCTGCCGCGCGAACCGGCAATCTTCGTCGCACCGGCTGCTTTAAGCTGCTGGCCGAGCAAATCCTGAAACGTTCTGGTTTCCGATTTGCGCATGACCCGGAAGAAGAAATAGAGCGTCCAGTTGCGCGCATCGATGCTCGGATACTTGATTGCGCGCGCGATATTGGCCTGTGCGTCGACGATGTTGCTCATGACTCTTCCTCCTCCTCGGAGGCCGCGGCAACATAAACACCTCCCGGTGCGGGAAAGCCGCTGCCAAACTGCTCATTTTGCCGGAGAAACTCGTCAAACAGCTCATCCATTGGCTGAAGCCGTTCACCCGTGGGCGAACGAACCTGAGCTACAAACGCATCGAAGCGGCGCTTGAAGCTCTCCAGATATTTGATCCTTGGAACCGAAAGGTCCGGATAAACCGACAAGAACAGGTCATTGGGGATTTGGTAGCGCCGGATCCAGCGCCAATAAGCCTCAAAGTCGCCGGTGCCGGGAAAATCCTCGCAGTTGAAAAACACATCGTCGAAACGGTCATGGATGAACTCGGCGATATCCCGAAAATAGACCTTGATGTCGCCGTCAAAGATCACTTGCGTCAGCAGCCACGAACGGAATTCCGGCGTTGCGCCATCTTTCTTCTGCGGCATGTCGTCAAATTCATCAAATGCCCAGGTCGTCTCTTCGTATCCGGGAATCATGTTTCGGAAGCCGTAACGCGGCCCCTCGGAGCCAGGCTCGCCCGGCTTCGGAAATCCAGGTAATCCCGAATAGATCAGATACTGTTCGGGACGAATGACGATCATCCGGGCAAAGTGGATGGTGGTAATACGGCTGAGCTCGGTTGGAAGGCCCTGTTGGGCCGATTGCATCAATTGATCAATCTTGAACCGTACCCTCTCCTCAAAGGTTCGGCGCTCATTGGGAACACGGCCCAGCTTGATGGGCGCGCAAATGGCGATTTCAGTCTTATTGCCCAGCTTTCTGGATGTCGTCCAGTATTTGGTCTGGTTCTCCATAGCTGTGGTCCCTCCGCGCGGTCACGCCGGCCCGGAACCCGGCAGGTTCACTCCGGGTGCGGGACCGGCCCGCATTCAACTTCACACTTCGCGTTGGCCTTGTATGTGGGAATGTCCACACGCGACGGTTTCCAGGTCAGGAGCCGTTCAACAACTGCCGATCCGTTTGCGCTTTCCCAAATCTCCGAGAGCATCTACTGGATATTGTACCCGCCGCCCCCTGCGGCAGCCTTCGACATACATCTCCAGCTTGCTGACGCCTGCGTCTTCGAGCTTGTCGAGAATTTCTGTCACCCGGCGAGATCTGCATTGGCCGCGATCCCTTTCAGACACAAAATCTCCATAGATGGTGAATTGCATCCGCAGTAACCGCCCCTTGTAGCAGGCATCAATGGTGTATCCGTTATTATTGGCCTTGATGACGTTGATGCGCTTGAAACCACGCCGGTCCAGGATAGACACGATCTCGTCGCGGCTCAGACGCTTGGCGCATTTGCCGATACGTTTTGTTTTTATGATCTTTCCGTAGCGGTTGAGCGTCAATTCCACCTGCTTGCCGTCTTTACAAGCGACCGCCACATAGCGCGGCAGCCGGTCGTCGACCACGTCAATTTGCGAAAAGCCCCGTTTCGCCAGAATCGCCGGAATGTCGCGAGGGTCAATTTCCTGCTCACAAAGACCCGCCCGGGTTTCGTCCAGAATAGTTCCCTGCCTGTCTACAATCAGCCGGAACTTTGCCCGTCCAAGACAGGCATGCACGACGAAATTTGGTGGTTCGGACTGTTGAAATTCAATCCCGTCGAAACCTTGCCTTCTAAGGATCGCTGCAATCTCACCCCTGGACAAATCATCCAGGCACGAGCCGACTCTTTTTGTGTGCGCAATTGAACCGTTAAGCCGCATGATCACGCGAAACCGGCTGTCGTTTCTGCAGCCGAATGCAATGTACCGTCCATCGCTGGCTGATATCTCTATATCGCGATAACCGGCATCCCGGAGGATTTTGCGCGCCTGCTTCATCGTGATCGCGCCACAGGTTCCGATCTTCCTCAAGTCAAAAATCTTGCCGTCAATGCGCACCTTGAAGCGGTATTTGATCCCCTCCCTGCAGGCCTCCACGCGAACCTGGATAAGTTCGTTGGCGAGTATTCGGACATCCGTAAACCCCTGGCCTTCCAGATAGGCAATTGCCAGTTGGTCCCCGCCCTCGAACTCGAATTTGATCTGCGAGTTCGCGGGTTCGGTGCCAACGAAAACTGCGGTGAACACAATGGCCAGAACCGCGGCTTTTATTCCGAAATATCGCATTTGAAAAACCTCCCCGGAGCGCCTTTTTGGCAGCTTTGTCAAAGCTTAATGTAATTCCGCACCGATGATAAGCTTTGAATTGAGTTTCGGTGACTGTCGGTTATTTCAGGCGCAAATGATAAGCTTGGGAAATCTTTCGCTTGCCGATTACGGTCAAATCGGAGACAATTGGCCATTCGGGCATTTGCCGGCCCGGAGACTGGAATGGCATACCCGGGCTTGTATATCGACGAAAGGCGCCCGGAGGGAATGCGTGAATATAGATTGCCCCGGCAAGGGCTCGGCGCGCCAACCACTGTTTCTTCTCCTCCTGTAAACGACCGAGATGACCGCAGCAGCCGAAATGCTGCACCCTAAACCTGACGGGAGAAAAGGAGTTCCCCATGGCCCAGACCGGCACCGTCAAATTTTTCAATCATGCCAAGGGTTTCGGATTTATCACGCCCGACGAAGGGGGAAATGACGTTTTCGTTCACATTTCCGCTGTTCAGGCATCCGGCCTGCCAGGTCTAGAGGACGGGCAGAAGGTCTCGTTTGAAACTGAACCGGACAAGCGCGGAAAAGGACCCAAGGCCGTAAATTTGACGGTCGAAGGGTAGCAAATCCCGTTCAGCCACCGTTCAGGCTGAAAACTGTATTCAGTTCTCCAATTCATCCGCCTGATCGCATTTGGCGGTCTGCAAGGAGACAATTATGAACGGAATCATCAAGCCGGCCATCGCCGCCCTGGCGGTGGCATCTGTTGCGATTGCGCCCGTGTCCCAGTCATCTGCTCACGGGCGCTGGAAACACCACCAACATCGCCCGCACCACCAGCCGGTCATCGTCAAAAAGAACGATACAGGTGAACTGATCGCCGCTGGAATTATGGGCCTTGCGGTTGGCGCCATCATCATCGGCGCGGCGACGCAGGGTGGAGGAAACAAAACCCACATTCCGCACCGGCCGCGGCCCGACAGAAACTTCTTCCCGCCCCGGCCTGACGAAATCGACGACGAGCCGGAAATTATCTACGCCGAGCCTGCATTTGACGCAGCTCAGCCATGGTCGCCAGAATGGTACAACTATTGCCGCAACCGCTATCGCTCATTTGACGACAGAAGCGGTACATTTCTGGGATATGACGGCAAGCGCCACTTTTGCGTGGCAGACTGAGGTTCCTCAGGGTCTGACGAAGGCCCCGGGTGTTCCTGCCCCGGGCCACGTCAACCGGCTTTCTCCCCTTTTTCCCGGAAATTTCAAACCAGAAACGGGTTTGATTGCCGTTCTTTGCCAAACGTGCTGCCGGGTCCGTGCCCGCAAATGAAACTGATTTCGTCTCCGAGCGGCAGCAGTTTCTCTTTGATCGAACGGATCAGAGCTTCATGGTCGCCACCCGGCAGGTCGGTGCGGCCGATCGAGCCGTTGAAAAGCACATCACCAACATGGGCGAAATGGGCAGCCCGATTGTAGAAAACCACGTGTCCAGGCGCATGACCCGGACAATGTATCACCTCGAAGCTGTGGCCCGAAAAAGACACCGTCTCACCTTCGGTTAGAAACCGGTCGGGTATCACATTGCTCACCGTGCCTGGTACGCCAAACATTTGCGCCTGCTGCTCCAGATTGAGCAGCATGTCGCGATCGTCCTCATGCGGTCCGATGATTTCGACGCCAAGCGCTTCTTTCAGATCCATTGCCCCGCCCGCATGGTCAATATGACCGTGCGTGAGCCAGATTTCCCTTATCGAAATGTCATTATCGCTGACGGCTGCCCGGATACGATCCACTTCGCCGCCGGGATCGATGACGACACCGGTCTTGTCCGCATCATCAAACAGGATGGTGCAATTTTGCTGAAACGGCGTGACCGTGATGACACCGGCGCTCAGTTTCCCCATGGGTGATACTCCAACAAGAACGCCGCCTCATACACAACCGGCCGCTACTGCGTCCAGCCATCTTGGAAATGCGCGGTGCCTCCATCGACAAGCTATTTGCGATCAAGGCTCAGCCGACAAGAATCCAAGCGCGAAATCCGGAGAAGATTACTCTGCCGCGATCGATTGGCTGGGTTGAACAGCAGCATCGTAGTCGTTCATCAGCGCGGTGGTGATGTCACCTACCGCAAAACGGTATGGCCCGATTTCCGAGACCGGCGTCACTTCCGCTGCAGTGCCGGTTAAGAAACACTGTTCGAAACTTTCCATCTCCTCCGGCAAGATCACCCGCTCGACAATCTCGATATCCCGTTGCCGTGCAAGGTCGATAACCGTGCGCCGGGTTATTCCATCCAGGAAACAATCGGGAATCGGCGTGTGCAGAACGCCATCCTTGACGAAGAAGATATTCGCACCGGTCGCTTCGGCCACCTGGCCGCGCCAATCAAGCATCAGGGCATCCGCATAGCCCTTCGCTTCTGCCGCGTGTTTCGACAGTGTGCAGATCATGTAGAGACCGGCTGCCTTGGACTTTGAAGGCGCTGTCTGTGGGTCCGGTCGCCGGTACTCGGCCATGTCAAGACGAATGCCTTTCAGCCGCTGCTCAGGATCGAAATAGCTTGGCCACTGCCATATCGCGATTGCCAGATTGATCTTGTTGTTCTGCGCCGAAACACCCATCATTTCGCTTCCCCGCCAAGCAATGGGCCGCACATAAGCATCGGCAAAACCCTGCTTGCGCAGCAATTCGTTGCAAGCGTCATCGATTTCGTCCGCCGACCAGGGAATCCTGAAACCAAGAACCCGCGCCGATTCGTGCAGGCGATCGGTATGCTCCCTGAGCTTGAAGATCTCGCCACCATAGGCCCGCTCACCTTCGAAGACAGCACTGGCGTAGTGAAGGCCGTGCGTGAGCACATGGACCTTTGCGTCCGCCCACTTTACAAATTCACCGTTGAACCAGATGTGACCCTCAAGTTCGTCAAATGAAACTGATGCCATGCCAACCTCCAGCGGGTAATCTCCCGCAAAGCTCGAAATGAATTCCCGGCCAATTTTGCCAGACCGGCCACCGGATTGCCATTCAGACCAGATAATCGGAAATGTCGGAAATAAACCTCCGGCTTTCCATTGTTTGCGCAATCCGGCAATAAGATGATCGAAAATTACCACTCAGGCGTAATTATGTCAACATGGCTGACATATTTTGTTCCGGAAATATGAAGATGCAAACAAGCGATAGCGACCCCTCTCCCGATCTGCTGAAAACTCCTATGGGAATCGAAGATGATATCGATTTGGACATCATCGAACTTCTGTTCTTCGCTTACCGGGATTTCATCTCCGATCCGGATGAGATTTTATCCGGTTACGGATTTGGACGGGCGCATCACCGGGTACTTCATTTCGTCAACAGGATGCCGGGCCTGACCGTTGCCGAGTTGCTCGACGTTCTCAACATCACCAAACAAAGCCTTGCACGGGTGCTGAAACAATTGGTCGACACCGGCTTTATCGTGCAGTTGCCCGGGCCGCAGGACCGGCGGCAGCGAGAGCTTTACCCGACCAACAAGGGGCGCGAATTGTCGCTGGCACTGGCCGCGCCACAGTCCCGCCGCATCCGCCGTGCAATGGAAGATGCCGGACAGGATCAGCGTGTTGCGATCAAGGCTTTTCTCAAAGCTATGGTCAATCCGGACCGTCGCTCGCAAATCGAAAGACTGCCGGTTTCAAACCAGGGGGGCCCCAGGGGAGACAGTTGAATGGTTGATGATTTCGTTGCTCCGGCCGATGATGCGCCACATCTGCTCGTTGTCGATGACGACACGCGTATCCGTGATCTGCTGAAGCAATATCTCAGCAGCAATGGCTTCAGAGTGACTGTCGCGGCAAACTCGGCTGACGCCCGCAACAAGCTTGAGGGACTCGACTTCGATCTTCTGATCATTGATGTGATGATGCCGGGTGAAAGCGGCATCGAGCTTACAAAGGCTCTACGCTCCGACAAACAGGTACCGATTTTGATGCTGACGGCACTCAGCGAAATCGAAAGCCGGGTCAACGGGCTTGAGGCCGGCGCTGATGACTATCTGTCGAAGCCGTTTGATCCCCGCGAACTCATCTTGCGCGTCAACAATATCCTGCGTCGCGGCGGACCTACAGCGGCGCCGAAAGTCGAGCAAATCGTCTTCGGTCCCTACACGTTTCAGATCATGCGCCGCGAATTGAAGTGCTCCGGCAAGCCGGTCAAGCTGACCGACCGGGAGCAGGATATTCTGGCCCTGTTTGCCGAACGGGCCGGAGAGACGATTCCACGACAGGACCTGATCAGCGGTGACTCTACCGTCGGGGAACGAACAATCGATGTCCAGATAAACCGGCTACGGCGCAAAATCGAGGAAGACCCTGCCAATCCCGTCTGGCTGCAGACGGTGCGGGGCGTGGGATATCGGCTTTCGGTCGAGTGAAATCAACTCTGTTTCCAACTGTGCGGTGCCAAGCAGCTTGGGATTTGATATAAATCGCCCTACCTATCCCGAAAAGTGACGGCTGCAGGGGATCGGCCAGGGCAACTCAGGTATGGCGACAACAGAAGATCATAGCCGGCGAAGAAGAACGGCCGTTGAGCGCGGTCTCAGGCTGCTGTCGATCGCAAACCTGGTCTGGCGCCGTTTCTGGAAACTGATCTCCAGATACATGCCCAAGCGGCTTTATGCGCGCTCATTGATCATCGTGATCGCACCGATGCTGCTGCTGCAATCGGTGGTCGCCTTCGTTTTCATGGAGCGCCACTGGCAGACTGTGACACAGCGCCTGTCGACCGCCGTCGTGAGCGACATCGCAGCAATCATCGACATGATCGAGACCCATCCCGGTGAAGAGGGTGTCGCGCAGGCGATCCGCATTGCACAGGAACGTCTGTCGCTGAAGGTGGACGTTCTCCCTCCCGATCCGCTGCCGGCGCCTGGACCAAAGCCGTTCTTCTCCATCCTGGACCAAATCCTGAGTTCGGAAGTGACACGCCAGATCAACCGGCCATTCTGGATCGACACGGTCGGCAACTCCAATGTCGTCGAAATCCGCATCAAGCTCGAAAATAATGTGCTTCGGGTTTTTGCCCGTAGAAGCCAGGCTTATGCTTCAAACACGCACATTTTCCTGCTGTGGATGGTCGGAACATCGCTGGTTTTGCTGTTCATTGCCATATTGTTTCTGCGCAACCAGATCCGCCCGATCCAACAACTGGCCCACGCTGCAGAAAGCTTCGGTAAGGGCAGGCCCATGCCGCCTGACTTCAATCCTCGCGGAGCGGAGGAGGTTCGCCGCGCCGGATCGGCCTTCATCCAGATGCGTGAACGCATCGAGCGCCAGATCGACCAGAGAACCGCCATGCTGACGGGAGTCAGCCACGATCTCCGGACAATCCTGACCCGGTTCAAGTTGCAGTTGGCGCTTGGCGAGAAAGCTGCCGATACAACAGCCCTCGATAAGGATGTCGATGACATGCAGTCGATGCTGGAGGGGTATCTCGCCTTTGCTCGTGGTGAAGCGCTGGAAGACACCGGCCGCCTTGATCTCAACGAATTGTTTGACACCCTGCGCGAGGATGCTCGGTTGCGGGGCAAACATCTGACGATCGACCTGATTGGCAACAGCGAGGTTCAGGTACGGCCCAACGCCTTTTCGCGCTTGATTTCCAATCTGGTCAGCAATGCCTTCCGCCACGGCGAAACGGTCGCTGTCAATATCCGGCACACAAAGGGCAATCTGACCACGATCATCGACGACGACGGTCCGGGAATTCCGGAAGATCGCCTGGAGGATGTGTTTAAGCCATTTCTCCGTCTCGACGAAGCCCGCAACCAGGACGACCGCGGCACCGGACTTGGACTTTCAATCGCTCGGGACATCGCACGCAGCCATGGTGGCGACATCATTTTGAGCCGGTCTCCGATGGGAGGCCTGCGCGCCGAGGTAAAGGTACCGGCTTAGAAACCGTAAATGACGTGAGCTCAGAACAGCTGACCGCCATCAGGGACTTTTCGTTCTATCGCGGCCAGCACCACCGCGCCTTCTTCATCGGGAAATCCCAGCACCAGAACTTCGGACATGAACTTGCCGATTTGTCGTGGGGGAAAGTTGACCACCCCCATCACCTGGCGTCCAATCAGTCCGTCAGGCTGATAATATTTGGTAATCTGCGCCGACGATTTCTTGATCCCGATATCAGGACCAAAATCGACTTTCAGCTTGATTGCTGGCTTCCGCGCCTCCGGAAACGGCTCAGCTTCAATGATGGTTCCCGCCCGAATGTCGACCTGCAAAAACTCATCAAAGCTGATTTCAGGCCTTCGCGCGGTCATCACGCTGTTCCGAATGTCTCGAAAATAACGCTGTTCAACGCCTCTCGTGCCGGTACTCCGGACCAGATGACGAATTGGAACGCCTGATAATAGCATTCGCAGGCTTCGAGCGCTGATCCCAGCAAGACCTCAATCTGCTTGGAAGTCGGCTCGGCCCCGCCGCTTAGCAACAACGCCTGGCGAAACATGATCGCACCTTCCTGCTCCCACAGGTCGAAATGCCCGAACAGCATCTGCTCATTGATCAATGACAATAGCCGCATGATCTCGGTTGATCTGTTTTCAGGTACCTTGATGTCAAATGCGCATGCCAGGTGAAGAGCTTCGAAATCCTCCATCCAGGAAAACGATACGTGGTAGTCTGCCCAATTTCCGGCTACCGAAATTGCGATTTCGTCATCGCCGGTCCGCTCAAACGACCAGTCGTTGGAATGCGCAACGTGTTCGATGACATCGACAGGATGCAGGTCCCGGGCAAATTCATATTGCTGGATTTCCATTGTCGAACCCTGCTTGCCGGGGGCATCATTTGCCACCCAATTCCGTTTTCAACGCACATACTCGAAGAAGCCGGCTTAGAGGTCGCCAATGGCAGACCAGACCGGGCCGCCGCTTCCCGGCCGACGATCCGTTGCGAATCATCTAACAAATTCAGTCTATTGATGCAGAGTCGCAACGCCACCCCTTTTTTGGGTCAGCCCTCAAATTGGATGTGGAAAGGCCGCGACAATCTGATTCATCGCTTTGCTCTAAGCGACTCTCGTAAAAGCACTTTTGGAGTCCGGCAGCTTGTGGATATCAAGCCGAACTATTTTTTTGCCCTGGCGCGCGCTGAAGCCGCGGGACCTGCCTTTTTCGCTTTGCGAAGCTCGACTTCTTCCAACCTTGCCTCAAGCGAATCAATTCGGGCCGACAACGCCTCGTTCTCCGCGCGTGCTTTCAGCGCCATGTCGCGTACGGCCTCAAACTCTTCACGCTGAACCAGGTCCATTGAATTCAACACGCGCTCGGCCTGTGCGCGAAAGGCGGTTTCGACCTCGCGCCGCACGCCCTGGGCCGCGCCGGCAGCGTCGGTCATCAGTTTGGCAAATTCATCCAGCAGGCGGTTCGGGCCGTTGGTCATGGGTCTGTTCCTCTTGATCGGGTTGGAGGTAGGCACACATCTTCGCTAATGCAAGTCCGGCATAACGCCGCGCCGGTGTCCATTGAGCCACCATCGACTTGACGTTCTCCGGCGCAACAAGCATCGTCCGCGCCGATTCTCAGGCTAGAGCGTGTCTTGCTTAAATGGGAGCAGTTTGATGGGATGGATTTGTTGCACTGGCGAAGAGAACACCGCAGCGCGATCAGACGATCGTGCGAGGATTTCGATGACGCCGGTGCGGAAAAGACACCCAAGCTGGGAAGGGGCAAAACTTTGAAACCAAGTCGAAAACTGCAATCGTTTCAGCTTGGTCTTTTGCGCCCTGAACGTCGTCGTGCGTCCCTCACGGTGATCGCACCGCATCGGCCCGCACTCCTCGTCAGGACCCAAAATTCCGGCGCTCAAACGATTCCATTTAAACAAGCCACGCTCTAAGTTGACACATCCCAATGCCCGAACAACTGGTCCTCCCGCTGGCAGCGCTGCCATTCCCGCAAATCGATCCGGTGATCGTGCAGATCGGTCCGATTGGAATTCACTGGTACGGGCTTGGATATGTTGTCGGAATTCTGTTTGCCTGGTGGTTTACCAAGCGCCTCGCCGCCAATCCGTCACTTTGGGCAAACGATACCCCGGCAATGTCGGCCCAGGATCTGGACGACTTCTTGATCTGGGCCGCTGCCGGTGTCGTTCTGGGTGGCAGGATCGGCTACATCCTGTTCTATGATTTGGCGCGCTACATTGCCGACCCGTTTGCCATTTTCGCGGTCTGGCAGGGCGGAATGTCCTTCCATGGCGGCCTTCTCGGCACGATACTGGCAATGGTGCTGTTTGCGCGCAAGCGCGGTATTCATGTCTGGAGCCTGCTCGACACCGTCGCGGCCGGTGTGCCGGTCGGTCTCGGCCTGGTGCGCGTAACCAACTTCATCAATTCGGAATTATGGGGCCGCACCACAGATGTGCCATGGGCGTTTGTGTTTCCAAACGGTGGGCCGTTGCCGCGGCATCCGAGCCAGCTTTATGAAGCATTCCTGGAAGGGGCGGTCCTGTTCGCCGTGCTTTGCTTTTTCATCTTTGCCCGCCACAGGCTGAAAACGCCGCGCTTCATTGGCGGCGCCTTTGTCGCAGGCTATGGCCTTTCGCGCATTCTGGTCGAGTTCTTCCGCGAACCGGACGCCCATATCGGATATTTGGCAGGTGGCTGGCTGACAATGGGCATGGTCCTGTCCTTGCCGATGGTGCTGGCCGGCGCCTGGGCAATGGCTAGCGCGCGCGAGTTGAAGCCGGCATGACCACCCCGCTTGCCGAGAAGCTGAAGCGGCAGATTATGCAGACCGGTCCGATCTCCATCACCGAATATATGTCTGCATGCCTGTTCGACCCGCAACTCGGTTACTACACGGCGCAAGAACCGTTCGGGCGGGGTGGCGACTTCATTACCGCCCCGGAAATCAGCCAGATGTTCGGCGAACTCGTCGCCATCTGGACAGCGGCTGCGTGGCAGGCAGCGGGCAGCCCAAAAGATTTTGCGTTTGTGGAAATTGGGCCGGGGCGAGGCACGCTGATGGCCGACATGCTGCGTACATTCAGAAAATCCCCAACCGGATTTCTTGATCACGCCGATGTCTTCATGATCGAGACAAGTCCCCGATTGACCGGCGTGCAAAAAGCGATCCTGGACAGTGAAAATGATGGCCTGGAGTGGCTTCAGCGTTTCGATGATCTTCCGGATCTGCCGGCATTCGTGGTCGCCAATGAATTGTTCGATGCCATTCCCGTTCGCCAGTATGTCAAATCAGGCGGCGTTTGGCGGGAACGCGTGGTGGGCATCGACAGCGACGGCAACCTGGTTTTTGCGGTTGGTGCAGGCGCGCTCGACATCGATTTGTTGCCCGATGGTGCGGCCGGTGAACCTGACGGAGCGATTTTTGAGATATCCCCTGCCCGCGAGGCCCTGGCGGAATCAATTGCATGCAAAATCGCAGACCATGGCGGCATGGCCCTGTTTTTCGACTATGGCCACCTGCAATCGGCCTTCGGCGACACACTTCAGGCGGTGCGTAACCATGAATTCGATCCCGTGCTTTCTCATCCTGGCCAAGCTGACCTGACCTCGCATGTCGACTTTGCCGCACTGGCTTTGGCGGCTGAAAAGGCCGGAGCCTCAACCTCATTCCTCACGCAGGGCGAGTTCCTCGTGCGCATGGGAATCGTCGAGCGGGCGGGCCGGCTTGGTGCAAATCTCGATGAAGACGGTCGCAAACAGATTGCAGCTGACACCGAACGTCTGGCCGGCGCTGATGGCATGGGCGAAATGTTCAAGGCAATGGCGATGTTCAGGCCGGGCATGAAACCGGCGCCGTTTTGACCACTGTGTGCCGCACCTTCAATGTCCAACAACAGCGTTGACTTGGTGTTCGCGAATCACCACCATCGCGCATTCGAGATGGCACCAGAGCAAGGCTGCGAATGTTGTCGCAATTGAGTCCTGACCCCCTGCTATGTAATCAGCTGACTGCGTTGAAAGGCGTGTCGCACGGGTTTTTCAGCCGATCCGGTGGCGTTTCCCGCGGCATTTACCGGGGTTTGAACGCAGGTTTGGGTTCTGACGATGATGCTGGGCATGTTGCCGAAAACCGCAGACGAATAGCTTCGGTGCTGAGTGTGAAATCAGACTGGCTGGTGGGACCTCACCAGGTTCACTCAGCCGACGTCGTTATCATCGATCGGCCCTTCGAAGGCGGACGTCCCAAGGCAGACGGCATCGTCACATCAACGCCGGGACTTGCAATCGGCGTGCTGACGGCAGATTGCGGACCGGTTCTGTTCGCCGATGGCGAAGCTCGCGTGGTCGCAGCAGCCCATGCCGGATGGAAAGGTGCGCTGGCCGGCGTTCTGGAAAACACGATCGCTGCAATGGAGGAACTGGGCGCCAGGCGGGAGCGCATCCTCGCAACGCTTGGTCCGCTGATTTCGCAGCGGAACTATGAGGTCGGACCGGAATTCGTTGACCGGTTTGCCACCGATAGTCCGGAGGACAGCATCTGGTTTGTTCCTTCAAAACGAAGCGGTCATGCCATGTTCGACTTGCAGGGCTTCGTTGTTCAACGGCTGCAAAATGCCGGTGTCAGAACTTCCGCACTCGACGTGTGCACCTATGCCGACGAGGAGCTTTTCTATTCCTACCGGCGCACCACCCACCGCAATGAACCGGACTATGGCCGGCAAATGTCGGCAATTTCACTGGAGGCAACATAATGGCGCTTCACTTTGACGAAGCGGAGTTTCAGTCCCGCCGTGAAAAGTTGGCAGCCGCGATGGCAGACAACAATCTCGACGCGCTGCTGTTGTTCGCACAGGAAAGCATGTACTGGCTGACCGGCTACGACACGTTCGGCTACTGTTTCTTCCAGTGTCTTGTCGTAAAATCGAACGGCGAGATGATGTTGCTGACGCGCTCAGCCGATCTCCGTCAGGCCCGCCATACATCCAACATTGAGAACATTGTCGTATGGAGGGACCGCGCAAATGCCAATCCGGCCACTGATCTTCGCGATCTGCTCAATGATCTGGACTTGCTCGGCTCCCGCATCGGCATCGAATATGACACGCACGGTCTCACCGCCCTGAATGGCCGCCGTGTCGACGAACAGCTGCAGACATTTGGCGAGATCAGCGATGCTTCTGCAATCATTCCCAGTCTGAGAGCAATCAAAAGCGAAGCGGAGATTGCCAAGGCAAAAAAGGCGGCCAGCCTTGCCGATGACGCGCTGGATGCTGCGTTACCGCTGATCAAACAGGGAGGAAACGAAGCCGACATCCTTGCCGCGATGCAAGGTGCGGTGTTTACCGGCGGCGGCGATTATCCCGGCAACGAATTCATTATCGGCTCCGGCCAGGACGCACTGCTCTGCCGATACAAAGCCGGACGGCGCAAATTGTCGAAAAACGATCAACTGACACTCGAATGGGCTGGAACTTATCACCATTATCACGCTGCAATGATGCGCACTGTTCTCGTTGGCAAGGTTTCCAAACACCACGAGGAAGCTTATGCGGCGGCGGCAGAGGCATTGTCCTCGGTGGAAAAGGCGATGGTGCCGGGAAACACCTTCGGCGATGTTTTCGACGCCCACTCCCGCGTAATGGAAAAACACGGCATGACGCGGCACCGGCTCAATGCTTGCGGTTATTCGCTTGGTGCCCGCTTCTCTCCGTCATGGATGGATTCGCCGATGTTCTATTCCGGCAACGCCGAAGAAATCCAGCCGGACATGATCTTGTTTGCCCACATGATTATCATGAATACCGACGCGAACACTGCGATGACACTGGGTCAGACCTATCTGACGACTGAAGGCGCTCCAAAATCCCTTTCGCGCCATGGTCTCGACTTGATCGTACGCTAGCGCGACACTATAGGCGGACATCGAGGATTTCGGACTGGTGACAATGGCAAAACGGTTTGTGGCAGTACTGGTCATTTTCGTTGCGGCGGCACTCGGCGCCTGCACCAGCACGCCACGGGCACTGGAATCGGTCGTGACCACGACGCCGGAGCCAGCCGAACCGGTGGGTGACGCCTCATCAACCGACGCAACGACGGCTCTGACTGCGGAACCGGCCACGCCTGAAGCGACGACCCAGGTTGCATCACTGGCATCCGACACCAGAATACGGCTTTCCCCGGTTGTCGGCGCACCGGAAAACGCGGTGCAGCTCATGTCCAGGCGCATCGCCTCTCGCGCGGCCGAACAGGGCATTGGCCTGGTTCCACCGGGAACCAGCGGCGCCACCCATGACATGAAGGGATATTTCTCTGCCATTACCGAAAGCGGCAAGACGACGGTGATTTTCGTCTGGGATGTTTTTGACACCCGTGGCAAGAGACTGCACCGCATTCAGGGGCAGGAATCCTCCCCCGGATCAAGTCCGGATGGCTGGTCGTCGGTATCATCACGCATGATGGAGCGGATCGGCACACGGACCGTGGATGAGTTCTCGGAGTGGCTCAAAAAACAGAAACGCAGTTAATTCTGCGTCTTTCATTCAACAAATATCAATCACATGTGGGAATCGCAGCCTGAATCGCGCCTGCCCGCTTGCATTAAACGAATGGCCCGCTAAAACGCCCGCAAGTCGTTGGGGCTGAACGGGAACCACCCATGAAACTGTTTGCGGGCAATTCCAACCGGGTGCTGGCCGAGGCGGTCGCCCGATACCTCAACATTCCGCTTGGAAAAGCCAGTGTCCGCCGCTTCGCCGATCAGGAAATTTTTGTCGAGATTCAGGAAAATGTCCGCGGGCAGGACGTGTTCGTCCTGCAATCAACTTCCTACCCGGCCAACGACCATCTGATGGAAATGCTGATCATGATGGACGCGTTCCGGCGTTCATCGGCAAGGCGCATCACCGCGGTCATTCCCTATTTCGGCTATGCGCGCCAGGATCGCCGCGCATCTGGCCGCACGCCGATTTCGGCCAAGCTTGTCGCCAATCTGATTACCACCGCCGGAGCGGACCGGGTGCTGACCCTTGATCTGCACGCGGGCCAGATTCAGGGCTTTTTCGATATTCCAACCGACAATCTGTTTGCCGTGCCTGTTATGGGCCGCGACGTGAAGGCCAAATACGACCTGTCAAACGTCATGGTCGTCTCGCCCGATGTTGGCGGCGTTGTCCGCGCCAGGGCTCTGGCAAAACGGGTCGATTCGCTGCTGGCCATTGTCGACAAACGCCGCGAACGGCCCGGCGAATCCGAGGTTATGAACATTATCGGTAATGTAGAAGGCAAGGATTGTTTGCTGATCGACGACATCGTCGATTCCGGCGGCACGCTGTGCAACGCGGCTGAAGCCCTGCTTACCAAGGGAGCGACCAGCGTGACCGCCTACATCACCCATGGTGTGCTGTCGGGCGGGGCTGCCGCCCGAATAGCCGAATCCATGCTGAAGGAACTGGTGATCACCGACTCCATCCAGCCCAGCTCAGCTGTCGAGGCGGCCCACAACATTCGCGTCCTGTCCATCGCCGACCTGATCGGTGAAGCAATTGCACGAACTGCGGGCGAGGAATCCGTCTCCAGCCTGTTTGATTGATTTCGATATCCGCTATCGGCTCACCAACCAGCTAGGGTCAGGACTCCTCGACCACGACGCGTTTGTACAGATGCCATGTGGCGTGCCCCAGCACAGGAAGGACTACCAGCAAACCGAGAAAAGCCGGCAATGCCGACAGGATCACCGCCAGTACAACGAACACGCCCCAGCTGAGCATTACGACCGGTGAAGCCGCAACGGCCCTGATGGAGGTGATCAGCGCGGTAACGAAGTCGACTTCCCTTTCAAGCAAAAGCGGGCAGGAGACGACGGTCAGCGTGAAAAGTACCAGCGAAATGATCGCGCCGACAATGTGTCCGACCAGCAGGAAGGTGAGGCCATTGGTTGTCGTGAAAACCACATCAAGAAAACCGTCAAAACTGGCAAACCCCTGAGAGCCAAAGAAAACAGCGACCAGCGTGCGCACCTGATACATCCATACCCAGAAAATGAACAAGGTGACGAACGCCATCCAGCCAAGTTCGCGGCGGTGCTGCTCCCAAACCGTCGCCAATATGTCCCGCCAGGTCAGGGGATCGCCATTTTCCAGCTTTCGGCTCGTTTCGTAGAGGCCCGTTGCGATGAACGGACCAATCAACGCGAAACCGATGACCAGCGGATAGGCAAGCCACGCCAGATTGAACCAGATGACGCAAGCGAACAGGATAAGGCCGCCAATCGCGTAGACGGCGCCAAAAAACAATCCGAACTGCGGCGCTTGGCGAAAATCGCGCCATCCTAGCGACAAAATAGTCCGCAGATCCTCAAACTGGGCCGGGCGCACTTGCGGCAAATCGGACTTTCGCGGCTCTTGTTCCGCCGGTTTGGGCGCCGCTGCTTTCTTGGCCATGCAATTCCCTCCCAGTAGCGGAATTACAGTTCAGATGGTGCCGGATACATTGACCAAGATCAATCAACTTCATGATCATGCCTGTTTGATCGCAATCCTGAATCAGCAAGCGGCCATTGGTATTATTTCTCCAGTTGATGAATCGAATAGTGGATTCTTGCCCACATCCTGCCGTCCCACCCGGTCTCAGCAAGTCTTTCCACGACATGGCCAAACGGATTTGATGTGCCGAACATCCCGGAAAGCGGCTCATGGCGTGACTTGTCCGACAACAAGATATGCGCCGCTTCCTCGGCGCTGACTTGAAAGTCGATTGCTCGGGAAACCTGTTTGAGCGTTGCAACGCCAGCCATACCAGATGGATTGCTGGTGTGGTCGTAATCATCATCGCCGCCGTTGATCGGCAGGTCGAATAGCAGCATCAAGTCTTCAATCAAGACCTCAAAATCATAGGGAAGCACCAGGGCGTTCTCACGGCAGACGCGTTTCAGTTCGCTGAGCGCGGCTTCCGCATTCAGGTAAAAAAATACGCCTGCAAACGTCACCAGGTCGACAGAACAATCTTCAATGGGCAGTTTCTCGCCCGAGCCGAGCAGGTAGTTCACCCTGGGGTGTTCCGTCGCCAGGTCCAGCATTGACTGGCTTTGATCGATTCCGGTGACGCGCTCACAATGGTTGGTCAATGCAAGGCTGGAATAACCGGTGCCGCAACCAACATCGAGACCGTTGCGAAAGGAACGGCCTTCCAATGCCTCAGCAACGATCAGCTCATGCAGATGTGGCCGGTAGGCCGAATAGTGGTAGGCGATCTGCTCGTCGTAAATGTGCATCTGAAACGGCCTTTCACAAGCGGATACCCTGCCTAAATTCTGCACTTTCACATGCGTTCCCGATTCTGCGGATTTGGTCCCTCGCTGCTGCACGGGGATGTCCGGGCAGCTGAATTTGAACTGAATTCCGGCATTTCTGCGAAGCAGTTTTATTCACTGCCCGCCAATCCCTTCAGCCGGTAAAGCGCTTCCAGCGCATCGCGCGGTGTCATCGAATCCGGATCAAGATTAGCGATTTCCCGGACCAGTTCGGTATCCTTCTGTGCTGGCGCCACCTCACGTTTCACCTCGGCATTGAACAGCGGCAAATCGTCAACCAGGCGATTGGCCTTGCCGGACAGTTCACCCTCCTCAAGCTGGTGCAGCACGTCGCGGGCCCGCGCGACCACTGCTTCGGGAAGGCCAGCCAGTTTTGCCACCTGCACGCCGTAGGATCGATCGGCAGCACCCCGCCCCACTTCGTGCAGGAATACTACGTCGCCATCCCATTCCTTGACCCGCATGGTCACATTGGCAAGCCGGTTCAGCTTTTCTGCCAGTGCAGTCAGTTCATGGAAATGCGTGGCAAACAAGGTCCTGCATCGGTTCTTCTCGTGCAGAAATTCCACGGTACCCCATGCAATCGACAAGCCGTCGAATGTGGCCGTTCCGCGTCCTATCTCGTCAAGGATCACCAGCGACCGCTCGGTAGCCTGATTGAGGATAGCCGCGGTCTCCACCATCTCGACCATGAAGGTCGAGCGGCCGCGGGCAAGATCGTCGGATGCGCCGACGCGGCTGAACAACCGGTCGATGACACCGATTTTTGCGGACTTTGCCGGCACATAAGATCCCATCTGAGCCAGAATGGTGATCAGTGCATTCTGACGCAAAAATGTCGACTTGCCACCCATATTGGGTCCGGTCAGAAGCCAGATCGCGCCATTACTTGCACCTTCTGCGGGTGACAATTCGCAATCATTGGCGATGAACGGCGCCCCGGCATCGGCCCGAAGTGCCTGCTCGACCACCGGATGACGGCCCGCTTCAACCACGAAGTCCACGCTGTCGCTGATCTCCGGCCGGCACCAGTTTTCCGACTGCGCCAGATTTGCCAACGCGATTGCTGCATCGAGCAACGACAGCGCATGCGCCCCGTCGCGAATTGCTTGCGCATGGCTCACCACTTCGGCGGTCAATTGCCCAAATATCTCCAGCTCGATATCAAGTGCCCGCCCGGCGGCATTGGCAATCTTTGTTTCCAGTTCTGACAGTTCGGTGGTTGTGAACCGCATGGCATTGGCCATGGTCTGACGGTGGATGAAACGTGCTTTCGCCTCATCCGTCCCGGTCATGATCGCCTGGTGGTTGGCCGTAACCTCGATATAGTAGCCGAGTACGTTATTGTGCCGGATCTTCAGCGATTTAATGCCGGTTTCCTCGGCCAGATCAGCCTGCATCTGCGCAATGATGCGCCGCGACTGGTCTCGCAAGCCCCGCATTTCGTCCAGCTCGCTGTTGTATCCCTGGCGAATGAACCCGCCATCCCGCTTCAACAGCGGCAGTTCATCACCTAGAGAACGCGCAAGATGACCTGCAAGGTCGTTGGGCAAGGCTGCCAATGCTGCCCGGGCCTGCGCCAGTTCGGTCGGCAGTTCGCAAGGCTGCAATTGCTTCGCCAGATCAAGACCGGCTGCCAGACCCGCTGCAATGGCACCCAGATCGCGCGGACCGCCTCGCCCGAGCGCCAGCCTGGACAGCGCGCGCGGCATATCCGGCGATCGCTTTAGCCGTTGGCGTAGCGTGTCGGCCAAATCGGGCTCCGACAATGCAAATCCGATCGAATCGAGCCGCTCGCGGAT
This sequence comes from Rhizobiaceae bacterium, assembly GCA_040830725.1. GTDB lineage: Bacteria > Pseudomonadota > Alphaproteobacteria > Rhizobiales > Rhizobiaceae > JAWKWH01. The sequence goes on from JBFOMG010000010.1 coordinate 115,458, forward strand.
TGAACCGGGATCCGTTAGCGGTGCCATCAGCCGCTCACTCAAAAGACGTGCACCGCCGCCGGTTACCGTCCGGTCTATCGTCTTCAGCAGGCTGCCATCACGTTTTCCCGAAAGCGTGCGCACCAGTTCCAGATTGGCGCGCGTGGCAGGATCGATAAACAGCGCAGTCGCGCCATCTTCGCGCGCAGGCCGCTCAAGTTGCGGCCGCTCGGCTTTCTGTGTTTTCTCGACATAGGCAATAATGCCGGAAATGGCCGAGAGCTCTGCGCGCGAAAACGACCCGAAACCATCCAGCGTGGCGACACCGAAATGCCGTGTGATCCGGTTTTCCGCCGTCGCGGAATCAAACAGGCTCGCAGGTTGCGGCATGACAATGCGGCCTGCAAGATCGAGCACCGGTTTCATGATCTCGTCGTGAAACAGTGGTTCCGGCACGATCAATTCGCGAGGCTCGACCCGCATGATGTCGGCGGTGAGACGTTCCTGATCGGTCGGGGCTATCCGGAAAGCTCCGGTTGAGATGTCGATCCATGCCAACGCCAGCGACTTGTCGCCATCGGCCTTGACCCGTCCAAGCGCCATCAGAAAGTTCGATTGCGACGGCGCCAGCAGCTTGTCTTCGGTAATCGTGCCCGGTGTCACCAGCCGCACGACATCGCGGCGGACAACGGCCTTGTATCCGCGTTTCTTTGCCTCGGCCGGGTCCTCGATCTGTTCGCAAACCGCAACACGGTGGCCGAGCGCGATCAGTTTTTGCAGATAGTCATCGGCGGCATGCACCGGCACGCCGCACATCGGGATATCATGATCGAGATGCTTGCCCCGCTTGGTCAGGGTTATGCCGAGCGCACGCGACGCTGTTTCCGCATCGTCGAAAAACAGCTCGTAGAAATCACCCATGCGATAAAACAGCAGACAATCGGGATTGGCGATTTTGATCTCGATATACTGCTCCATCATCGGCGTCGCCTTGGCAAGGCTCTCGGGCGTCGCCAGCCGGGCCGTCGACAGCCGTTCAGCAGATATGGGCGTCTCGTCGTTCACGGCCTCTCCGTGGAAACAGTTTAACAATAATGACGATTGGCTCTTTTATCGCTGCAAGTGTAGCCTTACAAATCGTGCTCCACAAAGAAGTAGGCGTAATTGGGGGATTAAGTTAGCGTTATGCCGGCGACAGACAAATCAGACCGCGGCGGCCCTTCGGTCAGCGATGCGGAAGCACTGGAATTTCATTCATCCGGCCGCGCAGGCAAGCTGGAAATCAACCCGACCAAGCCAATGGCGACCCAGCGCGATCTGTCGCTGGCCTATTCGCCGGGCGTTGCGGTGCCGGTCAATGCAATCGCAGAGGATCCCAGCCGCGCCTATGACTACACCACCAAGGGCAACATGGTCGCCGTTATCTCCAATGGCTCGGCCATTTTGGGCCTCGGCAATCTGGGGGCGCTCGCTTCAAAGCCGGTGATGGAAGGCAAGTCAGTACTGTTCAAGCGCTTTGCCGATGTTGATTCCATCGATCTGGAAGTCGACACCGGCGACATTGATGAGTTCATCAATTGCGTTCGCTATCTCGGACCCTCCTTTGGCGGCATCAATCTGGAAGACATCAAGGCGCCCGATTGTTTCATCATCGAGCAGCAACTGCGCGAACTGATGGATATTCCGGTGTTTCACGATGACCAGCATGGCACCGCGATCATCGCTGCCGCCGGTCTTGTCAACGCGATGCATCTGACTGGCCGCGACATGAAGGACGCCAAGCTGGTGGTCAATGGCGCAGGTGCCGCGGCCATTGCCTGTGTCGAGTTGGTCAAGTCGATGGGCTTTTCGCCGCAGAATGTCACGCTCTGTGACACCAAGGGTGTTATTTATCAGGGCCGCAAGGAGGGCATGAACCAGTGGAAGTCGGCGCACGCGGTGAAAACGGACGCCCGCACGCTGGCTGAGGCGGTTGAAGGATCGGACATCTTTTTTGGTCTTTCAGTCAAAGGCGCCCTGACCCGCGCAATGGTCAAATCCATGGCCGCCAATCCGGTCATTTTCGCCATGGCCAATCCTGATCCGGAGATCACACCGGAAGAAGTGGCCGGGATCCGCGACGACGCAATCATGGCGACCGGCCGGTCGGACTACCCCAACCAGGTCAATAATGTCCTGGGCTTTCCTTACATCTTTCGCGGCGCGCTCGATGTGCGCGCTTCGACCATAAACAACGAGATGAAGGCGGCAGCGGCCGAAGCACTGGCCGAACTCGCCCGTGCTGACGTGCCCGACGACGTCGCGGCAGCCTATCGAGGCAACCGGCCGAAATTCGGCCCCGGCTACATCATTCCCGTTCCGTTCGATCCGCGGTTGATATCGGCGATACCGGTAGCCGTTGCCAAGGCCGCGATGGATTCGGGCGTAGCCCGCAAACCGATCCTCAATCTGGAAGCTTATGCGCAGGAACTGGCCGGCCGCCGCGATCCGATCGCCTCGACACTGCAGCGCATCTATGACCGCGTACGCCGCCAGCCAAAACGCATCGTCTTTGCCGAAGGCGAAGAAGAACAGGTGATGCGCGCGGCGGTCTCTTACGTCAACCAGAAGCTCGGCACCGCCATTCTGCTCGGCCGTGAAAAGCAGATGAAGGAAACGGCGCGCAATGCCGGCGTCGATATCACCCGGCCCGGCATCGAGCTCATCAATGCGCGCCTGTCGCGCCGCAACGAGGCCTACGCCGACTTTCTCTACGAGCGGCTTCAGCGGCGGGGTTATCTGCAACGCGACTGTCAGCGGCTGATCAACAATGACCGCAACCATTTCGCCTCTTGCATGGTGGCACTGGGCGATGCCGACGGTGTGGTTACCGGTGTCACCCGCAACTATTCCACAGTGCTTGACGATGTGCGCCGCTGCATCGACGCCAAACCCGGCCATCGGGTCATCGGTGTATCGCTGGCACTGTGCCGTGGCCGCACAGTGCTGGTTGCCGACACGGCTGTCCACGACATGCCCGACGCTGTCGAACTGGCCGATATAGCCGAAGAGGCCGCCGGCCAGGCGCGCCGCATGGGCTACGAACCGCGCGTGGCAATGCTCGCATATTCCACATTCGGCCACCCGCCTGGTGAGCGTTCGGAGCGCGTTCAGGAAGCGGTGAAGATATTGAACAAGCGCCGCGTCGATTTTGAGTATGACGGCGAGATGGCCGCCGACGTGGCCCTTAACCCGACACTGATGGAGCGTTACCCGTTTATCGGCCTGTCGGGACCAGCCAATGTACTGGTCATGCCGGCCTTCCACTCTGCATCGATCTCGACCAAAATGTTGCAGGAACTGGGCGGCTCCACGGTCATTGGTCCGCTGCTGGTAGGCCTGAACAAATCCGTCCAGATCGTCCCGCTCAATGCCAAGGATTCAGATATCGTCAACATGGCGGCGATCGCAGCCTATAACGCCGCCGTATGAGGCGCAGGCCGACTTCGATTTCAGATTGTTCGTCAATCTTTGAGTTCAGAGACCGCAAGAGGACCGCGACTTCGAAATCCCTGGAATCGGACCTTCGCAGTGCGATCCTCTTGTTTGTCGGTGCCCCCCGATGACGGACTTGGCGCCAATTGCAATCATCCAGACAAACTCCCCGGGGTTTCGAGGTATGCCAATTGATCACAATCGATTGGGAGGGGCTGGTCGCACTTCGTGACTTGTGGATGAACTCCCAAAGATTTTTCACCAAGGCCGTCATGGTCAAACTACCCTCGACAAATGGATTCGCCGAGCGTCGCTTGTCCCAGTTGATGGCTGAAATGTCTCAATCTCGCTTGAAACGGGCCTTTCGCGCGACAGGACGCTATCACGCAGGTCACGGATCAGCTTCCAAGGTCGACTCGCCAATCGTTGCGATCAGCACCCAGCAACCAATACACTGCGCTGCCCACTCACGGGAAGGAGACATCGAAAACAGGTAATTGCCGGAACAGTGGATCAGGCCTCATTAAAACGTAGTAGACTTGATATTTGTTTCACTGCTAAAATGAAATCATCCATTTAGTGGATAAAATTGCTGATATCGGGGGGTATCGGAAATGGGCATCGTGGTAACAACCCAACAGTTTGATTCCAGGCAATTTCCGTCAGCGCTGCGACTCCAAAGATTTGAGGAATATGTGCAGGGACACCCCATGCGCCTCAAGTCGAAGATAACCTTTCGACCGTTGAACAGCGAAAACCCGAACATTATCCGGCAAGAACGGCTTTTCGGTAAGGGAACCTATCTGTCCATCGGGATGTCTTCAGGATACGTCTCAACAGCCGGTGAGCGGAAACTGGATGCGCGGACCGGAATAATTGCAGTGGGCGTGGTGCGAAGTGGAAGCGCCGAAGTGCGAACTGAGCAAGATCGTTTGAAGCTCAACGATGGAGACATCTACATCAACGCGACTTCCAACTATGAGACGACATTCGCCGAGTCTGAAGTTGCCCGACTGATATTTCCCGCGGGTCCCGTCAAGGAATTGTTTCGCCGTTCCGGTGAATTCATCGTCTTTCGAAACAACCAACCGGTAACCGAGATACTGAAAGCGACAATCTCTGGATTTGAGAAGGCGCTGCGCGAAGGCGAAATGGCCGAGGTGAACTATATGAGCCGGCTTACAGTGGACCTTTCGTCAAGGATCGTCGAAGAACAGATACTGCGGAGCGCTCGCAGCGGCTATGAAATCATAAGGGAGAGAGCGCGGGAGTACATTCATGATAATTTCGCGTCTCCGGATCTACAAATTGGCGATATTGCCGCCTATGTGGGAACGTCAAGATCCACCTTGTACAGATCTTTCGAGGGCATCGGAGGAGTGCGCGAATACATTCTTTCGATCAGGCTGGAAAAAGCCAAACTTATGATTGGCTACGGTGAACCGGAGCGGGGCGGTTTATCGAAAATCGCCTTTGCGTGCGGATTTGGGTCAGTTGGCCAGTTAAGCGCGGCTTTCAAATCACGTTTTGGCGTTACGCCTACCCGGTACAAGATCACGGACGTTGAGGAATAGATCGCGCAAAAATTCCTCGTTGCGCCAAATCGCGCCGGCGCCATATTGAGGTCTGCTGACAATCGGTGTTTGCCCGGACCATCATTGAAAAAATGAGGGAGTGGACCGCAGAAATGTCGTTCTTTCGGTCAATCAGAGACGACCTTGGCGCCAACTGCAATCAATCTGGACGTGGTCCTCGAGGTTCGGTTCGAGATATGCTGATTGATCACAAATGAATGAGAGGGGCTGGTCGCACTTCTTGACTTGTGGATGAACTCCCATGATTTTTCGCCAAGGCCGTCGAAGGTAAATTACCATCGCCGGATCGACGAGCCGAGTTCTGCTTGTCCCAGTTGGTTGCTGAACTGTCTCAATCTACGTTGATATCGGGCGTCTTAGCGGCAGAATGCCATTTACTGACTGAGTGTACTTTTCACTATCCTGTAAGCGGGAACAGCAGCACCTAGCCGGCAACAATGCCGGTCCGATATTCACTTGGCGTGACACCGAATTTTGATTTGAAGTTGCGCACCAGGCTCGGCTGGTTTTCCATGCCCCATTTACGCGCAATTTCACTGATGGAGTGTCGCGACAGCCGGCCGTCCCTCAAATCGGTTGCGATCTTGTTCAGCCGCATCTGCCGGATTGTCGATGAGATTGACTTGCCGTCACGTTGATAGATTTCCGACAGGCGGCGCACTGACATGCCCATGGCAGCGGCCAACGCTGTTCGTCCGAACTCCGGATCATGGAGATTGGATCTGATCACCGCGTTGGCGCGCATCAATATCTGGTGTTCGGGATTGCTCAGATGGTATTTGGACTGGTCGATCGAGGCAAAGCCGGTGACGAAAAGATCGATGATCGATTCCTGCGCACACTCGGTGACAGCTTCATTTGCCTGTTCCATCGCGCTCACCAGCCGCAACACGCTGTCATTGACCACGCTTCCGATAATGCTCTCACCCGAAACGCAGACACCTGTAATCAGATCGGCATTCGGAAGCCGGCTTAACAGATCATTACGCGGCACCTGCACCACCAATTGCCGAAACCCGTTTGGCAACTCAAGTCGGTAGCGGTCGATGCTCGAGTAAAGCGCAAAATCTCCGGGCTTCAGATGCGCCTGGCGATCTGACTGTTGAACAATGCCATCCTTGTTCAACTGCATGCTGATCAGAAAACTTTCGTCATTCGACCGTGAGATATCCCGCTTGCGGCGACGAACCGTTTGGCTGCTGCCACCGACAAAGGAGGTGGACATGCGTGACATCCGGTTGAGAATGATCTCTCCGTCGAAGCGTTCAGGATCGTTGCACTCGCAATCGAGCAGCACATAGCTGTCGCACACTGCTTCGCGCCAATATGCAAACCGCTCATGCTTCCCAACGCTGTTCGTGCTCAGGAGCGTCGACATTTCGCTCGGTCCTTCCCGCCGGCAAGTTTAGCAAAATCGGCCCGGAATGCGAAAGATTTCGGTTTTTCTGCTCAAAACGACATGTTTTTCCGCCCAAAAATGCAAATCACGGATGCCATGGTGGCCGCGACATCCGCATCTCACAGGGAGGAAAGTTGCATGTCCGGACCATTCAAGGCAGCCGCTGTCCAGGCAGCACCGGTATTTCTCGATCTCGACAAAAGCGTCGACAAGGCAATCCGGTTGATCGAGGAAGCCGCCGCGCAGGGCGTCAAGCTGATCGCATTTCCCGAAACATGGCTGCCCGGATATCCCTGGTACATCTGGCTCGACGCAACAGCGCTGACCATGCCGCTCGTGCCCCAATATGTCGCAAATTCGATCATTGAAGGCAGCGAACAGGATCTGCGCCTGGCCGAAGCTGCAAGGCAAAACGACATCCATGTCGTCATGGGCTTGTCGTGGAACGTCAATGGGACGCTCTATATGGGCCAGTGGCATTACGGACCCGATGGCGAGATGATCTCGCGTCGCAGAAAATTGAAGCCCACTCATGTCGAACGCACCGTCTACGGCGAAGGTGACGGCAGCGACATGGTCGTCAAGGATACCGAACTCGGACGCATCGGCGCGCTGTGCTGCTGGGAGCACATTCAGCCGCTCAACAAATACGCCATGTATTCCCAGAACGAACAGATCCACATCGCTTCGTGGCCGAGTTTTTCGCTTTACGAAGGCGGTGCCTATGCGCTCGGGCCGGAGGTCAATACCGCCGCCAGCCGCATCTACGCGGTGGAGGGTCAGTGCTTCGTGCTTGCGGCCTGCGCTACCGTCTCCGACGAGATGGTCGAGTTTTTGTGCGACACGCCGGTCAAGCAGCAATTATTGAAAAAGGGCGGCGGCTACGCGCGCATCTTCGGGCCCGATGGTTCGCCGCTCGGCGAAAATCTCAAACCCGATGAAGAAGGCCTGGTCATCGCCGACATCGACCTTGCGATGATCGCGATCGGCAAGGCAGCCGCCGATCCGTGCGGCCATTATTCAAGGCCGGATGTCTTCCGGCTGATGTTCAACAACAATCCCAGTCCGCCGGTGATGGCTTTCGACAACAACGAGGCGAGAGCCGTCGCCGATGCGCAACATGCCGAACCGGCTGCAGCCAAGGAGGCCGCGGAGTAGCGCAGATGAGCGCATCCTGAACCTTCCGAGAATAGTCCGTACAGGAGCACATGATGCTGACCGCAGATGAATTTTACACAGCCGAACAGCGCCAACTGCAGAACGATCACGGCAGCACAAAATTGGCCGACACCGTCGTCGCAGCCATCGTGCGCGACGAGATCGAGGAACCGCATATTCCGTTCATCGAAAGCAGGGATTTCTTTTTCCTGTCGACGGTCAGCGCCGAAGGCGAGCCGACGGTCAGCTACAAGGGCGGACCGGTCGGCGTGGTCAAGGTGCTGAATTCAAGGAGGCTCATTTTCCCGAGCTATGACGGCAACGGCATGTTCAAGTCGATGGGCAACATCAAGGCGGCATCAAAAATCGGCCTGTTGTTCATCGACTTTGAAACGCCGAACCGTATCCGGGTTCAGGGAAACGCAACCCTGACGAAGGACGATCCGGAACTGGCCCGCTATCCCGGCGCCAACATGATCGTCCGGGTTGACGTGACCTCCTGCTTCCTCAATTGCGCGCGCTACATTCACAAACATGCGCGCGTTTCCGACAGCCCTTATGTTCCCGATGAAAAAGGTGAGCAACCTCACCCCTCCTGGAAGCGCATCGACATGGTGCAGGAATCATTGCCTGAATCCGCCCGCGCCAGAACCGAGGCCGAAGGCGGTACCATCACTTTTGATGACTACGTGGACAAGCTGATGGCCGGTGAATCATGAGGCCTGGCGCCGCACCCCTTCGAAATCGTCGTCAACTCGGCCCGGTGACGTAATTATAGGATCCCAGTACCAGCTGCATCACCACCGCCAGTTCCTCTTCAGAACCGGGTGTGTAGATCATCACGAAACCTTCCCAGCCGGGCCGCCGTCCGGCCCAGGGGTGATGGGCCGCCCAGCCGAGCTCAACCGCCTTTTTCGCCAGTTCAGGCGAAAGCGACGCGTGCAGGCTGCCATCGGGATGCATATGGGCAAATTCGCGTCCGCCGACGATGGCCTGCGGCCGGGTGATCGCCACGTCCTCGGTGATCCAGAATCCCTTCGCGCCCGGCAGCGAGATCACGGTTGCCCGAATGTCGACGCCCGGGATCTGCGAAACTTGGCGCAGCAGTTCCGCGGAGATATCCGGGTCCGGTGTTACACCCAACTGAACATGAGGTACGCCATTGGTGGTCTTCGGAATCGGGCTTTCCCGGCGCGGCAGGTTCGAAGTCTCCGCCATCGCCAATCCCGCACAGGACGCGAGCAAAAGGCCGATCAGCAGAGACTTCACTTTTGTCATGGAGCCATGTTTCTGATTGTTCACGGGCGGTGGACCTGCCGCAAATCAAATGATCGGGCAAGTCTTCCGCTGTTCGAACGATCCTACTCTTTCGGCGCCCGGAAACTGTCGTGGCAGCCGCTGCAGCCAGCCCCGACTGCACCGATATTGGCACGGATGGCGTCAACGCCATTGCCCGCTTCCGCTGCCATCTTCACCGCCGCTTCGGTGAGCGCCTGATGCTTTGCGCCAACTTCCGGAAAACTGCTCCAGATCACCGACTTGGCCCAGGTCAGCTTTTCGTTTCCGGCCGTTTCCATGTCGGAACCTTTTGGCCACATGGCCATGTTGTTCATCTTGGCAGCAGCGACAAGATTGTCGGCCGAAGCCTGGGCAAGGTCGGCGTTGTAGTCCATTTCACCCTTGGCCATGGCGCCCAGCATTCCAAGGTTGAAAGCATAGAGCTGCATGAATGATTGGCGCGCCTTGATCTGCCAGTCGAAATCGCCCGCGGATGCCGGCGCCAGCACACTGGCCGCAAGCAATAGCGATGCTGCAGGCAGCAAATATTTTCTCATGTCAAATTCCTCCGGTGGATTGCGAAAGCCAATTTACCGGGGCCCTTCGGATAGTGTAAATTGAGCAATTGGAGCGAAAGGATGTGCACAGATGCACAACAACCGGTGGAGCGACCTGGAGTATATCCTCGCCGTTGCGGCCAAGGGTTCGCTGGCGGCAGCAGCGCGCGAACTGAACGTCAACCACTCGACGGTTCAGCGCCGGGTGCAGGCATTTGAGCGGCAGACCAACATCAAGATTTTCGAGCGGCTTCGCAGTGGTTACCGGCCGACACCGGAGGGCGAGATGTTTCTCGACGCAGCACAGTCGATCGAGACGATTGTCAACGATCTCGACCGCAAGATCGTCGGCAGCGACAAGGGCCTGAGCGGCCAGCTTTCGATCACCACGACCGACGCGATATTTCCCGCACTTGCCGCCGACATCAGCGCGTTCCAATTGGCGCATCCGAAAATCATCACCGACATCATCATCACCAATGACCGGCTGGATCTCGACCGGCGCGATGCCGATATCGCCATCCGCGCGTCCAATCAGCCGCCACCGCACCTGGTTGGCCGCCGTGTGTGTGGTGTCAATTTCGGGGTCTACGCCACACAGCCGGTGGCCGACGAGATGGCGCAAAAACCGATCGACCGGCGGCAATGGCTTGGCCTGGAATACCCACTCAGGGGGTCGCCCGCCGGTGAATGGATGGATGCCGAAATTCCGGCCAGCCGTGTGGCATTGCGGGCGAGCAGCTTTACCGCCCTGTGCGAACTTGCCGGCCATGGTCTGGGTCATGTCATCCTGCCTCGGCATGTCGGCGAAGCGTCTCCAAAACTGGTTCAGGTGCCCTACGATCTTGGCCTGCCGGCCGTTGGATTATGGCTGCTGTCGCACCGCGATATCCTCCGCTCGCCGCGGGTGCGCATCGCGACGGATTTCCTCTACAATTCGCTGAGAAGGAAGCAAACGGAATTTGAGGGTCCGGGAAACAGGTGAGATTCGCGAACGCGATCACGGCGGCGCGCGCTCGCACTCCATCGCCAGCCAGTGGCATTCGGCCAACAGGTCGTCGACCGGTTCGCGCGGGCGCTTGCGGTGGCCCGGCGGATGGCCGGGGCGGATCGGCCCGACTTTTCCGGGACCGGGTTCGGCCTTGGCGCGCTTTGCCATCAGCCGGTTGAGCCGCCGCGCCTGCCGCGGCAGGGTGGCAAGCGCGATTTTCAGTTTGCGGATGCGGCGCATCAGCCTGACGGCATCAAGCGTGTCATCCGGTTTCTTCAGCGGCACCGGGTCGAAAACACCGGGCACCGCAATGCGTGGAATGCCTGTCGGGATCGGCCGCATCGTTCCGTCGAATGATTGCCGCGGATCGATGAGCTGGAAGGCCGGCAGCGTGTCGTAAGTGGCGAAGGATGAGAAATCCGGGAGTTGGGTTTCGGTTGCTTCTGCACCGCCGCTCTGCTTCTCCCGCGCTCTTTGCTGCAGCATCGCCGCGACGACGACGATCAACCGTCGCAGCGCCGATTCCGCCGGCCGGAGAATGCGAAGCACGGAGCGGCGCAGAGACGATGGTTGTGTCGCAACCCTTGCAGCGTCATCCTCGGGCTTGACCCGAGGATCTACCGAACTCAGCCGCCCTGTGTTTGGGGATAGACCGTCATCGCACCCTCCCGCCAGCGTCGAGGATGTGGCGCAGGCCTGTGGATCCTCGCCACTGGGGCGAGGATGACGGAGCGACCGATGCGCCAGCGCCAGCAGTTCGGCGACCACGTCCCCCAGCAATCTTCGGTTCCTGTTGATAGCGCCTTTCCAGTCCATGGCCGCTTCCCGGTTTGGCCGAAGAGTGTGCGGGAGGTTGCGGGGGCGTGGATAGATTTGGCGCCGGACCTATCTCTCCCCTTGCGGGAGAGAAAGC
>JBFOMG010000011.1:0-69639 GCA_040830725.1 Rhizobiaceae bacterium
GTATTCCGCGTTCGGCAAGAAGCATTTCCGGTTTCAAGAGCTCTAACTGCAGCCGCACCGGCCTGAGTTCGCGGCGGGTCATTAAGTCGTCGTCGTCCCAGGCAAGCCGGTATTCCGGTGCGCGGGTTTGTGGCGTATCCGGTACGGCCCGGGAACGCCGCCAATCCTCGTCTGAATGCGAAAGCGGCGTCCAGCCGTTGTGCTCTTCTGGCTTCATCGGTCTTCCCATCCCTCGTTTTCGGGCAACAAGCACGCGAACCGTACAATTCGCCGCAATTGACCGCATTTCCTGCTTCGCATAGGTTCCGCGCGAAACTGTTCCCGCCACTTTATCGGCGCACCCCTTAACACCACGCAAACGGAGTTCCGGTCATGTCCAAGACTGACGCTGCCGCCCTTGAGGCAATAATCGAAAAGGCTTTCGACGAACGTGACAGCGTCAGCACTGACACCAGGGGCGAGGTTCGTGACGCAGTTGAAGCGTCGCTCAATCTGCTCGACAACGGTTCTGCCCGTGTCGCAGAGCGGCAGGCGAATGGAGACTGGAAGGTCAATCAGTGGCTGAAGAAGGCCGTGTTGCTCTCCTTCCGCCTCAATCCGATGGAAATCATCAAGGGCGGTCCCGGTGACGCCGTCTGGTGGGACAAGGTTCCCTCCAAATTCGACGGCTGGAACGCCAACGAATTTGAAAATGCCGGCTTTCGCGCAGTACCGAGCTGTGTCGTGCGCCGTTCCGCCTATGTCGCGCCGGGTGCCGTCCTGATGCCTTCATTCGTCAATCTCGGTGCCTATGTCGACAGCGGCACAATGGTCGATACATGGGCGACCGTCGGTTCCTGTGCTCAAATAGGCAAGAATGTGCATCTTTCCGGCGGTGTTGGCATTGGCGGCGTTCTGGAGCCGATGCAGGCCGGCCCCACGATCATCGAGGACAATTGCTTTATCGGCGCCCGCTCCGAAGTGGTTGAAGGCTGCATTGTCCGGGAGGGCGCGGTGCTCGGCATGGGCGTATTCATCGGCAAGTCGACAAAAATCGTCGATCGCGCCACCGGCGAGGTATTCTACGGCGAAATCCCGGCCTATTCCGTGGTCGTGGCAGGTTCGACCCCAGGCAAGAATATTCCCGGTGAAAAATGGGGCCCGTCGCTCTACTGCGCCGTCATCGTCAAGCGCGTCGATGAGAAAACCAGGTCCAAGACTTCAATCAACGAATTGTTGAGAGATTGATATTTTTGCCGACTCACAGCAGGTTGCGCAGCCGGGACGACTGAAAACCGACCTGTTGGAGGGTGACATGGACTGGAAATATTTATTCACGAGTTATGAGGGACGGATAAACCGCGCGCAGTTTTGGGCAGGCGTTGGTGTCATGATCGCGATTAGTATTGTCGTCAATATCATCGATGTGATGGTGGGTACCGAAGGCATATTGGGGCTCATCGTCGGATTGGCCATGTTATATTTCGCTTTGGCGGTTTACGCCAAACGTTGGCACGATCGCGATAAATCAGGATGGTGGAGCTTGATCATGCTTGTACCGGTCATCGGATTCGTCTGGTTTTTGGTAGAGTGTGGAATTCTGCCGGGAACGCAAGGGGCTAACAGATTTGGGCCAGACCCCCTCGCATAACATATCCGAACAACTCGTTTGGCTGTTTTTCAGATTTGACGGCCGCATCAGCCGTGCGGCCTATTTTCTGTCCGGCCTGTTGATGGCGGTAATCCAGCTTTTCATGCTTTATCGCTTCAGTCTGGTGCCGGAAGAGAGCAGCGAAGGGGCACTGTGGGCCTTCGGCTTCTGGGTCGTCGGGTTCTTGTCGATTTGGTGCGGATTTGCCCTCGGCGTCAAACGCGTGCACGACTTTGGCAAACCTGGCGCGCTTGCGTTGACCCTGTTCATACCGGTGGCGACACTGATCGCATTCATTGTATTCTGCATCTGGCCTGGAGACACTGGTGCCAATGCCTACGGCCCCCGAACAAACGCACGATCGTCGGGCTGATTCATGCCCTACCGCACTGTAAACGCCGATCACATTATCGAAACCGCGCGCACGCTTGAAATGCGCATCAGTGAGCGATTTCCCGATGCCAGCCTTTGCGGTGTCGCTGTAGAGCTTATCTCGCTGGGCATCGACACCAAAGCCGGTGCCAAGAAACTCGAGGAACCGATTTGGTGGCTGCGGGCAGTGATCGCGTTGATCATCATTTTGGGCGGCGTCATCTTCTTGTACCTCGCAAGCGAGTTTCCCGTCGAAGGACTGGATGCCGGTACGATCGATATCGTGCAGGGAATCGAGGCCGGGTTGAACACGGTCGTGCTGGCCGGTGCCGGGTTCTTCTTCCTCGTCAAGGGCGAAGAACGCATCAAACAGAAACGCGTGCTCAAGGGCCTGCATGGATTGCGCTCGCTGATCCATGTCATCGACATGCACCAATTGACCAAGGATCCCTCCGCGCTGTCCAACAGTTTTGTCCGCACCAAGAGTTCACCGAAACGCACAATGGATGCCGCAGCACTTACCCGATATCTCGACTATTGTTCCGAGCTGCTTTCGCTGACCGGCAAATTTGCCGCGCTCTATGCCCAGTCGGTAAACGATCGTGTCGTCGTTGAAGCGGTCAACGACGTTGAGACGCTGGGCACCAATCTCAGCCGCAAAATTTGGCAAAAGATCATGCTGATCGAGAAAAAAACGTCGATGTGACGCTTCGGCCGGTCTGGCAGATACCGGTAAACTGCACCGCAGCTTGTTAGCTTGCCTTTTCAACCGATCAACGCTGCACCGCGAAACCCTGATGCGATCGACCGTGCAGGTAAATCAATTCGTCAACCGCATGCGGTTTATTGCAGAACCGATAGTTTGCAGTACCATGCCAAGATTGGACGTTGTGGCTTCAAAATATCGTCCGTGACCTGACACGCAATCTTCAAGATATTCGTGCATCGCAACATCCTTTGGCTTGAATCCAAAGGCGACCGTGGAAACATGAATATTGTCCTGGAATCCCATCTTCTCACAAATTTTCATGAAATTTGACAATGCGATCGCGCGGCCTTCACTCTCACCCAATCTTCCTTCCGGCCCAGTCCAACGGAAGGCTACTCCATCGGTAAGTATGATCATGTGTTTGGTTGTGTCGTTGCTAAAATCAAGTGGATAGAGATCACTGTCACTTCCAGACACAAACTGTCCGCGCCACGTGGGAGATAACGCCCGATAGGCCCACATTGTAGCTATATCGGTGGATGTACCTCTCTTGGTGGAATCATCATCAAGATCAGCAATGATTTGCTTCATAGGGGCGGGATCATACTCAAAAAATGACGATGTGGCGGTATCTTCCGGGCAATAATTTGCTCTACTGGCAAATGCTTCGTACTCTCCCGGTGGGATCGGAAACATATCGCCGGAACGAACCTGTTCATCGCTTTCGTGCGCGAAACAGCCAAAGTAATTGCTGGATTCTTCATCATCCAGCCAGCCCTGATAGTCGTCCCCAAAATGGATCGTTTCCCCGTAAAGCAGGATAGAGGTCCGGATATCCTCGTTCGGTTGCCCATCCGGGTAAAGCAAGTCGATCAGTTCCGTCAGCGCACCCTTCATGCTTGCCAGTTTTCCATCCCATTTCATCGAAAGTGAAATGTCAGCGACGATGACCAACTCGACGGCGGTGGTGCTTGCCGTCGAGGCTGAGGCAACCTGAAAATCCATATCGGGAATCCCGATCACACTCATAAGTGAGGTTTCCATCGATCCATCCAGCGATACGCTGACGGTGCGAACGCCATTTTGCTCCGCCAAATTGATCGTCAAAGTTACGAGATCGGGATCTCCAACACTTTCAAACTCGCCCTCGAAGAAGGCGGTTCCAACTGCTTTTGCCTCGTCATCGCTTTTTCCGTCCATGAGCGCGCGAAGTGTCGCCATGGCAACAATGTCGGCGATATCCTGTGCTTTGGTTTTTGTGTTGTTCAGACGGGAGACATCCAACGCAATTCCTGCGGTCGCCATCAGAACCAACGACAGAACAGCGAGCATAGGAGCGATCGACGCATCGTTGCTGCGCAAAAATCCGGTTTGCATCTCAGAACCCCCAAACGAGTTGCAGAACTTTCCTCCTGTTTAGGACAAATACTTTAAGTAATTTATAATATATATTAATTTAGCCTAATATTATATTATGCTAATAAAGATAATACATTTAATGAATGATCAACAAATCAGTATATCTATGTCGACCGCTATATTTGCGCGCGATATTTCTGTTTTCCATGAATTCCTGGCAGTCTGCGCTCAGCCAGCCGATCGCAAAATGGCAGCGCGCAATTCATCAATGCCGAGGCCCTTCTCGGCAGAAGTCGCAATAATTTCCGGAAAGGCCGCGCCGCGCCGTTTGATCTTGGCCTGCGTATCGGCAACAAGACGCTCTACCGCAGGCTGCTTGATCTTGTCTGCCTTGGTCAGAACGATCTGGTAGGAGACAGCCGCCTTGTCGAGCAGGTCGAGAACCTCCTCGTCATTGGCTTTGATGCCGTGCCGGGCGTCGATCAAAACGAAAACCCGCTTCAATGTCACGCGCCCGCGCAAATAGTCAAACACCAGTTTCGTCCACTGCTGCACCTGGGCTTTTGGTGCCTTTGCAAAACCGTATCCCGGCATGTCGACAAGCGCCAGCGGGGGCAGATCGTCGGCAGAGCCGGAATATCCGTCCGGAACAAAATAGTTCAGCTCCTGGGTACGGCCCGGCGTATTGGAGGTTCGAGCCAATCCTCTTTGGCCAACCAGCGCATTGATCAGTGACGACTTGCCGACATTCGAACGGCCGGCAAAGGCAATCTCCGCCGGGCCCTCGGGCGGAAGAAATTTCATCGAGGGTACGCCGCGAACAAATATCCAGTTGCGCGGAAACGACATGTAACAGTACCGGAAATCCCGCCTATTCGGCGGGTGTCTCGGGTTTCTTGGCAAACAACCCTTTCAGATTGTCCCAAAGCTCGATCTTGGCGCCGTTGCGCTTCATGATCACACCCTGCTGCAGGATCGACAGGAAATTGTTCCAGGCCCAGTAGATCACCAGTCCGGCCGGGAACGTCGCCAGCATGAAGGTGAAGACAACCGGCATCCATTTGAAGATCATCGCCTGCGTCGGATCCGGCGGCGTCGGGTTCATCTGCATTTGCAGGAACATGGTAATGCCCATCAGCAACGGCCAAACGCCGATCAGCAGGAATGACGGAACATCATAAGGCAACAGGCCGAAGAGGTTGAAAATTGATGTCGGATCGGGCGCCGCCAAGTCCCTTATCCAGCCGTAGAACGGCGCATGGCGCATTTCCAGCGTCACAAACAGCACCTTGTAGAGCGCAAAGAAGACCGGGATCTGGATCAGGATCGGCCAGCAGCCGGCGAGCGGATTGATCTTCTCTTTCTTGTAGAGCTCCATCATCGCCTGCTGTTGCTTCATCTTGTCGTCGCCGAACTTCTCCTTGATTTCCATCATCGCCGGCTGGACAACCTTCATCCGCGCCATGGACGCGTAGGATTTGTTGGCAAGCGGGAAGAAGACGAGCTTGACCAAAACCGTAGTACCCAGAATTGCCAGGCCAAAATTGCCCAGCAGCTTGAACAGCCAGTCAATCAGATAGAACAGCGGCTTGGTGATGAAGTGAAACCAGCCCCAGTCGATCATCAGCTCAAATTGGCGAATACCGTGGTCGACCTCGTAGCCATCAATGACCGACACTTGTTTTGCGCCGGCGAACACAAGGGTCTCGATGGTTTCGCTCGCACCTGGCTGAACGACAAACTCATCCGAAAGATAGTCGCTCTGATACCGCCCACCATTACTTTCAAACCAGGAGAAGCGCGGCTGAAAGGGCCGGTCTTTTGCCGGAACTGTCGCCACAGCCCAATACTTGTCAGTGAATCCAAGCCATCCGTCATTCGATTTACCCGGCTTGACCTGCTTGTCTTCAACGAGATCATCATAGTCGATTTCTTGCAGGCCTTCTTCGCCGGTCACACCTATCAATCCCTCATGCAGGATGAAAAACCCAGCGATCTCCGGTTCCTCCAGGCGGGTGATGCGCCCGTAATTGGCAAGTGCGACCGCACCGCCGGAATTGTTGGTGACGCTGTCTGAAATGGTGAACAGGTAATCTTCGTCTATCGAAATGGTCCGGTCGAAAACCAGGCCGTTGCCATTGTTATAGGTCAGGGTAACAGGCGTGGATGGCGTAAGCATTTGGCCGATCTTGACAGTCCAAATGGTGTCGGCGCCGGGATAGAGTTTCTGGTCACCCGCCCCTGTATAGCCAATTTCGGTAAAATAGCCCTGGCCGCCATTGACCGGCTCCAAAAGCGTGATTCTGGGCGAATTCGGCTCAACCGTTACCCGGTAGTCATTCAGGATCAGGTCATCCAGTCGGGCACCGGCCAAATTGATCGAACCGGAAAGTTTTGGTGTTTCGATCTTAACGCGCGCCGCTTTGGCCTGCTCGGTACCCGCATCCGGCACATCATCAGCTGCCCCTTCCGGCTGCGGAATTGACGGATCGGTACCGGCGTTCTCCGGCTTCTTGGCCTCCTCGCGTTCGGCCTCGATGCGCTGTGCTTCGCGCTGCGCCTCGATGCGCGGGTTCATGTAAAGGATCTGCCACGCAGTCAGGATAATCACCGACAGTACGATTGTGATGAAGAAATTGCGGTTATTTTCCATCTCAAGCCCTGCTCGATCGATTGCCGCCGTTACGAATGCGCTGTGAAAGCTCGCCTTTCAGCACATCAAAGGAAACATTCAGGATTTCTTGCCGTCCGACGATGACATAGTCATTGCCGGCCGCCATGTCACGTGCTGCGTGAGTGCGCACTGCCTCTCGAATACGCCGCCGGATGCGGTTGCGCTCCACAGCATTGCCCTGCTTCTTGGTCACAGTGGTTCCAAAGCGGGCAGGCCCAGTGTCGCCGCGATCCAGAACCTCCAGCAAAAACAGCCTGCCGCGGCGTTTTTCACCACGCTGGACGGCCAGGAATTCCCGGCGCTTTCGAAGTTTGTTCGGACCTTGCCGGCCGCGCTCCGGCATGGAATGCGGGCCTAGGCCGAGAGCCGTTTGCGCCCGCGGGCGCGGCGATTGGCTAGAACCTTGCGGCCGCCTTTGGTTGCCAGACGCGCGCGGAAACCATGCCGGCGCTTGCGGACGAGTTTGGACGGTTGGTAGGTACGCTTCATTTATTTAAACACCGCGGCGTGCGGCCCTTCTTGATGTCTGTTTCCGGGAACAGGGGTCTCCAAAATTCCGGCGCAAGCACTGCTTCGCCGGGCGATACCCGAGCGTGAGCGGGCTTATAGTCAGTAGCGGAAATCAAGTCAATCACGGCGTTGACATCAAATGAGCGACGAGATGACGCCGTAATCACGAAGCGGTGAGACATCAGATAGCCTGGGTCAAAACGAGGTGAGACATGCTATCGGAGCCTTGTACTGTCCTCCAACCTCCGCCATGTGAGGTCCATCTTAACCGTCGTCGGATACGGTGGAAAACGAAATGGCAGATGGAGAGCAGCGGATGTCGCAAGAGGCTATCGTGACCGGAGTAAACGAGCAAAGTCAGCAGCAGACCCGCAAATCGCCATTAGGCCGTTTTGCTCCGATTATCATTATCGCGGCTGGCCTCGCCTTTGGATACATGATGGGCTGGCACCAATTCTTGTCGCTCGACTATCTGGTTGAAAGCCGCGACATGCTCAAAGAGATGGTCGCTGCCCACTACTTCTCGGCGATATTTGGCTTTATTGCTGTCTATGCGCTGGCGACAGCGTTTTCGTTTCCGGCCGCCTCTATCCTGACCATCTTCGCCGGCTTTCTGTTTGGCTGGCTGGTTGGCGGCGCCGCCGCAATCATCGGCGCGACCATCGGTGCCACCGCGATCTTCATCGCTGCCCGCACCGCCTTTGGCGATTTCCTCAAGGAGAAGGTCGGCGGCAAGGTCGCCAAACTGGCCAAGGGTTTTGAGGAAGACGCATTTTCCTACCTGTTTGTGCTCAGATTGGCGCCGATATTTCCCTTCTTTGTCATGAACATCGCCCCGGCACTGTTCAATGTTCCGTTGCGCACATATATCGCCGCAACATTCCTCGGCATCATCCCCGGCGGAATGGCCTATGCCTATCTGGGTCAGGGTCTCGACAGCGTCATCGTCGCCGCTGCGGAAGCCGGGCGCGAAGTCACAATCAAGGATATTGTCACCACCGAGATTGTGCTCGCATTTGCCGCATTGGCGCTTGTTGCCGCCATCCCCACTATCGTAAAGAAGATTCGCGGCAACAAACTCGCCTGAACGAGTAGACCCACTTCATCCGGAATAACAGCGTCAACCAGGGAGCCTGCACGCGCCATGACGAACGTTCTCACCCCCGACATCTGCGTGATCGGCGGCGGTTCCGGCGGGCTGACAGTCGCCGCAGCGGCAGCTTCCTTCGGCGTCGAGGTCGTGTTGCTGGAAAAGGGTAAGATGGGCGGCGACTGCCTGAACTATGGCTGTGTGCCCTCAAAAGCGATCATCGCGGCCGGCAAGCAGGCGCATGCGCTGCGCAACGGTTCCAAATTCGGGATTGCAGATGTCGATCCCAAAGTCGACTTTCGCGCCGTCAACAAGCACATCCATTCCGTCATCGGCGCCATTGCCCCAAACGATTCCGTTGAGCGTTTCACCGCGCTGGGTGTCAATGTCATCGAGGAAGCGGGACGGTTCGAGGATGCACGCACCGTCGTCGCCGGTGATACCAAAATCCGTGCCCGCCGCTTTGTCGTCGCCACCGGCTCTTCACCGATGGTGCCGCCGATTCCCGGTCTGGATACGGTCGATTTCTTCACCAACGAAACGATTTTCGATCAGACTCGCAAGCCCGCACATCTGATTGTCATTGGCGGTGGACCGATCGGCATGGAGCTCGCTCAGGCGCACCGCAGGCTCGGCTCGCAAGTGACCGTCATCGAAGCGTTCACCGCACTCGGCAAGGACGACCCGGAACTGACCGCAATCGTGCTTGAGCAAATCAAGTCGGAAGGCATCACCGTTCGTGAAGGCGCCAAGGTCACCAAGGTCGAAAAACGTGGCAAAACCGGCGTAACCGTGCATGTCGAAACCGAGAATGGAACCGAGGCCATTGCCGGAAGCAACCTGCTGGTCGCAGCCGGTCGCGCAGTCAATGTTGAGGGAATTGGTCTTGAAGCGGCCGGCATTGAATTTGACCGCCGTGGCGTCAAGGTCGACAAATCGCTGCGCACAACCAACAAGCGCGTCTACGCAATCGGCGACATCGCCGGCGGATTGCAATTCACCCACGTCGCCGGATATCACGCCGGTCTGGTTATCCGCTCCATCCTGTTCCGTCTGCCGGTAAAGCAAAACCGCCAGATCATTCCCTGGGCAACCTACACAGACCCGGAACTGGCCCACGTCGGCATGACCGAGGAAGAGGCGCGAAAATCCGAAGGGACCGTCAAGGTGCTTCGCTGGCCTTATGCGGAGAACGACCGCGCCCAGGCTGAACGCAAAACGACCGGCCTGATCAAACTGGTTACCTCAAAAAAGGGCAAGATACTCGGCGTGTCGATTGTCGGTGCCAATGCCGGGGAGATGATCAATCTATGGGCGCTTGCCATCTCCAAATCCATGACGGTCAGGGACATTGCCGGATATGTACCGCCCTACCCGACCATGACGGAGATTGGTAAAAGAGCCGCAATTACCTATTATGCCGAAGCAACGCGCAAACCGTTTGTGCGCTGGCTGGTCGGATTTTTAAGGAAATTCGGTTAGCCGGGAACAAATGAAATTGGGCCGGTTCGGCCGCTGAGACAGGACCCGGCGTGGAGGACAACAACCAGCTACCGGCGAAAAGCCCCGCTGAAGAACTGCATCAGCCTGATGTGCCGCTGGCCCGGGGTCTGTCGGCACGCCTGCTGCTGTTGACCATCCTGTTTGTCATGATCGCCGAGGTGCTGATCTTCCTGCCGTCGGTCGCCAACTTTCGCCTGCGCTGGCTTGAAGAACGCCTGGCAAGTGCTGCGGCGGTAAGCCTGATCCTGGCAGAAAACCAGAATGCGGAACTTTCGGACTCTGTCCGCGACGATGTGCTGATGACCATTGGCGCCAAAGCCGTCGCCATTCGCGAGGAAGGCCGTTCGCGATTGCTTGCCATGGACGACATGCCTTTGGAAGTGAACCAACAGGTCGATATCCGCAAGACCGAACCGCTCAAATCAATTGGTATGGCGCTTTATACGCTATTTGCCGGCGGTAATGAGGTCATCCGGGTTTTTGGCTCCGTCGGCGACAGCGAGAAGATTTTCGAGCTCGTGATCCCCGACAAGGGCCTGCGCGATGCCATGTTGATTTACTCACGCAATGTCGCCTTCCTGTCGCTGTTGATTTCGCTGTTTACCGCAACGCTTGTTTTCTACGCCATCAACCGCTTCATGATCCGCCCAATCCGCGCCATGACACGGTCAATGTTGTCTTTCGGCCAGGCGCCGGATGATCCCGGACGCGTCATCGTGCCCACCGGCAGGCGCGATGAGCTGGGCATTGCCGAGTCCGAACTGGCCGCCATGCAGACGCATCTGCAAAAAACGCTCGGTGAGCAGAAACATCTCGCCGACCTTGGCCTTGCCGTTTCCAAGATCAATCACGACATGCGCAACATTCTGGCTTCCGCGCAGCTGATGTCCGACCGGCTGGCGATTGCCAAGGATCCCGCGGTGCAGTCTTTCGCCCCCAAACTGGTTCGCACCATCGACCGGGCCGTTTCCTATACCGAAGGCGTTTTGGCCTATGGCCGCACCCAGGAAGCCCCGCCGGCAAGACGGCGTCTTTTGTTGCACAAGCTTGTTGACGATGTGCATGAGATTTTGGGCATATCATCGGACAGCGGCATCGAATTCATCAATTCGGTGCCCGAGGATTTCGAGATAGACGCCGATTCCGATCAGATGTTCCGGGTGATGAACAATCTGTGCCGCAATGCTGTTCAGGCGATGAGCACCGAGCAGGATGCAGCCGTGATCAAGCGCCTGACCGTCGGCGCACAACGATCCGGAACCGTTGCGCAGATATTCGTCGAGGACACCGGACCGGGCCTGCCGCCAAAGGCGCGCGAGAACCTGTTTACCGCTTTCCGCGGTTCAGCACGCAGCGGCGGAACCGGGCTTGGCCTTGCCATTGCCAGCGAACTGGTGAAGGCCCATGGCGGCACGCTGGAACTTGCTGAAAGCGTCAGCGGCAGAACCGTTTTCTCCATTACCGTACCGGACCGGCCAGTGATGCTGGAAGAAGCACGAACCGCCTTGCGCAAACCGGCGTAACCCGGCGTTCCACACATTGCGCCGAAACCGCCAAGCTCGAATTTTGCAAATACAACGCTTGCTTTTGCCAGCATCAATCGTTAGGGAACACCCCGTTACGCGACGGTGCGAAGACACCGGCGCCGGCCACGCCCAGGGCGTTTGACGGCCAAATGCGCGCTCGTAGCTCAGCTGGATAGAGCACTAGACTACGAATCTAGGGGTCGGGAGTTCGAATCTTCCCGAGCGCGCCAACAAAATCAAAGCCTTGCGTTGAAATCGCACATCCTCAATATTCGAACGGTTCATCAAAAATTGATGCGCTGATAAGACAGTATTGTAGAATTCAGCGAATGATGCTTCGGCGATCTGCCACTATCCAAACAGCAAAAATCGAAACCAGCGCGACAATCAGGCCCGCGATCACATCGACCAAATGATGGCCGCCCTCCGGCAGGGTGCCAATGATCATTGTGGCATTCAGGAGCGCAGCCGGGACAGCGGCAATCGGTACAAGGCGCAAGGAATAGACGATCATTATCGCGACGACCGTGTGATAAGATGGGAACGTAACAAGCCCTTCGGCATTCGAAACCAGCAGGTTAAAGGGCTCCCCTGACCTCAGCCTCAGCAAGTCGGAATAATGCCACATCCCTGCTCTGGCGGTGAACGCTTCAAACGCCTCTGGCGCGGGCCGGAAATGCGGATAGGCTCCAGCCGTTGGTAAAAACACCATCAGGCCCGCTGTGAACAAAAACGATACGGCCAGAAGAGCCAAAAACTCCAACGCCCGATCCACACGCTGGGTCGTGCTATAGACCAGCAACAGCGCAATGAACTGCGGGAAGAGGCTATGATAGGCGATCACCAACGAGTTGGCGAAAACCGGTGATGAATTGGCCGCTTCCAAGAAACTCGGCCAATGAAAGCCAAGCGCCGCGTCAATCGCGGCGAGCTGACCATCGATTAGCGGCTTGTCTGTGGCGGAGGCCAGGTACGTGAAGATTGTGCCAACAAAGGCAAGCGCGGCAAACATCGCCAAGATCGGGACGAGCGTCATCAGTCCTTTCGCGCCAGATCGCAGCACGCCAACGCCGCGCCCCGCATCGCCTTGAATCCGGTACAAAACAAATTTGCCAATTAGGTAGCCTGAAAGAAGGCCCAATCCGGTTTTTGCGAGATGGCCTAAGTTTCCAGGATCAAGGCTGACAGTGGAATATGGAAGCCATACGACAACAATGACCGCGAGTAGTGCAATCACGGCTACTGTCACCAAGACCAGTCTGTGATTATTCCCCATGGCCTCCGACCTGCTCCCCGGAATGTACCCATTGGTCGACGCATTGGATGGCAAGCACCTGCAGGCAGAGTAATATGACTACGAAAAATCCGATATCTTTCAACTGCAAGATGATCTAACCCACAAGCTATTCGAACAAATGCAGGTGTTTCGATTACCGGCCAATTTGCACGGAATTGGTTTACGAATTGGCGTGATAAGCCTGACGGATTGGAGGTCATGCAGAAATTGCTGGCCGGTTGCAAAGAACAACGTCGGTGGGATGCCCAAGGTCATTGGGAACGTATCCGGTTATGGGGCGAGAGCCATCGTCTTTATCCCAATGATCCCTGCCCAAATACACTAATGGGTTGGATGCATCAGCAGAAAGTCATGATTGGCTTAGCCGATGATCCGCCTCAATCAGTCGCAGAGACTGCGACGTTCGCAGGGCGTGCGTTTGCACCCAATGACGATGAGCCAATTATCGATTTGCTCTACCTTCTGGCGACACTCGATAAGATGGACCTCAAACAGGCGTTGCGCATCACAAATGTTTCTAAAGCCAATCCAGGCAAAGTTGCATGTTCGTTGATACCCAGTTCCGGCTCCCAGGTTTTGTGTTTGGCAGTTTATTAAAGCGGCTCAGACAGATTGTTCGCTTCACTGGCACTGATGGGGCAATGTTGCCTCAATCGCATGGTTGATTGCCTGACACTTACATCTGTGAAATTGAGAGAGCCTTCTTTTTGCCATCCGGTTACAATTCGGCCCAATGTTGCCCTGACAGGTCTTCTCATCAAGACCGGCACATTCGTCTTGCGCCACGCACTGCAATCATCGCTTGCCTATCAATGGTGGCTTCTGCCATGGTCGCACCGGATGGTTCGTATTCGGGTCGATTCAATGCCCCGGCCCTGCAAAATTCAGGGAATGTGCTCCATCAAGACGAGCTGCTTCAACCATTTGGAAATTCCCCGGCATGCATTTGACAACAATTAAATCGATCATTTTCAGTCTTGTGGCGATGCTTTTGTCAGTTTCACCGCTGCACGCCCAGGGCGTTTGACGGCCAAATGCGCGCTCGTAGCTCAGCTGGATAGAGCACTAGACTACGAATCTAGGGGTCGGGAGTTCGAATCTTCCCGAGCGCGCCAATAAAATCAGACACTTAGCAAACATCGCGATGTCTTGAGTTTTCTTCGTGTTACACATGGGCGACAAACAACGCTTGTCGTCAAGAAGCGCATCAAGTCTCAGATAATGCCAAACGGTTCGAATACGGGTACAGTTGTGGCTCCGCCAATTCCTGAGGGACCATAACGATGAGCCTGACTGACATTCGCGCCCTGACCTTCGACACGGGTGGCACCATTCTTGATTGGCACACCGGTTTCAAAACAGCCCTTGCCCAAACGGGGGCCAAACACGGGCTTGAACGCAACTGGCACGACATTGCCAACGAATTGCGGCGCAAAAGTTTGGGTTTGATGTTGAATCTGGGCAAAGACGCGCCACCCACCTACAATTTTGACGACGGCCACCGGATGGCGCTGGAGGAACTCATTTCGGAGCACGATCTCGGCGTGTTCAGTGAGGAAGACCGTCACGCAATCGCCTATGATGCGGTGCACAAGTTCAAGTGTTGGCCGGACTTTCCAGGCGTTCTGCCAAAACTGCGCCAAAAATTCCTCTGCGCATCCTTCACGATCCTCAGTTTCCGGATCATCATGGATACGGCCCGGCACAATGGCTTGTCATGGGACGCGGTCTTTTCGTGCGAGGCCATCGGCAAATACAAGACATTGCCAGAGCCTTACGGGAAGGTGGCGGAATTCTTGCAACTCGAACCGCATCAGATTTGCATGGTCGCTTGTCACAATTTCGATCTCAACGCGGCAAGGGGCGTTGGTTTCAAGTCAGCTTATGTGAGAAGGCCGCAGGAATGGGGAAATGACAGTCCACCGGATTCAGCACCGAACCCCGCTCACGATATTGTTGTCGACAGTTTCCCGGAACTGGCTAGCGCGGTCGGGATAGAAACTTAGGACATTTTTCGCTCAAGCGGAATCAAAAGAGCGATCAATGCTTCAATGTTTCCAATTGGACAAAGGCATTACTGCGTTCAAAGAAACCTCAAATCGCCTGGCCGCCAACTAAACCGTTCAAAATTACGCGCCCTTTGCTCTTGCGGCATCATGGAGACCGCTTCTGTGCTTCATCTTGCAGGTTAATCAGATATTCAAGGACATCCGCCCTCTCATGATCGAACAGGCGGAACATTGTCATCGGGAAATGGTCTTCCTGTATGAACCGGAGAAGGTAATCGCGATCCCTGCCTGACCAGAGGACGATCTGTTCAAAAGGCGGAGCCATGTCGGGGTTTGGCGGGTCGTCCTTTCTCAGATGGCACATTCGGCACCACTGCTCGACTACCGCTTTTCCCCGTTCAACAGACGGACTCGCTTCCGCTGTTGCGATGGGAACCAACAGGACAATAATTACCTTCAGTATCAATGTGTTATCTACAAATCATATTGAGGACCAGTATCTTCTGGCCATACGCGCGAAATGCTTCGTTCGGAATCCATTTCAGCCGGTATCTATTCTTTCTCACATGCCAGAATTCACTGTCAAGATTCTCAAATTTAAACGTTGCACGTTTCGCTGGATCACCTCTGTATTTTGCATTGAAGCAATCCGTCCAAATGCACATCTCGACACTGTTTCCGCTTCGAAACTTGAGAGAAACCCCTCCAACATCCGTTTCACTGCATGACATGGCAAAAGCACCGGAACAATAAAAAGAGACGGCAGCAAATAGAATTACAGCAATATTTGTTTTAATCATATCTAAAACGCTTAAATCCAGACTATAGATCGAATGCAATTAAACATTCATCCTCCCCGAATTCAATGATACGTGCCATTTGCAGTCAAATTGGATGGTCTGCGTTTCGCTGCCCACCAGGTGAGCGGCAAGTAGATGCAACATCCTGTCCCGACGCAAGTCGCAACCCAATTTTGCTCGGCAGGTGGCGCTCCAATGACCGCGCTGTAGTTCAAGTGGCGGCGTCACGCGGCAGGGAGGGCGTTTTTCCCGCGCGCCATTTTTCTGCATAGCCCGAACAGGTGCCGAATTTCACGCCACTCTTCGTCTTGATGTGATCGATCAGTCCCTCCAAGACGAGCATCCGTGCGCCGCGCCCGATGGTCTGCGGATGCATCGTCACATTGAATATGCCCGATCCGATCTTCTCATACAGATAATCGAACTCGTCGATCCAGACCTGCAAGAGATCGCGCGGACTCTTTTGTCCGGAATTGGCGCCGGCGATCAGCTCAAAATGCGGAAAATCGTCAAGCATCCAGGAAACAGGCAGTTCCACCAGATCGACCGGTTCGCCAAATTTCCAAGCATCCCTGGTATTCCACTCATCCCCTATCCGGCACCAATAGGCCTCGTATTCATTGCCCATCAGACTGCTTTCATATCTGAATCCGTATTCGAGAAGCAGCGGAATCGTGTTCGGGCTGTTGTCCCAGGCCGGCGATCGATACCCGACAGGCCGGATGCCGGCCACCCTGTCGAGTGCGTCAAGGCCCTTGTCCATGATCCGGCGTTCCTCATTTGCGGTTACCGAGACGGGATTTTCATGCACCCACCCGTGATGACCGATCTCATGACCGTCCGCTGCGATATCAACCACGGTTTGCGGAAACGCCAGTGCCGTGTGTCCGGGTACAAAGAAAGTCGCCTTGATATCGTGCCGTTTCAGCACTTCGAGTATGCGGCGAACCGCTATCGCACCGAATTCGCCTCGCGAGACCATGCTTGGCGATGTGGCACCGATACTGCCAATCCAGACGGACATTGCATCATAGTCAAACGTAAGCGCAACGTGGATGTTCTTGTCCTTCATCGTCTTCACTCCGCTCATCAGGCAACTCAGAATATTTGACCAAACATGTCGTCAAGCCAAAGGCCCCGGCCAAGGCATCAGCAAGGTCG
This sequence comes from Rhizobiaceae bacterium, assembly GCA_040830725.1. Taxonomy (GTDB): domain Bacteria; phylum Pseudomonadota; class Alphaproteobacteria; order Rhizobiales; family Rhizobiaceae; genus JAWKWH01. The sequence goes on from JBFOMG010000011.1 coordinate 16,641, forward strand.
CCGACATGCCGCATTGAATTGTTTCGCCCCAGGGTCCTTGCGTCGTTCTCTAGTGGGTGCCGCACTATCAAAGCCAGGTTTGACGCAACAGTCGCAACCAATTCCGCGAACACAATTTCATCATCAGTGGTTCGCCAAAACCATGATCGATCATGGCATGGCGCAAATTCGGCAAGCCAGCCGCTGTACCAATCTGCCCGGGAATCTTCGCGCCATCGAAATCAGAACCGAACCCAACCCGGTCCTCACCAATCCGTTCGATAAGGTAATCGAAATGACGCAATACCGTGTCGAGGCCTGTGTCCACCATGCGCCCGTCTTCGCGTAAAAACGCCAGCGCCAGATTGACTCCCACCATGCCATCACTTTCCTTGATAGCATCCAGCTGGCGGTCGGTCAGATTTCGGGCGTGCGGGCAAATTGCATGGGCATTGGAGTGCGTAGCTACAATGGGACGGTCGCTCACCCGTGCCACATCCCAAAAGCCGGCCTCGTTCAAATGCGACACATCGACCAGGATTCCCATTTCATTGCAGCGCTTGACCAGTGCTACGCCGAGTTCGGTCAGGCCAGGACCGGTGTCTCCGTCACTGGGAAACCGGAATGGAACTCCGTGCCCGAAAAGGTTTGGCCTGCTCCACACGATTCCAACTGAACGCAGGCCGGCCTGGTAATAGACTTCGAGCGAATTGAACTCTGCATCAATCGGCTCGGCACCCTCGAAATGCAAGATTGCCGCCAATTGTTCACGTTTCAGGCAGTTTTCGATGTCTGTGACGTCGCGGCAAAGTTTCAGACCACCACGTTTTTCCAGTTGAAAAAGTGTCGCCATCTGCAAATGCGCTGCCGCCGCTGATTGCTCCCAGGAAACGGGATCGGGCAATTCCAGACTGTAGGCGGGTTGCTCCATCTTTTTCATTTCCTCTTCGATATCGACGGGAGAAGAAACGTAGACAGCAAAAAAGCCGCCGCCAAACCCACCGGTCCGGCATTTGGATTCATCGAGATGTTTTCCGGTGTCATCGAAAAAGGGGTCAACAGAGACCGGCTTTGCTTCGGTAAGTGCGAAAAGAAGGTCATTGTGACCGTCGAATATCAACGGATGTTTTGAACCGGCCATACTTCGCCTCCATGGCACCCACGGCAGCATTCTCAGTCAGCTAAAACTATTCAGGTTCAGCTGGTTAGGGCAAATTGAGGGTGCAGACATTTAACTGCCGGACTGCTAGCATAGACGCCAAGACAGCCTGACGGCAAAGTGAAAAATAACACTATCCTATTTCCATGAAGACACCGGGGAACGCTCAATGCCAAATCTGTCAAAGATATTGACGCAATTCCGACAATCATTCCGCCTTGCCGCCGATTTCTGGTATGATTATCGACGTTTCGCGCGTGCATCCTTCGTTGTTGGACAGCGAAACAAAGAGAACCAGCGTGCCTTGATCCACATTCTGTTCCATTCAATCGAACACGGCTTGTCTCTGCCAGAACCGCGACCAGGATTTGGACGCGAAAAGGTAGACAGCCTCCTGGCAAAGACAAGGGCTTATGTCGCAACATTTGGCCCCGATGAATCGTCGCAAACCGCGCTAAACACGCTCGATGCGTGGGTCCGGTTCAATCGCGAATGCGGCCAGAATGTTGACCAGGTCGCTGCAGATCTCGATCGCCTTAATCAGGAAATCGAATTCCGCGAAGCTGCAGTCCACGGCGGCACGGAAACGGTCACTGCGGCAGCGATTGCGAAAGTGTCAACCGCGGATTTTTCCACTTTCATGCAGGCCCGGCATAGCATCCGGCAATTCGCCGACAAACCGGTTACGTTGGATGAACTGGAGACCGCAGTGCGCGCGGCCCAGCAAACGCCCTCTGTGTGTAACCGGCAGACCTGCCGTGTTTATGCATTCACAAACGTCGACGACAAGAAGCGGGTCCTGTCCTATCAATCGGGCAATCGGGGCTTCGGACATGAGGTCGGTGCAGTGCTCATCATCACCTCCAACATGGAGCACATGAATTTGGTTGGCGAGCGTTACCAGCACTGGATCGACGGCGGCCTGTTTGCAATGACATTGGCCCTGGCGTTTCATGCAACAGGGATGGGAGCGTGCATGCTTAACTGGAGCGTGACAAGCGATATTGACCGGGCGATGAGGGCCTGCGTCGGAATTCCGGACAACGAGGCAGTGATCACCATGATGGGCGTCGGTCATCTGAAGGAGAAATTCGAGGTCCCGTGCTCGCAACGCAAACCGCTCGACCTTGTTCTATCCGTCAATCCCAAACTCAACCTGGACGCACCAACCGTTACGTTGTGAACTGCGGGTGTTCAATTGCCCTTCCCCGTCAGCTTCTCGATAGGTTCGAACAAATCGTCGAGGCCGAAGGCTTTTGGGCCGAACACGTCGAGCGCTTCCGGTGTTCGCATGATCGGCGGCACACTGACACCCAGAACGCTCACTCTTTGACCGTAGCGCAGTCTCTCAGTGGTAATCGCGTCGGCGGTTTCATTGTCGAGTATGCATATCAAATCCGGCACAATTGCGCGAAGCTTGCCGTCATGGCGCGCCACAAGATTTTCGTTTTGAAATTGGATCGCCATTTGACCCGTCCATCCATCCATTCCGTCAATCAAGGCGTTGCCGATTGCAAAGCCACGCTCGGTACGGCGCGTAACATCGCTGATCTTTCCGGAGAAAATCTTGCGCGCATATTTGTAGTGGGTGGTGGCAAAGCCGCTGACCAGGGCTTCGAACACTTCGTTGTGTGAATCCCGTGCCTGCCGGATCCACTGACCGACGCCGATCGTGAGGCTTAGCGTGGCGGGAACGGAAACGCGCCGGGCAGTTTTGCCATCCATCGCATATTCTGCAATGGCGCTTGAACCGCCCATGCGGATCGTTACCCCCCTGGCAAGCCATTCCACCATCGATGCCTCGCTCGCCTCGACGATCACCGAATCTCCCCATTCATTGACAATGGCCATCGGCGCGGCCGGCACGCCATAGACGTTGAACGTCTCCATCTGCAGTTCAGGAAATGCCCGGCCCATGCCGTCACCATCGATCACCGGTATACCGCGTTGCGCAGCCACCATGATCGGGATGGTCGAATTCATTCCACCGGCCTCAAAGGGGATTATCGCATCGACATGGCGGCCAAGATGCCGTTCGAGCGCTTCCAGCGCCCACAAAAACTCCTCACCATTAGGGACCTTTTCGATGACGACGGTTGGCGCGCCCATACCGCCGATCGCCACAATCAACGCGTCATCGGGAGTTTCCTCCAGTGAAATCAGTGTCGCCGGTCCGTGCTTGTCAATGGCATTGGCGGCAAGCAGGCCGCCGATATAGGGATCGCCGCCGCCGCCGGTGCCGAGGATCGCCGCACCCCTGCAGAGGTCATCGAGATCGTCGAGGCCGATGCTCCGCGGCAAGACCGGCTATTCCATCTTCTCTATCGGTGTAAACGGTTCATCAAGACCGAATCCGACCGGACCGAATATGGCCAGTGCCTCCGGTGAACGCATGATCGGCGGCACCGCGACCCCCATAACCGTGACGCGCTGCCCATAGCGCAGGGTTTCCGTGGTAATCGGCTCGGCGGTTTCGCTGTCGAGGATACAGATCAGATCCGGCACGATGGCCTTCAGTTTTCCATCCACGCGGGCCGTCAGGTTTTCGTTCTGGATTTCGATTTCCATCACGCCGGACCATTCATCAAGACCCTGGATACGGGCACGTCCGGCGGCAAACCCGGCACGCGTCTCGCGGAACATGTCAATGATCTTGCCTCGGAAGATGATCTTGCCGAATGAGTATGGTGTCTTCGGCAGCAGATCGAGCAGTGCCTGGAACGGATTGACATGGTTTTCACGGGCTTCGCGGATACAGCGTCCGATTTTCAATGCCAGCGTCATGGTGTTCGGTACCGACGTCCGTTTTACCTCCTCTCCGGTCATCGGATATTCGGCAATATAGGCAGCACCTCCCATCCGGATCGTCACGCCGCGGGCGATCCATTCCATCATCTTGTTGTCATGGGTCTCAACCAGCGTGCAGTCGCCATATTCGTTTGTGATCGCCATCGGCGTGCCGGAAACGCCGTAGACGGCGAAGGTTTCCATCTGCAATTCAGGAAATGCTCTTCCCATGCCGTCGGCGTCGACGACGGGCAGGCCAAGCCTGGCACCGACAACCAGTGGCATGGTCGAGTTGATTCCGCCAATCTCGATTGGCATTGTCGCATACGCCTTCTTGCCAAGGTGGCGTTCCAGGCGCTGCAGGGACTTGACCGCTTCATCGCCGCGCGGAAGTTTTTCCACCAAGACCGTCGGTGCGCCCATCATTGCCGTCGGCAGGACCAATGCATCATCGGGAACATCCGATGGGTCGATAATTTCCACTTCATGCGCTTCGGCCATGGCATGTTCGACCATGAGGCGGCCAATATAGGGGTCGCCGCCACCACCCGTTCCCAGAAACGCGGCACCGCGGCACAGATCGATCAGGTCAGTCTGGTTGAGTTTCATGCACCCATCTCCAGATCGCCTACAGCCTTGACCCGTATCCGGGTGGCGCTGGAGGGCAGATAGGCCAGTGGAACCTCTTCTATGTCCACAATCTGCACCGAATCGCTTAGTGCGCCGGCACCAACAGCCTTGGCCGAAGCCTCTTCCTTGGCCTGCGCAAGTGCCGCGTCGCGCCCAAGGCCTTCCAGTGAAAACACCCTGTCGACCTCCCCGCCCACCTGGGCGATGGCCGCCCCAATGGCATTTGCAACCGATGCGTAGTCGGGTTTGATGATCTCCGAGGCACTGGGGAGTTCACGCGACATCAAAATCGAACCGCCGCCGACAAGAATGACCGGCAACGGCTCTGCACTGGTCTTCATTTTGTCGACCGCCTCGTCAACCATCGCATGCATCGTGGTGGTTGCCGTTTCAATCAGGTCCGGCTTCAGATGCGAGACTTTCGACCGGTCACCAATGTCGGCGTGACCCGCGGCGACAACAATATCGGTGGTAGTCAGTACATCGCCCCCGAAAACCAGTGCCTTGTCTGTCAGTTCAAAGCCGACGGAATCGGGTCCAATGCTCGCCCCATCGTCACGGACAATGCTGCCGCCGCCAAGACCGAATGCCAGAACATCAGGCATGCGGAAATTTGTGCGGACACCACCGATCTCCACGGCGACGGAGGATTCCCGCGGAAATCCGTGTAGCAACATGCCGACATCCGACGTTGTGCCGCCAATGTCTACTACCATTGCTTCCTTGGCGCCCGCGAGTTTTGCCGCTCCACGCATGGAATTGGTCGGTCCTGAGGCAAAAGTCAGAACGGGGTACTTCTCGACGAACTCAGCCGTCATCAGCGTGCCGTCATTTTGCGAAATATAGAACGGCGCTGTGATATTGAGCGAAGCCAGGGCGCTCTCAAAGGACCTGACCACCTTGGTGGCGAGATCGGTCAGGCAGGCATTCATGATCGTCGCATTTTCCCGTTCGAGAAAACCGACCCGGCCGATCTCATGGCTAAGCGAGATCGCGACATCTGGAATTTCGTTGCTAATGATATCGGCGGCACGTGCCTCCATCTCAGGATTAACAGGCGAGAACACAGAAGTGATGGCCGCAGCACGCAGGCCCTTTTTGGCCATATCCCGCGCAGCATCCTTCAACTCGGCCTCATTCAGCGGGGCGATTTCGCGGCCATCGAACTCATGACCGCCGTGAACGAGATAGCGATGATATCCAAGGGTTTTCCCGAGATCCTTTGGCCAATCGGTCATTGGCGGCAAACCCTTGGTCGCCGGCAGGCCAAGTCGAATGGCGGCTACTTCCAACAACCTTTTGCGCTCAACAACGGCATTGGTGAAATGCGTGGTGCCAATCATCACCGCGGTGATGTCAGCTGCCGATACAGCGCCTTGTTCCAGCACAGTCTGCAATACCGTCATAATTCCGGATGAAACATCAGCGGTCGTCGGCGTCTTGTGGAAGCTTTTCACGTCAAAGCCGTCCATGAGAACAGCGTCGGTGTTCGTACCGCCGACATCAATGCCAATTCGCATGCTATTTCCTCTCCTACAATCGTCGCTTCTGGCAGCTATTCCGACAGCAGGCCGGCTCCGGAAGCACGCCAAGCCAATGGCACTTTCGCTCCGTCGACCAACACCTCACTATTGGCGCGATTGGCAACTTCAGCGACCAGTGTCTGCCCTTCAACATTAATGCGGTAGCGCACAAACGAGCCCTGATAGGTGTGATCGATCACCGTGCCTGTCAGTTTGCACAGGTCGTCTCCGGAGAGCCGGTCGGCCTCCGCGCCGAGCAATACTTGCTCCGGCCTGAGAACCAGAATGGCATCATCACCCGGCCTGAGCCCGTCGACCGATCTGGCCGCCGCTTTCTGGCTACCCAGATTGACCTGGCTGACCTGCTCGCCCGTCTCTGACACAGTCACTTCAAGGAGATTGGACTCGCCAATAAACTCGGTAACAAAACGATTGACCGGAGCCTCGTATATTTCGTTTGGCGAGCCGATTTGGGCAACAACGCCCTTCTCCATCACCGCAATGCGGTCGGACATGGTCAATGCTTCGCCCTGATCATGGGTGACGTAAATCGTGGTGATCTTCAACTCGCTTTGGAGCGCTTTGATCCAGTATTTCATCTCCTCGCGGAGCTTCTTGTCGAGTGCGCTAAGCGGCTCGTCGAGCAAAAGAATTCCGGGCTCGGTAATCAGCACCCGCGCCAGTGCCACGCGTTGCTGTTCACCGCCCGACAGTTCCCGCTGGTAGCGGGCTTCGTATCCACCAAGACCGACCTGCTCTAACGCAGCGGCAACCCTTTTTGCGATCTCTGCCTTGTCGACTTTCCGCATCTGCAGGCCGAATGCGATGTTATCGAAGACATTCATGTGCGGAAAAATCGCGTAGTTCTGAAAGACGATGCCGATGCCACGCCGTTCAGGCGGCAGAAATGTCACATCTTCGCCGCCGATCTTGATCATGCCGCCCGTCGGTGCGACGAAACCGGCGATCATGCGCAGCGTGGTCGTCTTCCCACACCCCGATGGCCCAAGAAGCGAGAAGAACTCGCCTTCTTCCACGCGAAGCGAGGTAGGGGTCAGCGCGACCGTCTGACCATAATTTTTGGAGAGTTCAATGATCTCGACTGTTGACACGATCGATGCCTGAAAATTGATGAAGTGGAAATGGTGCCGCGGGCGCCAGGCCCGCGGCGATGGAAGCTTTATCCGGCAAAGATTTCGTTGACGGTTTCGACCACGTCGTCCTCGTTTTCGAGATACCAGAACCAGTCAGGAATCCACATACCGTTGGTCGCATCTGCCGTGTTGGTCACGCCCTTGCTGGCAAGATTTTCGGGAATGACCGCGTTCTTGTTGGTTGGACGCATGTAGAACGTTTTACCGAATTCCGATGCATATTCCGGGCTCAAGGTACGGTTGAGAAGCGCCAGAGCCAGCTTTTTGGACACCGGATCCGAGTAGCGGCTGATGGTTTTGGTTTGCGTCAGGATCGGTTTTCTTTCTTCCCAGACCATGGCCGCAATCGGCACGCCCTTATCGATCTGATTGTAGACCTCGCCTTCCCATTGGACGCCGATGACCACCTCACCGCGTTCGATCAGCGTCTGCATGTTGCCGGTGAAGTCCGAGATCTTCATCGGCATGGCCGAGCGCATTGCCTCATAGCCGGCATCAAGGTCCTTGTAGTCCCCGCCGAACACATGGCTCGCTGTCAGGAAGAATATCATCTGCAGCGTGTTGGAGGTGATGTAGGTTCCGCGCTTGCCGCCGGCATATTGCTCATCCCAGAACGATTTGAACGTTGTCGGGTGCGGATCCGCCAAATCAGTGCGGAAAGCATAGCAATACTGACCAAATCCCCAGGTGACACCTACGCCGTTTTCAAATGCGAAGTCCCAGCAATCTTTGGCGTTGGGAACGTTTTCGAGAATCTCGTCCTTGTTGAGGAAATAATCTCCGGCACGCGCCGTTTTGAACATTTCCGGCAGGTTCCAGTTGGTTATGTCGTAGACCGGATTTTGAGGCCCGCCAGCGACGAATTTCGGAAACCATGGCCAGGAACTGTCGTAGGAGACGTTGCAGTTGAAATCCTTTTTGAACTGGTCAAGCAGGTTTTTGTTGACGAATTCCTCCCAGAAGCCGCCCCATTCTCCGATGTTCAGCGTTGCCCCCTCAGCGTCGAACACGCCGCCGTCGTAGGTGACATCCTGGGACCACACATGGTTGATGTTGAACAATGGCAGACTGCTCGCCGCACCGACCACAGCCCCCTTCTTCAGCAACGACCGCCGAGAAATCGGATTGTTTAACTGTTTGCGTAGCGTCTTCATGTGTTTACTCCCTTGGTTGACCGTTATTGGCGTGCCTTCGTGTTTCGATTTGTTGTTGGCTGGCGAACTAGCTGAATTTGATGCCTCCAAATTTGCGCATATTGACCAGCCGCGCCGTCAACAGCATTGAAACGATCACCAGCAGAATGGCGAATATGCCCGCCGCGGCGGCAGTCGGTTCAAACGTGTAGCGAAGCGAAATGTAGAGCGCGATCGGCAGCGGGGTCAGATCGGGCGTGCTCAAAAACAGCGAGACGTCGAACTGGCCGAACGAAACGATAAACGCAAAAATGGCGCCTGCCATCATACCAGCTGAAATGTTGGGAAGCGTAACCCGCCGAAAGGCGGTCCACGGATCGGCACCCAGGCTGCGTGCAGCCTCTTCAAGTGACTGATCAAATGAAACCAGGGCAGCAGAAACCGTCCCGATCACATACGGGCAGGTGACGAGCACATGGCCGATCACCAATCCGGTCAAGGTGCGCGCCAGGCCCAGATTCGTGGTGACAAAGAACACGTACAAGGCCAATCCGAGCACCACACCCGGCAGGATCAACGGGGAGAGAAAATAGGCCCTGAGCAAATCCCGTCCGGGGAATTTGTGCCGCGCCAATACGATGGCGGCCATTGTGCCGAGAATGGTCGAGACTGCCATCGTGATCAGTGCCAACAGCAGGCTGAAAAGATAAGCGCCCATCCAGGTTTCGGAGGTGAGGAAATCGATGATCCACCGAAACGACAGGCCTTCTGGTGGGAAAGTCAAATATTCACCGGAATTCAGTCCGGCCAGTACGACGATGAAAACCGGCAGCAACAATATGACGAAACCGATCCAGGCGCCGATCTGGATCGTCAGCGAAACATTGCGCTCAGACCAGCGTTTTTGACCTGGCTTGATCGGCGTGGTGGCGGTGGAAACTGCGGTTGCCATGCTAGGTTCTCCCACCCGCTGTAACCGCAGCATAGCGCTGATAAATAATCACCGCGATGACGCTGGTGATAAACAGGACGACCGCAATCGCCGCACCGAACTGCCACTTACCCATCTCGGCGATTTGCTGGTAGATGTGGATCGGCATAACCACGACTTTCCACCCGCCCATCAGCGCTGGCACCACATAGGAACTGATGGAAATTGCGAACACCAGCAAAGAACCGGCCAACACACCCGGCATCGACAGTGGAAATATGATTTTCCAAAACGCCACGCGCCGCGTTGCGCCAAGACTGCGCGCCGCCTCCTCCAGCGAGGGATGAATGGAGCGGATGACGCCGATCAACGACAACACCATGAACGGCAGCGTGAACTGAACGAGACCGATGACCACACCGGCGAAATTGTACATCAGGGGTAATGGTCCCTCGATGATTCCGGCATCGATCAGAGAACGGTTGATCAAACCATTGTCCCCCATCAGCACCATGAGTCCATAAAGCCGGATCACCATGTCGAGTTGCATCGCACACAAAACGAGGATCATGTAAAACGTGTTGCGCCCGGGATTCTCGGTCTTGGCGATCAGGAATGCCAACGGATAGCCGATAGCAAGGGTGATGATCGCCACCATGCTTGCCAGGCCGATCGACCGCAGGGCGGCCTCGTAATAGGTCGCCCGGGTGAAGAACCGCACGAAGTTTTTCGTAGTGAAATCCCACTGCGGGTCAACAACACCGGCCACCGATTTGTCGAGGCTGATGAGAAACAGCGACAACACCGGTACGACGAAGAAGATCAGGAAGAAGACAAACGCTGGCAAGATGAGCCAGTAAACGCGGCTTCCGCCCATGAATATGCGAAGGCGACGGCCGCGGCTATCGGAGTAAGTTCGATTTTCGGCCGTTGCCGTCACCCGCGAGCCCCCTTGTCTTTTGTCACTGCCAATCGATTACTCGGCCGCGCTCTTGTAGGCGTGAAGAACCGGCATGTCGTACCCCACGACCGGTTTGTTGGGAGGTAGCTCATAAGCCACCTTCGAATGGCTTAATCCGCTGGCCGCAAGCGACGCGGCAACCCTTACGGTCACGGGAACCGGATCAATGACCGGGATGTCATATCCACGAGACAGCAACCCCTGACGCACCGCCTCGGCACAACCCAGCATTCCGGTGCACCCGAATATCACGACGTCTGCACCGTCTTTTTCGACCGCCAGCAACGCCTGCTCCGTCAGTGTTTCACGCGTACCCCCGGGATCTTGCTCAAGATCAAGCACGGGAATGTCGACCGCCCTGACGGATGCGAATTTTTCCCACGCACCAAACAGTTTCGCCTGATTTTCGAACTGGCCGCGAAGTCGCTCCAGCACCGTGATGACGCTGTAATGATTGCCCAGCATACACGCCAGGTTCATTGACGTTTCACAGGGACCGAGGACCGGGATGTTGACGCATTCACGTCCGGCCTTCAGGCCGGGATCGCCCATGCAATCAATGACCACCGCATCAACACCATCCTGTTCCGCCTCGACAATCTTTGCGACGGTGTCCGGTATAGACAGCATCTCATCATATTCGCATTCGATCGAAGCCGGCCCCTTGTCTATCTCGACATGGCTGACTGTATCATTTGCCCCGAGTAATCCATCAAAATCGCTGGCCTGCCTGAAGCCGCGGGATGTGATTGGCGTGACAACTCGTACATGCGTACCCATCTGCGTTGTCCTTTCCTTTTCCAGGAACCAGGTGGAAAAGGTGAAACATAAGCATGGCAGCGGGCAACTACCCATATGGGTAGCCGGATCAGAATATGCCTAGATCGCGGGCGCGGTTTGCCGCGCGCACGCGGTTGTTCACGCCCAGTTCCTTGAAGATGATCTTGAGATGGTACTTGACCGTGTTTTGGGATACCCCGAGAGCCCGGCTTATCTCCTTGTTGGATTTCCCGACTGCAAGGAGTTCAAGATATTGGCGCCTGCCGGCATAGGACCGCTCGTGGTCGCTGTGTGACGGAACACCGGGATTATTGCCGGTTTTCGGTTTTTCGTGTTGCACAGTCCACAGGTGATTGAGTTCGCGAAACCGGTGTCGAACCAGCCGGTTTGACCGCGCCTCGATATTGTCGCCGTCAAGCGCGGCTTGCACGATTTCCTGCAGGTTGCTGCCTTCATCTATGATGAACCGGCGAAATGGCTGCTTGCCCAGAATGCGAACGGCGCTGACCAATGCGTTGATAGCGTCGTTCTGGTGGCGGAGCCGCCAAAGCGCCAAAGCCCGAATGACCCTGAGCTTTGCAACGGTGAGCATTTGCCCGTTGTGAATGGCATGATCCTCGGCGACGTTGAGCACGAGAAGCGCTTCTGCTGCTCTTCGATCGGCGATGAGAAAACGTGCCAATGCAACGATCGTGGATCCCAGCCGCATCGCCCAGTCAGCTTCAATGTCCCAGTCAACACGTTTTGCAAAATTGTCGAACCCGGCTCTGCGGATCTCTTCGCCGGCCGCATCCAGCTCATTGCTCAGCGTAAGGGCGCGGATCTTTTCGAGTTGCAACAGTCGATGAAGGCGCGGCATCTCCCGTTTTGTCGCGATCGCTTCGGCGTGCGCCAGTGCCGATAGCGCACCCGGCAACCCGTCGTGATGCATCGCCAGGCGGGTGCTCACCCGATATCCGGCAGCCAGGACGTCAAGCCACGCTCCGTGATCCTCGACGATCCTCAATGCTGATTTCAGCAAGGCTTCGCTCTTGGCGATTTCATTCATCTCATAAGCGGCCTCGGAACGCAGCGACTTGCAAATGGCCAGCAACTCTTTCTTGTCCGGTTTGATCTTTTGCAGCGATTTTGCCATCACCCGATATTCGCGATCTGCACCGACAAGATCGCCCCGCGCCAACCGGATTTGGCCCAAATGCGCGTGAAGGTGCAGCGCCCCGAAATCGGCTCCACCGTCGAGATAGGCCCGAATGGCGTTTTCGGCGTAACCCTGGCTGAAATTGAAATCGCCTAAATGCATCGCGACGTTGCACAGATAGTTCATCGCCAGCGCACGCGACAGGGGATCGCTTGCCGGCACCCGGTCCAATATCACTTGAAGCTCATCAAGTTCGGCCTGCCCCATTGAGCTGTCTTCGTAATATCTGATGTGAACATCGACGATCGGAAGCTCGACAGCGAGGTTGTCTGCCCCGTCAATTTTTCCCGAATTGAATGCGGCCCGAAGGTCGCTGAACAAGTCCCTTGCTTCAATGACCCTGTTTCGCCGGGCCAGATAAAACGAAACGCCCAGATACGCGTTTGGGTGGGTCAACAAATGATCGGGTTTCAGCATCGCTTCGGCGATTGGGAACAATTCCATCTTTCCAAGCAGCGCCAGTCGCCAGCCGCCCGAGTTTTCGATCAGGTCGAGAGCCTGGCAACCATTTGCGGTATCGTAATCGATTTCCATGTCTTGATGATCGAACGATCCTTCGATCGGTGCAAGTCTGGCGAACCGGTTGCGCCAACAGGTGAACTGGATCAGTCGGCAATTTGCTCAATTGGCACATAGTCGCGGTCGACGCCGAAAATTCGCGGCCCCCAAACCTCCAGCGCCTCGGTGGTGCGCATCACCGGCGGCACACTGACACCCACCACCTTGACCCGCTGGCCGTAGCGCAGGCTCTCAGTCGTGATTGGTTCGGCTGTTTCCCGGTCAAGAATGCAGATCAGATCCGGCGCAGTCGCCAGATACCGGTCCCCGATGCGTGCTGAGAGAAACTCATTTTGGAACTCGATCTCCATTGGTTCGACCGAGCCATCAATCGATTGCAAAATCAAGCGGCCAATCGCGAAACCGCGTGTGGTCTCGCGAAGCAGGTCGGCGACTTTTCCATCAAAAAGAACCTTGCAGAAGCGGGCCGGATTGGCTGAGGCAAAAAAATGTGTGAGGGCGTCAAAAGGATCTTCCTGTGCTTTCCTCGCCGCGCTGATGGCCTGACCGATCTCAATCGCCAACGAAATCGTGTTGGGCACCGACTTTGTCTTGGCGTCATGTCCGCTCATTGGGTACAAAGTGATTTCCGCCTTGCCGCCCATACGGATACAGACGACACGGGCGAGCCACTCGGCGGTTTCGTCGTCGACCGCCTTTACCACCACCTCATTGTCATGCTCGTCCTTGATGACAACCGGACTGCCGGGCACGCCGTAAATGCTGAACGTTGTCATCTGCAGTTCCGGGAAGGCGCGGCCCATGCCATCGGCATCAACAACCGGCAGATTCATCAAGGCTCCGACCACAACGGGAAGTGTCGCATTCACCCCGCCAGCCTCGATCGGCATGATCGCAGCAACCTTGCGATCGAGCAATTCTTCCATCTTTCTGACCGCGGCAACCGCCGCTGGACCATTGGGAAACCGTTCGATGAGCACGGTCGGCGCCCCCATATTGGCTACGGGAACGACCAAATCATCGTCGCCAAGCTCTGAAGGGTCGATCAATCTTACGGTGGCTCCATCCGCCAGTTGCTGCTGTAATATCAGCCGCCCGACATAAGGGTCGCCGCCGCCGCCCGTTCCGAGAAACGCCGCGCCACGCGCAAAATCGTGTAAATCGTGCAGTGCCAGTTCCATGTAAACCGGGCTCCTCTCGTTCTATCGCGGATTTTCGACAGCCAGATCGCCGACGGCTTTGACCCGAACCCGAACCGCACCGCCGGGCAGATAAGCCAGCGGCACCTCCTCAACATCGATTATCGAAACGGTCTGGCTGACTGCCCCCGCCGCAACAGCCCGGTCCGAGGCTTCGCGCTTGGCATCATCCAGCGCCTGCTCGCGGCCTTTTTCATCGTAGGAGAACACGCGGTCCACCTCACCTCCGACTTGCGCAATCGCTGCTCCGATGGCGTTGGCGACGCCGGCATTTTCCGGTGTAACAATCTCCGATGCGCCTTTGAGCGGCTTGTTGACCAGCACGGCGCCACCGCCGACAAGCACAACGGGCACATCTGCAGCGCTGGTTTTGACGCGATCGATCGTCTCTTCCAGCATCGAATGCATGCGGTCTGTTCCCGACCGGACGATAGCTGGATCCAGGTCGTCAACCTGTGATTTGTCGCCAATGTCTGCGGTCCCGGCTGCAACAGCAATATCGGTCGCTGTCAGCTCCGAGCCACCGAATATTCTCGCTTTTTCGGTGAGTTCGTAACCGACCGAATCAGGCCCGATATCCTGTCCCTGGTTTCGAACGATACTGCCACCGCCAAGTCCGATTGCGAGAATGTCAGGCATCCGGAAATTGGTTTTCACGCCACCGACATCAACGGCAACTGCAGATTCACGCGGGAATCCATGGGTCAGGACACCGACATCGGTTGTCGTCCCGCCAATGTCGATAACAATCGCATCCTTGATGTTCGACAAAAACGCCGCCCCGCGCATGGAATTGGTTGGTCCGGAGGCGAAAGTCAGCACCGGGTACTTTTCGACATAGTCGGCCGTCATAAGGGTACCGTCATTCTGGCTGACGAAAAATGGCGCCGCAATTCCAAGCTCCTCAAGCGCCGAACGAAACGCACTGACCACCCGCCGCGACAACTTCATCAGCGAGGCGTTCATGATCGCGGCATTTTCCCGCTCGACCATACCGATGCGGCCGATATTGCTTGAAAGTGTCACTTGGGCGCCGGGAATTTCGCTGGCAACGATGTCCGCTGCCTTGTTTTCCATCTCCTGGTTCATGGGGGCGAAGACAGAGCTGATCGCGATCGAAGTAAGTCCCTCCCTCTCAAACGCTTTAGCCGCATCTGATATTTCATCCGGGCGCAGCGCGGAAATCTCCCGGCCATCGAATTCATAGCCTCCATGGGCCATTGCGACATTCGTTCCGACCTTTTCGACCAGGTCGCGCGGCCAATCGACCAGAGGTTTCAGACTGGTCGTCGCCGGCAGTGCCAGTCGCAAAATTCCCACTTCCACCAGTCGTTTCCGTTCGACAAATGCATTTGTGAATTGCGTTGTGCCGATCATCACGCTTTCGATCATGGCGGTGTCGATATCCGCCTGTCGCAAGACCTCACCGACTGCCGAGACGATGCCACTTTCCACATCTTCCGTTGTCGGCGCCTTGATAGCCGCGACAACCTCGTTGCCGTTCATCACTACTGCGTCGGTATTGGTTCCGCCTACATCAACGCCAATTCGCATAGCGTCCTCCCAATCGAATTGGGCCTAGCATGGGTCATGGGTGATCAAGGCGTCAAGTTCATCGCCAGGTGCCGCAATGTATTCAAGGGTCGAAAGCGTCTGCCACCGCATTGAAACGGGTCGAATTGCGTCGCTGTTGGAACATGCCTGCCAATTCGGGCGCTTTTCCGCCGCCGGCCTTGCGAGGTGCGTGTATTGCGACCCCGTTGAATCGGTGCCTATACTTTCTTGCGCAACCTGAGCAACTCAGAACATGCAGAATGCGGAGACTGGAGGAAACATGCGTCTGATTGGCGTTGATGTCGGAGGAACATTCACGGATCTGGTCTTCCATGACACGGAAAGCCTGGAAACGCGTATTCAAAAAGTTCCCACTACCCCCAATGATCCCGCACAGGGGGTCCTGGAGGGCGTCTCGTCCCTGTGCCAGCGGTTTGAGATCGACGGGGCAGGTGTAGATCACATCTATCACGGCACAACAACGGCGACGAACGCCATTCTTGAACATGACGGGGCGGTTACCGGCATGATCACCAATGAAGGGTATCGCGATATTCTCCACATCGGCCGCCATCAGCGCCCGCAGCACTTCTCCATCCAGCAGGACATCCCCTGGCAGAACAAACCGCTGGTCAAGCGCCGCTTTCGCAAGACGGTGCCGCACCGGATCGTGCCGCCCTCAGGCGAGGTTCTGGTGCCGCTCGACGAAGATGCCGTGCGGTTGGCGGCGCGGGAACTGAAGGCTGCCGGTGTGGCATCTATTGCCATCTGTTTTCTGTTTTCGTTTCTGGATCCGAGCCACGAGGATCGGGCGCGCGTCATCGTGCTGGAAGAACATCCAGAGGCGTTTGTCACGACCTCGGCATCCGTTTCACCGCAATTTCGTGAATTTGAACGCTTTACCACGACTGCGCTCAACTCCTTCATCGGGCCCAAAGTGCGAAACTATGTGACCACGCTGGAGCAGAACCTCAGTTCCAAGGGCCTGAATGCCGATTTGCATATCATGGCCTCTAATGGCGGTGTGGCGACGGCTGAGATGGTGTCCGACAAACCAGTGCTGACCTTGCTTTCAGGACCGGCGGCGGGTGTGCTCGGCGGTGCCTGGACCGGGGAACTGTCTGGACGGAGGTCGTTGATTACCTTCGACGTCGGCGGCACATCCGCCGACATCGGCATTGTTGTTGACGGTCGTTTTGCCGAAGCCACCCCGCGCGATACCTGGATCGCCGGCTTTCCGTTGATGATCCCGATGATTGATATCCATACCATCGGCGCAGGCGGGGGCTCGATCGCGCATTGCGACTATGGTGACGCGTTCAAAGTGGGTCCTCGCTCGGCCGGCGCATTCCCCGGACCGGCGGCGTACGGTCATGGCGGCACCGAACCGACAGTAACCGACGCCAATGTGATTTTGGGCCGGCTTGATCCGGAGAACTTTCTCGGCGGAGAAATGACACTCGATGTTGTGGCGGCCGAACGAGCGGTCGATGCTTTGGCATCGCAACTTTCGATGGATCGCCTGGCCGCAGCCGAAGGAATCATAACGGTTGTCAATGCCAACATGGCCAACGCCATTCGTTCGCGTACCGTCCAGAAGGGGTTGGATCCACGCGACTTTTCGCTCGTCGCCTTTGGCGGTGGCGGTCCGATGCAGGCGGCCGACGTAGCCGCCATGTTGTCGATCCCGGAAGTGATTGTGCCTGCACATCCGGGTATCACATCGGCCATCGGGCTGTTGACCACGGATCTGCAATACGACGCGATCCGCACTGCTTTTGCGGTCTCCGGCAAGATCGATCATACCCGCATCGATGCAAGTTTCAGCGAGATGGAGACAGGCTTGCTGGCGCAGTATGATAGCGACGGGGTAAACGCCAGCTCCGTCTCGTTCAAGCGCACCGCCGACATTCGATATGTCGGCCAAGGCTATGAACTCAGAATCGCCGTGCCCGACGGCACTTTCGACCGGGCAACGGAAACGGAAATTTTTGCCGAATTTGAACGCCAGCACGAAATAGAATACGGCCGCTCGTTCGCGGAAAGCCCGATGGAGATCGTCAATGTCCGGGTCACCGGCATCGGTGAGATCCCAAAAATCACGCCACAAACACTTGCGACAGAAGGGTCGGTTGACCAGGCGCTTGTCTCAACCCGCCCGTCCGTATTCCGGCAAGGGACCGAACTGGTGACGATGGATACCGCATTTTATGACCGTAAACTGTTGCCGGTGGAAAAAACGGTGAATGGACCGGCAATAATCCTTCAGCAGGATTCAACGACGGTGGTGCGGCCGGGCGACCAATTTCTTCTCGACCGGGCCGGCAACATCATAATCTCCGTTGCGGTTTGAGGGCCAATGACATGAATGACATCCCGACAAACGCTGCAAACAACATCGACCCTGTGACGGCAAGTGTGATCCAGGGGGCATTGCAGAACATCGCAATTGAGATGGGCTACAAGCTTATGCGGATGTCGCATTCCTCGATCATCCGCGAATCGGAGGATTTCGGAACCGCGCTGACTGACGAACAGGGCCGGCAGCTGGCAGAATCGCTGCAGTCGACGCCACTCCAGTCGGGACCCATCCCTGGTTACATTCAAAACGTCATCGAAGTCTTGGCCCGAAGGGGCGATGTTTTTCGCGACGGTGATGTGATCATGCACAACGACCCCTACGGAGGCGCCAGCCACGGCCCCGACATTGCACTGATTGTTCCTGTCTTTCATGACGAACAACTTGTCGGCTTTGCCGGCACCACCGCCCATCACCTCGATGTCGGGGCGCTCAGCCCCGGCTCCTGCGGCATCGTTGACGCATTGGATGTCTACGCCGAGGGCCTGCAGTTCAAGGCGATCAAGGTCTTCGATGCGGGCGTGCGCAATGAGGCGGTCTGGCAGATACTGCGCGACAATGTGCGCGCACCGGCGATGGTGGTCGGCGATATGGATGCCCAGGTGGCCGCTTGCGAGATCGGCGCAAAACGGTTTGCCAACCTGATCGCTTCCTATGGAATAGAAGCCGTTCGTGCGGCCAGCCGTGAGTTGATGGATTATTCCGAACGGCTGATGCGGCGCGCGATCCGGGAAATACCAGACGGAACATACAAGGCCGTAACCCATATCGATGGCTTTCTTGACGACCCTGACCGCCGCGACCTTGCCATCGCGGTGGCCATAACCATCGAGGATGACGATATGCTGGTGGACCTGACCGGC
The DNA here is from genome assembly GCA_040830725.1 of Rhizobiaceae bacterium. Classification (GTDB taxonomy): domain Bacteria; phylum Pseudomonadota; class Alphaproteobacteria; order Rhizobiales; family Rhizobiaceae; genus JAWKWH01. The sequence continues at coordinate 35,370 of JBFOMG010000011.1, forward strand.
ACCGCGCCGCAGGTTGATGACCGGCCGATCAACATGCCACTTGTCGGAACCGTCGACATTGCCATCTGGCTGACCGTGCGCACGGTACTGCTCGATTCCGAAGTCTGCGGATATATTCCACAAAACACCGGATTGACACGTCCAATCAAGATCGTGGCGCCGAAGGGAACATTGGCCAATCCAACTTTCCCCGCCCCGGTCATCGCCCGGTTCACCCCCGGCAATCAGCTCGCCGATACGGTTATGAAAGCGCTGGCCGAGGCGGTGCCGGAGAAGGTTTCAGCGGGAATCGGCAATCTGAAAGTCATCGCATTCTCCGGACTGCGCGAGGAAACGCACTGGGTCCACATGGAGATATTTGAAGGTTCTTATGGCGGACGTTTCACCAAGGACGGCATGGATGCCGTGGACACGCTCTATGCCAACACCCGCAACAATCCCATAGAGGATATTGAGAGCCATTTGCCGATGCGCGTCACCCGCTACGAGTTGCGCGAAGACACGTGCGGCGCTGGCCGCACACGCGGCGGTGTCGGCGCCTACCGCGCCTTCCAGTTTCTGGAACCAGGCGGCTTCTCCGTCGAAGGCGAAGGGCACAAATTTCCCCCTTGGGGTTTCAAAGGCGGTGCTGATGGCAAGCCAGCCGAACTTCACCTCATCCATGCGGACGGGCGCGATGAGATGCTGCCTTCAAAGGTACCGTTTCGTACAACCGAGCCGGGGGACACGTTCCTCGCCGTCGGTCCTTCGGCCGGTGGCTACGGTCCAGCCTTCGAGCGGGATCCGGCGGCAGTGCTCGACGACGTGCTTGATGGCATTATTTCGGTTGTGACCGCCGAACGGGATTACGGCGTGATCATTCACAACGGTGAAGTGGATGCTGACGCCACGGCTAGACGCAGAGGAGTTTGAGCCATGAACCGTCAATTTGTTGTCGCCAGCGCGCAAATGGGTCCGATCGCCCGTGACGAACCGCGCCAGTCCTGTGTCGCCCGAATGGTCGAGTTGTTGCGAGAAGCCGGCAGCCGCGGCGCCAAGCTCGTGGTGTTTCCGGAATTGGCGTTCACCACGTTCTTTCCCCGCTGGATGATTGATGACCCGGACGAGTTGGCTACCTATTTTGAAGGATCGATGCCGGGACCGGCCGCCCGACCATTGTTTGAAACTGCAGCCGAACTGGGCATCGGCTTCTATGTCGGCTATGCGGAGGCCACCCCGGAAGGGCACCACTTCAACACCTCAATCCTGGTGGGCCCCGATGGTCAATTGATCGGCAAGTACCGCAAGGTCCACCTGCCCGGCCACGATGCACCTCAACCGGGCCGCGCTTTCCAGCATCTCGAGAAGCGCTATTTCGAAGCCGGAGACTTGGGTTTTCCCGTTTTCCGGGGGTTTGGAGGTTTGGTCGGCATGTTGATCTGCAACGACCGCCGTTGGCCCGAGGCTTATCGCGTATTGGGTCTGCAGGGGGTCGAACTGGTTGCGCTCGGCTACAACACGCCGATCGATCACACCGGTCACGACGACATTGACGGTCTGACCCAGTTCCACAATCACCTTTCCATGCAGGCTGGTGCTTACCAGAATGCAACCTGGGTCATCGGCACTGCAAAATGCGGGCGCGAGGAGGGATCGATGATGGTGGGTCAGAGCGTCATTATCGCCCCATCGGGCGAGATCGTCGCCATGGCAAACACACTGTCAGATGAAGTCATCTCGGCGCATGTCGATCTGGATATGGGCCAGCGGTATCGCCAGACCATTTTTGACTTTGCGCGGCACCGCGAACCTGATGCCTACCGGCTGATCGTCGAGCGAAAGGGCGCAGGCGACCCCGTCATTCAGGACGATCGACCATGATCGACCGCGGAACCGGGCTTGGGTTGCTGACATGACTTCACACGATGTCCGTCAACTTCTGGGCAACGCCTGTGACCGCGCTTCAAACTATCTTGAGACACTGGGCGACCGTCCGGTCGGTCCCAAACTTGAAGATGTTGAAACACTGAAGCACAAATTGCAGGGGCCGTTGCCGCTGGAGGGATCCGCACCTGGCGATGTGCTGGCCTTCCTCGACACTTTCGGATCTCCTGCGACGGTGGCGAGCGCCGGCGGGCGATATTTCGGGTTTGTCACAGGTGGCTCGCTTCCGGCGGCCCTCGCGGCGAATGTGCTGGCCGGGGCATGGGATCAAAATTCGTTCAGCTGGATCAGTTCACCGGCGGCCGCCGCTTTTGAGGACACTTCGCTGCGGTGGCTGAAAGAAGCGCTCGGGCTTCCGGAAAACACGGAAGGCGCGCTCACGACCGGGGCGACAATGGCCCATTTCGCCTGTCTTGCCGCTGCGCGCTACAGGGTGTTGCAACAGAAGGGATGGAATGTCGACGCTGACGGGCTGTTCGGCGCGCCGGAGGTTCAGGTCGTTGTTGGAGATGAGGTTCACTCATCTTTGTTGAAAGTGCTTTCGATGCTGGGATTGGGACGCAACCGTGTCCACAGATTGCCAACGGACGCCCAAGGGCGTGCGGTTGCGTCGGAGCTTCCTTCGATTTCCGGTCCCGCAATTGTCTGCCTGCAGGCCGGGAACGTAAATTCCGGCGCATTCGACGATGCGGTGCCGATCATCCGCTGGGCCCGTTCGGTTGGCGCCTGGGTTCATGTAGACGGAGCCTTTGGTCTTTGGGCACTGGCCTCCAGGGAGCGGGAGGACTTGGCGGCGGCATTTCGTGAGGCGGATTCCTGGGCCTTTGATGCGCATAAATGGCTCAACGTGCCCTACGATTCCGGGATCGCGCTGCTGCGCGACGCTGAAGCGCTGGCCGCTGCCATGTCGCAAACCGGTGCCTATTTGCTCCCCAGCGGTGCGCGCGACGCGATGAACTTCACCCCTGACAGTTCAAGGCGGGCGCGCGGCGTCGAAATCTGGGCTTCGCTGAAATCCCTGGGACGCGAGGGGTTAGCCGAACTGGTCGATCGAAATTGCGCTCAGGCACGGAACCTTGCTGAGGGCCTTGAGAAAATGGGCGCTGAAGTCTTGAACGAGGTGGTGCTCAATCAGGTCATTGTTGCGTTTGGTGACGAGAAAACCACAAGGCGCGTCATCGAGAACGTCCAGACGGGAGGGGCTTGCTGGTGCGGCGGCACAGAATGGAAAGGAAGAGCGGCAATGCGAATAAGCGTCAGTTCCTGGGCCACGACCGGCAATGACATCGCGATAACCATCGAAGCCATTGCCAAAGCCTACGTGGCGGCCGCTGACCAGGGATGATTGCGAGAACCAGGACCGGTGCCGCCAGCGGCACATGGTGCAAAACCAGATGGCACGCGGTAAACAGCGGTCAGCCGTCTGCCGCACGGTGTCCATCGATGATCACAGCAAGAACATTGCCGTCGCGACGGTCCCTTTAAAAATAGTCCTGCAGCGGATGCACTTCCAGGCTTCCCGCCCTCAGTGCGGCGATCGCCTCGGCGGTGGCCGATGCGCCGGCCATGGTGGTCACGTAGGGCACTTTCTGCATTAGTGCGGCGCGCCGCAGCGACTTTGAATCCGAGCGTGCCTTTTGGCCGTCGGTGGTGTTGATCACCAGTTGGACCTGCCGGTTGCGGATAGCGTCTTCAATATGCGGGCGGCCTTCCGACACCTTGTTGATCTTGACCGCTTCCACACCGTTTTCGGCCAGGTAGCGCTGCGTTCCGCCGGTGGCGATGATACCAAACCCCTCGCCCGCAAGCCTGCGGGCCGCATCGAGCACCCGTTGCTTGTCATCATCGCGTACGGAAATGAACACCGAACCCGAACGCGGAAGATCGACACCGGCGCCAAGCTGCGCCTTGGCATAGGCAAGGGCAAAATCACGGTCGAGGCCCATCACCTCGCCGGTTGAGCGCATTTCCGGTCCGAGCAGAATGTCGACGCCCGGGAAGCGGGCAAACGGAAATACCGCTTCCTTGACCGCGATGTGATCCAGCATGGCAGCTTCGGTAAGACCGCCGTAAATGCCTGCAGCCGCATCGAGCGTTTCGCCGGCCATGATCCGTACAGCGATTTTGGCGACCGGACGGCCTACCGTCTTGGCGACAAACGGCACGGTGCGGCTGGCGCGCGGATTGACCTCCAGCACGTAAACGTCACCATCCTTGATCGCATATTGCACATTCATCAGCCCGCCGACATTGAGCGCCTTGGCAAGCGCAATGGTCTGGCGTTCCAGCTCGGCGACCGTGTCCGAAGGCAGAGAGTGCACCGGAAGCGAGCAGGCTGAATCGCCGGAGTGGATGCCAGCTTCCTCAATATGCTCCATAACGCCGCAGACATTGACCGTTTCGCCGTCGCAGAGGCAATCGACATCCACTTCCGTGGCGCCTTGCAGATAGGTGTCGAACAGCAATGGATTTTGCCCCAGCAGCGTATTGATCTGGCCCGTCTTGTCATTCGGGTAACGCTGCTTGATGTCCTCCGGCACCAGTTCCGGAACGGTATCGAGCAGATAGGTCTGCAGCGCGCCTTCATTGTGGATGATCTGCATTGCCCGCCCGCCAAGCACATAGGACGGGCGCACCACCAGCGGAAAACCCAGTTCCCCGGCGACAAGCCGGGCCTGTTCGACCGAATAGGCAATGCCGTTTTTCGGCTGACGGAGATCGAGCTTCATCAGAAGCTTCTGGAAACGGTCGCGATCCTCAGCCAGATCGATGGCGTCCGGAGACGTGCCGAGGATCGGAATTCCGGCCTTCTCGATCGCACCGGCAAGCTTCAGCGGCGTCTGGCCGCCAAGCTGAACAATGACGCCGGCAAGCGTACCTTTTTCCTGCTCGACGCGCAGGATCTCGATCACATCCTCCGCCGTCAAAGGTTCGAAATAAAGCCTGTCGGAGGTGTCATAGTCGGTCGACACCGTTTCCGGGTTGCAGTTGACCATGATCGCCTCAAACCCGGCATCCTGCAGTGCGAAAGCGGCATGACAGCAGCAATAGTCGAACTCGATACCCTGACCGATCCGGTTCGGACCACCGCCCAATATGACCACTTTCTTGCGGTCCGACACGTCTGCTTCCGACCGCAGTTCACCGGCAAACGGCACCTCGTAAGTCGAGTACATATAGGCGGTTGGCGAAGCGAATTCCGCTGCACAGGTATCGATGCGTTTGAACACGGGATGGACATCCAGCTTCCGGCGCTTTGCCGCAACTTGTTCGGCATCGATCCCCGAAAGCGATCCGAGACGGGCATCAGAGAAACCCAATCCCTTCAGCATGCGCAGGTTTTCCGCGTCATTGGGCAGGCCGTTGGCGCGTATACGCTCTTCCATGGCGATGATGGCCGCCAACTGCTCCAAAAACCACATGTCGATGCGGCAGGCATCGTACACTTCATCAAGCGGCGTACCGATGCGAATGGCCTGCGCCACCATGCGCAACCGGTCCGGTGTAGGGGTCGACAAGGCGGCGCGGATGGCGTTGCGGTCGTCGCCCTGCCCCAGTCCCGGGATTTCGATCTCGTCGAGGCCGGTCAGGCCGGTCTCCAGACCGCGCAACGCTTTTTGCAGGCTTTCAGCGAAGGTGCGGCCGATGGCCATCACCTCTCCGACCGATTTCATCGCCGTCGTCAGGTAGGGTTCGGCACCGGGAAATTTTTCAAATGCAAACCGCGGGATCTTGGTGACAACATAGTCGATGGACGGTTCAAACGAAGCCGGCGTCGCACCGCCCGTAATGTCGTTTTCAAGCTCATCGAGCGTGTATCCGACGGCCAGCCTTGCCGCCACCTTGGCGATCGGAAACCCGGTCGCTTTTGACGCCAGTGCCGAGGAGCGGGACACGCGCGGATTCATTTCGATCACGACGAGGCGGCCATTGTCTGGATTGACCGCAAACTGAACGTTCGACCCGCCTGTCTCCACCCCGATTTCGCGCAGCACCGCGATCGAGGCGTTACGCATGATCTGGTATTCCTTGTCGGTCAGCGTCAGCGCCGGGGCAACTGTTATGGAATCGCCGGTATGCACGCCCATCGGATCAACGTTTTCAATGGAGCAGACGATGATGCAGTTGTCGGCCTTGTCGCGGACAACCTCCATTTCAAACTCTTTCCAGCCGAGCACCGATTCCTCGATTAGCACTTCCGTCGTCGGTGAAGCGTCGAGCCCCGACTGGATGATCTGGTAGAACTCGGCTTCGTTGAACGCGATGCCACCGCCGGTGCCGCCAAGCGTGAATGAGGGGCGGATGATCGCCGGCAGTCCGACATGGTCGAAAGCTTTTGCCGCGATGCCCATGGCGTGGCGGATATAGCGCTGTTTGCGATCGCCCTCGCCGAGATTCCACTCGTTTTCCAGCGCGTCGAGTGCCGCGTCCAGGTCGGCGCCTTCGTGTTTTGACCGCAATTCTTCGCGCTCGGCCTCATGCTTCTTGCGGTCGGCGTTTTTAACCTCGGTCGCGTTTGCAAGCATGGAGCGCGGCGTTTCCAGGCCGATCTTGGCCATCGCCTCGCGGAAGAGTTTCCGGTCCTCGGCCTTGTCGATGGCGTGCGCATCCGCACCGATCATTTCGACGCCGTAGCGCTCCAGCACGCCCATGCGGCGCAGCGACAAGGCTGTGTTGAGCGCTGTCTGCCCGCCCATCGTCGGCAGAAGTGCATCGGGCCGCTCCTTGGCGATGATTTTTGCCACCACTTCCGGTGTGATCGGCTCGACATAGGTCGCATCGGCCAGTTCCGGATCAGTCATGATCGTCGCCGGGTTGGAATTGACCAGAATGATGCGATAGCCTTCGGCTTTCAACGCTTTACACGCCTGCGTTCCCGAATAGTCGAACTCGCAGGCCTGACCAATGACGATCGGCCCCGCGCCAATGATGAGAATGGATTGGATATCGGTGCGTTTCGGCATCTTTGTCCCTGCAAGCCCCGTGCTGGCCAATGGTCGTCTTGTGCGCGCGAAAAAACCGGTTCTTGCGAACCGGCCGGACTCATGCGCAATCCTTTAAGGCTGGATGCGCCTTATAGGCAAGCGAAACCGGCTTGGAAAGCCTGTGAAAGCAAATGCCGGGCACGAAATCCGGTGTTCAACAGAAACATTGCCTCTTGCATTTGCCAAACGGCGCACCAGTTACATTTTGCGCAGTTGGGCATAACCGGTCTTCGGGATTGGACGCTGCCGGTGTTGGAGTGAAACGAATGAGAAAAATGATTCTGGCAATGATCTTCGCCGCAGCATCTTCAAACGCCCTTGCGCTGGAACGTTTGTATTCGGCGAACATCACCTGTGACCAGGTCAAATCAGTGCTGGAACGGGACGGGGCGGCAATCATCTATTACCCGTCGCGCAGCATCCCCGGACTGAACCTCATCAATCGTTTCGTCAAAACCGCGAATTTCTGCGAGTCGGCCAAACGTGCGCTGCCCTTTGCGATCAAAACGCGCGATACCAATGTCTGCAAAGTACCAATCTGCCGCGAGCAGAAGGATGATTCATTCAATTAGGGCATTGTTCGCTCGGGCGGAATCAAAAGAGCGAAAAACGACCTGAGTAATCGGCATCAAGTCAGGCCTCGACCAGCCGGAGCACAGTGGAAATGTTGAAATCAAGCCGCTGCCGCAGGGATTCCTCGTCCATGAAATCGCGCTCAAACATGATCGAACCGGTGAACCGGTTGGTCAGGTAGTAATATCCGATTGCCGCAATCGTTATGTTGAGCTGCACTGCGTCGATACCGGTACGAAAAACCCCGTCTGCCACGCCCCTGGCCAAAATCTCCTCGACCATTTCAACAAGCTGCTGGCTGGCGGCTTTGATTTTTCTTGATTTCTTGACATGCCGGGCCTGATGCAGGTTTTCGCTGTTCACAAGCGTGATGAATTCTGGATTGTCGAGGTAGTACTGCCAGGTGAAACGCACCAGCGTCTCCAGCGCTTCACCCGGCGGTAGATGCGCCAGATCCAGTTCCTGTTCGGCGGTGCGGATGTCGAGATAGGCCTGTTCGATGACCGTCTGAAACAGGTCTTCCTTGCCGCCAAAATAGTGATAAATCATGCGCTTGTTGGTTTTTGCCTTGTCGGCAATTTCATCGACCCTCGCACCGCCAAGACCGAGCCGCGCAAATTCCTTTTTCGCCGCTTCCAGAATCCGCGACTTGGTCGCGTCCGCATCCCGTTTGCGCTTTTTGGGTTTGGGCACGAAACGTCTCCTCCATTCCGTCTCGATTGAGCGGTTGGTACTGCTCACGAAACACCAGCATCTACTAAAGAGCTAAACGTATCTTGGCCACTTGACAAGCGCACATTTCACGAAGTAACTAACTAGTGCGTTACCAATATTCTGCAACGCTTAAATGGGGCAGAATCGTTGGCATCCGTGGAATTGCCAAGGGTGGCTTCGAAGCGAGGCTTGCCGAAAACAGGAGGAACCCATGTCATTTATCAAGAAGTTCATCGAGCAGGAGAAGGTCAACCGCCGCGACCTTCTTTTGGCAACGGCGTTTGGCGTTGGCGGCGCGGCGGTGGCCGGCGTTTTTGGGCCGGGCATGGCCCGGGCGGCAATCGCAGATCCGACAGTCGCCTGGAGCTATCGGAACCGCACCAATCCCTACTGGAACGAGATCGTGTCCGGTGGCGAGGCGTTTGTTGAAAGCCTGGGCAAGCCGAAAGATTTCCTGACCCATCTGATCAATGAGGGCTCATCGGAAAAGTCGCTCGCCGACGTCAAGGCTTTGCTGGCCAAGACCAATGGCGAGCTGGCACTGGCCATTGACACCAATGACGCGCCGAATGCGCGCCCGGTTGTCGAGGCATGTGCTGAGGCCGGCGCCTATGTTTCCACACTGTGGAACAAGACCGACGACCTGCATCCCTGGGATTTCGGCGACAATTACGTCAGCCACATGAGCTGGTCCGACGAAGGGCCCGCAGAGAAAACCGCCCGCATCCTGCTGGATGCAATCGGCGGCAAGGGCGGCGTTGTCCATCTCGGCGGCATCGCGTCGAACAATCCGGCAATCGAGCGCCTGAACGGCTTGAAAAACGCATTGAAGGATTATCCTGATGTGGAACTGCTTGATGCGCAGCCTGCCGACTGGGACACGCAGAAAGCCAATCAGATCATGTCTTCCTTCATCACCCGCTATGGTGATGAGATTACCGGTGTTCACTGCGCCAACGACACCATCGGTTATGGTGTTCTCGAAGCACTGCGCGCTGAGGGAATGGACATCCCGATCGTCACCTATGACGGCAATCCACAGGCAGTCGACCTTGTCGCACAAGGCAAGATCCTGGCGACCGTCTTCACCAATCCGCATTGGGGTGGCGGCATCACCGCTGCACTTGCCTATCATGCTGCCGTCGGCACCTTCAAACCGTCAGAAGAGCCGCACGAGCACCGCGAATTCTATGGCCCGACCATCTTTGTCACGCCGGACGATGCAGCCGAATTCAAGGCAAACTATCTCGACAACGTGCCGACCTATGACTGGACTGACTTCTGGGGGCCGTCAAACGGCCAGATCATGTACAAATAGGTCCATCCTCCTGCCGCGGGCGGTTTTTCCGCCCGCGCACCCTGACTTGAGACGAGCGATAGCGACTGAAATGGGAATTGCTCGGCCAACGCGCTTGGAGCGTGTCTTGCTTAAATGGAAACAGTTTGATGGGATGGATTTTTTGCACTGGCGAAGAGAACACCGCAGCACGATCAGACGATCGTGCGAGGATTTCGATGACGCCGGTGCGGAAAAGACACCCAAGCTGGAAAGGGGCAAAACTTTGAAACCAAGTCGAAAACTGCAATCGTTTCAGCTTGGTCTTTTGCGCCCTGAACGTCGTCGTGCGCCCCTCACGGTGATCACACCGCATCGGTCCGCACTCCTCGCCAGGACCCAAAATCCCGGCGCTCAAACGATTCCATTTAAACAAGACACGCTCTAGACGCACACCAACGAGGCTCAAAAGATGTCGGACGTTACTGCACAAACCGCGCCTTTCGGCGGGCTGGTGACGCGCGATCAAATCGTCAAATGGGCGCCTCTTCTTGTTCTAGCGGTCCTGCTGCTGCTGTTCCCGTTTTTCGAGTGGCTTGAGGATTTCCGCGAAGGCAAGGACCATGTCTATCTGCTCGACAGCCGCTTCTTCTCAATTCGCAACGCCGCCAGGATCGGCATCGCCGCCACACCGGCGCTGATGGTCGCCATCGGCGTCACTTTCATCATCATCATGGGCTCCATCGACCTCTCCATGGAGGGGACGGTTTCGGTTTGCGCCGTGTTGTTCGCCTTTGCGTTCCTGGCCTGGGGCGGAACATTGATGAGCTGGGCGTGGCTTGCAATTCCGCTGGTGCTGCTGGTTGGAGCCATAATGGGGTTCATCAACGGCCTCGTTCATGTGCGGCTCAAGATACCGTCATTCATGGCCAGTCTGGCGATGGGTTTTGTCGGTACCGGCTTTGCGCTTCTGTTGACCGGCGGTGACCGGATTCGCATCGAGGACGAGCTGTTCCGCTCATTGCTGACCGTTCGCTGGCTGAACTTTCCGATCATGTGCTACGTCGCGCTCGGCTTCCTGCTGATCGCCTGGTTCATCCAGTCGCGCACCACGCTTGGACGCAATTTCTATGCAGTCGGCGGCGGCGAGGAGCTGGCGCACGCCAGCGGATTGAACGTCAACCGCGTGCGCATCATGGGTTTCACCTTGGCCGGAATGTTTTTTGCGGTTGGCGCGCTGCTGGCGGTGGGCCGTATCGGCATCGCGGAAACCGCGACAGGCAACAATTTCATGTTTGTCTCGATCACCGCCGTTGTTGTCGGCGGCACGGCGTTGTGGGGCGGTATTGGCGGCGTCTGGAACACGCTGGTCGGCGTGTTGATCGTCAACGTCATCAACAACGGCATGGTGGTGATCGGACTGCCCGGCTACGTGCAGGATGGCGTGCTCGGCATCCTGGTCATCATCGCGGTTGTTCTGTCGACCGACCGCAAATCAGTCAGCTTTGTGAAATAGGGACGCGGTCGTGTACGAGCTTCGCAAAGTCGATAAGCACTTTCCCGGCGTTCATGCGCTGAAAGAGATCGATTTCAAGGTCAATCGCGGTGAGATCGTCGGGCTTGTCGGTGAAAACGGCGCCGGCAAATCAACCTTGATGAAAGTGATCTACGGTTCCTACCAGCCCGACGGTGGTACGATTACCATCGACGACAAGGCGGTGCGGTTCCAGAACCCCCGGCAGGCCATGGAGCATGGCATCGGCATGGTGTTTCAGGAACAGTCGCTGATCACCAATCTGACCGTGATGGAGAACATCTTTCTCGGTTACGAACAGCAATTCGTGAATTTCGGCGTCATTGACTGGAAGGCAATGGCCGAGGCCGCGCGTCATCAACTCAAAAAGGTCAAGCTGGACATCGATCCGTCCATGACCACATCGCAATTGTCATTCGCACAACGGCAATTGGTCGAACTGGCCAAGGTTCTGACGCTGGAAGAAAGGATTGACGGCGATCTGGTCATCCTTCTCGATGAGCCGACTTCGGTCCTTGCCAAGGAAGAAGTCGAACTGTTGTTCCAGCTCGTGCGTGACCTGACAAAGCGCGCATCATTCATCTTCGTCAGCCACCGCATGGACGAGGTGCTGGAGCTGAGTGACCGCATCTACGTCATGAAGGACGGGGAGGTCGTCGACGTCGTCGAACAAAAAGATGCCGAGGTCGATGCCATCCAGCACAAGATGGTCGGTCGCGAAGTCGACAAGGAATATTACCGCGAACAGAAGCAGAAACCATACGATGCCGAACAGGTGCTTGTGACGTTCGACAGCGTCAGTCTGGGCAACCGCTACAAGGATATATCGTTTGAACTCCACCCCGGCGAGGTTTTGTGCCTTGTCGGAACCGAGGGATCGGGCCGTGAAGCCATTTTGCGCACGGTTTACGGGCTCGATGCGCCGACCTCCGGAAGCGTTTCGATCAAGGGCGAACAGGTCAGCCGGTTCACCGCCAAGAGCGGTGTCGCACGCGGCGTCGGCTACACGCCCAGGGAACGCAAGGTCGAAGGCATCGTTGCCGGCATGAATGTCTACGAGAACATGACGCTGAGCCAGATGGACAACTACTCCAGCGCCGGCGTGTTGAACATCAGCGAGGAGAAATCGCTGGCACGGACCTGGATCGAGAAACTCGCGATCAAAACCCCTGATGTCTACAAGGATTGCGGCGGCCTGTCGGGCGGAAACCAGCAGAAAGTCGTGCTGGCCAAATGGCGTTCGGGTGGGTCGGACATCATCCTGCTGGATCACCCGACACGCGGCCTTGATATTGGCGCCAAGGAAGACGTCTACGAGATGGTTCGCGAGATGTCGGACGCCGGCGTTGGCATCGTGCTGGTTGCCGATACGCTTGAGGAAGCGATTGGACTGTCTCACACGATCATCGTCATCAAGGATGGCGAATTTCAGAAACGGTTCGACTGCACGCCTGGCGACAAACCCTCCCTTTATGACCTTGTTCATCACATGATCTGAGGCCTGTTATGGATGTAGAACGGATCAAACCATATTTCCCCTGGATCACGCTTCTGGCGCTTGTGGTGGCGGTCGGCATTGTAAATCCGAGCTTCTTTGATCCCTTGGGGTTGCTGTCGCTGGTGACCGACGTGGTTCCGCTTTTCATCATGGCGCTGGGCATGACCTTTGCCATCTATATCGGCGGCATCGACCTTTCGGCACAACAATTGGCCAACCTGGTGACGGTTATCGCCACCGTATATCTCAGCCAGTTCGGCATTGGTGTCGCCGTGATTTGCATCTGCACCGGCGCGATTATCGGCGCGATATCCGGATTTGTGACATCGCGCCTTTATGTGCCGTCATTCGTCTCCACCCTGGCAATGGGCTTCGTTGCCCTGTCGGCGGCAAAATACCTGTCGGGTCAACGGGCCCTGTCGATGGATGCGACCCAGCGTGATGATAGCTTTGGCTGGATGTTCGGCAACACGGCAGGTGTTCCCCATGAATTGGTCATCGCGCTCATCCTCCTCGCACTGGCATGGTTTCTGCAAACCCGCACCACATTTGGTCGCGCGCTGAAGGCGGTCGGATCCGGCGAACTTGCTGCCGTTGCATCGGGATTGAACGTGGATCGGGTGAAAATGATGGCATTTGCCATTTCAGGCGGCTTTGCCGGAATTGCCGGACTGATGTTCTCTGTTAAACTCTCCGGCGGTGATGCCAATTTGGCGAACGGATTCCTTCTACTGGCAATCGTCGCTGTTCTGGTCGGTGGAACACCACTCACGGGCGGTGTCGGCGGTGTGGTGAACACCGCAATTGGAACACTGATCGTCATGGTGATCCGCGCCGCCATGGTCTACCTGGAAGTCGACGCCACCCAGCAGCAGATGGTGTTTGGCATCGTTCTCATCATCGCCATCGCACTGACAATCGATCGTTCCAAGCTGCGCGGGGTGGTCAAGTAGATGTCGACGATGCGCGCAGCGGTATTGGTCGAGCCGGGCCGCTTTGAGGTGCAAAATGTGCCGAAGCCGGAGCCGGCTCCCGGCGAGGCACTGATCAAAATTGCCCGTACCGGCATCTGCGGCACTGACATTCACATTTTCAACGGGCACTACGCCGCTGAAAACCTGCCGATGATCCCGGGCCACGAATTCACCGGAAATGTTGCGGCTCTCGGCCCGGGAGTGTCGGGATTGACCGTCGGGCAACCGGTGGTCGTCGACATGAACATTGGTTGTGGCAATTGTTATTGGTGCCGGCGCAACGAAATCCTGAACTGTCCCGAAATGCAGCAGATCGGGATCACGATGGACGGCGCCTTTGCCGAATACATCTCGATGCCCGCACGGCTGGTCATTCCAGCGCCGGAAAACGTTCCGACCGAAGTGCTGGCGCTGACCGAACCGCTTGCCTGCGTCGTCCGAGCAGCCCGGAAGGCACAGGTGACATTCGGGCAGTCGGTTGTTGTCCTCGGCGCCGGACCGATTGGCAATCTTCATGTTCAGCTGTTGCGCACCATTGGTGCCGCCCCGATCATCGTTGCCGATATCAGCCCGCAGAGGCTGGAAATGGCCGTCAATGCCGGCGCGGATTATGGCGTCAGTGATCCTGCGGCGCTCCGGCAAACTGTACTCGAGGCAACAGACGGGCGCGGCGCGGATATCGTCATCGAAAGTGTCGGCAGTTCTGCCCTCTATGCGCAGGCCACGGAATTGATGCGCAAGGGCGGCCATCTCGCAGCATTCGGAATCACCGGAGACGGAGAGACCCTCGCGCTCGATATCCTGACGACGATTTTGCAGGAAAATTCGGTCAAGGGCTCCGTCGCCGGCATGGGCCAGGACATGCATGACTCGCTGACCCTGCTTGCGCATGGCCGCATCGCAACCGAACCGTTCACCGGCGCCTCGTTCACGCTTGAAGAGATACAGCAAGCCTTCGACAGCATGGCGAAAAGACCTCAGGATCTGAAGACACAGATCGTTATGTAACTGAAATGGGAATCTCACATGGCAAATATTCTGATCATTTACGACACAGATAGTGACCGGCGGTTCACCGAAACCGCTGTACCCTTTGTAAAGGAAGGGGTTGAGAAGGTTGGCGGGCACGACATTCGCGTGCGCTTTGTCGACGAAGCCGAAACCGAGGATGTATTTTGGGCAGATGGCATCGCGGTTGGCTGCCCAACGCATTTGGGCGGTGTATCGTGGCGAATGAAGAAGTGGTGGGACGACCGCACTCCTGACATCTGGTTCAAGACGGACGGCAAGTTTGCGGTACCTTTCACTTCGGCCGGCAGCCTCGGCGGCGGTGGAGAGCTGGCCTGCCAGGCGCTCAGCATCATGATGATGAACATGGGCTATTTCGTTTTCGGAATCACCGACTATGTGGCCAAAAAGGAGAGCCTGCATTATGGCGCGGTTTTCGCCGGAGAACCGCGTTCGGAGCACGCCAAAGAGGCCTGCCGCCGCGCTGGCACCCGCCTGGCAGAATGGGTTGGCTACTACATGGAAGGCCGCAAGGACCTGCACCCGCTCAAGGCCAAGTACACACGGTTCTGGGAGCTCGCGGACTGATGGCAAAAGCTCGGTTGCTCGTTGAACTTGATGTTAAACCCGGTGAAGCAGACAGCTTTGCGCAGATGTTCAAGGATGAGTTCATTTCACGCTCGCGCACCGAAGGTGGCTGCGAACAATATGAGCTTTGGCGCGACAGCGAAAATCCCGCCAAGATGACCATCGTTGAAGTGTGGTCATCCAAAGCCGCGTTGGACACGCATCTCTCGCAGGACTGGTTTGGCGTCTGGGCACCGAAAATGGAAGCGGCCCAGGCAACGCCATTGGTGGTGCGTACACTGACGTCCGTTGAGGATTAGTCCGCTTGAGGGTCAAGAGCTCGTAGACAGGATTGGAACCAGCATGGACCAGATATCACCTTACGCAAAACTCCCCGATACACCGCGTGAATTCGGGTTCTATGTGGACGGAAAATACGTCGCCGCCGGCGATCGTGATGTCTTCGAACGCAATTCGCCGGGCCACGGCGTTGCGGTGACAAAAATCCCCAAATGCACGGAAGCGGACCTGGATTTGGCTGTCGCTGCAGCCCGGAAAGCCTTTGATGATCGCCGTTGGTCGGGGCTTTCGGGCGCAGACCGGGCTTCGGTCTTGCTGGCGGCCGCACAGGGTATCCGCGAACGCGCCGATGAAATCGCTTATTGGGAAACGCTGGAAAACGGCAAACCCATCGCGCAGGCGCGAGCTGAAGTCGCCGGCTGTGCCGGGATGTATGAATATGCTTCCGGTGTCGCTCGCAGCCTGCACGGCGACAGCTTCAACAACCTGGGCGATGGCATGTTTGGCCTGGTCACCCGCGAACCGGTGGGGGTTGTCGGCGTGATCACGCCCTGGAATTTCCCATTCCTCATCCTGTGCGAACGGGTACCTTACATTCTGGCTTCCGGCTGCACAATGGTCGTCAAACCATCTGAAATGACATCGGCTACTTCCCTGATCCTGGCCGAAATCCTGACCGATGCCGGTCTGCCGGACGGCTGCATGAATGTCGTCACCGGTTCGGGCGGCACCATCGGCCAGAAGCTCATCGAACACATGGATGTGGACATGCTTTCGTTTACCGGCTCCACCAATGTCGGGCGCAATTGCGTGCATGCCGCTGCGGGCAACTTCAAGAAGCTTGGTTTGGAACTTGGCGGAAAGAACCCGCAAATTGTCTTTGCCGATGCAGACCTGGAAGACGCCGCCGACGGAGTGGCGTTCGGCATCGGGTTCAACACCGGTCAATGCTGTGTCTCAGGCTCAAGGCTGATTGTCGAAAGAAGCGTCGCTGACCGGTTCAGCGAAATGGTGGCGGAAAAGATGTCGAAGGCGGTTGTCGGCGACCCGCTGGATGAGGCGACGCAAATCGGTGCGATTACCACCGATGCGCAAAACAGCACCATCATGGGCTATATTGCCAAAGGCAGCGACGAAGGAGCAAAGCTTGTCTGCGGCGGCGAACAGCTCGATTTTGGCCGCGGCCAGTACATCGCCCCTACCCTGTTTTCCGGCGTGACGTCCGACATGGCCATTGCCCGTGAAGAAATCTTCGGCCCGGTGCTGACCGTGATGCCATTCGATACCGTGGACGAGGCAATCGCCATCGCCAACGACACCGAATATGGTTTGGCCGCCAGCGTATGGACCAAGAATATCGACAAGGCACTGATGGTCACCAGGCGCGTTCAGGCCGGGCGCTTCTGGGTCAACACCACCCTGTCCGGCGGACCGGAACTTCCGATTGGCGGTTTCAAACAATCCGGCTGGGGACGCGAGGCCGGCGTCTATGGTGTTGAAGAATACACGCAGATAAAGTCGGTCCATATCGAGATCGGAAAACGCGATCATTGGGTAAAGTAGAGCGTTTCCAACGAATATTGGAGCGGTTTGATGGGATGGATTTTTTGATTATGCAAGGAGAATACCGCAGCGCGATGCCGAAGCATCGTGCGAGGATTTCGACGCGGCAGAAACGAAAAAGACACCCAAGCAAATAGGTATGCATCATGTCATTGAAACAGGAACCGCAATCATCTGACCTTGGTTCTCTGCCCGCTGGCGGCGTTGCGCCCGGTCTCGTGGTGCTCGCACCACGTCGCCGCACGCGCCTGGCCAGCGCACAGACTCCCTGCGGTCAAACGATTCAATATTCGATGGAAACGCTCTAAATGTCTGACAAGGGCTACGACTATGTGATCGTCGGTGGAGGTTCGGCCGGCTGTGTCCTGGCAAACCGCCTGAGTGAGAATCCCGATATTCGCGTTTTGCTGCTGGAGGCCGGTGGCAAGGATTGGCACCCGCTCATTCACATGCCGGTGGGCTTTGCCAAGATGACGGATGGCCCCCAAACCTGGGGAATGACCACCGCGCCGCAAAAACACGCCAACAACCGCGAAATTCCTTATGCCCAGGCACGGGTGATCGGCGGCGGCAGCTCGATCAACGCCGAAGTTTTCACCCGCGGCAATCCTGTCGACTACGACCGATGGGCCGAACAGGAGGGATGCGAAGGCTGGTCGTTCGCAGACATCCAGAAATACTTCATTCGCTCCGAGGGCAACACGCTCCTGTCCGGCGACTGGCACGGAACGGACGGGCCATTGGGCGTTTCCAACATTCCCGATCCGCAAAAAATGACCCGTGCCTTTGTGCAATCCTGTCAGGAGTTCGGCATCCCCTATTCACCGGATTTCAACGGATCCGAACAGGCCGGCTGCGGCGTCTACCAGACCACGACCCTCAACAATCGACGCTGTTCTGCGGCAGTCGGCTATCTCAAGCCCGTGTTGGGCCGTTCCAATCTGACCGTGGAAACCGGGTGCATGGTCAAGCGCATCGTGTTTGCCGGCAATCGCGCCACAGGCGTGGAATACGCCCGCGGCAATCAGCACAAGACCGTGCAGGCCGACAGCGAGATCATCGTCACATCGGGCGCCGTTGGCACGCCAAAACTGATGATGTTGTCCGGCATCGGCCCCGCGGCGCACCTGGGCGAACACGGTATCGAGGTCGTGCACGATCTGCCGGGGGTCGGTGAAAACCTCAATGATCATTTCGGCATCGACATCGTCGCCGAACTGACCGGCCATTACAGTCTCGACAAATACAATAAATGGCACTGGGCCGCCTGGGCCGGAGCTCAGTATTATTTGTTCAACTCCGGCCCGGTGACCTCAAACGTCGTCGAAGGCGGTGTGTTCTGGTTCGCCGACAAGTCGAGGCCGGTTCCTGATCTGCAGTTCCATTTCCTTGCCGGAGCGGGAGCCGAAGCCGGCGTGCCAAGCGTGCCGAAAGGGTCTTCAGGCATCACACTCAATTCCTATACCCTCCGCCCGAAAAGCCGCGGTACGGTGCGGCTGCGTTCAAGTGACCCGGCCGATTTGCCGGTGGTCGATCCGAATTTTCTCGCTGAACCCGACGATCTGAAAACCTCGGTGGAGGGGGTCAAGATCAGCCGCGAAATCTTTTCGCAGCCGAGCCTGCAGAAATATATCCGGCAGATCCGGTTTCCCGATGATGATGTGAAAACGCAAAAAGAGTTCGAAGAGTACGCGCGCCAGTATGGCCGCACATCCTACCATCCCACCTGCACCTGCAAGATGGGCACCGACGAAATGGCTGTCGTCGATCCGCAATTGAGGGTTCACGGCCTTGAAGGCATCCGCATTTGCGACAGTTCCATCATGCCGAGCCTGATCGGCTCAAACACCAATGCGCCGACCATCATGATCGCCGAAAAGGCAAGCGACATGATCAGGGGTAATCAATAGCCATCTGTTTGAAATGTCGCCTCCCGAAAAAATGGGGCCGCTGATCTTCTATCAACGACCCCAACGGGAGAAAACCGTAATTCGCGGCCAAATCTCAATCCCAATCCGGCGCCCACGGCACCAGGTCTTCCGTGACGATGCGGTAACCGGTCTTGGTTTTTTCCTCGATCCGCGCCATGTCGACATTCGACAAGGTGAAATCCATGATCTCGAAATTGGCGCGGATGTTTTCCGGCTTGGTCGACATCGTGTTGACGCTGACCCCTTTCTGGATGATCCAGCGAAGCACCACCTGGGCAGCCGTCTTGCCGTAGGCTTCGCCGATTTCGGCAAATTCCGGATGTTTGAAGACTTCGCCACGGGCCACCGACGAATAGGATGAAAGCGGGATGCCGGCTTCATTGGCACCGGCGATGAGCCGGTCCTGATTGAGCAGCGGATGGAATTCCACCTGGTTGGTGACGATCGGAGCGTCAACAATTTTGACGGCTTCCTTCATCATCGCAACCGTGTAGTTTGAAACGCCGATGTTCTTTGCCAGTCCGCGCTTGTGCGCATCTTCCAGCAGACGCAACGACGGTGCGATGTCGCCGCCGATCGGCGGCCAGTGCAACAGCAAGACATCGACGACATCGATCTGAAGCGCCTTCAGGCTCTGTTCCACCGATGCAATGAACTTGTCCTCGCCGAAATTGTCGGGATGAACCTTTGTGGTGATGCACAGTTCATCGCGTGCCACACCGGAGGCCTTCAGGGCTTCGCCGGTTTCCGCCTCATTTTCATACATCTGTGCCGTATCAAAAGCGCGATAGCCGATTTCTGCCGCCGCAAGAATCGCGTTGCGTGCCACGTCTCCCGTCAACGGAAATGTCCCAAATGCACGCTGGTGGGTTTTCTGATAATAGATGTTCATCGCATGTCCCTTTGAAGCCTGCCGCGTTTATAACTAATTAGTTACTTAAACGGAAGCCTTTTTGATACGCTTTCTTGCAGAAAGGCACATAAACGCTTGATTCGTGGCGATTTCGGGGGCATATTTATATAACTAATTAGTTACTTAAATGCAGCTATCCGGTTGGCAGGGATGATCACGTGACGAAACAAACAACAGCAGCGGAAGCGGTCGCGTTGATTTCCGACAATGCCGTGGTCGCAGTCAATTCTTCAAGTGGGCTTTGTTGTCCTGATGCAATTCTGCAGGCCTTGGGAGAACGGTTCGATCACTCCGGCGCGCCGAAAAACCTGACAACCATTCACCCGATTGCCGCCGGCGATTTCTTCGGCACCAAGGGTATCGATCATATTGCCAAACCGGGCTGCCTTGGCCGCATCATCGGCGGCTCCTATCCCTCAGGTCCGTCGAATGCCGAACCCCCTCTGGTCTGGCAGATGATCACGGCCAACCAGATCCCTGCCTATAACATCCCGTCGGGCATCATATTCGACATGCTGCGCGAGGCAGCCGGTCATCGACCCGGCGTGCTCACCAAGGTGGGCATGGGAACCTTCGTTGACCCGGACCAGGAAGGCTGCGCCATGAACGAGGCAGCCAGCGGCGAACCGATTGTCAGCCGCCGGGAATTTGAGGGTGAGGACTGGCTCTACTTTTCCGCCCTGAAACCGGATTTCGCCATCATCCGTGCAACGACCGGCGACGAGCGTGGCAATCTGAGTTTCGAATCCGAGGGCGCCTATCTGGGTGCAATGGAAATGGCGCTCGCCACCCACAATACCGGCGGCAAGGTCATCGCCCAGGTTCGACGTGTGGCCAAAGCCGGATCCATTCGTCCCCACGACGTTCACGTCCCGGGAATCCTGGTCGACTGCGTCGTCGAGGCTCCCGACATGCTGCAGACCACCGCAACACCCTACGATCCGGCGATTTCCGGTGAATTGATCAGGCCGTTGGAGAGCTTCAGTATCCCCGAGTTCGGCATTGGAAAGGTGATTGCCCGGCGGGTCGCCCAGGAACTGAGGCGAGGCTGGTCGGTCAATATCGGTTTTGGAATTTCCGCCAATGTGCCACGAATCTTCCTGGAAGAAGGCCAGCATGGCGCCGTGACCTGGGTCATCGAACAGGGTGCGGTTGGCGGTATTCCGCTTCTCGATTTCAAATTCGGCTGCTCGGCAAATGCCGAAGCCTTCGTCGCCTCGCCACACCAGTTCTCCTATTTTCAGGCCGGCGGATTTGACGCCTCGCTACTGTCGTTCCTCGAAATCGGCGCCGACGGCTCGGTCAATGTTTCCCGCCTCGCCGCAACCCCGCACCGTACCGCCGGTGCCGGCGGTTTTGTGGATATCACGACCCGTGCCCATCGCATTGTTTTTTCAGGCAATTTCAACGCCGGAGCGAAAATGCGCATCGAGGACGGCAAGCTGGTCATTGACCGCGAAGGCAAGATCGCCAAGATCGTCCCTGAAGTGGATCAGGTGTCGTTCTCCGGCTCACGGGCGGTCGCCGAAGGAAGGCAAGCAACCTATATTACCGAAAGGTGCGTGATGCAGCTGACTGCAGACGGATTGGTCGTTACCGAAATCGCGCCTGGCATCGATCTCAAACGCGATGTTCTCGATCAGGCCGGAACGCCACTGATCGTCGCAAATGATCTGCGCGAGATGGATGCGCGATTATTTCAGCCCCAACCGATTGGCCTCACCCCGTGAATGCCGAAGCGTCCATTCTGCTGCACGCCGAAAATCGTGTGGCCCATTTGCGGCTCAACCGGCCCGACAAGCTGAATGCGCTCGATGCGCCAATGATCGCCGAATTGGCTCGCCTCTGCCTCGAAATCGAGCATCGCCAGGACATTGACGTCGTCATTCTGTCCGGCAACGGAAAAGCGTTTTGCGCCGGCGGCGATATTGAGGCCTGGAGCAGCATCAGCCCCGAAGCTTTCGGCCGTCACTGGGTGCGCGATGGCCACGCAGCATTCGACGCTTTGGCACGGCTGCGTCAGCCGGTTATCGCGGTCATCGACGGACATGCGCTCGGCGGAGGTCTGGAAGTCGCCGCATGCGCCGATTACCGTATCGCAGAGGAACATGTGAAATTCGGTCAGCCGGAGAGCGGTCTCGGCATTATTCCAGGCTGGTCCGGCACACAGCGCGCCAGCCGCCGCTTTGGCTCTCAGATTGTCCGGCGCATGGCGCTGTTCGGCGAGGTTTTCACTTCCGAGCAGGCATTGGCGCTGGGGATCGTCGACCGTCTGGTGCCGACCGGTGACGGCCTGGCTGCGGCGGACGATCTGGTAAAAATTGTTCTCGGCCGCGGCGCCCGCGCCACCGAGTTGGCCAAGATGATGATCAATGCCGCGGAGGGCGAGGAACGCGAGCGGGTGATCGAATCCATTGCCGGTGCACTTGCCGCCGGTTCACCGGAACTGGCCGAAGGAATATCTGCGTTCCGGGCCAGGAAATCAGCAAGGAAAAAGTAAGGACACATGATGATCCGCCATCTGGTAGCGCTTCGGTTCAAGGCCGGTACTTCTCGAGCGACCAAACAGGCTATCTATGACGACCTGGCCGGACTTTCAGATCACATAGACGGTATCATCGACTTCCAGTCGCGAGATAATGTCAGCGTTGAGGACCCGTTGGTCAGGAATTACCGCGACCTCTTCTGGTTCGACTTTCGCGACACCGATACCCGCGACCGCTATCTCGTTGACGAAGTGCATCAGTCAATCGGCGCCCGCATTGTCGCCGAGACGGAAGGCGGCGCCGACGGCGTATTTGTGTTCGATTTTGAGGTGTGAGCGGGCCTGGCCGTAAAGTGTTTTGACTTGGCGGTGATGGCCCTTACCGGTAGACCATCAGCAGGTTCTCGCCCTTCTGCACACACTCACCGCGCTGATTGACCGCTTCAAACTCAAGCCGGAGAATTCCCCGGCTTTTATCTTCAATCTCGCGTTTTTCGGCGACAACGATTTTGGCGGATACCTCGTCACCCGCAATCACCGGCGCCCTGAACGACCAGTTCCAGCCAAGCGATGCCTGCGCCTTGAACTGGGCCGGTGCCTGATTTTTCAGCCCGTCGACCAGTGACAGTACCAGCAGGCCATGCGCCACCCGCGCGTCAAAGCCGTGCGCGGCCGCCGCGTCGTCGCTCATGTGAATCTCGAACCGGTCGCCAGTCAGATCCGCAAACGTGTCGATAGCCTCCGCTGAAACGATTGTTGATGCTGTCTCAATACAGTCGCCAACCGACAGGTCGTCAAAGCCGTAACGGCCGGGAGGGATGGCACTGTTCATTGTGGCGTCGGTGCATCCTCGCGAAGCAGGCCCTTGGATTTCAGCTCCGCCCAGAAATCAGAAGGGATTGGGTGACTGAACCATTCAAGGTTCTGCTCCAGCTGCTGCACGGTTCGGGTGCCGGCCATGAAGGTCGGAACTGCCGGATGCGCGACGACGAATTGCAGTGCGGCCGCCGGCAGCGGCACATTGTGGTCACGGCAAACCGCCTCGATGTTTCGGACCTTCTCCATGATGTCAGCCGGTGCCGGGGCATAGTTGTATTTGGCCCCTTCCACGGCGCCAGTCGCCAGAATTCCCGAGTTGAAACCACCGCCGACAACCACCGCAGCTCCGCGTTCCTCGCAAAGCGGTAAAAACTTGTCGAGCGAATCCTGCTCCAGAAGCGTGTAACGGCCCGCAAGCAGGAAGCAGTCGAAATCGCGCTGTTCAAGCGCTGCATGGCAGACCTCCCATTCGTTGACCCCTACGCCGATCGCCTTGACCGTGCCCTCATTGCGCAACTGTTCAAGCGCCTTCCAGGCGCCGTCCATGGCCTGCTTGAAAACCTCCGGCTGCTCATCCCCGCGGGTGAAGACGTCGATATCGTGGATGAAACAGATGTCCATCCGTTCCAGATTGAGCCGCTGCAGCGAATCCTCGAACGACCGCATCGTGCCGTCATAGGAATAGTCGAAATGCATGGTAAACCGGCCAGCATTGGTCCAGGGCTCGAATGCGATGTCCTGTTTGCGCGCAGGTTTCAAAATGCGGCCAACCTTTGAAGACAGCACAAAATCGTCGCGTTCCTTCCAGCGCAGGGAATAGCCGGTCCGCAGCTCGCTCAGTCCATGCCCATACATGGGCGCGGTATCGAAATAGCGGACACCGCGATCCCAGGATTTCTGGATCATGGCATCAGAGGTCTCTTCATCAATCTCCCTGAAGATATTGCCGATCGGTGCGGTGCCGAAACCAAAGGCGGTGACATCAAGATCCACTCGCCCGAACTTGTTTTTTGCATCAGGATTCATATCGACCTCTCCATAAGTAACTAAATGGTTATATAACTCAACCTGAAACGCACCGCAAGACGGATAACGACACTTGACGCACATCCACAGGGTTCGTTATAAGTAACCAATTAGTTACAAATGGCGAGAATTCATGTATCTCAACGACACACACCAGCAGGTCAGGGACATGGCGCGCAGCTTTGCTGACGATGTCATCCGGCCCGTGGCGGAAGAACTGGATCGCGACGAACGATTCCCCGGTGAGATTTACGACCAGATGGGCGAATTGGGCCTGTTCGGCATCGGCGTTCCCGAAGCAATGGGCGGACCGGGCTTCGATACCCTCACCTACGCCCTGGTGATGGAGGAACTGTCGCGCGGCTATTCCTCGGTTGCCGATCAATGCGGTCTCGTCGAACTGATCTCCACCCTGCTGGTCCGCCACGGAACCGACGAGCAGCGGCAGAAATGGCTTGCTGGCGTGACTTCCGCCAAGACCAGGGCTGCCTATTGCATCACCGAGCCGGAAGCGGGCACCGATGTATCCGGGATCCGCACCGAAGCGGTTCGCGACGGCGATGGCTGGGTCCTGAACGGTGGCAAAATATGGATCCATAATGCGCCCGTCGCCGACGTCGGCTTTGTGCTTGCGCGGACAGACCGGGAGGCTGGAAATCGCGGCATGTCGATATTCATCGTCGACCTGCACGCAGCCGGGGTCGAACGCGGACCCAAGGAACACAAGATGGGCCAGCGCGCCAGCCAGGTCGGCGCATTGAATTTCTCCGACGTGCGCCTGCCTGCAGATGCGCTGCTCGGTGAGGAAAATCGCGGATTCCACATGATGATGAGCGTCCTGGACAAGGGGCGCGTCGGCATCGCCTCGCTTGCCGTCGGCATTGCCCAGGCAGGGCTGGAAGCTGCGGTCGACTATGCGCAACAGCGCAAACAGTTCAAACAGGCCATTGTCGAGTTCCAGGGCGTGCAGTGGCTGCTCGCCGACATGGCCAAGGATATCGAGGCGGCCCGTCTTCTGGTCCATTCGGCGGCCAGCAAAATCGACAGCGGCGTTTCCGCCACCAAGGCCTGCTCCATGGCAAAGTGCTTTGCCGGCGACATGGCCGTTGCCCGCACCGCCGACGCGGTGCAGGTGTTCGGCGGGTCCGGCTATATCCGTGGATTTGAGGTTGAACGCCTTTACCGCGATGCCAAGATCACCCAGATCTATGAAGGAACAAATCAGATCCAGCGAATGATCATCGCGCGCGAGCTGATCAAACATGGAGCCTCGGCATGAGCGGGCAGGTAGCATTTGTAACCGGATCGAGCCGCGGCATCGGACTGGCCTCAGCGGTGGCGCTGGCGCGCAAGGGGTTCGATGTCGCACTCAACGCACGCAGCGACAATGACGAACTGGATGCGGCGGCAAAATCAATCGAAGCCGAAGGGCAGAAGGCCCACAAAGCGGCATTCGACGTCAGCAAGATCGATCAGCATGACGCGATCCTCGCCGAGATCGAGAATGCGCTCGGGCCCATCACCTCGCTGGTCAACAATGCCGGCGTCGGCGTGATGAGCAGGGGCGATCCGCTCGACGTCACGGAGGAGAGCTATGACCGCTGCCTCGACGTCAACGCAAAGGCGATGTTCTTTCTGACCCAGGCCCATGTCAAACGCCTGCTGAAGCGCCAGCGCGATCCCGCGCTCAATTACTCGATCATCAACATCACCTCGTCAAACGCCACGGCCGTCGCCGTGCCGCGTGGCGAATATTGCGCCTCCAAGGCCGCTGCTGCGATGATCTCCAATGTGTTCGCCGCCAGGCTTGGCGAAGAGAACATACCGGTATTCGATGTCCGTCCGGGCCTGATCGCCACCGAGATGACCCAGGCCGTGATTGCCAGCTACCAGAAACGAGCCGAGGAAGGCCTGTGCCTGTTCCCGCGCGTCGGCCAGCCGGAAGAACTCGGCACCGTCGTCGCCACGCTGGCCACCGGCGGCATCCCCTATACGACAGGCCAGCCCATCGCGGTCGATGGCGGCATGCTGCTTCCCCGTTTTTGAGGAAACTTGAATGAAAATCTCCCTTCCCGACAGTTCCGGCCGGCTGGCCGACTATCAGTTGACCGGTTCGCCGGTTGAAAAAACCAGCCTCGGCAGCGATCCGGCCCGGGTGGTCTTTTCGGCTGCCCATGTCGTCGCCGACCCGTTCACCGGCAACGATCCGAGCGGACCGGCGACCGTTGACTGGGAGGCGACCATGGTGTTTCGCCGCCATCTCGCCGGTCTCGGTCTCGGCATTGCCGAGGCGATGGACACGGCCCAGCGCGGCATGGGGCTCGACTGGCCGGGCGCGCTGGAACTGATCACCCGCACCAAAGCCGAACTGCCTGATGCGCTGGTGTTCAACGGCTGCGGCACCGACCAGCTGAACCCGGCCGACGCCCGCTCGCTCGACGATGTCCGCGCCGCCTATTTCGAGCAGGTCGAAGCGATCCAGAAGGTCGGCGGCCGCATCATCCTGATGGCAAGCCGCGCCCTGGCGAAGGTCGCCAGCGGACCAGACGACTACATCTCCGTCTACCGCGACGTCCTTGCCGCCTGCGACGAACCGGTGATCCTGCACTGGCTCGGCGACATGTTTGACCCGGCGCTGGCAGGCTATTGGGGTGCTGAAACCTTCGAGGACGGGCTTGAAACCGCGCTCGCCGTCATCGCCGGCAGCGAAGCAAAGGTCGACGGCATCAAGATGTCGCTGCTCGACAAGGACAAGGAAATTGTCATGCGCCGCCGCCTGCCTGACGGCGTCAAAATGTATACTGGCGATGATTTCAACTATCCCGAACTGATCGCCGGCGACGAGGAAGGCTATTCGCACGCGCTATTGGGCATTTTCGATCCGCTGGCCTCCGCCGCCGCCAAGGCGGTCCACCAGCTCGGCAAGGGCGACACTGCAGGCTTCCGCGCCACGCTTGACCCGACCGTGCCGCTGGCGCGGCTGATCTTCCGCGCCCCGACGCAGTATTACAAGACCGGCGTCGTCTTCCTCGCCTGGCTGAACGGTTTCCAGGACCATTTCATCATGCTCGGCGGCGCCCAGGCGATGCGGCCCCTGCCCTATTTCGTCGACTGCTTCAAGCTGGCCGACCAGGCCGGCGTGCTGCTCGACCCGGATCTGGCGGTCGGACGCATGCAGTCGCTGATCAAACTCTACGGCGCGTGATGCGGGACTTTTCTTCCGACCATTCGATGCTGGCGCTCAACACCGCCACGCTCGGCCACATTCTCGACGGCCATGGCGCCGGCTGGTCGCCCGAACAGGTCATCGACGCCTGCGCCGAACGCGGGCTCGGCGGCATCGTTTTCTGGCGCCGCGAGATTGGCGACCGCGCGACAGAAATCGGCGAACGGGTGCGGGCTGCCGGCATGCAGGTGGTCGGTCTGTGCCGCACGCCCTTCCTTGTCGGCTCGGCCACGCCCGATCCGCTGATGGACGATGTGCGCGCGTCCATCGACATGGCCGCAGCGCTGGGCACGACGGTGCTGACCGTGGTCACCGGCGGCACCGAGCCCGGCACCAAGGGCGTGCTTGAAAGCCAGAAGATCCTTGCAGACCGCGTCGCCGCGGCGGCCGAATACGCCGCGCAAGCAGGCGTCAACTTGGCGCTGGAACCGCTCAATCCGATGTTCGGCGGCAACCGCACCTGCCTGATGACGGTGCGCGACGCGACCCGCGTCTGCGAGTTGGCCGGCGCCGCCAATGTCGGCATCGCTGTCGATGTCTACCATGTCTGGTGGGACACCACGCTGGCCGAAAGCCTGATCGAGGCCGGTTCGGAGCGCATCCTCGGCTATCATCTGTGCGACTGGCTGGAAGAGACCAGCCACATGCTGCTCGACCGCGGCATGATGGGCGACGGTGTCGCCGACCTGAAAGCGCTGCGCGCCGCAGTCGAAACCGCCGGCTATGACGGCTATTGCGAGGTCGAAATCTTCTCGGCCGAAAACTGGTGGAAACGCGACCCGGCCGAGGTGCTCGACGTGATGACCGAGCGGTTCAGCACGGTGTGTTAGGAGCTCCTGTCTCTTCCCTTGCGGGTTGACGAATCCTCAAATCTGGTAGCCAACAGCCATTAGTATTTCTTTGCAGACCCCGTCGAGATTTCTCGTAACATCATCATTCCAGAACCTCAGCGTTCGAAAGCCCTCCTTGGCAAAGTGGGCATCGCGCTTCTGGTCAGCCTCGGAGGCTGAATGCTGAGCGCCATCCACTTCGATGATCAACCGATGCTCGAAGCAGATGAAGTCAACAATGAAACCGTCAATCGGCACTTGCCGCTTGAATTTCATGCCTTCCAACTGCCCACGGCGAAGCGCTTGCCACAGCATGTTTTCAGACTTGGTGGCGTCTGCCCGCATCGCTCGGGCGTAGTCGCGGTGTTTGACAGGAGGGCGCTGACGCATGCGCCAAGCCTATCTCGCCCCTGGCGGGCGAGAAAGCAAAATCAATATCTTAGCGATAGCTAAGTGTTAGATTTTGCAAGAGCGGGGGTGAAGGCACCGAGAGTTGAGCACCCCCTCTCTTGCGATTTCTAGCACTTAGCCTTCACTTCGTTCGGCTAAGAAACTGAAATCGCTTTCTCTCCCGCAAGGGGAGAGATAAGTCCCGCGCGAAATCTATCCACGCCTCCTCAACCTCCGCCACACTCTCCGGCCAAACCGGGAAGCGACCTTGAACTGGGAAACTGCCATCAACAGAAAACGAAGCGCGCTGTCTTCGCCCCCCTTGAGGGGGAGAATGGAATTTCAACGGCTTAGCCGAGCGGCAGCGATGGCTAAACGTTAGAAATTCCAAGAGGGGGGTGAGGCGCGGTTCGCGAAACGCGAATGGAAAGCAACGCTTTCCAAGCGATGAACGCCCGAAGCGCGCTTGGCGCGAGGGCTTTGGTTCTCGCCCGGCCGGGTCCCCGCTGCTTTCAGCAGCGTCCCGGCGTTCGCTGGCCTATCGACGATTCGCAGGATCGTCGATTTGGGCCTTCGGCCCAACCGGCTGCTCACCCCCCGCAAGGGGAGAGATCAGGCCCGCCGCCTCACCTTCCGCCCTATTCTCCGAAACCGTTTCCGAAACTTCCCGCGCTTCGGAACCCACCGCCACCTGCGCCGTTTCACGCCCGCCATTGCTGCCCGCCCTCGCTGATCCGCTTGGCAGGTGCCGACGCCTCCCCCTCCCTTCGCGTCCGTTCCATCTCGGCGATGATGCGGCAGAACTCCGCTTCCGCCAGTTCCCGCACGCGCTGTTCTGTCATCGCCTCGGTCGCCGCCTCACGCTCATCGATCAGCATCTGCCGCTGCTCGGCGCGGAAGCGCAGCACCTGATGGATCAGAAAGACGATCTGGCTTGGAATGGTGATCACCACCACGGCCTTGACCCAATCGGTGGTCGACCGCCAGGTCTCGAGTATGTCGCGGATGATTGAGTAGTCTTCCAAGAAAGGTCTCCCGGCTCGGAGCCCCTTCGCCCCCCTTGAGGGGGAGAATGGAATTTCAACGGCTTAGCCGAGCATACTGCGCAGGCTAAACGTTAGAAATTCCAAGAAGGGGGATCGGTGCCCCATAAATTTATCCCCCCTCTTGTCTTTTCCAAGCACTTACTCGGGCAAGGACCTCGTAAGCGCAGGAAAAGACTTTCTCCCCCTCAAGGGGGGCGAAGACGCACACATTCTCACCTCACCGCCGGAGCCCCGACGGCACGAATGCCCCTTCGTTTCCGTTAGCCATGGATCCTCGGGTTTGGAGGCGGATCAGCGATTGATCCAGTGAATCAATCGCCCGCCGGAACGCCGAGGATGACGACCCGCGTTATGGACCGACGCTAGTCACGAGACTCGGCGATTGGCCGCAACGCATCCCCACTCTCCGTCACCCTCGGGCTTGACCCGAGGGTCCACGCACAAACGGCACCACAAATGAAAACGGCCACTCGGGAAACCCAAGCAGCCGGGGAGTGAGCAGCCGGTTCGCGGAACGCGAATTCGCCGTGCCGGTGGCACGGTGAAAGGCGAAGCGAACGCCGGGACGCTGCCGCAGGCAGCGGGGACCCGGCAGAAAACCGCAGCATTTTTTTGGTTGTTCATCGCGCATGCCGTCCTCCACTTTTTCGCCCGGAACCAATTCGCGATCCCGGACAAATGAAAACGGCCACTCGGGAAACCCAAGCAGCCGGGGAGTTAGAAAACCGCGCGAAGACGGCCGCACTGGCCTTTAGGCATTCGCCCTGAACATGCGCCAATGCCTCCCCGACCCCTAGGAAATCGAGGAGACACCATTTCACGGCTGATGTCAGCCGCTTCGCGTGGGGTTTCCACGCCCCGGAGCAGGCGAGTGGTCCGCTCCACTTGCGACTATAGCGTGTATGGTGTAATGAGGAAAGGGGTTGTGAGACATTTCGTGTGTCTGCGTTGCTTCTGTGAACATCAGAGGCAACCAAACGTGAATCTGGGGGGATCACGGCAATCGACATCGCAAATTATTTGGGCGAGGTGCGGCGCATCCATGCGACTGGCGCCGCCACAGAACATTCATATCGCCCGGCGTTAAACTCTCTGTTCGATTCAGTCGCTGAAGACGTCGCCGCTATCAACGAGCCGACAGCCGTCAAAGTCGGACGTCCGGATTTTGTGTTTCAGCGGGGCGAGATCACCATCGGTCATTGTGAGGCCAAAGACATCGGTATCGACATCGCTCCAAAAACGATGAACGAAGCCAACAAGAAGCAGTTCGAACGCTATACCAAAGCACTGCCAAACCTGATCTATACCAATTGCCTCGACTTCCGGTTTTACAAGGAAGGAGAGCTCGTTCGAGAATTCTCGATTGCCGATTATCGATTGGGTATCCAGCCCAAACAGGATGAGTTCGACGCACTTTCCAACCAGCTAAAAGACTTCGCCGCAGAGCGCCTACAAACAATCACATCAGCGGAAAGTCTGGCGCAGATGATGGCCGGCAAGTCCGTCCTCATCAAGGATATCCTGTTCAACACGCTGAAAAAGGACAAAAACCTGCAGTCGGAGCTGGCGGGGCAATTTTTGGCTTTCAAAGATCAGTTGATCCACGATCTGTCGGTTGAGGAGTTTTCTGATATTTACGCCGAAACAATCGCCTACGGTATGTTCGCCGCTCGGTTGCATGATGAGACCAAAGACAGTTTCACCCGCGAGGAAGCGTTGACGCTGTTACCCAAATCGAACCCATTCTTGCGGAAATTGTTCGAATATGTGGCCGGTTCCGGTCTCGACGATGCTATTAGACGCACGGTCGATGAGCTCGCCGAAATTTTTCAAGCTACAGACCTTCCGGAACTGTTCAGGGATTTCGGCAAATTTACCGCTCGGAACGACCCGTTCATTCATTTCTACGAGACATTTCTCGCGAAATACAATCCGAAGAAACGCAAGGCACGTGGCGTCTGGTACACGCCGGAACCCGTGGTCAATTTCATAGTCCGCGCAGTCGATGATGTGCTGCAGAGTGAATTTGGATTGAAGGAGGGACTGGCCGATACATCGAAGGTTAAGGTTGATTGGTACTCCGGACAAACAGTCACTACCAAAAGCGGTAAGGCCAAGCCGGTGATCGAGACAAAGGAGATGCACCGGGTACAGATTCTTGATCCTGCGGCGGGCACAGGCACGTTTCTGGCCGAAGTCATCAAGCAGATTGCGCCCAAAATACAGGACTTCACGCCTGGTCAGTGGTCATCCTATGTCGAAAAGGAGTTGATCCCCAGACTGCATGGATTCGAAATCCTGATGGCAAGCTACGCCATGTGCCACCTGAAACTCGACATGACGTTGACCGAGATGGGCTACAAGCCGACTGGTACCAACGCACCGCGCCTTGGAGTCTACCTTACAAACAGTCTGGAAGAAGGCGAAGCGGCCAACCAGACACTGCCGTTTGCTCATTTTCTGTCGAATGAGGCAAAGCTGGCCAACACCGTCAAACGCGATATCCCGGTTATGTGCGTAATCGGCAATCCGCCATATCTCGGGGAAGGCGGCAAATCCGAGGGTTGGCTCGGTGAACTCATGGAGGATTATAAAAAGGAACCAGGCGGTAAGGAGAAACTCAAAGAACGCAATCCAAAATGGATCAATGACCTTTATGTGAAGTTTATCCGCATGTCGTCGCACCTGATCGAGAAGAATGGCGAGGGCGTGCTCGGATTCGTCACAAATCACGGCTATCTCGACAATCCGACCTTTCGCGGCATGCGTTGGCATTTGCTTGAAACATTCGACAAAATCTGGATTTTGGATCTGCATGGAAGCGCTCAGAAGAAAGAAGTTGCACCGGATGCGCCTAAGGACAAGCCTGTGTTTCAGATCAAACCAGGTGTCGCAATTCTTGTTGCTACAAAGAAGAAGAGAGCGTCCGGACAATCGAAGCCAAACCAAGACGCAACGCTTCTGCGCCGAGATTTCTTTGGATCGGCCAGTTCGAAATTTAAAAGGCTTCAAAGCGACAAATTCATAAACGGTGATGAAAAAAGCGTAGAAATCAGAGCGCCGAGGTACTTTTTTCAATCTTGGGAGTACGATCTCGAACCGACATGGGAGCTCGGTTTCCCAATCGATCAGCTAATGCCGGTGTTCTCCAATGGCATCGTAACTGGCGCTGACAAAAAATTGGTCGCAAAAAGGACTCACGAGTTTGAAGAGCGTTTTCCCGAGGCCACCGAAAGCGATAAAGCGCTGTTCATACAACCGCTGTCATATCGCCCATTTGAAACTCACTATCTTTGGAACGATCCTCGCTCAGTTGCGAGAAACAGAAGTGAGGTTATGAACCACTATGCAAATCGCACTCAGCTTGGCCTGTTGGTTTCAAAGCAAGTAAGGGACTATCGTTTCGCCCATTGCTTTGTAACCACGAAACAATCAGAAGCGATATTTTTGTCGGGAACTACTGCAACCAATGCAATGAACCTCCCGCTCTATCTTTGTCCCGTTGTAGGTGAGCTCGACCAATCTATCCGAGTCAACATGGATGCAAATATCCGCCGCAGAATTGAAAAGGCCGTAACGGGACAGGCTACAACCTCAAACGGTGAGCAAGAAATTAGCCATCCGCCCGACATCACGCCTCGCTACAGCGAAAGCGGCCGCCCGAACGAAGTTGCCATTTTCGACTATATTTATGGCGTGCTGCACTGCCCGGCCTATCGCGAGACTTACAAAGAATTTCTCAAGATCGATTTTCCCCGCATACCTTATCCGCCGTCACCCGAAGTGTTCCACGATGTGCAGGAACGGGGAACGCTATTGCGTCGCCTGCATTTGATGGAAGATGACGCGATTGGCGACACGCCCTACACCTTTACCGGCGAGGGCAAATCAATCGTTGGCAACGTCAAGTATGAAGGCGAGCGCGTCTTTATCAATGACGAGCAATGTTTCGAGAACGTTCCTGAAGTCGCCTGGAACTTCTTCATTGGCGGTTACCAACCGGCACAGAAATGGCTAAAGGATCGCAAGGGTCGCGCACTTTCCTTCGATGACATCCGCCACTACCAGAAGATTATCAAAATCCTTTCCGAAACCGACAGGATCATGAAAACCATCGAAATGCCGCTAAATTAGTTTCTAATCGGCACCGTCCCACCCTCCGTCATCCTCGCCCGAGGATCCACGCACAGACAAAGCGCTGGAGCTCCCTATCTCCCCCCTTGCGGGGGAGAAAGTCTTTTCTTGGGCTTACGAGGGCAAGCCCGAGTAAGTGCTTAGAAAAGACCAGAGAGGGGCTCGGGTTGTTGGCCGGGGGGGGGTCGATGACCGCGGCTTTCGCGGAGAAGATTACCCCCTCTCTTGCAAAATCTAACACTTAGCTGCCGCTAAGGTGTTGATTTTGCTTTCTCTCCCGCAAGGGAAGAGATAGATTCCACGCCAAATCTATCCACGCCCCCGCAACCTCCCGCACACTCTCCAACCAAACCGGGAAGCGGGTATGGACGACTGGAAGACTGCCATTAACAGGAACCGCAGGGAACTCGGCTTTGTTGTCGAGACACTGCTGACGCTGGTGCAGCGTGAGGACACGCTGCGGCGGTCGGTGCTTCGCATTCTGCGCCCGGCGGAATCGGCATTGCGGCGGCTGATCGTCGTCGTCGCGGCGATGCTGCAGCAAAGAGCGCGGGA